>NZ_KB906072.1:320727-919558 GCF_000381165.1 Agrobacterium sp. 10MFCol1.1 | reverse complement strand
GCTATAATAATCCAGCGCACAATGTGCCAAAACAAATCGGTCACCCAATTACGGTGCGTCCCTTAAAGGAGACAAATCGCCTTCGGCAATTTGCTCCGGAAGTATACATCACAGCGTCCCTGTGATGCAGTCGCGATAAATCCAATAGGATTTACGCTGGTCGCGATAAATCCAATAGGGATTTACGCTGGTCGCGATAAATCCAATAGGGATTTACGCTGGTAACGCGGGGTGGAGCAGCCCGGTAGCTCGTCAGGCTCATAACCTGAAGGCCGCAGGTTCAAATCCTGCCCCCGCAACCAATCTTCACAAAAACCCCGTAGCTTAAGCTGCGGGGTTTTCTTTTGCAAAATACCTCAAATAATCTCTAAATCTATATAAGTTCGCATCATCCACAATTGGCGCTCTTTTTTATGAGAGTGATTCAGCCTTTCTGCGTTGCGATAGCCCCTGATTTGGCCATGATGCACAAACTGCCCAGCTCATAAGAAAGCCAACGTGACCACCGATCCCTTGCAGATTCTCAAGACCGTCTATGGCTACGATACGTTTCGTGGACAGCAGGCCGAAATCATCCGGCATGTGATGGCAGGCAACAATGCTTTTGTATTGATGCCAACAGGGGGCGGGAAGTCGCTTTGTTACCAGATTCCGGCGCTCGCCCGTAAGGGAATGGGGCTGGTTGTTTCGCCCCTGATCGCGCTGATGGTTGATCAGGTCGCCGCCTTGCGTCAGGCAGGTGTGCGCGCAGAAGCTCTCAACTCCGATCTTTCCCCAGAAGAGCGGCGGGCACTCTGGCAGGATATGCGGGCTGGCAAGGTCGATATTCTCTATGCTGCGCCGGAGACCCTTCTTAAGCCGGATGTTCTGAATGCGCTTCAACCTATCAGCCTGTCGCTGATCGCGATCGACGAAGCCCATTGTCTATCGCAGTGGGGGCACGATTTCCGTCCCCCGTACCGCCAGCTAGACACGTTGATCGAGCGCTTTCCGGATACGCCACGCATGGCGCTGACGGCGACTGCGGACGAGCCAACCCGCGCCGAAATTCTGGGTCATCTCGGGATCAACGGAAGCGACGCCTTCATAGCCGGATTCGATCGGCCAAATATCCGCTATGCGATCATGGAAAAGGATAATCCACGTACACAGCTGAAGCGCTTCCTGACGGGTCGCGAGGACGAAAGCGGCATCGTCTATTGCCTTTCCAAACGCAAGGTCGATGAGACGGCAGCCTGGCTGCGCGAGGAGGGGCGTGATGCGCTGCCCTATCACGCCGGCATGGACAAGGCCGCCCGCGAGGCGAACCAGACCCACTTCCAGCATGGTGAAGCGGTCATCATGGTTGCAACCGTGGCTTTCGGTATGGGCATCGACAAACCGGATGTGCGCTTCGTCGTGCATATCGATCTGCCCAGCAGCATCGAAGCCTATTATCAGGAAACCGGCCGTGCCGGCCGTGATGGTCTGCCGTCCGACGTGCTTATGCTTTACGGTTATGAAGACATCGCATTGCGCAACCGCTTTATCGAAGAGTCGGATGCGGGCGACCAGCGCAAAAACATGGAGCGCCGGAAGCTCGATGCGTTGCTTGGCCTCGCGGAAACCGCCGGTTGCCGTCGGCGGGTGCTTTTGTCTTATTTCGGCGACTATTGCGAGCCCTGCGGCAATTGCGACACCTGTGCGGAACCGCCGGACCTGTTTGATGGTGCCATTGCCGCGCAGAAGTTGCTGTCCTGCATTTACCGCACGGGAGAACGTTTCGGCCAGGCCTATGTCATCCGCGTATTGCTGGGCATGGAAGATGAACGGATATCGAGCTTTGGTCACGATCGGATCACGACCTACGGCATCGGCAAAGAGCACGACAATCGCACCTGGCGGGCCATCCTGCGCCAGATGGTTGCGCTGCGCCTGATCGAGGTTGATCTGGCCGGTCACGGGGGATTGTCCATTTCCGAAGAAGGGAGGCGGTTCCTGCGCGAAAAGCCGTCCCTGATGTTGAGGATACCGTCCGCTCCCCGTTCGGCGCGACAACAGGCGACTCGCAAGCCCGCCGCCACTGTTTTACCGGAGGCCGATCGCAGCCTCTTTGAGGCGCTGCGTGCGAAGCGCATGGAAATTGCCCGCGCACAGAACGTTCCGCCCTATGTGATTTTTCACGACAAGACACTCATTGAGCTTGCGGCATCAAGACCGGCCTCTGTGGGGGAAATGGCGCAGATACCTGGAGTGGGAGACACAAAGCTGGAACGATACGGCCCTGCTTTTCTGGCGGCGATCATGGAACATGCCGCCAGCGAGTGACCATTTGAATCCGGCAAAGAGTCCCGCCAGGAAATTTCGGCAGGGCCCGAAACCTCAGCCTGTCGTGTCCTTGAACAGAACATTCTGGTCGATGAGATAACGGGAAAACAGGGGCAGGCTCGCTCCCCCGATAGCCCGGGCCTGGCTGCCGACCGCTCCCTCGATGATCTCCGGCAGCGTAACACCCTGAAGATCGTGATGTTTTAGGGCAAGGCGTGTGGCGGAGACTATTCTTGCTCTGACCCAATCCGGAAAACCGCCATCGATGATGACGCTAGAAAAATCGATGATGGAGGCTGCAGCGATGACGGCTTGCGCAAGGGCCGCGGCCGTTTTTCCGATCCAGCTTTCCAGCGGCTCGCCGAAATCGATCCACTCGTCCGGCGAGAACCACAGGGGACGGGGATCGATGCCGCGTTCGCGCAACATGTTTTCCAGAACGAAGATGGAGGCGATTTTCAGAAGCTGGACCGTGTTGCCGTCCTGCCCCTGAACCGGAAGGGGGCCGATTGCACCGGCGGTGCCCGTCTTTCCGGAAAACAGTGCGGAATTTAAAACGACACCGCCACCGATGAAGGATCCGATGAAGATATAGAGAAAATCGGGGTAGTTCTGGCCTGCACCAAAAACCAGTTCTGCACCGCAGGCACTGGTCGCATCGTTCTGCAGGAAAACCGGATAGCTGACGCCACCCGCAATTTCGGAACGGATATCGACGTCGCGCCAGCGCTCCATCTCATTCTGCGGCGCGCCCACCTCCTGCGCCCAGTTCCACAATTCGAACGGCGCGGCAATGCCGACACCGGCAATTTTTTGCCGTTCGGCCGGAGAGAGCTTGGACTCGAGTTCCGTGATACCCTCGATGACGAATGGCAAAATCCATTCCGGCATAGGATAGGGGTAAGTTCTGCGGAGCTTCAGCTTGATCCGGCCGACGAAATCCATCAGCACCAGATCGACGCTGCGACGGCCGATTTTCACGCCAAACGAGAAGACGGCATCGGGATTGAGGCGCATCGGCGTCGAAGGCTGCCCGACTTTGCCGCGAAGTCTTTCGCCACGAATAAGAAGACCGTCACTTTCGAGCGAGCGCATGATGACCGAGACGGTCTGCGCCGAGAGACCGCAAAGCCTGGATATTTCGGCTTTCGACAAGCCGCCGTGGCGGCGCACCAGCGACAGCACAAGCCGCTCGTTATAGGCACGCACCCCGATCTGGTTGGCGCCGCCGCTCATATCCATGTTGGTGGACGGCGCGGGCGGCGCCGTCTCGACAGATTGTCTCATAGTTTCATCCTCCCGCCCGCCATATCCGCCGCGACCGATACATGCAGGCTTTATGGCAATCTTGCTATCGCAACGTTAAACGGCGCGGCGATATTCCTCCCTGCCGCTTGTTAGAATGCCATACGGAATTAATAATTCAATCGGATTTATTTATTGACAGCCGTTTGCTTTGATGGTTCCATCTGTGTCAACGGTCGCTGTTCTCGGAGGAGACGAGATCGTCGGGTAACCGTCACGGTACTCAAACATTCAATGGGAGGATTACAATGAAGACGACTGTTTCCGCTCTTCTGGGCGCGCTTGCGCTCGGCGTTTCTTTCGCGTCCGTCGCGTCCGCCGCCGATACTTCGGTTTGCCTGATTACCAAAACCGACACCAATCCCTTTTTCGTCAAGATGAAGGAAGGCGCTACCGCCAAGGCTAAAGAACTTGGCGTGACGCTGAAGTCCTATGCCGGCAAGATCGATGGCGATTCCGAAAGCCAGGTTGCCGCGATCGAGACATGCATTGCCGATGGCTCCAAGGGTATCCTGATTACCGCATCGGACACCAAGGGCATCGTTCCAGCCGTGCAGAAGGCGCGCGATGCCGGTCTTCTGGTCATCGCCCTCGATACGCCTCTCGAACCCGTTGATGCCGCTGACTCCACTTTCGCTACCGACAATCTTCTGGCCGGCGAGCTGATCGGCAAATGGGCTGCTGGCACCCTCGGCGACAAGGCCAAGGATGCGAAAATCGCCTTCCTCAACCTCACGCCTTCCCAGCCAACCGTTGATGTTTTGCGCAACCAGGGCTTCATGAAGGGCTTCGGCATCGACGTGAAGGACATCAACAAGATTGGTGATGAAGACGACAAGCGTATCGTTGGTCATGATGTTACCAACGGTAACGAAGAAGGCGGCCGCTCTGCGATGGAAAATCTGCTGCAGAAGGATCCGACCATCAACGTCGTTCACACCATCAACGAACCTGCAGCTGCCGGTGCTTACGAAGCGCTGAAAGCCGTCGGCCGCGAAAAGGATGTTCTGATCGTTTCCGTCGATGGCGGTTGCCCTGGTGTCAAGAACGTTGCGGAAGGCGTGATCGGCGCAACGTCTCAGCAATACCCGCTGCTGATGGCGGCACTCGGCGTGGAAGCCGTCAAGAAGTTTGCCGACACCGGTGAAAAGCCGAAGCCGACCGCAGGCAAGAACTTCTTCGACACCGGCGTAACGCTGGTAACTGACAAGCCGGTCAAGGGTCTCGATTCGATCGACACCAAGGAAGGCCTGAAGAAGTGCTGGGGCTGATACTTCACCGTTGAAATCGGCGGGGGGCGATTTGCCCCCGCCCTTGAACCGGAATGGTTTAAAAGAACGATCTGGGTGATCGGACAGGAACAAACGAGCGCGCCCGGCGTCCGTGGACGTAACTGAGGCACGCTTCTCAACAGTTTGAATCTACGCATTGTCCCCTCTGGAAAATAATCCCGGGTTCAGGGCTGATGCGATGGAGCGATCGGGAGGAAAATCCATGAGCGATCAGCCAGTGCGGGCTCAACCGCATAATGAATTTGAAAAAGTGCTGTCGGGAAGTTCGACTCAGGTCGCTGCTTTCGATACGCACAACAAGAGTTTGCTTGAAAAATTCCAGCACTTTCTGCATTCCAGCCCGGCGGCCGTACCGCTGATCGTTCTGGTGTTGTCGCTGGCTGTCTTCGGCATGACCCTGGGCGGCAAGTTTTTCTCGGCCTTTTCGCTGACCCTTATCCTTCAGCAGGTGGCAATCGTCGGCATCGTCGGCGCGGCACAGTCGCTGGTCATTCTGACTGCGGGTATCGATCTTTCGGTCGGTGCGATCATGGTCCTGTCCTCCGTCGTCATGGGACAGTTTACATTCCGCTATGGTTTGCCTGCCGAACTCTCGATTATCTGCGGTCTCGCAGTTGGCGCATTTTGTGGCTTTATCAATGGCGTGCTGGTTTCGCGCATGCGGCTTCCGCCCTTCATCGTTACACTGGGCATGTGGCAGATCGTGTTGGCCACCAATTTCCTCTATTCGGCCAACGAAACGATCCGCTCACAGGATATCGTCCAACAGGCGCCCATTCTCCAGTTTTTCGGCAACAATGTCCGCATCGGCAGCGCCGTCTTCACCTATGGCGTCATTGCGATGGTTCTGCTGGTTGCCCTGCTCTGGTATGTGCTGAACCGCACCGCCTGGGGTCGACATCTCTATGCAGTGGGTGATGATCCTGACGCAGCCGAACTTGCCGGCGTTAACGTCAAGCGCATGCTGACGACCGTCTACACACTTTCCGGGCTTATCTGCGCCTTCGCGGGCTGGGCTCTCATCGGCCGCATCGGCTCGGTATCGCCGACCGCCGGTCAGTTCGCCAATATCGAATCCATCACCGCAGTGGTCATCGGCGGCATATCGCTGTTTGGCGGACGCGGCTCGATCATGGGCATGATCTTCGGCGCGCTGATCGTCGGTGTCTTCTCTCTCGGCCTGCGACTTATCGGAACAGACCCACAATGGACCTATCTGTTGATCGGCGTCCTTATCATCTTGGCTGTCGCAATCGACCAGTGGATCAGAAAGGTAGCAGGCTGATGGCAAAAGAACCTATCCTCACAGCACGCAATCTCGTTAAACGCTACGGTCGTGTGACTGCGCTCGACAATGCCGATTTTGACCTTTATCCGGGCGAAATCCTCGCCGTCATCGGTGATAACGGTGCTGGAAAATCCTCTCTCATCAAGGCGATTTCCGGTGCGGTGACACCCGATGAAGGGGAGATCAGGCTTGAAGGCAAGCCGGTACAGTTCCGCTCGCCAATCGAGGCGCGCAAGGCTGGTATCGAAACCGTTTATCAGAACCTTGCGCTGTCTCCCGCATTGTCCATAGCCGACAATATGTTTCTCGGCCGTGAAATCCGCAAACCCGGTATTCAGGGAAGCCTGTTCAGGGCACTGGACCGTCCGGCGATGGAAAAGTTTGCCCGTGAGAAACTCTCTGAACTCGGCCTGATGACGATCCAGAACATCAATCAGGCGGTGGAAACCCTCTCCGGCGGCCAGCGCCAGGGTGTTGCGGTGGCGCGTGCAGCCGCCTTCGGCTCCAAGGTCGTCATCCTTGACGAACCGACGGCGGCGCTCGGCGTCAAGGAAAGCCGCCGCGTTCTCGAGCTTATTCTGGATGTGCGCGCGCGAGGGCTACCGATCGTTCTCATCTCGCACAACATGCCGCATGTTTTCGAGGTTGCTGACCGGATTCATATTCATCGGCTGGGCAAGCGTTTATGCGTCATCAATCCGAAGGACTATACCATGTCCGACGCTGTCGCCTTCATGACGGGCGCCAAGGAAGCGCCAAAGGAAACGCTGGCCGCATGACGTTGAAGCTTGAAACGATCGTCGAAGACGTTCTTCGGCGGGCAGAGGATAAATCTCGTTTTATTATTGCCATTGCCGGTCCCCCTGGGGCCGGCAAATCCACGCTGGCGGATGCCCTGTGCGGTGCCCTCGTGGCGCGCGGCGAGGCTGCGGCTGTCCTGCCCATGGACGGCTTCCATATGGATAACGGTATTCTCGAAGAACGGGGGCTCTTGCCGCGAAAAGGCGCACCGGAGACCTTCGACGTGCGCGGCTTTCTTGATATCGTCTCCGCAGTTCGTCAGGGCGGGCAGGAAGTTCTTGTCCCGGTTTTTGACCGCTCCCGCGAAATTGCCATTGCCTCCGCTCGCGCCATCGCGCCAGAAACACGCTTCATTCTTGCCGAAGGCAACTATCTGCTGTTGAACGAGGCGCCGTGGACGAAGCTTTCCGGCAGCTTCGATCTTGCCGTCTTCGTAGGCCCATCCGTTGCGGTGCTCGAGGAACGCCTGCGGGATAGATGGCAGGGCTATGGTCTCGATGCGACCGAGATTCACGCCAAACTGTTCGAAAATGATCTTCCCAACGGAAAGCGGGTGATTGAGAACTCCCGCCCCGCCGATATTCGCATCGATATCTGGGAATAACCCGCCGCTTCCGTCCGTAGGCGGCATCGAGCATTCACCGTTAAGCCTTTGTTGACCATGTGTTGAATCTTTTTGATCCACAGGGTGGGGCTTTCGCATGTCTAATTATTGACGAAAAAAATTCCTCATATACTATATGTGGTGTTCAAGGTTCTTTCGATTCGCAAGCGTCGGGAGCTAAGACGGGAATTCGGTGCGCAACACCATTATGGTGAAGCAATGCCGAAACTGCCCCCGCAACTGTAAGCGGTGAGCATCGTTCCGATTTGAGCCACTGGCGCTAAAAGCTCCGGGAAGGTGGGAATGGATGTTTTGACCCGCAAGTCAGGAGACCTGCCTTGAGCGAAAACGTCCACGGGCGGGGTGTCCGGAAGGAAGGTGTATGACGCAAATGAATTGCGTGCGCCCTTTTCTGCCCCCTCCAGAACAAGCTTCGGGGTGAAGTCATGCCAGTGCATTTTTATGAGTTTCTACGCTCGTCGGCGTAGACAGCGATCTTACGCGGCCTCACCCGCGCGCCTCGCCAGAATGACAGAACCATCGCCACCCGCTTGCGATTGCAGGCGGGCAATGTTGAGCCGTGCGTAAAAGCGGCTTCGAAAGAGGAAACAATGACCGTCACCGTTTACAGCAAACCCGCCTGCGTCCAGTGCACTGCCACCTATCGTGCGCTTGACCGCATCGGTGTTAGCTACGAGATCATCGATATCTCCGAAGATGCGGATGCCCTCGATCGCGTTCGCGGCCTCGGTTACATGCAGGTTCCCGTGGTCGTTGCCGGCGAACGCCATTGGGCGGGTTTCCGTCCGGACATGATTGGCTCGATCAGCTGAGGAGGCGATGCGATGGGGCTGATCGTCTATTATTCCAGCCGGTCTGAGAACACTCATCGCTTCCTTCAGAAACTGGGGCGACGATTGCTTCGCCTGCCGCTCGGCGCCGAGGAAGACGTTCCTCACGTGTCGGAGCCCTATGTTCTCGTCACCCCCACCTATGGGGGCGGCGGCATGAAAGGAGCGGTACCGAAACCGGTTATCCGGTTTTTGAACGAGCCCTCAAACCGAAATCTCATTCGCGGCGTCATAGCGGCGGGAAATACGAATTTTGGCGCAGCTTTCGCATCCGCCGGAGATATCGTGTCGCGTAAATGCGCGGTGCCGTTTCTCTACCGCTTCGAGCTTCTCGGCACGGAGGAAGATGTCGCCAACGTCAATCATGGATTGGAACGATTTTGGACACGCTGACCTCGAGCGCGGTGCGCAACACGGATGTCAAACAACAAGTAACCGCCGCGCAGAAACACCTGGACGCGGGACTGGACTATCACGCGCTGAACGCGATGCTGAACCTCTACGATGAAAACGGGAAGATCCAGTTCGACAAGGACCGCCTTGCGGCACGGCAATATTTCCTCCAGCACGTCAACCAGAACACGGTGTTTTTCCATAATCTCAGGGAAAAGCTCGATTATCTCGTGACCGAGGGATATTACGAACAGGAGGTGCTGGACCAGTATTCCTTCAATTTCGTCCGTGACCTCTACGACGAGGCCTATGCCAGAAAGTTCCGTTTTCCGACATTTCTCGGCGCCTTCAAATATTATACGTCCTATACGCTGAAGACCTTCGACGGAAAGCGTTACCTGGAGCGTTATGAGGACCGCGTCTGCATGGTGGCGCTGGCTCTGGCGCGTGGCGACGAGCAGCTTGCCCGCGATCTGATGGATGAAATCATTTCCGGCCGCTTCCAGCCGGCGACCCCGACCTTTCTCAACGCTGGCAAGAAAAGCCGCGGTGAGCTGGTTTCGTGTTTTCTGCTGCGTGTGGAAGACAATATGGAAAGCATCGGCCGGTCCATCAATTCAGCATTGCAGCTTTCCAAGCGTGGCGGTGGCGTAGCACTGTCCCTGACCAATATTCGCGAAGCCGGCGCGCCGATCAAACAGATCGAAAACCAGTCCTCCGGCGTCATTCCTGTCATGAAGCTGCTGGAAGATTCGTTCTCCTACGCCAACCAGCTTGGCGCGCGCCAAGGCGCTGGTGCGGTCTATCTGCATGCCCATCACCCCGACATCATGCGTTTCCTTGATACGAAACGTGAAAACGCCGACGAAAAAATCCGCATCAAAACCCTTTCGCTCGGCGTGGTGATCCCTGATATCACCTTCGAACTCGCGAGAAACAACGAGGATATGTACCTGTTCTCACCCTATGATGTTGAGCGGGTTTATGGCGTGCCGTTTACCGAGATTTCCGTCAGCGAAAAATATCAGGAAATGGTCGCCGACAGCCGCATCCGCAAGAAGAAGATCAAGGCACGCGAGTTCTTCCAAGTCATCGCAGAAATCCAGTTCGAAAGCGGTTACCCCTATATCATGTTCGAGGATACGGTTAACCGCGCCAATCCGATCGCCGGCCGTATCAGCATGAGCAATCTCTGCTCGGAAATCCTACAGGTCAGCGAGGCGAGCGAGTTCAACGACGATCTCTCTTACAGCCATATGGGCAAGGATATTTCCTGCAATCTCGGCTCGCTCAACATTGCTTCAGCAATGGATTCGGCTGATTTCGGCAAGACGATCGAAACCTCCATCCGGGCGCTGACGGCCGTTTCTGACATGAGCCACATCTCGTCTGTCCCTTCCGTGGAAAAGGGCAATGATGCGAGCCACGCCATCGGGCTTGGTCAGATGAACCTGCATGGCTATCTGGCGCGCGAGCGCATCTTCTACGGCTCCGAAGAAGGCATCGACTTCACCAATATCTATTTCTACACGGTGACCTATCACGCCATCCGCGCCAGCAATCGCCTTGCCACTGAAAGGGGCCAGAGCTTCAAGGGCTTTGAAAACTCCAAATATGCCTCGGGCGACTACTTCGATAAATATACCGACCGGGAATGGCTGCCCGCGACGGAAAAGGTCCGCGACCTTTTTGAGAAAGCCGGCATTTCCATTCCGACACAGGAGGACTGGAAAGCGTTGAAGCAGGCCGTCATGGAGACCGGCCTCTATAACCAGAACCTTCAGGCCGTGCCGCCCACAGGCTCGATCTCCTATATCAACCACTCGACCTCCTCGATCCATCCCATCGTCTCGAAGATTGAAATTCGCAAGGAAGGCAAGATCGGCCGTGTTTATTATCCGGCTTCCTACCTTTCGAACGACAATCTCGAATATTATCAGGATGCCTACGAAATCGGTCCGGAAAAGATCATAGATACCTATGCGGCGGCCACTCAGCATGTCGATCAGGGCCTGTCGCTGACACTGTTCTTCCGCGATACGGCAACGACGCGCGATATCAACCGGGCGCAGATCTACGCCTGGAAAAAAGGCATCAAGACCATCTACTACATCCGTTTGCGCCAGATGGCGCTGGAAGGCACGCAGGTTCAGGGCTGCGTATCCTGCACGCTCTGAATTGAGGGACAAGACAATGAACATTGCCGTAAAACCCGCGTCCCGTATTCGCGCGGTCAACTGGAACCGCATCGAGGATGACAAGGATCTCGAAGTCTGGAATCGCCTGACATCGAATTTCTGGCTACCGGAAAAGGTGCCGCTCTCCAACGATATCCCGTCCTGGGGAACGTTGAAGCCGGAAGAGCAGACCCTGACGATCCGCGTCTTCACCGGGCTGACATTGCTGGACACGATCCAGAACGGCGTCGGTTCCGTGCGCCTGATGGCGGATTCGGCGACGCCGCACGAGGAGGCGGTGCTTTCCAACATCTCCTTTATGGAGGCGGTCCACGCCCGCTCCTATTCCTCGATCTTCTCGACGCTCTGCTCCACGCCTGACGTCGATGACGCCTATCGCTGGTCGGAGGAGAACGAATTCCTGCAACGCAAATCCGCGCTCATCATGCGCGAATATGATAGCGGAAATCCGTTGAAAATGAAGGTCGCCAGCGTGTTTCTGGAGAGCTTCCTGTTCTATTCCGGCTTCTACCTGCCTATGTTCTGGTCAAGTCGCGCCAAGCTTACCAACACGGCCGATTTGATCCGTCTCATCATTCGCGATGAGGCCGTGCATGGCTATTACATCGGCTACAAGTTCCAGCGCGCGCTCGAACGTCTGGGCGAAGCGGAAAAACAGGAGATCAAGGATTTCGCCTTCGATCTATTGCTCGAGCTTTACGACAACGAGGCCAAATATACCCAAGACCTCTATGACGGCGTTGGCCTGACGGAGGACGTCAAGCAGTTCCTGCATTACAACGCCAACAAGGCCTTGATGAATCTGGGTTACGAGGCGCTGTTTCCGCCCGAGGCTTGCCGGGTCAATCCTGCGATCCTCTCGGCGCTGTCTCCCAATGCCGACGAGAACCACGACTTCTTCTCCGGCTCCGGCTCTTCCTATGTCATCGGCAAGGCGGTCGCCACAGAAGACGAAGACTGGGATTTCTGAACCGGTTGTCGCCAAGAACCCGCAAAAGTTATTGCGGGTTCACGACCTGGCTCGCAAGCCGGAAGGGGCTGGATACTGTTGCCCCGATAGCGTCGAACACAAAGGCACCCGCGCGGCCTATGCCGTTTTCGCCGTTGCCGTTCCGGCTCGCCTCCAGTTGTGGCACCAGCGACGCGAGTGCCGCATAGCGGTCGTGGTTGAGCGGATCCGATGCCTTGAGTTTGGAGATGTCAACGAACTGAACGCCCTCTTTCAGGGCGGCTTCCTGCACTTGAGGATCGGTCACATCCAGCGCGCCTATGCGGGTGACGTCGGCCCCCAGGATGGAGGAAGCCTTCAGGGCGCGGTCGTCCTTGGAGACGAGAATGGTGAGCGGCGGATTGAGCCTCCCCACCACCTCGATCTGCTTGCGGAAAACATCGGCGTCGATATCCGGCGCGGCCAGCACTACCTGTAGTTTGGAAAGCACATCGTTCCTGCCTTCGAAGCGCAATTGTCGCAGCGCTTCCATGACCAGCCAGCCGCCCATGCTGTGACCGAACACGACAATGCTTTTTTTCGGTGTCTGCTTGGTAAGGTCTGTCAGCACCATGGCCAGCGCGTCTCGCGAATAGGTCGCTGATTCCTTGTCGGCCACGTAACCGGTGACGCTCGCCTGGGACGGCCAGGAAAAGACCAGCGGCACACCATCCATATTGGCATCGGCTGCCATTTGTGCCGCACGGAACAAGGCTTCCTGATAGCTGTAATTATAGCCATGCACAAAAAGGGCGATCTGCTTGCCGGAGCGGGTGACATCGCCAAGATCGGAATTGAAACGCGTTTTCGTCAGCATATCGGCTTTGGTGACGACAAAATCCTTGCTCGGGTTCGGCTTGCCTTTGGACCATTCGATATTTCCGCTTTTATGGCTGGGAGGAATGGAAATGTCGAAGCGCGCATAATTCAGCTCAGCTGCCCGCCCAGCGCTAAAGCCCTTTTTGGCCTCGTTGTTTTTCTCCCGCGTGCTCGCCACATAGGCTGTCACGATTTTCGTATCGGTGGTCTTGGTGTTTATGGCCTGCAACACATCCGCCCCCGGCCTGCCCGCGCAGGATGAAAGAAGGCTGAGAGCGAGGAGGAGCGAAAAAATCAGGCGCATGGATGGGGTTACCGATAATGAGGGACCACGCATAAATAACCGGCCGCTCAAAAAGTTGCTACTGGAGACTGGATTGCGGTGTGGTTGCATTATGTTCAATGCGGACGACGCATTCCCCACCTTGCTATCCAGCTATGTTCGTTTTAGGCCGTACAGATGACGAATAAGGTGTCGCTTTTACGGCTGAAACTCACGGACTTCCGCAACTATGCGGCGGCGTCGCTCGCGCTGGATGACCGTCACGTGGTGCTGACGGGTGACAACGGTTCCGGCAAGACCAATCTCCTGGAGGCCGTTTCGTTTTTGTCGCCCGGAAGGGGCCTGCGCCGCGCCACCCTGTCCGATGTGACGCGAGTGGGGGCGGAGGCCGCCGGTTTTTCGATTTTTGCGGATGTCGACGGCATGGACGGCGAGGTCGCCATCGGAACCGGGATCGAGGGTGACGGCGAGGTAGTGTCGCGCCGCCTGAGGCTGAACGGGACATCGGTGAAGTCGGTCGATGAATTGACGGATCATCTGCGGGTGCTGTGGCTGACGCCTGCCATGGATGGGCTTTTTACCGGTTCATCCTCGGATCGCCGGCGTTTTCTCGATCGGTTGGTGCTCTCGCTCGATCCTGCGCATGGACGGCGGGCAAGCGACTTCGAAAAGGCCATGCGCGGCCGCAACCGTCTGCTTTCGGAAGGCCGTTTCGATCCGGTCTGGCTGGACGGTATCGAGAAGCAGATGGCGGAACTCGGCATTTCCATGGCGCTCGCGCGCTATGAAATGTTGGGTCTTTTGAAGAGCCTCATCGAAGGCCGTTCCGGCAATGCTGCCTTCCCCTCGGCGGCGCTGGCGCTCTCGGGTTTCATGGACGACACGCTCAACCGGCCGGCTGTCGATCTGGAAGACGAGTATAGGCTTACGCTGCGCGAAGGCCGGTATCGAGACGCGGCGGCAGGCCGCACGCTTGATGGGCCGCACCGTGTCGATCTGTTCGTGCGCCATGCGGAAAAGAACATGGAGGCAGAGCGTTGCTCGACTGGAGAACAGAAGGCACTGCTGGTGGGATTGGTGCTTGCGCATGCCCAGCTCACCGCCAACATGACCGGCCATGCGCCGGTTCTGCTGCTCGACGAAATTGCCGCGCATCTGGATGAGGGCAGGCGGGCGGCTCTGTTCGATCTCATTCACGCGCTCGGTGGTCAGAGTTTCATGACCGGAACGGATGCGGCAATGTTCTCCGCCCTTGGCGACAGGGCGCAATTCTTCAATGTCTCCCACGGGGGCATCACGGCATGACGGCGAAAAAATGGAGTGCGACATGGACCCGCTGAGCCCGGACGAAATCGAACGCTACAAGCGCCATATTCTCTTGCCGGAAATCGGCGGTGCCGGGCAGCAGCGTCTGAAGGCCGCGCGGGTGCTGGTAATCGGGGCTGGTGGCCTCGGCGCGCCTGTCCTTCATTATCTTGCTGCAGCCGGTGTTGGCACGCTTGGCCTGATCGATGACGACGTGGTCTCCCTTTCCAATCTCCAGCGGCAGGTGATCCACGATACCGGCACGATCGGTGAGCTGAAAACGGCAAGCGCCCGCGCAGCCATCGCCCGGCTCAACCCGCATGTGCGTACCCTTGTTTTTGAGGAGCGTTTTTCGCAGGTCTGGGCGCACACCCATCTGCCATCCTTCGATCTCCTTATCGACGGTTCTGATAATTTCGACACACGTTATGCCGCTGCCGATGCCGCAGAGGCTGCTAAAAGGCCGCTGGTAACGGGCGCTGTCGGCCGTTTCGATGGTTCGGTAACGGTGCTCAAACCCTATGAGGCGGGTGCCGATGGTAATCTGCTGCCGGGGTATCGCGATCTGTTTCCCGAGCCACCGCCGCAGGGGCTTATTCCGAATTGCGCGGAAACGGGCATCGTCGGCGCTTTGACCGGCGTGATCGGCACGATCATGGCCATGGAGGCCATCAAGGTGATCACCGCTGCCGGCGAGCCATTGGTCGGCCGCCTGCTTCTCTATGACGCCCTGTCGGCCCGCTTCGAAACCGTGCGTTACAAGCGCCGCCCTGCTGGAAAAAAAACATGACCGAGATCACAAGGATTGGCGAAGAATTCGAGCGCTGGCAGGAGCTGCTGGCCCTTATCATGTCGTCCTTCGCCTATATGGACGGCGTCATCGACCCACCATCGTCCGCTCACCGTTTGACGCTCGAAAATCTCGCGGAGAAGGCGAGAGCGGAGACCGCTTTCGTGGCGCTGGATGGTGATGAGATTGTTGGCTGCCTGTTTTGCCGGCAGGAACCACCGGCCTGCCTTTACGTCGGCAAGCTGTGCGTCTCCCTGAGAGCGCAGGGCAAAGGCACCGGCAAAATGCTTCTGGAACGGGCCGAAGCATTGGCCCGCGAATTGGCGTTACCGGCGCTGCGGCTGGAAACGCGTATCGAGCTTGTCGGCAACCACGCGAAATTCGCCGCCTGGGGTTTCATCAAAACCGCTGAAAACGCCCATCCGGGTTACGACCGCACGACTTCGATTGAAATGACGAAATTCCTCGGCTGAGACGGCTCAATTTTTGATCCGCTTAAAAGCCTGCTTCTCCCTCCCACGTCACGAGCAGACACGGCTTGTCTGAACCGGTTCAGTTCCGCCCCGGCAGCACCCGGTTCGGCGGTCGGTGTCCGTCGAAAAGCGTGCGGATATTGATGATGACCTTGTCACCCATCTCGATGCGTCCCTCGATCGTTGCCGAACCCATATGCGGAAGCAGCACGACCTTGCCTTCTCTCGCGAGCTTGATGAGCTTGGGATTGATTGCGGGCTCGTTCTCGTAGACATCGAGACCGGCTCCGGCGATCTTTCCGTCGCGCAGGCACTGGATCATTGCCGCCTCATCGATGATATCGCCGCGCGCCGTGTTGACGATGTAGCTTGTCGGCTGCATCAGAGCGAGCCGTCGTGCCGAGATCAGGTGATAGGTCGCAGGTGTGGAGGGGCAATTGACGGAAACAATATCCACCCGCGCCAGCATCTGGTCGAGGCTGTCCCAATAGGTTGCCTCAAGCTCCGCTTCCGTCGCCGGGTTGACGCGTTTGCGGTTGTGATAGTGTATGGAGAGGCCGAAAGCCTTGGCGCGCCGCGCAACTGCCGTACCGATACGGCCCATGCCCACAATGCCGATGCGTTTGCCGGAAATGCGCCGTCCCAGCATCCAGGTCGGCGACCAGCCCAGCCATTCGTCGGCGCCATTGGCAAGCACGCGCGTGCCTTCGATCAGGCGGCGCGGCACGGCCAGCACCAGCGCCATGGTGATATCGGCGCTGTCTTCGGTCAGCACATTGGGCGTGTTGGTCACTGTGATGCCCTTTCGGGCGGCCGCGTCCACATCCACATGGTCTATGCCGTTGGAAAAGCTTGCGATCAGCTTCAGTTGCGGCCCTGCTTTCTCAATCATGGCGGCGGTGATGCGGTCCGTGACCGTCGGCACCAGAACGTCGACCCGCTGCATGGCGGCCACAAGCTCTTCCTCGCGGCGCTGCGTATCGTCGATATTCAGTTCGGCATCGAAGAGTTCCCGCATTCTAGTTTCGACGACGTCAGGCAATTTGCGGGTGATATAGACTGTCGGTCTCTTCTTGTGGGTCATCGTTTGCCGCTGCCTTGTTCAGAAGTCATTAACCAGAAAGAGCGATAATTTCTTTCAATCAGGGCGTTTCTACCAGACCCACCGGCGAAGACAAATAAAACTCGCCGAAGCTTGAGGCGTGTGGAAACGAGCCTCCTCGAATTTAATCCGGTTTGCAGAAGGCAGGAAACGGAAATGGGCATGCGCAGTGTGGTTTCTATGGTTTGCATTGCATTGTCTCTGGGCCTCTTTGGTGTGGCGAACGAGGCCATGGCGCAAGGCGCTGCCAAAGGCGCAAGCGGCCTGCCTTTGCCGCGTTTTGTCAGCCTGAAATCCAAGCGCGTCAACATGCGCATCGGACCCAGCACGGATTATGCCGTTTCCTGGATGTATATGAAATCGGGAATGCCGGTTGAAATCATTCAGGAATATGAGAACTGGCGGCGCATCCGCGATGCCGATGGCACGGAAGGCTGGGTTAACCAGGCGCTGCTTTCCGGTGAGCGCACGGCAGTCGCCGCGCCGTGGATGCGCGGCAAGGGCAAGGATGTCTACGTGAACATGCGCCGCGACGCACAATCGGGCGCCTCCGTCATCGCCCGGCTGGAGCCGGGTGTCGTCTTCAGGATCGGTGAATGCAACGGCGACTGGTGCCGCGCCGAGGCCGGTCAGGCCTCAGGCTGGGTGTCGCAGGGTGAAATCTGGGGTGCTTATCCCGGCGAGGCCTTTAAATAAGGCCGTTTTTCTCGCCCAGCGCCTTGAGCGATGACATCGGACGCGGCCCGACCTGCTGAATGACGGCAGCAGCAGCAAGGCAGCCGAGTTTGCCGCAGTCTTCCAGAGACCGATCCTGCGTGTAACCGAACAGGAAGCCGGCGGCGAAAAGATCGCCGGCACCCGTTGTGTCGACCACGTCATACACCGGATAGGCTTCTACCTTCACGCGTTCCGTGCCGCGCAGGATAACGGCGCCTTCTTCGCTCATCGTTACCGCTGCGATCTTGCAATCGGCAGCGATTTTCGTCAGCGCCAGCTCGAAATCGTCGGTTTCATAGAGCGAGAGAGCTTCCTTCTTGTTGGCGAAAACGATGTCCACGGTGCCGGAACGCATCAGGTCGAGAAATTCTTCGCGGTATCGGCCAACGCAGAAACTGTCTGAAAGCGTCATGGAGACTTCACGGCCGTTCTCATGCGCAATGCGGGCGCAATCGCGAATGGCATCCTTGGCGCGCGGCGGATCCCACAGGTAACCTTCGAAATAGGTGACCTTCGTGTTCGCCACGACGTCTTCTTCTACATCTTCCGGACCGAGATCGACGCAGGCGCCGAGATAGGTGTTCATCGAGCGCTCACCGTCTTCCGTGACGAAGATCATCGAGCGGGCAGTCGGCGGAAACGTGCCTTCCGGCTTCGTTTCGAAATAGACGCCCTGCGCGCGGATATCGTGCTGGAAGATTTCGCCGAGCTGATCTTCGGCCACCTTGCCGAAATAAGCCGCCCTGCCACCGAAATTCGCCACGCCCGCCGCCGTGTTGCCCGCACTTCCGCCGGAGGCCTCGAGAGCCGGTCCCATCAGCGAATAGAGCAGTTCGGCCCGCTCCGCGTCGATGAGGTTCATCGCGCCTTTGGTGATGGCGTTATCATTGAGGAAGCGATCATCACAACGGGAAATGATGTCGACGATGGCATTGCCGACAGTCAGTACGTCGAATTTCGTCATAGGCCCTATCCGGTTTGCAGGGTGCACATTTTCGAACGGTCTTAAACAATTCTGGCGGCAAGAAAAGCCCAAAGGGAAAATATGCGGTTCTCTACCAGAGACAGAAACGCGTCATGTGCCTGTAATGTGGTTAAGCTATCACTCCGATCAGAGCAAACGGTGCGTGAATACGGACCAGAATAGAAGACATGAGGTCTTCTGGCTCACCCGTTATCTCCGTCACGGATGTACTGACGGCGTATAACGGATATGACAAAAGGCGGGGGAAACCCCGCTTTTTCTTTTGGTCCACCTTTGCTGCGCCTCTTTCTAGAGTGCCGCAAGCAGGTTTTCATTATAGACGGTACTCGAAAAACCGACCGCAGCGCCACTTGATCCAGTGACCGGTTTTGAGGGGCTTTCTGCAAAAATACCTGACGGAGCTACGTCGCGTATTGAATGAAACATCGGGGTGCAGCGTTTTCGCGATTCCATTCCCTTGGAAAAGGCTCTAAAGCGGAGTATCTCCCGCAAAAGCCGCGAAAGCTCTCCCTCCATGTCTGCCGTTGCCGCGAACGTCGCTCCGATTTTCATTCTTATCCTGATCGGCTGGCTCACCGTCAAGGCCGGCTTGTTCAGAGCTGATGCCGGTGAGATTCTCAGCGATTTCGTGTTCAAGATCGCCGTGCCGACTTTGATCTTCCGCACTCTTGCGGAGGCGAATTTTCATGGCGCATCGCCCTTCCGGCTGTGGCTGACCTATTTCGCCGGCGTGGCCGTAACCTGGACGGTTGGGCATATCGTCACGCGGTACATCTTCAATCAGGATAGTCGCATCGCCGTCATAGCCGGTATATCCTCGGCCTTTGCTAACAATATCTTCATCGGCCTGCCGCTCGTCGGGCGATCCATCGGGGATGAGGGGCTGGTCGCCCTCTCCATTCTGCTGGCCATCCATCTGCCGGTCATGATGATTGCCGGTACCATCTTGATGGAGAACGCCACGCATAAGGCGGTGGGCGGCGAAAAGCGCAGCATGGCTTCTGTCTTTAGGCAGGTCGGCCGCAACCTCATCACAAATCCGCTGGTGATCGGACTTTTCATCGGGCTTTCGACCAATGTTTCAGGCGTGACGCTCACGCCCATCCTCAAGACCGTGGTTGATCAGATCGCGTCCATGGCGGGACCGGCAGCGCTCATCTCGCTCGGTATGGCGCTGACGAAATACACCATTCGCGGTAATCTGGGGATTGCCGTCACCATGACGGTTTTCAAACTGCTGCTTCTGCCCGCCTGCGTGTGGGCCATGGGCCATGCTCTCGGCCTCAGCCGGGAATGGACAGCTGCCCTCGTGCTCACCTCGTCGGTGCCGACAGGGGTGAATGCATGGCTGATCGCCAACCGCTTCGGCATCGGCCACAGCGTTGCGGCCTCCACCATCAGCATTTCCACGGCGACCGGTGTTCTTTCCGTGTCGCTGTGGGCATGGCTGTTGAGCTGATGATGCTCGAATTGCTTACTTCTGGGCGCTCAGGATCTTGAAGCGCGCGTTGCGGCATACCTCGGCGCTGGTGCGGAATTCCGCCGCCAGCACCGGCTCATAGGGCATGCCGCGATTGGCGACCATCAGCAGCTTTCCACCGTTGCGAAGCGCGCCGGCAGCCGTCTTGATAAAGGCCTGACCGAGAGCGGGTTCTGCCGCCTGTCCTGCCGCGTGGAAAGGCGGGTTCATGATGATGAGGTCGTATTTTTCTTTCGGCGGCTCGTTTGCAAGGTCCTGCCAGAAGAAGCGCGCCGTCAGTCGCGGATTGTTTTCAAGAAGATTGGTCTTGGCGAATTCGAGCGCGTTCCAGTCCGCTTCGAAAAGATCGATACGCGCCGTGCGCGGCGATTTTTCCGCCAGCATGACCGAGAGATAACCCCAGCCTGCGCCGAAATCGGCGGCGTTGCCGTCAAAGTCGGTCGGTAGGCGCGAGGCGAGCAGCTCCGAGCCATCGTCCACGCGGTCATGCGAGAACATCCCGGGCATGGCGGTGAAACGGCCAGCAACCGTAACGGAATGTTGCGCGAGTTTCGACACGGCAGATGCAACGTCTTCCGGCCGTTTGAACCAGAGGGCGACGCCGTGGTACTTCGGCGTCGATTCCGCCTCGATGCCAAGCTTTGCCAGCGTCTTGCGCAGCGTCAGAATGCCGTCTTCTTTCGATCCCGCCGCCACGATCAACCCACCCGCCTTGACGCGAGAGAGCGCTTCAGCGACGCGGTTTTCGTTCTCGCCGCGATGTTTGCCGCAAAGCAGCAACGCCGCATCGTAGTCCTCGCCGGAAATATCCGGCGTGACCTCTGCGTTCTGCGCCTGAAGAGCCCGGTAAAGCGGTCGAAAATTCTGAACCGAGACGATGTCAGCGTTAAAACCGTCTAGCCGCGGGCCGGCTTCCGCTCCCAGAAACAGAACGCGCTCGCCCTCTTTCGGCAAGTCGAGCATCTCTGCGGCAAAGGGATGGAAAAGGGTTTTAACAGCATCACGGCTCATTGGAGCGTCCTCAAGATGGAATAGAAAAAAGGCGCGGGCAAAACCCGCGCCTCGATAGGGTCTGGCGAGGCTGCCTTACTCGGCAGCGGCTTCGCCATCTTCCTTCTTCTTGTCTGCGGCAACTTCCTTGCCGGTTGCCTGGTCGACAACCTTCATGGACAGGCGAACCTTGCCACGCTCGTCGAAGCCCATCAGCTTGACCCAGACCTTGTCGCCTTCCTTGACGACGTCGGAGGTCTTGGCGACACGCTCGGAAGCGAGCTGCGAGATGTGAACGAGGCCGTCGCGGGCGCCGAAGAAGTTGACGAAAGCGCCGAAGTCAGCGGTCTTGACGACCGTACCTTCGTAGATCTGGCCGACTTCCGGTTCTGCAACGATCGAATGGATCCACTTGCGGGCCGCTTCGATTTCCTTGCCGGAAGCAGAAGCGATCTTGACGGTGCCATCGTCTTCGATGTTGATCTTGGCGCCGGTCTTTTCGACGATTTCGCGGATGACCTTGCCGCCCGAACCGATGACTTCACGGATCTTGTCGACCGGAATGTTCATCACTTCGATGCGCGGTGCGAATTCGCCAAGCTGGCCGCGGCTCTCGGTGATGGCATTCGCCATTTCGCCGAGGATGTGCTTGCGGCCACCCTGTGCCTGCTCCAGAGCGATCTTCATGATCTCTTCGGTGATACCGGCGATCTTGATGTCCATCTGCAGCGAGGTGATGCCGTCGGCAGTACCTGCAACCTTGAAGTCCATGTCGCCGAGGTGATCTTCGTCACCCAGGATGTCGGAGAGAACCGCAAAGCGCTCGCCTTCGAGGATAAGGCCCATGGCGATACCGGCAACTGGCTTGGCCAGCGGTACGCCAGCGTCCATCAGTGCGAGCGAGGTGCCGCAAACCGTTGCCATCGACGAAGAGCCGTTGGACTCGGTGATTTCGGAAACGACGCGCAGCGTGTAGGGGAACTGTTCCGCAGTCGGCAGCATCGGACGGATAGCGCGCCATGCGAGCTTGCCGTGACCGATTTCGCGACGGCCCGGGGAACCCATACGGCCCGTTTCACCGACCGAGTAGGGCGGGAAGTTGTAATGCAAAAGGAAACGTTCCTTGTACATGCCGGTCAGGCTGTCGACATACTGTTCGTCTTCGCCGGTGCCGAGCGTCGCAACAACGATCGCCTGGGTTTCACCACGGGTGAACAGCGCCGAGCCGTGCGTACGCGGCAGGATGCCAACTTCCGAAACGATCGGACGAACGGTCGAGAGGTCGCGGCCATCGATGCGGCTCTTGGTGTCGAGAACGTTCCAGCGAACGATCTTCGCCTGAAGGTGCTTGAAGACAGCGCCGATTTCTTCAGGGCTATACTTCGCTTCGCCTTCTTCCGGCAGGAAGTGAGCCTTGACCTTCGCCTTTACGGCGTCGACGGCGGCGTAACGGGCAGCCTTTTCGGTGATCTTGTAGGCGGTGCGCAGTTCGGTTTCGGCAAGGCCGAGCATTTCGTTTTCGAGCGCGGAGAAATCTTCCGGTTCGAATTCGCGCGGTTCCTTGGCGGCAACTTCAGCGAGCTTGATGATCGCGTCGATAACCGGCTGGAAGCCGCGATGGCCGAACATGACGGCGCCAAGCATGACGTCTTCGTTGAGTTCCTTGGCTTCCGACTCCACCATCAGGACGGCGTCCTGCGTGCCGGCAACAACCAGATCCAGAACCGATTCATCCATCTCATCAAGATGCGGGTTCAGAACATATTCGCCGTTGATGTAACCAACGCGCGCGCCGCCGACCGGGCCCATGAAAGGAATGCCAGACAGTGTGAGCGCAGCGGATGCGGCAACCATCGACAGAACGTCCGGGTCATTTTCGAGGTCGTGCTGAATGACCGTTACGACAACCTGCGTGTCGTTCTTGTAGCCTTCAGGAAACAGCGGGCGGATCGGGCGGTCGATCAGGCGGGAAACCAGCGTTTCCTTTTCCGACGGACGGCCTTCGCGCTTGAAATAGCCGCCGGGGATCTTGCCGGCTGCGTAGGTCTTTTCCTGGTAGTTCACGGTGAGCGGAAAGAAGTCCTGTCCAGGCTTCGGAGACTTTGCGGAAACCACCGTCGCAAGAACCATCGTCTCGCCGTAGGTTGCGATGACGGCGCCGTCAGCCTGACGGGCAACCTTGCCTGTCTCGAGCTTCAGCGGGCGGCCAGCCCATTCGATTTCCACGGAGTGTTTATTGAACATATCTTGTCCTTGTTTGTGTATGCCCGCCTTGCGAGGGGGCAACGAACGACGCAATCACGGGCAAGACAGCCGGAGGCTTTCAAGGTGCAAGCATCCGGCAATCCTGCCCCATGACAGGTCTGCGGTTGAAAAGGCTGCACCGGCCCATCCGGGGCTGCCTTATCGTCCGGGGGCCACATCTATGGCGAACGCCCGGAAATTGAAGATGACCTTCAAAAGGCCAGATATAAAAACCGGCGGGTATCGTTGCGAAACCCGCCGGATAAGGTTTTAGCGGCGAATGCCGAGAGCACCGATCAGCTTGCTGTAACGGGCTTCGTCCTTCTTCTTCAGATAGTCGAGAAGCGAACGGCGGCTCGAAACCAGCGTCAGAAGGCCACGACGGGAGTGGTTGTCCTTCTTGTGGTCCTTGAAGTGACCGGTCAGGTTGTTGATCCGCTCGGTCAGAATAGCGACCTGAACTTCCGGAGAACCGGTGTCGCCTTCGTTCGTTGCATATTCCTTGATGAGGGCGGCTTTGCGCTCTGCAGTAATCGACATCGGACGATCCTTTCTATTTTAAGGAAAAATGGGACGCCTAGAGCCGGGATGTCGTCCAGCTCTGGCCATTCGGCAGCATAGGCAAAGCCCAAGCTGGCGCTGCCTATAAACTATTCCGGGTACAATTGAAAGAGGCGATTGACGCCGCCCCTCAAGGCTCGTCTCAACCGAAAACGCGCTTCGGCCGGAATTCGCCCTCGCCGATCTCGCCGATGGCAATGAGCTTGCCATGCGCAGTGGCATAGGCCTCCGGGTGATTGGCCGGCGCATCACGCCCGCGCAGCAGGATCGGATTGCCCATCTTCAGCCGGTGTGCCTGATCATCATTGATGATGAGGTGGGGAAGGGATGAAAGCGCTTCCGCCGTGTCGATCAGAAAAGCATCGAGCGCTTCAAGCCGCTCGTCGCGGTCTTCGATGGCTTCGAGCGCCGTCAAGGTTTCGAGCGGTACCATCATGTCCTCGCCGAATGGCGCGACCATGGTACGGCGCAATTGCGAAATATGACCGAAACAGCCGAGATCCCGGCCCATATCGCGCGCAAGCGCCCGCACATAGGTACCCTTGCCGCATTCCACTTCGAAATGAGCGGTGTCAGCGTCGGGGCAGGCGAGCAGCGTCAGACGGTGAATTTCCACCTCGCGCGCGGGAATCTCCACCGTTTCGCCTTCACGCGCCAGATCATAGGCCCGCTCACCGGCGATCTTGATGGCGGAAAACTGCGGCGGCGTCTGCATGATCACGCCGGTATAATTGGGCAGAATATCGCGGATCGCCTGTTCGTCCGGGCGCTGGTCGGAGGAGTTGACTACCTCCCCTTCCAGATCGTCGGTTGCGCGTTCTTCACCCCAGGTCACGGTAAACTCGTAGATTTTCCGGCCGTCCATGACGTAAGGAACGGTCTTGGTGGCGTCACCGAGGGCAATCGGCAGCATGCCGGACGCCAAGGGGTCGAGCGTTCCGGCGTGACCTGCCTTCTGGGCGTTGAACAGCCATTTGATCTTGGAAACGGCTTCGGTTGAGCCGAAATCGAGCGGCTTGTCGAGAATGAGCCAGCCCGAAATCGGGCGGCCCTTGGGTTTGCGGTTCTGCTGTTTGCGTGGTTTGGACATGCTTCAGTTCTGTTCGTCGTCTTTTTCGTTCGAAGGTCCCAGATCGCGCTGCACCTCCGGTGACCGCAGGAGTGCGTCGATCTTCTGATAGTTGTCGAAACTCGTATCGTCGCGGAAACGCAGTTCCGGCATGTACTTCATCTGCCGCAGCTGCGGGCCGAGGCGGCCGCGCATGAACTTGGCATGGCGGTTGAGCGCCGTGATGATGTCGGTATGATCCGCAACGCCAAGCGGCGTCACGTAAGCGGTCGCGATCTTGAGATCGGGAGACATGCGCACTTCCGAAATGGAAATGACGGTGCCTTCGATCAGATCGTCGCGGACTTCACCGCGCTGGAGAATTTGGGTCAGTGCGGCGCGCACCTGTTCGCCAACACGCAGCATGCGTTGCGAAGGGGCCGATGATGTTGCTTTTGCCATGGGTAATGCCTCAAACGGAGCGAGCGCCGGTGAAGCCGGCGCCCGACAGAAAAGTCCTGTTTTGCGGCGAGACGCTTAGAGCGTTCTCGTGATGTGTTCGACGCGGAAGCACTCGATGGTGTCGCCGGCGCGAATGTCTTCGTAATTCTCGAAGGCCATACCGCACTCCTGACCAACAGGCACTTCGTTGACTTCGTCCTTGAAGCGCTTGAGGGTCTTGAGCTTGCCTTCGTGGATGACGACGTTGTCGCGCACCAGACGCACACCCGCACCACGTTCCACCTTGCCCTCGACGACGCGGCAACCCGCGACCTTACCGACCTTGGTGATGTTGAACACCTCGAGGATTTCGGCATTGCCGAGGAAGGTCTCGCGACGTTCCGGCGAAAGCAGACCCGACATCGCCGCCTTCACGTCATCCACCAGATCGTAGATGATGTTGTAGTAGCGGATTTCGATACCGGCGCGTTCGGACGCCGTACGTGCCTGTGCGTTGGCGCGAACGTTGAAGCCGATGATCGCGGCGTTGGATGCCTCGGCAAGCGAGATATCCGATTCCGTGATGGCACCAGCACCAGAGTGAACGACACGAGCGCGGACTTCGTCTGTGCCGAGCTTGTCGAGCGAAGCGATAATGGCTTCGACCGAACCTTGCACGTCCGCCTTGATGACCAGCGGGAATTCCTTCAATCCCGAAGTCTGCAACTGGCTCATCATCTGTTCCAGCGAGCCACGCTGACCGGTCTGACGGGCAACAGCCTTGTCGCGTGCCAGACGCTGGCGGTATTCGGAGATCTCGCGAGCACGACCTTCGTTTTCGACAACCGCAAAACGGTCACCGGCCGACGGCGTACCGGAAAGGCCGAGGATTTCGACCGGCATGGCCGGACCGGCTTCCTTCACGTGGTCGCCCTTGTCGTTGACGAGCGCGCGCACACGGCCCCACTGATCGCCGGCAACGATGATCTGGCCGGGCTTCAGTGTACCCTTCTGCACGAGAACGGTCGCGACGGCACCACGTCCACGGTCCAGCTCGGCTTCGATGACCGTGCCTTCCGCGGTGCGGCTTGGATCCGCCTTGAGATCGAGGATTTCCGCCTGAAGCAGGATCGCTTCGAGCAGCTTGTCGAGGTTGAGCTTGTTCTTGGCCGACACTTCGACATCAAGAACTTCACCACCCATCGATTCCACGAACACTTCGTGCTGCAGCAGCTGCTGGCGAACCTTTTCAGGGTTTGCCTCGTGCTTGTCGATCTTGTTGATCGCAACGACGATCGGAACACCGGCCGCCTTCGCATGGTTGATTGACTCGATCGTCTGCGGCATCACGCTGTCGTCGGCTGCAACAACCAGCACGGCGATGTCGGTTGCCTGCGCACCACGGGCACGCATTGCCGTAAAGGCGGCGTGGCCGGGGGTGTCGATGAAGGTGATCTTCTGACCGTTCTTTTCGACCTGATAGGCGCCGATATGCTGGGTGATGCCACCGGCCTCGCCAGCAACGACATTCGCCTGACGGATAGCGTCGAGCAGCGAGGTCTTGCCGTGGTCGACGTGGCCCATGATGGTCACGACCGGCGGACGGGAAACCATCTCGCCTTCATCGTCAGCCTTGTTGAAGAGACCCTCTTCAACGTCGGATTCGGAAACGCGCTTGACCGTATGGCCGAATTCGACCGCGATCAGTTCCGCCAGATCGGCATCGATCACGTCGCCCGGCTTCAGCATCTGGCCTTCCTTCATCAGGAACTTGATGACGTCAACGGCGCGCTCGGACATACGCTGCGACAGTTCCTGAATGGTGATGGTTTCCGGCAGGATGACTTCGCGCAGAACCTTTTCGCGGGTTTCCTGCATCTGGCTGCGACGGAATTTCTCCTGGCGGCGGCGCATGGATGCCATCGAGCGGCCACGCGGCGTACCATCTTCTTCCAGATTGGCGGCGGTCACGGTCAGCTTGCCACGACGGCGCTCTTCTTCGGTCTTCAGGCGGGCTGCAGGCTTGGCCGGAACCGGAGCCACGACCTTGCCACGAGCCGGAAGGCTGCTGCCACGACGGACTGCGCCGCGATCGTCCTCGTCGTCGCCACCGGTGCGGCGTCCGCGGGGAGCGGCGGCATCGGGCGTGGCGGGAGCGGAACGGGGAGCAACAGGCTGGGGACGGGCGTCAGCGCGTGGCGCCGGCGCAGCGGTCGCAGCCGGCTTTTCGCCGGACAGATCGGATTTCGCTTCCGTAACAGGCTGGCTCGCAGCGATCTTTGCCGCCGCAGCCTCTTCGGCAGCGCGGTTTTCGGCTTCGATCTTTTCAGCGGCGATGCGTTGTTCTTCTTCCACCTTGCGGCGGGCTTCGTCTTCGGCGCGCTGCTTGGCTTCGATAACATCGCGAGCCTGCGCTTCTATCAGCGCACGGCGGCGGGCTTCCATCTCGCCTGCGGACAGGTCGTGCAGAACGTTGCCGCGCGGACGGTCAGGCTGACGCTGCTGCGGTGCAGACGAGCCGGGGCGCTGCTGCGAATGGGAAGAACCCGGACGCTGCTGTTGGTTGCTCGGCTGTTGAATGCGTTGCTGTGGGGCCTGCGGACGCGGTGCCGAAGGGGCAGGCGCTGCCGGCTTCGGCGCCGGAGCTGCCGCCACGACAGGCTGAACCGGCTTCTCGTCTTCGGGACGCAGGGGGCGGCGCTTGCGTGTTTCCACGACAACCGCGTTGGTGCGACCTCGACCCATGTCCTGCCGCACGGTGCCCTGATTCATCCCGCCCGGTTTCAGGGTAAGAGTCTTCTTGGCCGGCGCATTGAGTGTCTTGTCGTCGTTGTTGTCGGTCATTCCGTTCCCGTTCCTACGGACGAGAACCGGATGACATCCATCAGGTCTCGTCGTTCAATTGCTGCATCGGAACGCGGCGGCCGTTCATGTTTGGCAACCGCGTCATTGTACTGTCCGGGCAGCGTCGCGTTCCGCCTCAGGCTGACCGCCAAGGCGGTACTGCTTAAGCATCTTTGCGCGCTTCACTACACCCTCACCCGCCTGCCCCGCAAGCGCGCAAGCATGGATAAAAGCATTCTGGCCCATCAACTCGTCCATTTCGGCTTCGCTAAAGAGCCGGAAGGACGGAATTTCATTGCCGGCATCGCTGCCGAGCTCCCAGGCCTTGCGGGCCTGGTCCAGTTTTCGCACGCCGTCTGCCGCGGCATCGGTTGCGTGGAACACGGCAATCGCATTCCCCGAACGGACGGCGGCATCGACTTTCGTCGCGCCGCTGATGAACTGACCCGCCTTGCGCGCCATGTTCATCATTCCGGCAAGCTGCTGCGACATCAGCCGGTCGAGAAGAGCGAGAAGCTCCGGCCCGGCCTTGACGTCGCGTTTGAGTGCCCGTGCGAAGATCTTCTTCGCGATGGCTTTCTCTATCAGGGCGCGCTCCGGCTTTACCCAGCATCCGCGCCCCGGCAATTGGCGTTTCAGGTCCGGAACGACGTTGCCGTCCGGCCCTGCGACGAAGCGGATCAACTCGTCTGGAGATCCGCTCTGCCTTGTTACAATGCACATACGTCCATTGACGTTGCCTTCCAGCCGCCCGTCCTCATCGGTTTCGGGCAGCTCGTCCGGCTCATGCACCTGCGATGTCATTCCTGTTCGGCGGTATCCGCCTCCTCAGTAGCTTCCGCATCGACTTCCTCTTCGGAAGCCAGATCCTCGGCCGTGATCCAGCCTGCCAGAAGACGGGCCTGCACAACCATGTTCTCAGCTTCGACGCGCGATACGTCGAGCTTGGAGAAGATGCCTTCGAACTTCTTCGTCTCGCCGTCCTTGCGTTCGCTCCAGCCGACCAGATCGTCTGCGGCGCAACCGGCAAAGTCCTCGATGGTCTTGATACCGTCTTCACCAAGGGCGACCATCATCTGCGAGGTCAGGCCTTCGATCTGGCGCAGCTCGTCGGCAACGCCGAGTTCCTTGCGCTTGGCGTCCATTTCGGCCTCCAGGCGTTCCAGATATTCGCGGGCGCGGGTCTGGATTTCATCGGCGGTATCATCGTCGAAGCCGTCGATCGAGGAAATTTCGCCAAGATCGACATAGGCAAGTTCTTCAACCTGCGCGAAGCCTTCGGAAGCCAGAACCTGACCAACCATCTCGTCAACGTCGAGGGCGTCCATGAAGAGTGCCGTGCGCTCGTTGAATTCCTTCTGGCGACGCTCGGATTCTTCCTGCTCGGTCATGATGTCGATATCCCAGCCGGTCAGCTGCGATGCCAGACGTACGTTCTGGCCGCGGCGGCCGATGGCGAGCGAAAGCTGCTCGTCGGGAACCACAACTTCGATGCGCTCGGATTCTTCATCCAGAACGACCTTGGCCACTTCAGCGGGCTGCAGAGCGTTGACGATGAAGGATGCCGGCTCCTGGCTCCACGGAATGATGTCGATCTTTTCGCCCTGCAATTCGCCGACAACGGCCTGAACGCGCGAACCGCGCATACCGACGCAGGCGCCGACCGGATCGATCGACGAGTCGTTCGAGATGACGGCGATCTTGGCGCGCGAACCGGGGTCACGGGCAACCGACTTGATCTGGATGATGCCGTCGTAGATTTCAGGAACTTCCATGGTGAACAGCTTCACCATGAACTGCGGATGTGTACGCGACAGGAAAATCTGCGGGCCACGCTGCTCGCGGCGAACGTCGTAGACGTAAGCGCGTACACGGTCGCCATAACGCATGTTTTCCCGCGGAATCATCTCGTCGCGACGGATGATGCCTTCGCCACGGCCCAGATCGACGATGACATTGCCGTACTCGACGCGCTTGACGGTGCCGTTGACGATTTCGCCGATGCGATCCTTGAACTCGTCATACTGACGGTCGCGTTCTGCTTCGCGCACCTTCTGAACGATGACCTGCTTGGCGGACTGTGCGGCGATACGGCCGAAATCCATCGGCGGCAGCGGATCGGCGATGAAATCGCCGAGCTTGGCGTCCGGGTTGCGGTCGCGGGCAAGTTCGAGCGGAATCTGGGTCGAATAGTCTTCGGCCGTCTCTACCACTTCCAGAAGACGCTGCAGGCGGATTTCGCCGGTCTTGGAGTTGATGTCGGCGCGAATGTTGGTTTCCGAACCATAGCGCGAGCGGGCGGCTTTCTGGATAGCGTCGGCCATTGCGGCAAGCACGATTTCGCGGTCGATGACCTTTTCGCGCGCCACAGCGTCGGCGATCTGCAGAAGCTCAAGCCGGTTAGCACTCACTGCCATTTTTTTGTCTCCGTAAGTCGCATAATTGCGGGGATCACCCGTTTTCCGGGCTTTTACGTTGGAATTAGTCTTCGTCTGCTTCGTTTTCGTCGTTCTGGTTTGCGGCGGCGGCCTTTGCCGCCTTGTCTGCCCGCAGCGCATCACGAATAAGGTCGTCCGTCAGAATGAGCTTCGCATCTGAAAGCGCGCTGAACGGAATGGTGACTGTCGGTTCGTCGCCATAGGCGATCTGGTCGCGTTCCAGCTTGAAGCCGTCCGCATCCACCTCGACGATCTTGCCGCGAAACCGCTTGCGGTTTTCGACCAGAATGGAGGTTTCGGCCTTCACCAGATGGCCCTGCCAACGGGTGAAATCCGACTTGCGAACCATCGGCCGGTCGATGCCGGGCGAGGAAACTTCGAGATGATACGCCTTATCGACCGGATCTTCCACATCAAGAACCGGTGAAATCGCCATTGACACGGCTTCGCAGCCCTCGACGGTCATGGTGCCGTCTTCCCGCTCGGCCATCACCTGCAGGGTCATGCCGTTCTGGTTGGAGAGCCGCACGCGCACCAGAAGATATCCCATGCCCGTCAAAACAGGCTCGATGATTTCGGCGATGCGCTGGTCGATTCCCGTTTCGGTTATCAGTCGCGGTTCATGTACGGTGTCTGCCATCTGGCCTTCCGGTCTTTAGATTTTCACCGGGCGCTCAGCCCGTGGTTTCCGGTTCGCCTAACGAAAAAGAGCGGAGCCTTGCGGCCCCACTCTTCATCAAGCGATCAAGAATTTCAAAGGTCATATAGACCCATCAGGGCAGGATTGCAAGGTTTTCGCGGGCAGGGCGCTTCAGTCACGGCTTCGGCCACATTTTCACCGTCACCGTGTCGGAAAGGGTGGCATGATTTCCGGCACTGTCTATAGTTGCCGTTTGACAAATCGCAGTTGCATCAAGTGGACTGATCGTGCCTGACCGTAAATCGCCACTCGCGCCTTTAAGGCATTTGACTTACAGACGAATCTGGATCGCGAGCCTTGCCTCGAATTTCGGCGGTCTGATCCAGGCGGTTGGCGCCGCGTGGATGATGACCTCGCTGTCGAGTTCCGAAAACATGATCGCGCTGGTACAGGCCTCCACCTCGCTGCCGATCATGATGTTTTCGCTGATTTCAGGCGCACTGGCCGATAGTTTCGACCGCCGCCGCATCATGATTTCCGCTCAGATCCTGATGCTGACGGCTTCCGTGCTGCTGACGGTTTTTGCTTGGTCCGGCTGGCTCACTCCGTGGTTGCTGCTCTTCTTCACCTTCATGATCGGCTGTGGCACGGCGCTCAACAATCCGTCCTGGCAGGCGTCCGTCGGAGAAATGGTGCCGCGAGAAGATTTGCCCGCTGCCGTGACACTGAACAGCGTGGGCTTCAACATCACCCGCAGCGTCGGTCCTGCCATCGGCGGCATCATCGTCGCTGCCGCCGGCGCCGCGGCCGCGTTTTTCGTGAACGCGCTCAGCTATTTTGCCCTCATCTACGCGCTGGTTCGCTGGCAGCCGCCCAAATATGCTTCGACCTTGCCGCGCGAGCAGCTTCTTGCCGCCATATCGGCCGGGATGCGTTATGTGGCGATGTCGCCGAATATCGGCAAGGTTCTGGTGCGTGGCTTTCTCTTCGGCCTTTCCGCCAGCGCCATCCTGGCGCTGATGCCGATCGTTGCCCGCGATCTGGTCGAGGGTGGCCCGCTGACCTACGGCGTCATGCTGGGTGCGTTCGGCGTCGGCGCTATCGGCGGCGCGCTCGTCAGCGCCAGACTTCGCGAGGTTCTGTCCAGCGAATGGATCGTACGTGTCGCCTTTTTGGGCTTCGCCTTCAGTTCCGGCGTGACGGCGGTCAGCACGAACGCGATCGTAACCTCGCTTGTTTTGACTATTGCCGGTGCCTGCTGGGTTCTGGCGCTTTCCCTGTTCAATACCATCGTCCAGCTTTCTGCCCCGCGCTGGGTGGTGGGCCGGGCGCTGTCGCTTTACCAGACGCTGACCTTCGGCGGCATCGCCGTCGGCAGTTGGCTGTGGGGCGAGCTGGCGGAAGATTACGGTATTTCCTATTCGCTTCTCGGTTCGTGCGTGCTGATGCTGCTGGGCGTCGTCGTCGGCCTCAAACTCGCCATGCCCGCTTTTGCTTCACTCAATCTAGATCCGCTCAACCGTTTCGTCGAACCGCCGCTAAGGCTCGATATCAAGCCGCGCAGCGGGCCGATTGCCATTCTCATAGACTATGAAATTCATGACGAGGATCTCGGCGAATTCCTGCCGTTGATGGCTGAGCGTCGCCGCATCCGTCTGCGCGATGGCGCGCGCAACTGGAACCTGATGCGTGATCTGGAGAATCCAGATATCTGGACGGAAAGCTACCATGTACTGACATGGGTGGAATATGTCCGCCACAACCACCGCCGCACCCAGGCGGATGCGGAAGCCTGGGACCGGCTGCTGGCCCTTCATCGCGGCAAGACACGGCCCCGCGTGCACCGGATGATCGAGCGGCAGACCATTCCGCCGACAGATGACATCTTCCACAAGCCACATACGGACCAGCATTGAGAGACGATAGGGCTAAGTAGTGGCGATGTCATGCTCGGGGCAAGCCCGCGCATGACGGAGGAGTGGTTTCACACGTCGCCAGTAAGCTGCTATTTCAGCTTCGCTTTCAGCGTAGCATCGGGAAAGCAGGTCGGTGACAGACCGTTTTTCGCCTGCCAGTCGCCCAGTGACCGGCGTGTCTTGAAGCCGGCCAGCCCGTCCGCCTTGCCGACATCATAGCCCTTGGCGACCAGTGCCTTCTGCATGGCAAGGACGTCGGAGCGCAACATCGATCCGACGTTGCCCCATTCGCCCTTGAACGGCCCAGCCCCATGGGAGATGCGGTCGGCGAGATTGCCGATGAACAGCGCGTAGAGATCGGAATTATTGTATTCCTTGATGACGTAGAAATTCGGCGTCACCACGAATTCCGGCCCGTGCCGCCCGGCCGGCACAAGCATCATGCCGTCGGCGGAGAGGTCATTGGATGGAAAGGCCTTTCCGGAAATGCGGGTGATCCCCATCTTCGCCCACGCACTCACCGGCCGGGCAAGATCCGGGCCTTCCTGGGCGCAGGAGACGTTGCCGGGTATAGACACTTCGAAGCCCCAGTCGCGATCCCTCTGCCAGCCGCGCTGCGAAAGATAGTTCGCTATGGATGCCAATGCGTCCGGCACGGAGTTCCAGATATCGCGGTGGCCGTCGCCATCGAAATCAACGGCATATTTGAGATAGCTCGACGGCATGAATTGCGGCTGACCGAGCGCGCCTGCCCAGGACCCCATCATGCGCGAGGGCGCAATATCGCCGCTTTCGACAATCTTCAGCGCATCGATCAGCTCGGTGCGGAACATCTCCTTGCGGGTCGACATATAGGCTTTCGTCGCCAGCACATCGACAACCGAATGCGGCAGTTTCGCACGGCCGAAACCGGATTCGCGGCCCCAGATCGCCACGACGACATCGCCGGGCACGCCATATTTGGCTTCGATCCGGCGAAGGGTGGCGGCATGCGTCGCGGCCAGAGAGCGGCCGGTGGCGGCAAGCCCCTGCAATCGTTTTTCGGAGAAATAAGCGCCGGGCGATGAAAATTCGGCCTGGCTCTGGCTCTGTTCCTTCGGCGGCTTCTGGCCGGGGATGACGAGATCAGGCAGACTCCAGTTGATGGAAAGGCCGCTCAGCGCAGCCTCCAGCGTCTTTCGCGAAATTCCCGCCTTGCGCGCTTCCGGCCAGATTTCCTTTTTCAGCCACGCATTGAAATCGGCATCGTACCGGGCAGCAGCGGCACCTGTCGGCGCGGATTGCGCCAGAGCGGCCGTTGCTGAAAAAACGGAAAGAATGGCGGCCAATGCCTTGAGGCTTTTCCAGGAAAAGTGGAGGCCGGTTTTCCGTCTGGAAATGCGCCAAAACAAAGAATCAAATCGGTTTCGCATTCGGTCTCCTCTTCGAGTGACGGACAGGGAAAGAAGGCGTCAGATCGTTGTGCGAGCGCGCAGCGCCGCCGTCAATGTGCCCTCGTCGAGATAGTCCAGCTCGCCGCCAACAGGCACGCCATGTGCAAGGCGGGTGATCTTGATGCCGAGATCGGCCAGGCGGTCGGTGATGTAATGGGCTGTTGCCTGTCCCTCCACCGTCGCATTGACGGCGATGATGAGCTCGCGAATACCGCCGGCGCTGACGCGATCGATCAGTCCCTTGATGTTCAAATCTTCCGGCCCGACGCCATCGAGCGGCGACAGCGTGCCACCAAGCACATGATAGGCGGTATTCATGGCGCCTGCTCGCTCCAGCGCCCACAGATCCGACACGTCTTCCACCACGATGATGACCGACTGGTCACGTCTATCATCGGCGCAGACCGTGCAGGGATCGATGGTATCGACATTGCCGCAGCACGAGCAGATCTTCACCTTGTCATAGGCTTCACCCATCGCGTGGCCCAGCGGTCCAAGAAGCTGTTCCTTCTTCTTGATGAGATGCAGCGCCGCCCGCCGCGCCGAGCGAGGCCCAAGCCCCGGCACTTTTGCAAGCAGCTGGATCAGTTTTTCGATTTCGGGACCGGTGACTCGTTTTGCCATGAGCGCTTTCTACTGCATAAATCTAGAAACGGGAATCATGAAGCGCGAAGGGCAGTCCATGAAAATACGGGCAGTGTGCCGGGGCGAGGCGAAGGCCTTGCCGGGAAAGACGGCGAAGACGGGTATTTTCAAACATGCTGTGCAGGGCGCGGTGATGGTCGATGCGCAAGGCATTGTCAGCGACGCTGTCTGCAATCGTAAACATCACGGCGGGCCGGATCAGGCGATTTACGCCATGGGCTCTGCCGATCTCGATTTCTGGTCGCGTACGCTGGGTTTTGTGGTTGAGCCCGGATTTTTTGGGGAAAATCTGGTTCTGGAAGGTGTCGATAGTGCAAAACTGCATGTCGGCGACAGGTTTTCAGCCGAGGAAGTGGTGCTGGAAGTGACCGCCGCCCGCATTCCCTGCGCCACCCTGTCAGCCCGGCTCGGCGATCCCGGCTTCGCGCCGCGTTTTCGGCAGGCGGGTCAGCCGGGCTTTTATTGCCGGGTTCTGAAAGGTGGAATGCTCAGCGCCGGTGAAGGCATTGCTTTCGAACCCTATCAGGGAACGAAGCTGCCCATACCGGTCATTCTCGAGCGCTTCCGCCCCATGCAGCTTACCAGGGACGAACGTGCCGCATATCTCGGCACCCCGCTTGCGAGCCGGTTCCGCGCCATGCTGGAAGTCTGAATTCGTAAGAATATCAGAACGGCAGCTTCATGCCGGGCGGGATCGGCAGGCCAGCCGTGATTTCCTTGGTCTTTTCAGCGGTGATGGCCTCGGCGCGCTCCTTGGCGTCATTGTGGGCGGCGACGATCAGGTCTTCGAGAATTTCGACGTCGTCTTCCTTGAAGAGAGACGGATCGATCTTCAGGCCCAGCAGGCTGCCCTTGCCATTCAGCTTCACGGTGACGAGACCGCCGCCGGACTTGCCTTCGACTTCAAGCGCGGCGATATCCGCCTGCATCTTTTCCATCTTGGCCTGCATTTCCTTGACCTTGCCCATCATGCCCATGATGTCGCGCATGTGCCAAACTCCTGTTTTTGTTATGTATTAAAATTCGATGTCGTCGCCGGGAAGGATGTCGCCCTCGCTCGATTCGGCAACCGAAGGCGGCGGGGCGATCTCGTCCGGCTCGTCCTGCTGGGTGACGCGAATGCGCACGTCGGTGATTTTTGCACCTGGAAACTGTTGAAGAATGGCTGCCACGTCAGGGTCCTGCCTCGCATCCACGAGGCGGGCGTCGCGCGCACTCCCCTCTGCTTCAACCAGCGTCGGCTGACCCTGTTCCTTGCTAAGGCTGACGATCCAGTGGATACCGGTCCACTCTTTCAGCTTCACACCAAGCTCGCCGGGGAGCGATCCGGGTGCGCCATCGCCGAGGCGCATGTCGAGCCGGCCCGGCTCCAGCCGCACCAGCCGCACGAAGTTGCGAACCTTCGCCCGCATGACGGGATCGCGATTTTTCTGGCACAGGTCGGCAATGTCCTGAAGAGAGTTGACGGGAACCTTCGGCTCCGGCCGTTCTTCGGTTTTCGGTGCCGCGACCTGCATTTCCTGCGGGCGGCTGTCAGGCACGGCGCGCAGCATGGTCGAAGGCTGCGAGCTTGCCGGCCTCTGGGCGGAAAGCTCCACAGGTCTTCCTGCGGCCACTGTCTGTCCTGAGGAATAGGCCCGCGCACCTCCGCCATTGCCGCCACCCGAAGGCGCGCCATTGGAATAGCCGCCCTCGCTGTTGGAAAGTTCGAGCAGGCGTCGCGCCGCGTCTTCCGGTGCCGGAAGATTGGCGGCGTGCGAAAGGCGGATCAACACCATTTCGGCCGCACCCGCAGGACGTGAGGCATTTTCAGTTTCCGGAATACCCTTGAGCAGCATCTGCCAGATACGCGACAGCGCAGTCACGGCGATTGTCTCGGCAAATTCCGCGCCACGCACGCGTTCGATCTCGGAAAGCGAGGGATCTTCCGCCGCATCCGGCACATATTTCATGCGGGTGACGAGGTGAGTGAAATCGGCAAGGTCGTTCAGCACGACGACGGGGTTGGCGCCTGCCTCGTATTGACCGTTGAATTCCGAAAGTGCCGCCGCGACATCGCCTTTGATGATGTGCTGGAAAAGATCGACGATGCGCGCCCGGTCGGCAAGACCCAGCATGCCGCGCACCGCCTCGGCTTCCACGCGTCCGCCGCCATGGGCGATCGCTTGATCGAGCAGGGAAAGACCGTCACGGGCGGAACCCTCAGCCGCGCGGGCAATCATTGAGAGCGCCTGCGGTTCGGCCTCGAAACCTTCCTTGCCGGCAATGGCAGTGAACAGGCCGACGAGATCGGCGGCGCTGATGCGGCGCAGGTCGAAGCGCTGGCACCGCGACAGCACGGTGATCGGAACCTTGCGGATTTCAGTGGTTGCGAAGATGAATTTCACATGCTCCGGCGGCTCTTCCAACGTCTTAAGAAGACCGTTGAAGGCCTGCGTCGAGAGCATGTGCACTTCGTCGATGATATAGACTTTATAGCGCGCCGAAACCGGGCGGTAACGCACCTGCTCGATGATCTCGCGAATGTCGTCAATACCGGTATGGGAGGCAGCGTCCATCTCGATCACGTCGACATGACGGCCTTCCATGATCGCCTGACAATGTTCGCCGGGGATACGCAGGTCGATGGTCGGTTTGTCGATGGTGTCGGTCTTGTAGTTCAGCGCACGGGCAAGAATACGCGCGGTGGTCGTCTTGCCCACACCGCGAACGCCGGTCAGCATATAGGCCTGCGCGATGCGGCCGGTCTCGAACGCATTCGTCAGCGTGCGGACCATCGGCTCCTGGCCGACCATCAGATCGGAAAAATCCTTCGGACGATATTTGCGTGCCAGTACCCGGTAGCCGGTCCCGCCCGGGGATTCGCTTGATGTGGTGGGTAAGGTGTCGCTCATCGCCTCGCCAGTTTATTTTGCCAGTTTGTCCTAGAGCGCCGTGCGTCCCATTGGACGCATCAGGCACGCTCTATTCCTCTAAAGTCTGCACATCATGCCGATACGCAGGGGCCGCTTTCAGGCTGAACCGGCCCGGCGAAAGCTGAGCGGAATTTAAAAAGGGTGGGAGGCTGGCACGGCGACCCGTGCCTGGCTCGTTAGGGCTGCTTCCTTCCGGACCTGACCCGGTTGGCGAGTGGCTCGTCCACCACCAACCTCCCGGGGCCACATATCGGCAATATCGAAAGCAAATGCAAGCCAAGCCTTCAAAAAACTGCTATCACAATGAAAACAAACATGGAGGACGCCTTGGAGACATTCCGGCTGGACGACAGGCTGGCGCGCGACAGTGCGCTTGTAATGCGTTTGGGACTATGCGAGTTGCGTTTGCAGAACGACAGCCGCTGGCCCTGGCTGGTGCTGGTGCCACAGAGAGGCGGCGCCAGCGAGCTGTTCGATCTTACTCCGCTCGATCAGGCCGTGCTGACGTTCGAGACCAATCTCGTCGCGTCCGCGCTGAAGGACGTTACCGGGGCCACCAAGATCAATGTCGGCGCGCTGGGCAATATCGTCCGGCAACTTCACGTCCATATTATCGCCCGCAACGAAGGCGACACCTGCTGGCCCGGCCCAATCTGGGGTCACGGGACGCCAGTGCCCTATGGCCCGGGCGAAAAGGAATCCTTGATGAAAAAAATATCCGGCGCGCTCTGATGATATCAATGACTATTTTCGAAACCACTGCTCCCCACCCCGAAGCAAGCCTGCTGACAGCCTTTTCCAAGAACGCCCTCAACCGATTCGCCGAAAAGCGGACAGAAGACTGCGTTGCCGATGCGCTGAAAGTCGATGGCACCCATATTTTTGCCTTCTCCGGCAACCGGCTTGTCCTGAAACATGACGAACAGGTCATAGATCCCCTGTTTTCCGCCTATGAGCTGGCGGAATTGCAGCCGGATTTCGACAATGCCGTTCTGCTTGGATACCGCGAAACCGGCGAACCGAGAATTGCGGTGCCGGTGGCCGTCACGGAAGACACGCTGGCGAGCCACTACAAGCTGGCCGATGCCCGCACCCTTTATCGCGATCATCTTCTCGATGAGGAATTGCTGAGCGAGGTTGCCCAGGCCGTCAGCCTTACGCACTGGAATGCCGACAACCGCTTCTGCGGACGGTGCGGCGGCACGATGGAATTGCGTATCGGCGGCTACAAGCGCATATGCGCCGCCTGCAATCACACTATTTTTCCCCGAACCGATCCCGTTGTCATCATGATGACGATCGATATCGAGCGCGATCTTTGCCTGCTCGGACGCGGCGCGCATTTTGCGCCGGGCATGTATTCCTGCCTCGCCGGTTTCGTGGAGCCGGGCGAAACGATCGAGCAGGCCGTGCGCCGCGAGACGCATGAAGAATCCGGCGTCGAAATCGGCCGCGTGCGCTATCACGCTTCCCAGCCCTGGCCGATGCCGCACACGCTGATGATCGGCTGTTATGCCGAGGCTCTCTCGTTCGATATTTCCCGCGATGAGATCGAGCTGGAGGATTGCCGCTGGTTCACGCGGGCGGAGGTTGCCACGATGCTGGAGGCTGCTGCGGGCGAGGGCTTTTCCGCGCCTCCGGGCGGTGCCATCGCGCACCGGCTGATGCGCGACTGGGTGGAATGGACGAAATGAAGATTTGCGGCAGGCTCAGCTCTGGTTGAGCTTGCCGCGCATCGCATGACCCTTGTAGACGCCGAGAATTCGGACCTTCTCGGAAAAGAAGCGCAGCTCGTCCAGCGCGTGCCGCACCGGCTCGTCATCCGGATGGCCTTCGATATCGGCATAGAACTGCGTTGCCACGAACCTTCCGCCGAGCTGGTAGCTTTCCAGCTTCGTCATGTTGATGCCATTCGTCGCGAAACCGCCCATTGCCTTATAAAGCGCCGCCGGAATGTTGCGGACATTGAACACGAAGGTCGTGACGATGGTTTCATCTGGTGCTTCGCCTTGGGACTGGCGTTTGGCCCAGTTCTCATCGCGCGAAAGAATTACGAAACGGGTGATGTTGTTTTCTGAATCCTCGACATTTTCAGCCATGATATCAAGGCCGTAGAGACCGGCGGCAAGACGCGGTGCAAGCGCTGCCATGCTGCGATCACCCTTTTCAGAAACCAGTCTCGCCGCTCCAGCCGTATCGCCGGCAACGACTGGCTTCCAGCCGTTGGAACGGATGATCTTGCGGCACTGGCCAAGCGCGTGGATGTGGCTGTGAACGGTGCGGATCTCGTCTTTCTTCACGCCCGGTATAACCATCAGCTGGAAGCGGATCGGCATGAAATATTCACCGATGATGTGAAGGCGTGATTCCGGCAGCAGATGATGGATATCTGCAACGCGACCGGCCAGCGTGTTCTCGATCGGGATCATGCCGAGATCGGCTTCGCCGTTTTCGACGGCATTGAAAGCATCCTCGAATGTCGGGCACGGCAACGGCTCCATATCCGGGAACATGTCGCGGCATGCCATGTCGGAATTCGCGCCAAATTCGCCCTGAAAGGCAATGCGGTTTGTGCTCAAGGTCATGGAATTATCCATCAGAGGGTTCGGTTTGCGAGAATAGTGCGGGCTTTTTCGAGATCGTGCGGCGTATCAACGCCAAGCGGCACGGAGTGAACGATTTCGGCATCAATACGCATGCCCGCTTCCAGCGCGCGCAATTGTTCCAGCCTTTCGCGCTTCTCGAGTGGCGAAGGCTGAAGCCTCACGAACGTTTCAAGGGCGGCGCGGCGATAGGTATAAAGGCCGATGTGATGATAAAGCGGTCCGTCGCCATAGGGCGCAGTCGCGCGGGTAAAATAAAGCGCGCGCAATCGCGTCTCGGAAAGCGGGCTGCCAACCACTTTCACCACGTTCGGATTGGTCTTTTCTTCCTCGTCGGTGATCTCCACCGTCAGCGTGGCAATGTCGACGGCGGCATTTTCCAACGGGCGCAACGAGGCGCGGATCGTTTCCGCTTCGATGGTCGGAAGGTCGCCCTGAACATTGATGACATATTCGGCGTTGCCATAGGGGTCGGCCTTCTGCAGCGCCTCGAAAATGCGGTCCGAACCGGATTGGTGATCATCGCGCGTCATCATTACGTCGAAACCGGCATTTTTAACGGCTGAAAATACCTGCTCGTCATCGACTGCAACGACGATGCGCGTCGCGCCAGCTTCACGCGCCCTGAGTGCAACCTGCACAATCATCGGTTTGCCGCCAATATCCGCGAGAGGCTTGCCCGGAAGCCGTGTCGATGCCATCCGCGCCGGTATAAGGACGACAGCTTTCTCGAATTCCCGATTCTTCATCCGACACCCTTCAAATCCCAACCGAAAAGTGTCAAAACGTCACGGAGTGGGGAATATTATTCAAGTTGCGCAGGCTGTGCAAAAGCCATAGCTTTTGAATAATTTCAAGATGCCCGGTTATATGGAGCGGATGCGAGGGAGCGCATATAGATGAATTCTTATGTAAATATGGGCGTTGGGGCGTTGCTGGGCACGGTTTTCGTTCTGATGTCGGTGTCAATTGCGTCTGAGGGCATTTTTCATGCGCCCACCCCGGAAAAGGAAGGTTACGCCATCGTCGCGGAAGCGAGCGGCGGCGAGGCTGCAGGCGAACCCGCTGCAGCGGCAACTCCGATTGCGAAATTGCTCGCCAGCGCGGATGCTGCCAAGGGTGAGGCGGTCTTCAAGAAGTGTACGAGCTGTCATACCGGAGAGAGTGGTGGTGCAAACAAGGTCGGCCCCAATCTCTTCGATATCGTCAACCGGCCGATCGCCAGCCATGCGGGTTTCAGCTACTCCGCAGCAATGAAGGATTTCTCCAAGGGCGGTTCCGTGCACTGGGATTACGATCATCTCAGCTACTTCATCGAAGCTCCCAAGAAACACGTTCCCGGCACGGCCATGGGCTTTGCGGGTGTGAAGAAGGAGACGGAACGCGCCGATCTCATCGCTTATCTGCGCACGCTGTCGGCAAACCCGGCGCCGCTGCCGGATCCGGCTGCGGCTCCCGTGCCGATAAACTGACGGAAATGGTGATTTCATAAGAAAAGCCCGGCATCGCTGCCGGGCTTTTTTGATTCTATCTGTCTGATTTCTGAAAGATCAGAAACCCTTGCCGCCGCGCAATTCGGAAATGACCGTTCCGATCATGATCTTGATATCCAGCCAGACGGAAAAATTGTCGACGTAATAAAGATCGGACACGATGCGGGCACGCGCCTTGTCACTGCGATCCGTCGGGCCGCGCAAACCCCGCATCTGGGCAAGACCGGTAATGCCTGGCCGCATCCGGTGCCGCAGGTGGTAGTGGGGAACAAGTTCCTCATAAAGACGGCCGGCGGCCAGCATGCCGATCGCATGGCAGCGCGGACCCACCAGCGACATGTCGCCTTTCAAGACGTTGATGAGCTGTGGCAGCTCGTCGACATTTGTGCGGCGAAGCACGGCGCCGATCCGGGTTATCCTCGGATCGTTCTTTACCGTTTGCGCCACGCCGGTGGCATCGCCCAGTTCAGTCCGCATCGAGCGAAATTTATAGACCCTGATCTTTCGCCCGTTCATGCCCCAACGGACTTGTGAGAACAGGACCGGCCCTTTGCTGTCGAGTTTGACCAGCGCCGCGACGGTCAGCAATACGGGCGCGAGTGCGACAAGGGCGATGGACGCCCCTGCAATGTCGATCGTTCTCTTGAGCACAAACTGGCTGCGCAGGAACACCGATGTGTTGGTTTCTGAAATGGAAGGTTGCGTTTCCGCCGCGTCGAAAGTGACAGACGCAGGATAAGGGGCGCCGTAAAACACGGCATGCGATGAGCTTTTAGTACCCAGCATAATATGAAGCCCTGAAAAGTTATTTTGAAACAAGAAAATTTATTTATATGAACGATTAATAATTCATTTACCGTAAAAAGTCATCCGAAATGTAATCGTTTTTGCGCAAATAGCAATCTACGGTTAACGTGGATGCACGCATATGTTGCAAACACAAGCGCGGTCTCCGCTTTTGGCTGCGTTGGTTGCCCATTCGGTGTAATCAAGTCTTTGGAAAATTGAGTATTTGCGGGAAAGGCGACAGGATCGTTGCCTGCCCATCGCTTGCCCGGTAACCGGCGAGCCGATTACCCAAAAGGCAATTAATTTCCCATCAGAATATCAAGAAGGGTCGTCTGCTTCGGCCCGGAAGTTGCCGGCGCCCGGCCGTCGATATCGGCTGGCGGCACAGGTCCATTGTCGGCTGAATAGCCGGGTTCGATATCGCGGGAAGGGATGTTTCCAGGCGGCATGGGAACGCCCGGCTGACCAGCGTTTGGCGAAACGGGCGCTTCGGGATAGGCTCGAGTGTTTGTCGTTCCGCCGCCGCCGAGAGCATTGGAAATGATGTCGCCGATGGAGGAAGGCGCGCTCTCGGGCGCCGGTTGCTGTATTTCCCCAAGCGGCGGCACGCCGCCTGCGCCGAGACCGAAGAGCGGCGAGGGCGAGAGCCCGGAATGGGCGGCGGTCATGAAATCTTTCCAGGCCTTCGCAGGCAAGCCACCGCCGGTGACCTTTTTCATCGATGTGCCGTCGTCATTGCCGAACCAGACGCCCGTTGTCAGATTGCTTGTGTAGCCGACAAAAAGCGCGTCGCGGAAAGACTGTGTCGTGCCGGATTTTCCCGCTGCCTGCCAACCCTGGAGGCGGGCGGCTTTCCCTGTTCCTTCGGTGATGACGCGCGACAACATGCCGTTCATCGTCGCGGCGATTTCCTCGCTCAGCACGCGCGGCGGGTTGTCGTATCTGTTTTCATAAAGCACCTTGCCGTCGGCATCGGAGATGCGTTTGACGATATGCGGCGTCGCCTTGTAGCCGCCATTCATGAAGGGAGCGTAGGAGGCGGTCAGCTCCATCAGTGACACTTCCGAGGTGCCGAGTGCGATGGAGGCGTTGTTCTGAAGCTCCGATTCGATACCCATGCGATGCGCCACCTGCGTCACCCGCTCAGGACCGACTTCCATCACCAGCTGCGCGGCGATCGTGTTCAGAGAATTGGCAAGCGCAGTGGCAAGCGTCACTTCGCCACGATATTTCTTCTCGTAATTTTCCGGTGTCCAGTTTCCGATGCGGACCGGCCCGTCATTGCGAATGGTACTGGGGGTCAGACCCGATTCGAGCGCGGCGACGTATACGAAGGGTTTGAACGCCGATCCGGGTTGCCGTTTCGCCTTGGCGGCCCGGTTGAACTGGCTTTCGGCATAATCCGCCCCGCCGACCACGGCCCGGATTGCGCCTGTGCCATCGATGGAAACGAGAGCCGCTTGCGAAGCGCCCTGCTTTTTACCATCACCCTGCAGAACATGGGTCAGTGCTTTTTCGGCGTCGCGTTCAAGATTGGGGTCGATGGTCGTATCGACGACGATGTCCTGCTTGAAGTCGCCAATCAGGCCACGAACTTCCTCCATCACCATATCGGCAGCGTAATGTTCGGCACCGGACCAGAAACGTTTGGCCTTGGTCGGCGGCTGCGACATCGCGGTCTTGATCTCGTCATCGGTGATGAACCCGACATCGCGCATGGATCTCAGAACGACCTGCGCCCGCTCCTCCGCTGCCTGCGGGTCGCGCGCCGGTGAAAGGCGCGAGGGGGCCTTGAGAAGTCCGGCAAGCGTTGCCGCCTCGCCAAGATTGACGTCGCGCGCGGATTTGTTGAAGTAGCGTCTGGAAGCGGCTTCGACGCCAAAGGCGTTGGAACCGAAATAAACGCGGTTGAGATACATCGCGAGGATCTGGTCCTTGGTGTATTTATGCTCCAGCCAGAAGGCCAGCAGCACTTCCTGTACCTTGCGCTCCAGCGTCCGGTCCTGTGAGAGGAACAGGTTTTTTGCCAGCTGCTGCGTCAGCGTCGAGCCGCCCTGCACTGTTCGTCCCGTCATCACATTGGTCACGATGGCGCGGGCCAGGCCGAGCGGATCCACACCGAAATGGGAATAGAACCGCCGGTCTTCGATCGCCATGACCGCTTGTGGAAGGTAGGGCGACATGTCTTCAAGCGCGAGAGCCTCGCCACCCGTGGTGCCGCGATTGGCAAGCACGCCGCCGTTCACCGAAACGATCTTCACATTCGGAGGGCGTTCGGGAATGGTCCAGCTGCTGGCACTCGGCATGCGCGCGCCGTAATAAAGGACAAGACCGGCAACGCCGATACCGCCCCAGATGCCGAGCACGATGCACCAGTAAACGAGGGACCGGATAAAGCCTGTTGCGCCACCGCCGGAACTGCGTGTGCGCTTTTCCTTTTTTTGCGGTTTGGCGCGGCCGGATGTGGACTTCGGTTTTCTGGCGGGCTGCTTTGCGGTTCCGCCAATGCGCTCGCTGGCATCAAGACGCAGATCGTCACCGGATTCGTGGAAATCCCCGAAGGAAGGCTCTACCCGATCGCGTGATTTACCCTTGCCTGCCATCCAGCCGAAGTCGCTCCTTATATTCGCGAAACCATTCGCACTTCAGGCTTCTATGCCTGCGCGATCCTTAATCCAGGATGAAGAGTTTAAATGCGGCAATTTAAGGCGGGGTTAAGTCCTCGCCGGATCAAATCGGCGTCATTGGCAGACGTCGACCCATTCCGCTCCCGTCAGTCGCGCCATCATGTCAGGCGAAATCCTCACCGCCGCATTGGTGGCACCCGCTGCCGGAACCACCTCGGGATAGTTTTTCAGGGATATGTCGCAAAACACCGGAAGGGGCGAAGGCAATCCGAAAGGACACACGCCGCCGACGGGATGGCTGGTAACCGCAACGACTTCTTCCGCCCCCAGCATGCGCGGCTTGGCGCCGAAATGATCGCGGAATTTACGATTGTCGAGCCGCTTCGTGCCGGCGGCAACGACGAGAAGAATTGTGTCGCCCGCCTTCAGGCAGATCGTTTTGGCGATCTGGTCGGGATCGACGCCGTGCGCTTCGGCAGCCAAAGCGACTGTCGCCGAACTCGTTTCCGTTTCGATAACGGTCACTTCGGGGGAATTCTCGGTGAAAAACGCTCTGACGGATTCGATGGTCATGCGTATTTATTAGGCGGTATGCCAAGAGGCTTCAAGGTGTCGCGAAATAGCTATGCGTTTTATGCAATGCTGCGCTGCGATGAAACGTCTGTTTTTTGAGCGGAGATCCTGTATCTTCAAATCATCGAAGCGACGCACTCCTCCTCCCAGCGTCGCCCGATTGGACTGACAATACTCCTCCTCCCAATTGTCAGTCAGTTTCAAGAACCCGGCGCACCTCCTCCCGCGCCGGGTTTTTGCTGTTTAAGGCCTTGTTTCCCGCGACTTTCATTTGCCGACGCTTCACAAAAATCGCCGGGCTTTTTCAAAGAAACTTGACTTTCAGGCCCTTCCAACCTAGGTGTTCGCGCATCGATATTTGTTTGACGACCAGAGCTTCGGCGCCTTTTTTAGGTGCACACGACGATCTTTCCTTCAAATTCGACCCAAGACCGCACTGCGCGCAGTGCAAATACAATTTGCCAACGGAAGGAAATCGTTATGGCGACTGGTACAGTAAAGTGGTTCAACGCAACCAAGGGCTACGGCTTCATTCAGCCTGACGACGGTTCGCAGGACGTATTCGTTCACATCTCCGCCGTTGAGCGCGCTGGTATGACCTCCCTCAACGACGGTCAGAAGCTCTCCTACGAGCTGACGCAGGACCGTCGCTCGGGCAAGATGTCTGCAGGCGAGCTCGTCGCTTCCTGATAAGCGGCTTGGCCTGAACGGGTCATTCGCATGAATATGAAAGGCCGGATTTTTCCGGCCTTTTTCTTTTGGAAGGTGTACCGGGTCCGGCCGCTCTTGAAAAAGCTGGAGTGCATACCAATATAGGGTTCAACAGTGCTCCGCACGGAATTGTCAGGCTGGTGCTTTTAAAGTGCCGCTGTTGTTGCGTTAACCAAAGATTAACCAAAGCAGCCGATCCTGATCGTGAAAAGCAGCGTCGACTTTGTTGGCGCGCTCTGGAGCATCGGACCGTTTGAACGCTTTGACCACGGATGTACTGGCACTGACGAAAAACGGATGGAAAGGTCGGGCTTGCCCGGCCTTTTTGTTTTGAACCACCAAAATATAAGAGAACGGGGAGGCATCGGGTAACCGGCGCCTCCTTTCTTTTTGACTACTTCGCGGAAAGGGCGTCGAGAATGCGGATCCAGGAGCGGATGCCCTTGTGGAACGACTGCAGGTCATATTTTTCGTTCGGCGAATGAATGCGGTCATCGGTAAGGCCGAAACCGACGAGCAGCGAATCCATGCCCAGCATCTTCTGGAAATCGCCGACGATGGGGATCGAGCCCCCCATGCCGATCACGACGGCAGGTTTGGGCCACTCTTCCGAAAGCGCGTTTTTCGCCTTCGTCAGCACTGGCGAATCATAGGAAAGCTGGATAGCCGGCGATGCACCATGCTCGTGAAATTCCACCGAGCAATCGGCTGGAATTTTGGAGCGGACATAGTTCCGGAAGCTCTCGCGGACCGCTTTCGGGTCTTGCTCTCCGACGAGACGGAAGGACACTTTAGCAGAGGCTTTTGCGGCGATAACCGTCTTGAAGCCGTCGCCGGTATAGCCGCCGATGATGCCGTTGACTTCCGCCGTTGGCCGCGCCCAGGTCTGCTCCAGCACGGAGCGGCCCTTTTCGCCCGATGGAATCGAGAGGCCGACTTCGCCGAGGAAGGCTTCGGCGGTGCGGCCCAACGTTTCCCAGGAAGCCTTGATGTTGGCGGGGGTTTCTTCCACGCCGTCATAGAAGCCGGCAAGTGTCACGCGGCCGGTCTCGTCATGCAGGCCGGCGAGAATATCGGTCAGGATGTGAATGGGATTTGCGGCCGCACCACCGAAAAGGCCCGAATGCAGGTCGCGGTCGGCCGCCGTGATTGTGATTTCCTCGCCGACCAGGCCGCGAAGGGCGGCGGCGATGGCGGGCGTATCGCGGTCCCACATGCTGGTATCGCATACCAGTGCATAATCGGCTTTCAGCTCATCGGCATTGGCGTCGAGGAACGGCTTCAGCGAGGGCGAACCGGATTCTTCCTCGCCCTCGAAAAGAATGGTGACGCGCACGGGCAGACTGCCATTGACCGCCTTGTAGGCCCGGCAGGCTTCCACGAAGGTCATCAGCTGACCCTTGTCATCAGCCGTTCCACGCCCGGTGATCACCTGCCGACCGCCGCCGATATCTTTCACGGCCGGTTCGAACGGATCGTTTTCCCAAAGATTGAGCGGATCGACCGGCTGCACGTCGTAATGGCCGTAGAAAAGCACATGCGGCGCATCTTTTGTCGCGGCGTCGTGATGCGCCACCACCATTGGATGACCGGCCGTATCGCGAACGGAAGCCGCAAAGCCCAGTGATTCAAGCGTTCTGACCAGCCATTCCGCCGCCTTGCGGCACTCCGCCTTGTAGGCGGGGTCCGTGGAAATGGACGGGATGCGCACCAGTTCGAACAATCGCTCGAGGCTGGAGGTGAGGTTATCGTCGGCCGTGGAAAGAATGGTGGAAACGTCTGTCATCGCTGATCCTGTCATGTCTGTCGTAACCTGGCGATGGACGAAACATCCTGGTATCGCGCATCGCGTGGGAACAAGGGGCTGACGTGTCGTTGAATCGGCAAGCGCGCAGCCGCCGGAACGATAGAGCAGTTCAGGAAAAGTGCGAAGTGGTTTTCCGCCTAAACTGCGCGGAAACAAAACCTTGGAAGCTGCAGGCGATAGAAGGCCAGGAGCAAAGAAAGCGTTTCGAGTTGTAAATGCTATTTCGCTTTTTTGGCGCGGTCGATCGCCCGGCGCATATATTCCAGCAGAAGCTGCTTTTCGAAACGGCGGAAATCCGCCAGCAGCGTTTCTTCCGTGGCTTCGGAAGCGGCAATGGCGTTCGCCTCGAGATCCCTGCCGCGCTGGGTCAGTTCGATGATCTGCGCGCGGCGGTCGCTTGGGTGGGATTTGCGCACGATCAGCCCGTCGCGCTCCATGCGGGACAGCGTATTGGCAAGCGTCGCCTGCTCCACGTCGATTCTATCCAGCAATTGCCGTTGCGTCAGTCCCTCCTCATGCCACAGTTCGATGAGGATGGGGAATTGTCCAGGAGAAAACCCCAGCGCGGCAGCTCTCTTCTGGAGCGCCATGGTGAATTCCCTCGCCATTTTTGCGGCGAGATAGATCGCCGATTCGTCCCGGGAAAAACCCATTCATCAATCCGTCTGGCATCTGGTCGGCGCAATCGCGCGATTTCGATAGTGGGATATATATCGCATGATATGTTTATGCCAGTCAGAAATCCGGCACAAATAAAAACCGCCATGGCCGGGAGGGGACGGCCATGGCGGTCATATAAGAGGACAAAGGCCCGGAGAGGGGGGAAAGGCCTTTGTCCGGTCTGATGCGGCGGGGGACGAGCCTACAATCAGACTACGGCGTGATCAGGCGCCGTCCCCTAAGAAATGTGTGTGCAAATGCGGCTTTTCAAGGGAAAATCTATTACAAATTCGTAAGGTTCACGCGAATTTTGCCGGTGCCTCCAGCGGCTTAGCCCCATGCGCTTTGCGGTGCGTTGTTTGAACTTTCTGTGGACGTCAAAACGGCCCCGCGCTATCCATATCGCCATGAAAAAAGGCGATCATCTCTTCCTCGTTGACGGCTCCGGTTTCATTTTCCGGGCGTTCCATGCCATTCCCCCGCTGAACCGCAAGTCGGATGGGCTGCCGGTCAACGCCGTTTCCGGCTTCTGCAACATGTTGTGGAAGCTCCTGAAGGATGCGCGCAATACTGATGTCGGCGTCACGCCCACGCATTTTGCCGTGATTTTCGACTATTCGTCGAAAACCTTCCGCAACGAGCTGTACGATCTATACAAGGCCAACCGCACCGCACCGCCGGAAGATCTGGTGCCGCAGTTTGGCCTGATCCGCGAGGCGACACGGGCCTTCAACCTTCCCTGCATCGAGACGGAAGGCTTCGAGGCGGATGACATCATCGCCACTTACGCCCGTCAGGCGGAGGCGATTGGCGCCGATGTCACCATCATTTCTTCCGACAAGGATCTGATGCAGCTCGTCACGGCCAATGTGCACATGTACGACGCCATGAAGGACAAGCAGATAGGCGTTCCCGATGTCGTCGAAAAATGGGGTGTAGCCCCGGAAAAGATGATCGACCTCCAGGCGATGACCGGCGATTCCACCGATAATGTTCCGGGTATTCCTGGTATCGGGCCGAAGACGGCCGCGCAATTGCTGGAAGAATACGGCGATCTCGACACGCTGCTGGCGCGGGCAGGAGAAATCAAGCAGCAGAAACGCCGCGAAAACATCATCGCCAACGCGGAGCTTGCCCGCCTTTCCAGACAGCTCGTGGCGCTCAGAACCGATGTGCCGCTGGAGCAGTCTCTGGAAGAACTGGTGCTCGAACCGCAGAACGGCCCGAAACTCATCGCTTTCCTCAAGGCGATGGAGTTCACGACGCTGACGCGCCGGGTAGCTGAAGCCACCGATAGCGACGCCTCTGCCATAGAAGCCGCCAATGTGCCGGTGCAATGGGGCGCTGATGCCCATGGACCAGACCTCGACGCCGCGCCTGCAGTTGCCGCAGCTGATGACAAGACCGCTGTGCCAGCGTCAACCACCGCTCCGGCACGGAAGGTGACAGGGGAGGGCAGTGCGCCCACCGATCTCGCCACGGCACGGCAGACGGTTTTCTCCGCCGCCAAGATCGACACGACCGCCTATACGACGATCAGGGATCTGGCGGAGCTGGATCTTTGGGTTGCCGCTGCCCGCGAAACAGGTGTCGTCGCCTTCGACACGGAAACGACCTCGCTCGACCCCATGCAAGCGGAACTCGTCGGTTTTTCGCTGGCGATTGCCGATAACGGCAAGGATGCCTCAGGCACCGATATCCGCGCTGCCTATGTGCCATTGACGCACAAGACCGGCTCCGGTGGCGATCTTTTCAGCGATGGCATCAGGCTTGCTGAAGGACAGGTGCCGTTTGCCGAGGCGCTGGCACGTTTGAAGGATCTTCTTGAGGATGAAGCCGTTCTGAAAATCGCGCAGAACCTCAAATATGACTACCTGCTGATGAAGCGCCACGGCGTCGTCATGCAGAGTTTCGACGATACCATGCTGATTTCCTACGTTCTTGAGGCGGGAAAAACCACGCATGGCATGGATACGCTTTCCGAACGCTGGCTCGGCCACACGCCGATCGCCTACAAGGACGTGGCGGGATCGGGCAAGTCGAGCATCACCTTCGATTTCGTCGATATTGACAAGGCGACCGCTTACGCCGCCGAAGACGCGGATGTCACCCTGCGGCTGTGGATGGTGCTGAAGCCCCGGCTTGCCGCAGAGCGGCTGACCAGTGTGTATGAGCGGCTGGAGCGCCCTCTGGTGCCTGTACTGGCGCATATGGAGGAGCGTGGCATCACCGTGGACCGACAGATCCTGTCGCGTCTCTCCGGTGAACTCGCCCAGAAGGCGGCTGCTTTCGAAGAGGAAGTCTACCAACTGGCAGGCGAGCGTTTCAACATCGGATCGCCAAAGCAGCTCGGCGATATCCTGTTCGGCAGGATGGGCCTGCCTGGCGGCTCCAAGACCAAGACGGGCCAATGGTCCACATCGGCGCAGGTTCTCGAAGATCTGGCGGCGGAAGGTGCCGAATTACCGCGAAAGATCGTCGACTGGCGGCAGCTGACCAAGCTGAAATCGACCTATACGGATGCGCTTCCCGGATATGTCCATCCGCAGACGAAACGGGTGCACACGTCCTACGCGCTGGCCTCCACCACCACGGGGCGCCTGTCGTCCTCGGAGCCGAACCTTCAGAACATTCCGGTGCGCACGGCGGAAGGTCGCAAGATCCGCACGGCCTTCATCTCCACACCCGGACACAAGCTTCTTTCCGCCGATTACAGCCAGATCGAGCTACGTGTGCTTGCCCATGTCGCCGACATTCCGCAGCTTCGCAGCGCATTCGAAAACGGCATCGACATTCATGCGATGACCGCATCGGAAATGTTCGGGGTGCCGGTGGAAGGCATGCCGTCTGAAGTGCGCCGACGTGCCAAGGCCATCAACTTCGGCATCATCTACGGTATTTCCGCTTTCGGCCTCGCCAACCAGCTCAGCATCGCGCGCTCCGAAGCGGGCGAATATATCAAGAAATATTTCGAGCGTTTTCCTGGCATTCGCGATTACATGGAAGCGACCAAGGCTTTCGCCCGCGAGAACGGCTATGTCGAGACGATTTTCGGCCGCCGCGCGCATTATCCGGAAATCCGCTCGTCCAACCCTTCCATGAAGGCCTTCAACGAGCGTGCGGCCATCAACGCACCAATCCAGGGGTCTGCAGCCGATATCATTCGTCGTGCGATGGTCCGTATCGAGCCGGTGCTGGAGGCGGAAAAGCTTTCCGCCCGCATGCTGCTGCAGGTACATGACGAACTCATCTTCGAAGTCGAGGAAGGGGAAATCGAAAAGACACTGCCCATCGTCGTCTCGGTGATGGAAAATGCAGCCATGCCGGCTATTTCCATGAGGGTTCCGCTCAAGGTGGATGCCCGCGCGGCCGACAACTGGGACGAGGCGCATTGACGGGAATTGACCGGCCATTGACCGATTGGTGTCATTGGTTTGTTGCGTGCGCAGATTAGGGGAAACGTCTCAAAAGGAGTTCCCCATGCACGCCCCGCTCGTTTCAAAAGATCTGGAATCTTTTTCCGCTGCCAGCCACGATCAGCCGCCGCGCCATCTGGGTCGCCGCTATAATACGGATGGTGAATTCCTGCTCGAGCCGGGCAATACCGTGGTCTGCCATCTCGTTGAAGGGTCGAAAACCGAAAGCGCGATCATCGGGACACGCCAGCGTCTTCTGGATATGCCCGAGGCATCGCAGCTGGCCTTCACACCGGTTTCCAGCCTGCATATGACGGTATTTCAGGGCATTATCGAATATCGCCGTGCATTTCCCTACTGGCCGGAAGACATGCGACTCGATACTCCGATCGACACGATGACGGAGTATTATTGCGATCGTCTGGCGGATTTTCCGGGCCTGCCTGGTTTCAATATGCAGGTGACTGGTCTCAAGCCGACGGGGCTGGTGCTGAAGGGGGCCACCGCCGAAGACGACCGGATCATTGCGCTGTGGCGGGATACATTTGCCGGAGCTTTCGGTTATCGGCATCCCGATCACGACACCTATCAATTCCATATTACGCTGGCTTATGTCACGCGCTGGTTCGATCCGGAGTGCCTGCCGCGATGGCAGGCGATGCTGGATGAAGAGCTGGAAAAACTGCGTGCGGCAGCGCCGATAATCGAGATACGCGCTCCAGCTTTCTGTGAATTCAGGGACATGAACCACTTTAGGGAACTTATGGTTTTTGATAGGAAGTGAAGCATGATTTGCAAAGGCCTGCCGCCCGCCCGTCGCAGCAAACCGGCTTAATCGGAAAAAATGCGCGTCAGGGCTGGTCAAAGCCCGTTTGGGCATGTATAAGCGCGCCAAATTTCCGATATCGAGACACCCGACATTCGGCCTTTGGTTATGGCCGGTTACGTTGTTTCGCCGCTAAAGTGGAGTAACAAAAATGGCTGTACCAAAAAGAAAAACAAGCCCGTCCAAGCGCGGCATGCGCCGCTCGGCTGACGGTCTCAAGGCTTCGACCTACGTTGAAGACAAGAACTCCGGCGAACTGCGCCGTCCGCACCATATCGATCTGAAGACCGGTATGTATCGCGGTCGTCAGGTTCTGACGCCGAAGGAAAGCGCATAAGCTTTCTGAAATAATCTTTACGGAAAACCGGCCCTCGTGGCCGGTTTTTTGTTTTTGGGCCGTTTAGCTGCTTTTTTCGGTTACTTGGAAAATCCGATCACTCCTCCTACACTCTGTTCGGGAGAGCAGGTCTGGTGCCTGCAACGGGGAGAGGCGCTTCGGTGAAATATCGCTGGATTTTATTGACGCTGCTCAGCCTCGGCCTCGGTTACGGCGCCGTGACCAAGGGCAGCGGCATCATTGCGGAAAGCTATTTCGGCGAAGTCTCCGATCAGGGCCGCACCACCCTCAGGCTGGCCGTCTCGGCTCTTGGCGGGCTTTTGAGCCGTTTCGAGCCGCTGCCCGCCCTGATCGCCGATCACGACGACATTGAGGAGCTTGTCGCGCATCCGCAGGATGAGGCGATGCGCCAGCGCGCCAATATCTATCTCAAATCCATCAATACATTGCTGGAATCCTCCGACATCTACATCATCACGCTGGACGGAGTGACCATCGCCGCCAGTAACTATGATGGACCCACAAGCTTCGTCGGTGAGAATTTCAGCTACCGTCCCTATTTTCAGGATGCCGCCAAGGGCTTCCCGTCGCGTTTCTTTGCGCTAGGCACCACCTCCCACAAGCGCGGTTATTATTTTTCCGCGCCTATTCTCTTCAACGAGGAGATCAAGGGCGTCATCGTCTTCAAGGTCGATATTGAAGGCATAGAGGCGTCGTTCGGCGACGGTGAAAACCGCATTCTCGTATCGGACCCGGAAGGCATCATCTTCATGACCGGAACGCCGCAGTGGCTTTATTCCGGCCTGATGCCGCTGACACCGGAAAGGCTTGCGCGCACGGCGGCATCCCGCCGTTACGCTAATGCCGACCTGAAGGAACTGCCGCTGAAAAACGGCAATTTCGGCTCTCATCAGTTGATGACGATCAGCCAGAACGACGGTGACCGGGAATACCTCGTCCTGTCGCAGCCGATGCCCGACGCGGGCTGGACGGTCAGCGTGCTGATGGATACCGGCTCACTCAGGACGCAGGTCAAGACGGCGATGATCGCGATCATCCTCTGCCTGTGTCTTGCCGCTGCCGTGGTCGCCGCCATGCTGCAAAGACGGCGGCGCGTGCGTGAACGCCTAACCCACCAGGCCGAAGCTCAGGCGGAGCTGGAGCGGCGTGTGGAGGAGCGCACAGCCGATCTGGCGCGGGTGAACCGTGAGATCGAACACGAAATCGCCGAGCGCCGCCAGACGGAGAAACAATTGCGCAAGATGCAGAATGACCTGGTTCAGGCGGGCAAGCTTGCAGCGCTCGGGCAAATGTCGGCAGCACTTTCGCACGAGTTCAACCAGCCGCTCGCAGCCGCCAAGAATTATGCGGAAAACGCCTCTCTTCTCGTGGAACGTGGACGTCTGGAAGAGGTGACGGAAAACCTCAGGCGTATTTCGGGCCTTATCGATCGCATGGCTTCTATCAGCAGGCATCTGAGAAATTTTGCCCGCAAACCCAATGAGAAAATGGCTGCGGTCGCGCTCGATGCTGTCCTTCGCGATACGCTGGAAATTGTTGGAGCACGGCTGAAGGCCGCCGATGCGGTGCTGGATGTTGATCTTGGTCCGGTGCCGCTTGCGGTGAAGGCCGGGCCGGTGCGGCTGCAGCAGGTGCTGGTCAACATCATCTCCAATGCCGCCGATGCGGTGGAAGGGCGCGAGGATCGTCGCATCGCTTTGAAAGCCGTGCTGCACGGTCAGACGGTGTCGATTTTCATTCGTGACCGAGGTCCGGGCGTTCCTCCGGCGATTTCGGAGCGCATCTTCGATCCCTTCTTCACCACCAAGGGCGTGGGGCGTGGCCTCGGTCTCGGCCTTTCAATCACCTACAACATCATCAAGGATTTTGGCGGCCAACTGCGTGTCAGAAACCATGAAGACGGCGGCGCGGAATTCGAGATCGAATTACCGGCAGCAGCCTATCGTGTGGAGGTGGCGGCGGAATGACAATGTCGCGGGTTCTGTTGATTGATGACGAGGAGGAACTGCGCTTTTCCACCGCGCAGGCGCTGGAACTTTCCGGTTTTGCGGTCACCATGCTGGCAAGCGCCGAACATGCGCTCGAACTCATCGGCTACAGCTTCGATGGCGTCGTGGTCAGCGATATCAGGATGCCCGGCATGGATGGCATGACGCTGCTGCAGAAGGTGCGGGAACTTGACCCGGAAATACCTGTCATCCTGATGACGGGCCATGGCGATGTCCAGCTTGCCGTCAATGCCATGCGCAACGGTGCTTATGACTTCATCGAAAAGCCCTTCACCCCGCAATATCTCGCCGGCATCATAAAAAGAGCCAACGACCGGCGGGCACTGGTGCTGGAAAACCGCCGCCTGAAGGCGGTGGCGGGCAAGCATGACGATCTCGAAACGCGTCTGCCCGGCAGAACCCAGGTCATGGTCGATCTGCGTTACCGCATTCGCGCCATCGGTGCGACGGATGCCGATACGCTCATTGTCGGCGATACCGGTGCGGGCAAGGAAGTGGTGGCGCGCGCACTTCACGATATCAGCGCCAGAGCCAACCGGCCCTTTGTCGCCATCAATTGTGCCGCCCTTCCGCAAACGCTGATCGAAAGCGAGCTGTTCGGCCACGAGGCTGGCGCTTTTCCCGGCGCGCTGCGCCCGCGCTACGGCAAGTTCGAGCATGCCCGCGGCGGCACCATATTGCTGGACGAGATCGGCTCCATGCCCTTTGAATTGCAGGGCCGGTTCCTGCGCGTGTTGCAGGAACGGGTGATCACCCGTCTTGGCTCCAATGAAACAGTCGAGCTCGACGTCCGCTTCATCGCCACCAGCAAGGTCGATCTGGAGCAGGAAGTCGCGGCAGGGCGGTTCCGTGCCGATCTTCTTTACCGCCTGAACGTGGCGACGATTCTCGTGCCGTCCCTCTCGCAGCGCAGTGCCGACATACCGCTGCTTTTCCTGCATCTGGTGCGGGAGGCTGCTGCCCGTTACGGTCGGGAAGATACGGACGTTCCGCAGCATCTACTCTCAGTCATTTCCCTGCGTGAGTGGCCGGGCAATGTCCGGGAATTGCGCAATGCGGCGGACCGTTTCGTTCTCGGTCTGGAAAGCGATGTCTCCGAAACCTCGCTGCCATTTGAGGGCGATGGCAAGGCGGCGCTTGCCGCAAGGGTCGCCGCTTATGAAAAAAGCCTTATTGCGCGCGCGATCGCCGCCCACGGCGGAAATCTGAAATCCGTCTATGAGAGCCTCGGCATTTCACGCAAAACGCTTTACGAAAAAATGCAGAAATACGAGCTCCACCGGCACATGACAGAGGTGTGATGGGTGGATTTCCACCCATGGATGAGCCCGTATGGGTAGAAATCCACCCATTGCTGCCCATGATGGCGATAAAAGCGCGCCTTGCCGCAAGACCGCCGTTGCTGAACGGCAATCCCGGATCGCAAATGGCTCACCCCGGTCGCCATGGAGGAGCATGCGCGGCTGAAGTGGCGAACATTTTCATCCGGGAGGAATCGATGAAAATACTGAAGACAGTTACCGGCCTCGCTGCCGCCGCTGCCGTTTCCCTTTTTGCGCTTTCTGCATCCGCTCAGAACTACCCCGAGCGCAACATCACCATGGTCGTGCCCTTTGCCGCCGGCGGCCCGACAGATACGGTCGCGCGTCTTGTCGCTGAATCCATGTCGAAGGATCTCGGCCAGCAGATCATTGTCGAAAATGTCGGCGGCGCTGGTGGCACGCTGGGCGCTGGCCGCGTGGCGGCGTCGGATCCGGACGGTTACACCGTTCTGCTACATCACATCGGCATGGCGACGAGCGCCACGCTTTATCGCAAGCTCGCCTATGATACCCTGAACGCTTTCGAATATGTCGGACTGGTCACGGAAGTGCCGATGACCATTCTGTCGCGCAAGACGCTCGAAACCAAGGATCTCAAGGGTCTGATCGACTACGCCAAGGCTAACAAGGACAAGGTCACCGTTGCCAATGCCGGCATCGGTGCTGCTTCGCATCTGTGCGGCATGTTGTTCATGAGCGCGATCGAGACACCGTTGGTCACTGTTCCCTACAAGGGCACAGGCCCGGCCATGACCGACCTGCTCGGCGGACAGGTCGATATCATGTGCGACCAGACCACCAACACCACCAAGCAAATCCAGGGCGGGACCGTTAAAGCCTATGCCGTAACCTCGGCCAAACGGCTCGACGTGCTGCCGGACGTACCGACAGTTGCCGAATCGGGCCTGCCGAAGCTTGAGGTGGGTATCTGGCACGGTATCTACACGCCGAAGGGTACACCGGCTGAGATCAACGAAAAGCTCTCCAAGTCGCTGCAAGTCGCGCTGAAGGACAAGAACGTGGCGGCCCGTTTTGCCGAACTTGGCACCACACCTTCCCCAGAAGCCGATGCGACGCCCGCAGCGCTCAAGACCAAGCTTGAAAGCGAAATCGCCCGCTGGAAGCCTGTGATCGAGGGCGCCGGCCAATATGCCGACTGATGGTTGAAGCAATTGCCGGCGGCACCCTGCCGCCGGCTTCTTGCCGTCAATTTAACGCGCGGAACGGTGTGGGGCCGGCCGCAGTGGAGGGGCATCTTTCATGAAGTCGTTTTTCATTGACCCTGCCGAGGCAGCCTGTGGGGCAATTTTCATCGGTTTTGGCGCTTTTTTCGCGTTGCAGTCTTTCGGGCTGGATATCGGAACCGCCTTCCGCATGGGGCCGGGTTATTTTCCGCTTGTTCTGGCAATCGTGCTGATCCTGCTTGGCGGGGTAATATTCATTCGCGCCACCCGTGTGCAGGGCGATGCCCTCGGTGCAATCGCCTGGCGGGGGATTTTTTTCATCCTGCCCGCGCCGATCTTTTTCGGTTTCACGGTCCGGGGGCTTGGTTTCGTACCGGCGCTTTTTTTCAGCGCCCTTATCGCAGCCTTCGCCTCGCACAAGATGAGCCCGCTCATGGCCGTCATTATTTCCGCCGCCATCACGGTCTTTTCCGTTGCTGTGTTCAATTATGGTCTCGGCCTGCCATTCCAGCGCTTCGGCCCCTGGCTTAAATTTTGAGGTGCCGTAATGGAATTGCTTGATAATCTTGCTCTCGGTTTCGTCACGGCCACGTCGCTGGCAAACCTGTTTTTCTGCCTGATTGGCGTGCTGCTCGGCACGCTGATTGGCGTGCTGCCGGGCATCGGCGCAACCGCAACCATCGCCATGCTGTTGCCGATCACCTTTCAGCTTGAGCCCGTCTCATCGCTCATCATGCTCGCAGGCATCTATTACGGCGCGCAATATGGCGGCTCCACCACGGCGATCCTCATCAACATGCCGGGGGAATCCTCATCCGCCGTTACCGCCATTGACGGCTACCAGATGGCGCGCAAGGGCAAGGCGGGTGCCGCACTTGCGATTGCCGCCATCGGCTCGTTTTTCGCCGGCACGGTTTCCACCTTTCTCGTGGCAGTCTTTGCACCACCTTTGACGGCGATTGCGCTGGAATTCGGCGCGGCGGAATATTTCTCGCTGATGGTCGTCGGCCTCGTCTCATCCATCGCGCTTGCCCATGGTTCCATCGTCAAGGCGCTGGCCATGGTCGTGCTTGGCCTGCTGCTCGGTCTGGTCGGCACGGATATCTACAGCGGAGCGCCACGCTTCACTCTCGGCATCCGTGAATATGCCGATGGGCTGAATTTCGTTGCGGTGGCGGTGGGTGTATTCGGTATCGCCGAAATCCTGCGCAATCTCGAAAACGAGCGCACGCGCTCGGTGCTGATCGCCAAGGTCAGCAGCCTGATGCCGTCGAAGGAAGACTTCAAGGCCATGGTTGGCCCGGTGCTGCGCGGTACGGTCATCGGTTCGGCACTGGGCATCCTGCCCGGCGGCGGTGCAATTCTCGCTGCCTTCGCATCCTACACCGTCGAGAAACGCGTCTCCAAGCATCCTGAGGAGTTTGGACACGGTGCGGTCGCCGGTGTTGCCGGTCCGGAATCCGCCAATAATGCCGGTGCCCAGACATCGTTCATCCCGCTTCTGACGCTCGGTATTCCCGCAAACCCGGTGATGGCGCTGATGATCGGTGCGATGATCATTCAGGGCATCGTGCCCGGCCCGAACGTTGCGACCGAGCAGCCGGCGCTGTTCTGGGGCATCATCGCCTCGATGTGGATTGGCAATCTGATGCTCGTCATCCTCAACCTGCCCCTGATCGGGCTTTGGGTGAAGCTGCTGACGGTGCCTTATTACGTGCTTTTCCCCATCATCATGGCCTTCTGCGCCATCGGAGTTTACAGCGTTAATTCCAACGTCTTCGATCTCTACGCCGTCGCCTTCTTCGGCTTCATTGGTTATGTGCTCGTGAAGCTGCGCTGCGAGCCGGCGCCGCTGCTGCTGGGCTTCGTGCTTGGGCCGCTGCTGGAGGAAAACCTGCGACGCGCCATGATCCTGTCACGTGGCGATCCGACGACCTTCGTCACCCGACCGATCAGCGCTACCCTGCTGTTTATTGCTCTGGCCGTGCTGATCATTGTCTTCCTGCCCAGCGTGAAGAAAAAGCGCGAAGAGGTTTTCGTAGAAGAAGATTGAGCAGGTCTCGAAATATTCGGAACGCCGGTGATGGAAATGTCGCCGGCGTTTCTGCGTTGATGGGATCGCTGTGAGGAATCCGGTTCACCGAAGCGGCATATGGTTGACTTGAAGCTTTTTAGGGCCAAGGAAGGGCGGGAAAGAGAGGTCGATATGACGTCGGAAACCGAAAAACGGATCATTGCGCTTGAGGAAACGATCGCGCATCAGGCCAAGACTATAGAGGAACTGTCCGACCAGCTGACGGAACAGTGGAAGGTGGTGGAACAGACCCGCGCCAAGCTCGACCGGTTGACGGAAAGGTTCCTGAGCCTTGAGGAGCAGTCGCTGGACGCACCCGCAATCACCCGGCCGCCGCATTATTGATGAGGGAGACCCCATGAAGAGCGATACAGCCGCACTTGCCGCCGAAATTGTGGATTTCTGGAAGCAGGCAGGACCGGACAAGTGGTTCGACAAGGACGCCGCCTTCGACGATCACTTTCATGACCGTTTCCGCGATGCCCATTTTGCCGCTGCAAGGCGCGAATTGGATGGCTGGCTGGACGGTGCGGAAAGCAGCCTCGCGCTGATGCTTCTGCTGGATCAGTTCCCGCGTAACTGCTTTCGCGAGACAGCGCATATGTATGCGACCGATCCGCTGGCACGCATGTTCGCCAGCGAGGCCATCCATCGCGGCCACGATCAGGCGGTGACCGAGGATTTGCGGGTCTTTTTCTATCTGCCCTTTTCCCATTCGGAAAGCATCGAGGATCAGGAGCGTGCCTGCACGCTCAACCGGCCGCTTGGCGGGCTTTATCTCCACCATGCCGAAGAGCATCGCGATATCGTCGCGCGTTTTGGCCGCTTTCCGCATCGCAACGACATATTGCTGCGGGAAACGACGCCGGAGGAACGGCAATATCTTGATGCGGGCGGTTTTACTGGCTGATACGAACGAAAAACGCCGCCAGTCCCGAAAGACGGCGGCGCTTTTTTTTGGTGGGTAACGGCCGCAGATCAGCCGTCGAAGAATTCCTTCATCCGGGCAAAGAAGCCGGTCGATTCCGGATTATTCTCCTGGGACGAGAGTTGCTCGAACTCCTGCAACAGCTCGCGCTGGCGCTTGCTGAGCTTCTGCGGTGTCTCGATCTGGATCTGGATGTAGAGATCGCCAGTCTGCGCCGAACGCAGCACCGGCATGCCCTTACCCTTCAGGCGGAACTGCTTGCCTGGCTGGGTGCCTTCCGGAACCGTGACGCGAGACTTCGTGCCGTCGAGCGTCGTCACATCGAAGGTGCCGCCAAGAGCGGCCGTCGTCATGGAGATCGGCACGGTGCAATAGAGATCGGCGCCGTCGCGCTGGAAGAACTCATGCGGACGCACGGACAGGAAGATGTAGAGATCGCCCGCCGGGCCGCCACGCATGCCGGCTTCGCCTTCGCCCTGCAGGCGAATGCGGGTGCCATCCTCGATACCCGAGGGAATGTTGACCGAAAGCGAACGCTCTTCCGTCACGCGGCCCTGGCCGTGGCACTTGCTGCACGGATCGGAAATCGTCTGTCCGCGCCCGTGGCAGGTGGGGCAGGTGCGTTCTACCGAGAAGAAGCCCTGGGCTGCGCGCACGCGGCCGGAACCCTGACAAGTGCCGCAGGTTTTGGGTTGCGTGCCGGGTTTTGCGCCGGAACCGGAACAGACATCGCAGGTTATCGAGGTTGGAACCCTGATCTGCGCCGTCTTGCCGGCAAAGGCTTCTTCCAGCGTGATTTCCATGTTGTAGCGAAGGTCGGCGCCGCGCTCGCGACCGCCGGAAGAGCGGCGTGCGCGTCCGCCGCCCATCATCTCGCCGAAGATGTCTTCGAAGATATCCGAGAAGCCGCCATTGGCGAAACCGCCGCCGCCCATACCACCGCCGCCCATGCCGCCATTTTCAAAGGCGGCGTGGCCAAAGCGGTCATAGGCCGCGCGTTTTTGCGGGTCCTTCAGCGTTTCATAGGCTTCGTTGATTTCCTTGAACTTCCGTTCGGAATCAGCATCATCCGGGTTCTTGTCCGGATGGTATTTCATCGCGAGTTTGCGGAAGGCGCTTTTCAGCTCTTTTTCGTCCGCGGTCTTGCTGACGCCGAGTGTTTCGTAAAAGTCTGCTTTCGCCATTAAGATAACAAGCCTCGCAAATGGATTTCCGGCTGCACTTCGGCAGCCGGATGTCTTGCATGTATCGACAGGAGACGGGAAGTCACGCGATTATGCGGACTTCTTGTCGTCCTTGATTTCCTCATAGTCGGCGTCGACGACGTCGTCCTTGCCGCCTTCTCCGTTAGCGCCGGCTTCAGCCTGCTGCGCTTCGTAGATGGCCTGACCGAGCTTCATGGAAACTTCCATGAGGGTCTGGGTCTTTGCCTGAATGTCGTCGGCATCCGGTTCGGAAGCCTCAACGGCCGTCTTCAGGCTGGCAATGGCGTCTTCGATAGCCTTGCGGTCGGTTTCGGAAACCTTGTCGCCATATTCCTTCACCGATTTCTCGGTGGAGTGAACGAGGCTTTCGGCCTGGTTCTTGGCTTCGACACCCGCACGACGCTTCTTGTCGGCTTCGGCATTGGCTTCAGCGTCCTTGACCATCTTCTCGATGTCGGCGTCGGAAAGACCACCGGAAGCCTGGATACGGATCTGCTGTTCCTTGCCGGTGCCCTTGTCTTTCGCCGAAACCTGCACGATGCCGTTGGCGTCGATATCGAAGGTCACTTCGATCTGCGGAACGCCGCGGGGTGCCGGCGGCAGGCCGACGAGGTCGAACTGGCCGAGCAGCTTGTTATCCTGTGCCATTTCGCGCTCGCCCTGCGAGACACGGATCGTCACGGCCGACTGGCTGTCTTCGGCGGTCGAGAAGGTCTGGCTCTTCTTCGTCGGGATCGTCGTGTTGCGATCGATCAGACGGGTGAAGACGCCACCCAGCGTTTCGATGCCGAGCGACAGCGGGGTCACGTCGAGAAGCAGAACGTCCTTGACGTCGCCCTGCAGAACGCCGGCCTGAATGGCGGCGCCCATGGCAACCACTTCATCAGGGTTCACGCCCTTGTGCGGCTCCTTGCCGAACAGCTGCTTGACGACTTCCTGCACCTTCGGCATGCGGCTCATGCCACCAACGAGAACGACTTCATCGATCTCGGCAGCGGTAACGCCGGCATCCTTGAGGGCAGCCTTGCAAGGGGCGACGGTGCGCTGCACCAGATCGTCCACCAGGCTTTCGAACTTGGCGCGGGTCAGCTTCAGCGTCAGGTGCTTCGGACCGGAAGCATCAGCCGTGATGAACGGCAGGTTGATTTCGGTCTGCTGCGAGGACGAAAGTTCGATCTTGGCCTTTTCGGCAGCTTCCTTGAGGCGCTGCAGAGCAAGCTTGTCGTTCTTCAGGTCGATGCCCTGATCCTTCTTGAACTCGCCGGCCAGATATTCGACCAGACGCATGTCGAAGTCTTCACCGCCGAGGAAGGTATCGCCGTTGGTGGACTTCACTTCGAAAACGCCGTCGCCGATTTCCAGAACGGAAATATCGAAGGTGCCGCCGCCAAGGTCGTAAACGGCGATGGTCTTGCCGTCCTTCTTGTCGAGGCCGTAAGCGAGGGCTGCCGCGGTCGGCTCGTTGATGATGCGCAGCACGTCCAGACCGGCGATGCGGCCGGCATCCTTGGTTGCCTGGCGCTGGGCGTCGTTGAAGTATGCCGGAACGGTGATGACGGCCTTCTCGACCTTTTCGCCGAGATAGGATTCAGCCGTTTCCTTCATCTTCTGAAGGATCATCGCGGAAATCTGCGAAGGGGAATAGTTCTTGTCCTGAGCCTTCACCCATGCGTCGCCATTGTCGCCCTTGACGATTTCAAAGGGAACGAGAGCCTTGTCCTTTTCGACGGTCGGGTCTTCATAACGGCGACCGATGAGGCGCTTGACCGCAAACAGGGTGTTGGTCGGGTTGGTGACCGCCTGGCGCTTGGCCGGCTGGCCGACAAGGCGTTCGCCATCGTCGGAAAATGCCACCATGGATGGCGTAGTGCGCGCGCCTTCCGCGTTTTCAATAACTTTCGTGTCCTTGCCGTCCATCACTGCAACGCAGGAATTGGTTGTGCCAAGGTCGATACCGATTACTTTTGCCATGCTCTTCTCTCCTTGAAGCGAGCTGTCGGAACCCCGTGAGGCATTCTATGGACAACTCCTTGACTTGGATTTGCAGTATTCGCTGCTGTTATGCGGCGTATATAAGGAGCGATTTTTCCTGCTGCAAGGCGCAAGAGAGGGTGAAGCGCTGCAAAAAAGCGGATGAAACCCCTGTCTGTGCAGAAGCATAGCCATCAAGGCTTGCAGAAGGGCAAAAACGCGACTTTGACTGCCACGGTCATGGCGATGCGGAGGCGCGTTTATAAAGTCATTGAGGTGAGGTGAAATGGCGGACAGGGTGGGATTCGAACCCACGGTACGCTTTCACGCACACACGCGTTCCAGGCGTGCGCCTTAAACCACTCGGCCACCTGTCCTTTTTTCAAATCTGCATGTTTTGAGGAATGCAAATCACTGGAACGGCGCGATATATACCGATGAATTCGCTGGGATCAACACGAATCTGACAGTTTTTTGAATTGTCGGCAATTTCCTGCCTTCCGATGCGATTGCAAACCGGTTTTCCCGCCTTTATCGATGCAATATATCTTTCAAAACATGGCTGTCGAAACGACGGGCCGCAACCGAGGTATCCTGATGAAAGCTTTTTTGCGGTTTTTGAGCTTTCTTCTTCTCATTGCAGCTGTTTTTCTTGGCGTACTCGATTCGATCCGCTCGGTTTCCACCTCCTCGGTCAATATCACCGGCATCCTGTCCGTCTGGAACTATCTTCTTCCTGCCTCGCGCACCATGGTGGAAACGGCCTTGGCTCACTATATTCACCCTGAAGCGTGGCGCTTCATTGAAAATGCCCTGTCGGGACTGCCGGCATTTGCTTTTTTCCTCGCGCTATCCCTGCTTTGCTGGATGGCCGGTTACAGGAAGCGCAAAGTGATGAGGCGTTCGTCAGTCTGAATTTATCAACTGACAGCGCGCGCGCCCCGCAGATGTGAACCCTGAGAAGCGGCATAATCGGCCGCACGGAGGACCGAATGTTCCTGTTCGATACGCTTTCAAAAAAGACGACGATGCCGACCGAAGAGACGGCTTTGCCCGGCCGTGAAGAGGCGCTTGCCGTGCCCGAGACCCATTTCGTCAATGGCCGGCCCTTGAAGGGGCCTTATCCCGATGGTTTGGAAATCATCTATCTGGGTATGGGTTGCTTCTGGGGTGCGGAGCGCCTGTTCTGGCAGACGCCGGGTGTGTGGGTGACGGCGGTGGGTTACGCCGGCGGTTTTACCCGCAATCCCACCTATCAGGAGACGACGACGGGCCAGACGGGCCACGCCGAAGTGGTCAAGGTCGTCTACGATCCGGCCGTCATCTCGCTGTCAGGGCTGCTCAAGATATTCTTCGAGGAGCATGATCCGACTCAAGGGATGCGGCAGGGAAACGATGTCGGCACGACATATCGTTCCGCCATCTATGCCAATACCGAAGGCCAGTTGCAGCAGGCGCAGAAGGCGCACGACGCTTTTCAGCAGGCTTTGGACGAGGCGGGGCATGGCCGCGCCATCACCACCGAAATTGGACCGCTTGAAACATTCTATTACGCGGAAGACTATCACCAGCAATATCTTGCCAAGAATCCGGGCGGCTACTGCGGGCTCAGGGGAACCGGCGTAAGCTGCAATATCGACTAGATTTTTTGCACGTTGCCCAGGTGGAAAGACCAAAAAAACGCCAGAATAAAGTTTTTCCACCGGGTCAAAAAAACCGGATGAATTTTTCATTGAGCCATGCAAGGATATGAGCCAAGCACAGCCGGGATAACGGCTGGCGGTTCCGCAGACATTCCCGGTCAACGGGTTTGCGGGAGGACCCTTAAAATATCAATTGCAACAACAGGGCTGCACAATGAAAAAATCCCTTCTGACGCTTTTTGCGCTCGCCGCCATGTCGGCTTCCGCGCTTGCTGCCGATATCAAGCCGGCATTGGTTTATGGTACGGGCGGCAAGTTCGACAAGTCGTTCAACGAAGCCGCCGCGGCTGGCGCTGAGAAGTTCAAGGCAGAAACGGGCATCGAGTTCCGCGATTTTGAACCGACCAGCGATACGCAGGGCGAGCAGGCTATCCGCAACTTCGCCAGCAAGGGCTTTAACCCGGTTGTTGCCGTGTCCTTCGCCTGGACGTCGGCCATGGAAAAGGTTGCAGCCGAATTCCCTGACACCAAGTTCGTCATCGTCGATTCCGTCGTCGAGCTGCCGAATGTCCGCTCGGTCGTCTACAAGGAGCACGAAGGCTCTTATCTCGTCGGTCTTCTGGCAGGCATGGCCTCCAAGACCGGTAAGGTCGGCTTCATCGGCGGCATGGATATTCCGCTGATCCGTAAATTCGCCTGTGGTTATGCGCAGGGCGCCAAGGCTGCCAACGACAAGATCGAAGTCTTCCAGAACATGACCGGCACCACGGGTGCGGCTTGGAATGATCCGGTGCGCGGTGGCGAACTGACCAAGAACCAGATCGACCAGGGCGCTGACGTGATCTACGCGGCAGCTGGTGCGACCGGTATCGGCGTCTTGCAGACCGCTGCCGACAACAAGAAATTCTCGATCGGCGTCGATTCCAACCAGAACCACCTGCACCCCGGCTCGGTGCTGACCTCGATGGTCAAGCGCGTCGATCTGGCTGTCTACAACGCCTACAAGGATGCCAAGGACGACAAGTTCACCCCTGGCATCGTTGCTCTCGGCGTCAAGGAAGACGGCGTTGCCTATGCTCTCGACGACAACAACAAGGCCCTGATCACGCCGGAAATGACCGCCGCCGTGGACAAGGCGAAGGCCGACATCATTGCCGGCACCATCAAGGTTCATGACTATATGGCGGACAATTCCTGCCCGAAATGATATGATATGTGTCTGGGGCGCATGGTGATTTTTCACCTTGCGCCCTTTTCATATCCAGCCTTCGGAGAGGTTTCGGTTTGAGTATGGACCCAGCAATCGAACTCGTGGGCATCGATAAAAAATTCGGTGCCGTTCACGCTAATAAGAATATCAACCTGACCGTTGCCAAGGGTACGATCCACGGCATCATCGGGGAAAACGGTGCCGGAAAATCGACCCTGATGTCGATCCTCTACGGTTTTTACCAGGCAGATGCCGGTGAAATCCGGGTAAACGGCGCGCCGGTATCGATCCGCGACAGCCAGGCTGCGATCAGTGCGGGCATCGGCATGGTGCATCAGCATTTCATGCTGGTGGAAAATTTCACCGTGCTGGAAAACGTCATGCTGGGCGCGGAAGGCGGAGCATCGCTTGCCAAGGGCAGGGCGGCTGCGCGCAAGGAGCTGAAGCGCCTTGAAGACGACTACGGGCTGGAAGTCGATCCGGATGCGGTGATCGAAGAACTGCCGGTCGGCCTGCAACAGCGCGTCGAAATCCTGAAAGCCATGTATCGTGGCGCCGAAATCCTGATCCTCGACGAGCCGACCGGCGTTCTCACGCCTGCGGAAGCCGATCATCTTTTCAAGATCCTCGGTGTCCTGCGTGAGCAGGGCAAAACCGTCATCCTCATCACCCACAAGCTGCGCGAGATCATGGCGATCACGGATTCCGTCTCCGTCATGCGCCGCGGCGAAATGGTGGCGACCCGCAAAACCTCCGAAACCAGCGTTGAGGAACTGGCCGAACTGATGGTCGGCCGTCGCGTGCTGCTGCGGGTGGAAAAAGGCGAGACGACGCCGGGCGAGGTTCTCCTTTCCATCCGTAATCTGACCGTCAAGGACAGCCGGGGCGTCACCATGGTGGACGATGTCTCGCTGGATGTCCGCGCCGGTGAAATCGTCGGCATCGCCGGTGTGGCCGGCAATGGCCAGTCCGAACTTCTCGAAGCGATCGCTGGCATCCGCAAGCCTTACTCGGGAGAGATATGGGTGGCCGGGCAGAAGGTTGACCGACCCGATCCGTCCATTCTGCGCGAACTCGGTCTCGCACATATTCCGGAAGACCGGCACCATATGGGGCTGGTGCTGAAATTCGAGGAATATGAAAATTCCATACTCGGCTATCACCATGACGAGCGATACGGCAAAGGCCCTTTCCTCAACCCCGAGGCCATCCGCAAGGATGCAGTCGAAAAGATCGAGAAATACGATATCCGCCCGCCGAACCCGCAGCTGAAGACCGCCAATTTTTCCGGCGGCAACCAGCAGAAGATCGTCGTTGCCCGCGAAATCGAGCGTGACCCCAAGATGCTGATCATCGGCCAGCCGACCCGCGGTGTGGATATCGGCGCCATCGAATTCATCCATCGCCGCATCATCGAAATGCGCGATGCCGGCAAGGCGATCTTGCTGGTTTCGGTTGAACTCGATGAAATCCGTTCCCTTTCGGACCGGATCATGGTCATGTTCGCCGGGCGTGTCGTTGGAGAAAAAACGGCGGAAGCCGAAGAACAGACGCTGGGCCTGATGATGGCCGGCATCGCCGCATGAGGCATGAATGAGCACCGCTTCCGTACCCCTGCCAAACTGGATCACCTACGGCCTCCTGCCGTTTTTAAATGTAGTTACCGCATTTCTGATTTCCGGCCTCGTCGTCTGGTCGATCGGTGAAAATCCGCTCGCGGCGCTTCGCCTGCTCATCGAAGGTGCGCTAGGTCGTGGCGATGCCATCGGCTTCACGCTGTTTTATACGACGAGTTTCATCTTCACCGGCCTATCTGTGGCGGTCGCCTTCCATGCCGGTCTGTTCAACATCGGTTCTGAAGGCCAGGCCTATATTGGCGGACTGGGCGCGGCGCTGGTGGCGCTGGCGCTCGACCGTTATGTGCCCTGGTATGTGACGATGCCCTTCGCCATCATCGGCGCTGCGGTTTTCGGCGCGGCCTGGGCGTTTATTCCGGCATGGCTGCAGGCAAAACGCGGTAGCCACGTCGTCATAACCACCATCATGTTCAACTTCATCGCTGCGGCGTTGATGGTCTATCTGCTGGTGAACGTGCTGATCGTGCCGGGCAAGATGGCGCCGGAAACGCGCACCTTTCTGCCAGGTGGGCAATTGCCGAAGCTCGACTGGCTGATGGCGCTGTTCGGCCTGAAGCTCGGGCCGGCGCCGTTCAACGTCTCCTTCATCATCGCACTGGTCATGTGTTTTCTCGTCTGGGTGCTGATCTGGCGCACCAAGCTCGGTTATGAGATGCGCACGCTCGGCGTCAGCCCCTCGGCCGCCGTCTATGCCGGCATTCCCTATGCGCGCACCGTCATCATCGCCATGCTCATTTCCGGCGGTCTGGCAGGTATGATGGCGCTGAACCCGGTCATGGGCGCGTCCGCCCGCTTGCAGGTGGAATTTGTCGGCGGTGCGGGTTTCGTCGGCATCGCCGTCTCGCTGATGGGGCGAAGCCACCCGCTCGGCATTCTGTTTTCGGCGCTGCTGTTCGGCATTCTCTATCAGGGCGGTGCAGACCTCTCTTTCGAGATGCCGAATATTACCCGTGAGATGATCGTCGTCATCCAGGGTCTGGTTATCCTGTTTGCCGGCGCGCTCGAATACATGTACCGGCCGGCGATCGTCCGCATCTACCAGCGCTTGGCAAAGGGGTGAGCTGATATGGATTTCTTCGATATGCTGGTCAGCATTCTCGGCTCGACCGTCCGTCTCACCATCCCGCTTCTGTTTACGGCGCTTGCCGGGCTGTTTTCCGAACGCGCGGGCGTGTTCGATATCGGCCTTGAAGGCAAGATGCTGGCGGCAGCCTTTGCTTCGGCTTGTGTCGCCTATCTCACCGCAAATCCCTGGGCAGGCCTGCTTGCGGGCATCGCCGTCTCCATCCTGTTTTCGCTGATCCACGGCTTTGCCGTCATCACAAATCGCGGCAACCAGATCGTTTCGGGCGTGGCGCTTAACTTCATTGCCGCCGGTCTGACGGTGGTTCTGGGGCAGGCGTGGTTCGGGCAGGGCGGGCGCACGCCGCAATTGCCGGGCGAAGGCCGTTTCGCACCGATCATCCTGCCTGGTGCGGATGCGATGCGCGAAGTGCCTTTCATCGGCCCGCTCTACGCCAATGTCATTTCCGGCAACAATATCCTGACCTATCTCGCCTTTCTGGCAGTGCCGCTGTCCTGGTGGGTGCTTTACCGCACCCGTTTCGGCCTTCGCCTGCGCGCGGTGGGTGAAAATCCGGGCGCGGTCGATACGGCGGGCATTTCGGTGACATGGATGCGTTACCGCGCCGTCATCGTTGCCGGCTTCCTCTGCGGTTTCTCGGGCGCCTATCTCGCCGTTGCGCAATCGGCGGCCTTCATCGCCAACATGTCGGCCGGCAAGGGCTATATCGCACTCGCCGCGCTGATCTTCGCGAAATGGAAGCCGGTGCCGGTCATGTTCGCATGCCTGCTCTTCGGTTTCCTGGATGCTTTCGCCAACTTCATGCAGGGCAAATCCGTGCCGGGTATCGGTGAAGTGCCGGTGCAGATTTTCCAGGCCATGCCCTATATTCTGACCTGCATCCTGCTTGCCGGTTTCATCGGCGTCGCCAAGCCCCCCAAGGCCGGTGGCGTTGCCTATGCGAAGGAGCGTTAAATCCATGTCCCGTGAACCAATGTCCCATCAGTTGTTCGAGGCAGCGGTGGAGGCCATGGCCTTTGCCCATGCGCCCTATTCGAAATTCCCTGTCGGTGCGGCAATCCGCGCTGAAGACGGTAAGATCTACAAGGGCGCCAATATCGAGAACCTCTCCTTCCCTCAAGGCTGGTGCGCCGAGCCTTCGGCCATCAGCGCCATGATCATGGGTGGAGCAAAGAAGATAAGCGAGATCGCCGTCATCGCGGAAAAGCTTGCTCTTTGCCCGCCCTGCGGCGGCTGCCGGCAGAAGATCGCCGAATTCGCCTCGCCAGACACCAAGGTCTATCTCTGTGACGAAACCGGTGTTCAGAAGGTCATGACCATGGATGAACTTTTGCCCTTCAGCTTCAAGACCGAGCTGCCCTGATGCCGGATACGCTGATCGATATTCTGGTGGAGCGTCTGAATGGCCTGATGCCGCGCATCGCCATCGTGCTGGGCTCAGGCCTGGGGTCGCTGGTGGACGAGGTCAGCGATGCGATCCGCGTGCCCTATGCCGAACTTCCCGGTTTCCCTGCAAGCGGCGTTTCCGGCCATGCGGGCGAGTTGGTGGCCGGATATCTTGGTGGCGAGCCGGTGATGATGCTGTCCGGCCGGGTGCACTATTACGAAAAAGGCGATCCGGCCGCCATGCGCGCGGTCATTGAGGCGCTCGCCGGTCTTGGCGTGCAGTCGCTCATCCTCACCAATTCTGCAGGCTCGGTCAGGCAGGACATACCGCCCGGCTCGGTCATGCAGATCACCGATCATATCAATTATTCCGGCATGAACCCGCTGATTGGCGAAGAGAGCGACAACCGCTTCGTCGGCATGACCACGGCTTATGATCCGGACCTGATGCTCGCCATGCGTAATGCCGCGATCCGCGCGACGGTGCCCTTGTTCGGCGGCGTCTATATGTGGTTTTCCGGCCCGAGCTTCGAAACGCCGGCGGAAATCCGCATGGCGCGGCTGCTGGGTGCGGATGCCGTCGGCATGTCCACCGTGCCGGAAGTCATCCTCGCCCGCTTTTTCGGGATGCGCGTTGCCGCCGCATCGGTTATTACCAATTACGGTGCCGGCATGACTGGCGCTGAACTGAGCCATGAGGAAACCAAGGACATGGCCCCGGTGGGCGGCAAGAGGCTTGCCGCCATCTTGAAAGAAATGATCGCAGGAGGAGCGTGACCATGGAACTCCAGCGTCCGCGCGAAGCGGCTGCCCTGACACTATCCTTGCTGGACCTGACCAACCTCAAGGAAGACTGCACGCCCGAGCAGATTGCTGCTTTGTGCCAGAGGGCTCATACCGAATACGGCAATACCGCCGCGATCTGCATCTGGCCGCGTTTCGTCGCCCAGGCGCGTGCCGCTTTCGGAAAAGACCATGCGATCCGTATCGCCACGGTCGTCAATTTTCCGTCGGGCGATCTGGATGTTGCGACCGTGGTGGCGGAGACCGAGGCGGCTATCCGCGACGGTGCCGACGAAATCGATCTGGTCATCCCCTATCGTAAGTTCATAGCAGGCGATGAAACGGCTGTTTCCGAGATGGTGGCTGCCGTACGCAAGGTCTGCGTCGCACCCGTTCTTCTCAAGGTCATTCTCGAAACCGGCGAGCTGAAGGACAAGGCTCTCATTCGTCGTGCTTCCGAACTCGCCATTGCCGAAGGGGCCGATTTCATCAAGACCTCAACAGGCAAGGTCGCCATCAACGCCACGCTGGAAGCCGCCGATATCATGTTGCAGGCGATCCGCGACAGCAGGCAGAAGGTGGGCTTCAAGCCTGCCGGCGGTGTCGGCACGGTGGAAGACGCCACGCTTTATCTGCGGCTGGCGGAAACAATCATGGCGCCCGACTGGGCCATGCCGTCCACGTTCCGCTTCGGCGCTTCCGGCGTTCTCGATGATGTCCTGAACGTGCTGGCCGGTGGCGAACCGGCCAAGGCCGCCAGCGGGTATTGAGCTTGATCCCGCAGGAAATCATCCGCCGCAAACGTGATGGCCTGTCTCTTGCGCCGCAGGAGATTGCCGCTTTTATCGAGGCGCTGTCCAAGGACGGCATATCGGAAGGCCAGGCCGCTGCTTTTGCCATGGCGGTGTTTTTCCGGGGTATGAACCGCGACGAGATGGTGGCGCTGACACTCGCCATGCGCGACAGCGGTGATGTCCTGTCCTGGAACGATATTGGCAGGCCGGTAGCGGACAAGCACTCGACCGGCGGCGTCGGCGACAATGTCTCCCTGATGCTTGCCCCGATCGTTGCCGCCTGCGGTCTTGCGGTGCCGATGATTTCCGGCAGGGGTCTTGGCCATACCGGCGGCACGCTCGACAAGCTGGAAGCGATCCCCGGTTACGATGTGATGCCGGACGAAGCCCTGTTCCGCCGGACGGTCAAGACGGTCGGCTGTGCCATCATCGGCCAGACGGGCGATCTCGCCCCCGCAGACAAGCGCCTCTATGCTATCAGGGACGTGACTGCGACGGTGGATTCCATCCCGTTGATCACCGCCTCCATTCTGTCTAAGAAGCTTGCGGCCGGACTTCAGACGCTGGTTCTGGATGTGAAGGTCGGCAACGGCGCTTTCATGCAGAGTGTGGAGGATGCCCGTAATCTCGCCGTCGCGCTGGTCGATGTGGCAAATGGCGCAGGCTTGCCGACGACGGCTCTTATAACCGACATGAACCAGCCGCTTGGCGATGCCGCAGGCAATGCGGTCGAAATCGTCAATTGCCTGGACTTTCTGGCTGGCCGCAAGGCGGGAACACGTCTCGAAAAGGTGGTTCTTGCCTTTGCTGCGGAAATGCTGGTGCAAGCGGGCAGCGCGGCCACTCTGGATGAAGGCGAGGTGCTGGCTGAGGCCGCCCTTTCCTCCGGGCGTGCCATGGAAGTCTTTGCGAAAATGGTCGCAGCACTTGGCGGGCCTGCGGACTTTGTCGATCATCCATCGCGTTACCTGCCATCGGCGCCGGTTATTCTCCCGGTTTCGGCTGAGCGCAGCGGCTGGCTGGCATCCTGTGCGACGCGCGATCTCGGCATGGTCGTTGTCGAGCTTGGCGGCGGCAGAAGAATGCCGTCAGACAAGATCGACCCCTCGGTCGGGATCTCCGATATCCTGCCGCTTGGCACAAAAGTGGAAAAAGGCGAACCAATCGCCTGCGTCCATGCGGCCTCTAAGCAAGAAGCGGAACTTGCCGTCAAAAGGATTACGGCCTGCTATGGGGTTGCTGACACTGCGATGGAAACCAGCACTGTGGTCCTCGAGCGAATTACCTGACCAGCCTCATTTCGCCACCCGATACCTTGAATGACGATAGTTGTTTCAGGAAGCTCATGCCAACAAGCATGTTGCTCAACGCATTATCTTTCAGCACCATGGCGTCGACATTCTGAACGCGGATCGTGCCGATTTCCACCCGGTCGAGCTTCAGATAGGCCGCCATGGTCTGGCCGTTGGCGGTTGAGATCGGATATTTGAAATCGAGGCTGTTGACGCCGAAACCGAGCCGCCGGGCGATCGTCTCATTGATGGCAACCATGGAGGCGCCGGTATCGACAAGCCCGTCGAAAGATTTGCCGTTGATACGGAAGGCGGCGTTGAAGTGGCCGCGTGCGTCCGCTTTCAGATTGACGCCACCAAGCGAAACGGGCTCCGGTTTGACGGCTTCCGATTTGACTTCGGCTTTTTCCACCTTGGCTTCCGGGCGCGGCTGAAATTTTTCAACCAGCGCCGGAATCTGCGTGGCGCTGACCGAAAGACCGATAAGCAGAAAAATCGTACGCGCCAGCAAGTCGTCGCTCCTGAGAAAGCAGGGTTATCCCTATGCAGAATAGACGCAAAACATGCTGAAATCTTAAAAGAAAAAGCCATTCGCCGCTTGTTGGTCGGCGAATGGCTCAAACGGTTAAGCGATGATGAACGGTGTTATTTCGTGCCGTACATGCGGTCGCCGGCATCGCCGAGGCCGGGAACGATATAACCCTTTTCATTCAGCTGCTTGTCGATTGCGGCAGTATAGATCGGCACGTCGGGATGCGCTTCACGGAAATTCTTGATGCCTTCGGGTGCAGCCAGCAGACACAGGAAGCGGATGTTCTTCGCGCCCCGCTCTTTCAGCTTTTCAACCGCAGCGATGGAGGAATTGCCGGTCGCCAGCATTGGATCGACGACGATGATAAGGCGGGCATCGAGGCTTTCAGGAGCCTTGAAGTAATATTCGACCGCCTCCAGCGTATCGTGATCGCGATACACACCGATATGCGCAACACGCGCCGAAGGCACGAGCTCGAGCATGCCTTCCAGAAGGCCGTTGCCGGCACGCAGGATGGAGGCGAAAACCAGCTTCTTGCCCTCCAGCACCGGAGCCTCGATGGTTTCGAGCGGCGTATCGATGGTTTCCATCGTCATTTCAAGGTCGCGCGTCACTTCATAGCAGAGCAGCGTCGAGATTTCCCTGAGCAGGCGGCGGAAGCCGGCTGTCGAGGTTTCCTTCTTGCGCATGATGGTAAGTTTGTGCCGCACCAGCGGATGTTCGATGACTGTGACGCCGTCCATGAAACTGGCCTTCCTTTTTTATCCTGTGCCCCTGTAATTCACCGAAAGCAGGCTTTTCGCAAGCCTTCTTCGCGGTTTTACCCCGCCAACCGATGCCTAGTGGCCATCGAGTTTCGCAAGCAGCCGGGCGCGTGTGACTTCATCCACAAAGGCGCTTTCCAGTGCGGTTCGGGTCATGCGGTTGATCTCGGCATCGCTGAAACCGAAAGCATCCGCAGCCAGCGCATATTCCCGGGCAAGCGAGGTAAAGAAGAATGGCGGATCGTCGGAACTGATGCAGACGCGCACCCCGGCATCGCGCAACGCCCTCAGCGGATGGCTGCCGAAATCGGGATAAACGTTGAGCGCGATATTTGATCCGGGGCAGACCTCAAGCACTGTTCCCGCCTCAACCAGCCGATCGACGAGAGCGGCGTCTTCGATGGCGCGCACGCCATGGCCGATGCGCGACGGCTTTACGAGATCGAGCGCATCGACGACGCTTTCCGGTCCGCAGACCTCACCCGCATGGATGGTCAGCCCAAGGCCGGCATCGCGGGCAATGTCGAAGGCGCGTGCGTAATCGGCGACGCGGCCCATGCGCTCCTCGCCCGCCATGTTGAAACCGGTCACCAGCGGGTGTTTCGTCCGTGCTGCATATTCAGCCGCCGCGATGACCCGTTCAGGACCGAAATGCCGCTCGCCGGTCACGATGATGCGGGTTTCGATACCGGTCTTTTCTTTCGCGATCCGGATGCCCTCGGCGATACCGGAGAGATAGGCGTCAGCGCCGAGCCCGATGCGGTCGCCATGATCGGGCGAGATGATGAGCTCGCTATAGATCGTATTGGCCTCGGCAAGTTCGGTCAGATAGGTTTGCGTCAGAACCGCATAGTCCTCATCGGTCTTGAACACCTGCGCCACTGCATCGTAGCACTGGATGAATTGCGCAAAATCCGACCAGACGTACTGGCCGTCGCGCAGAAAGCTACTGGTGTCTATGCCGTATTTCTCGGCCTGTTTTGCGACGAGGGCAGGGGGTGCCGCACCTTCCAGGTGGCAGTGAATTTCCGCTTTCAGCAAATGCGATGTCAAATGAAGCTCCTGCCGTGCGAACCGGCCTCGATACCTAGATGGTGGGCGATGCTTTCGCCGATGTCGGCGTAGCTTGAACGAATGCCGACATCGCGTGAGCGGATGCCAGGCCCGAATGCCATGATCGGCACTCTTTCCCGTGTATGGTCCGTGCCCCGCCATGTGGGATCGCAACCATGGTCAGCGGTAAGAATAGCGATGTCGCCCGGCGCCATTTTGCGATGGATTTCCGGAATGCGCGCATCGAAGGCTTCAAGCGCCGCCGCATAACCGGCAACATCGCGTCGATGGCCGTAGAGCATGTCGAAATCGACGAAATTGGTGAAGACAAGATCGCCGTTTTCGGCTTCGTCAATAGCGTGCAGCGTTGCATCCATCAGGGCGCTGTTGCCATTTGCCTTGATGATGCGCGAGACACCCTTGTGGGCATAGATATCGCCGATCTTGCCGATCGCGTGCACTTTCCTGCCAGCCTCCACAAGGCGGTCGAGCAACGTCGGTTCGGGCGGCGGAACGGAGAAGTCGCGGCGGTTGCCGGTGCGTTCGAAGGTTGCGACCGTCTCGCCGATGAAGGGACGGGCAATGACACGGCCGATATTCAGCGGATCGAGCAGCTTGCGCACCGTCTCGCAGAGCGTGACGAGCCGCTGCAATCCGAAATGGGTCTCGTGCGCGGCGATCTGGAACACGGAATCGGATGAGGTGTAGCAGATCGGCTTGCCGCTCTTGATATGCTCTTCGCCAAACTTCGCGATGATCTCGGTGCCGGAAGCGTGGCAATTGCCGAGAATGCCTGGAATATCCGCTTGCGTGCAGATGGCTTCCACCAGTTCGGGAGAAAAGGCGTCGCCTTCTGTCGGGAAGTAACCCCAGTCGAAGGTGACGGGCGTGCCCGCGATCTCCCAATGCCCTGAGGGCGTATCCTTACCCTTCGATATTTCGCTGGCAGAGCCATGCAGGCCGAAAATACGCTCTGGCGGTTCCATGCCGGCGGGAATGTCGCCGCTTGATTGTCGTGCAATCTCCAGAAGACCAAGCGAAGACATGTTGGGCAGCTTCAGCGGACCCGCCCGAAGGCCCGGCCTGTCGGCAGCACCTGCCGCGCAGAATTCGGCGATATGACCGAGCGTATTGGCGCCAAGGTCGCCATAATGCTCCGCGTCAGGCGCACCGCCGACACCGAAGGAATCCAGAACGAGAAGAAATGCTCTTGCCATAACTCACCGAAACGAAAATGCGCCGACGGGCAATGTCAGGCCGAACTGTCGTTATAGATCAGCAAAACGTGAAGAAGGAAGTGATTTTATGAACCATCCGGTAAAACCGGCTGTTCAATCCTCTTCCCGTTTCGATTTCGGGGCGTTGAGATTGCGCAGCACGTACCAGCCAGCGGCAATTACCATGGCCGCCAGAATGTACCATGTGATGGCGTAGGACAGGTGGTTGTTGGGGAAGGTGAGCATGGTCTTGCCACCGACCGGTAGGCCACCCGGATTGGGCGTCGCATCGGCATCGACATAAAAGGGCGCCACGCCGGAAAGGCCGGATGCCTGCGATATCTGCGGGATATTGCGGGAGTACCAGCGCCGATTTGCCGGATCGTTGGTTCGAAGGAAAAGCCCGCCGGTTTCTGACGCGCGCATCAGCCCGACGATCTCGACCTGCCCGCTTGGCTCCCCTTCCCGGCGCGAGGATGGATCGCGTTTGTCGGAAGGCACGAAGCCGCGATTGACGATGATATTCGATCCGTCATCGCGTCTCAGCGGCGTCATCACCCAGTAGCCGGGCCCGAGATCGCTGACCGTATAGACCTGGACCTCCTTGTCGTTGAGGAGGGTGCCGGACAGTTTCACGCGGCGATATTCATAGTGCGCGGGGTCTGCAAGGGCCGGCCATTCGCGGGCTGCCGGTGCATCCACAGGTGCGGCATGGGCGCGAGCTTCGACGCGTTCGATGAGATCGAGCTTCCAGAAGAGGCGTTGAACCTGCCATGTTCCAAGCGCCAGCAGGAAGCCTGTCAGTACAATAGTCAGAAGCAGGACGACGATTGCTGCGGGGCGGACGCGTCGCGTGTGCGGGGCGGTTGTCGACGGATCGGTCATGGTTTCACAGTCCTTGCAAGGCCATGCGGTTTGCTACGGCAACACTGTCGGCTGTCGGCATCCGGGTCTTCCAGCAAATAACCCCATAAATCGCGCCGACGATTCATGGGGTTATGCGCTGCGGGATCGTGTGCTGGCGCAGAAAGCGGCCTGCCGGAAATCCGGCAGGCCGTTGATCTATGGTTGCTCAGGGCAGGTTTTTCACATCCTCGATGTGCAGCGGCATCATGTTCTTGTTCATGTTGTACATGACCCAGAGTGAGCCGGAGAGCGTGATCAGCAGCACCACGACGGTGAAGATCAGCGCCATGAAGGTCCAGCCGCCTTCGGATTTGGTGTCCATGTGCAGGAAGTAGATCATGTGCACGAAGATCTGGATGACGCCGAGACCCATGATCGCGATGACCAGCAGCGTCTTGTTTTCAAGAACGTCGCCCATGACCAGCCAGAACGGGATCGCCGTCAGGATGACCGACAGGACGAAGCCGATCATGTAGCTTTTGAACGTGCCGTGGCTGGCGCCATCATGGTGATGATGGTCGTCGCCATGCGCGTCGTGGTGTGCGTGTGCTTCGGAACTCATCAAAGAACTCCCATGAGATAAACGAAGGAAAAGACGCCGATCCAGATGACGTCAAGGAAGTGCCAGAACATCGACAGGCACATCAGGCGACGCTTGTTTGCGGCGATCAGACCATGTTTTGCGACTTGGAACATCAGTGTGACGAGCCAGATCACGCCGAAGGTGACGTGCAGACCGTGCGTACCAACCAGCGCGAAGAAGGCGGAAAGGAACGCCGAACGCTGTGGACCTGCACCTTCTTCGATCAGGTGATGGAACTCGTAAAGTTCCACGGCGAGGAAGGCGAGACCGAAGAGACCGGTGATGCCGAGCCAGATCAGCGTCGTCTTCACCTTCTGCTTTTCCATTTCCAGCATGGCGAAGCCATAGGTGATGGAAGAGAAAAGCAGGAAAGCGGTGTTGATCGCCACAAGCTTCAGATCGAACAGATCTGCGCCCGAAGGGCCGGCCGCGTAGTTGCGGCCGACAACGGCATAGGTGGCAAACAGCGTTGCGAAGATGAGGCAGTCGCTCATCAGATAGAGCCAGAAGCCCAGCGAGGTGCCGTTCTCCGGATGGTGGTCTTCTTTCAGGTAGAAGACCGGTGTTTCCGCGCCCGCGGCGCTTTGTGCAGGTGTATGAGCCATATTCGTTACGCCTGTTCCGCAAGCAGCTTCGTACGTTCCGCCTCGACTGTCGAAACATCGGAGGCAGGAATGTAGTATTCGCGGTTGTAGTTGAAGGTATGGGCGATCGAGACCGCGATGATGGCGAGCATGGACAGAGCCGCCAGCCACCAGATGTGCCACACCAAGGCAAAGCCAAGAACGACGCTGATGGCACTGATGATTACGCCCGCACCGGTGTTCTTCGGCATATGGATCGGTATGAAGCCTTCCTTGGGACGGTCGTAACCGCGCTTCTTCATATCCGCCCAGGCGTCGACGTCATGCACAACCGGCGTGAAAGCGAAGTTGTAGGCAGGCGGAGGGGACGAGGTCGACCACTCCAGCGTACGCCCATGATAGGGATCGCCGGTCACGTCACGGAGCTGATCGCGCTTCAAGAAGCTGACGATGAGCTGGATGACGAAGGAAGCGATGCCAAGCGCGATCAGGAAGGCGCCGAAGGCTGCGATCAGGAACCAGATCTGGAGCGAATTGTCCTCGAACTGGCTGATACGGCGGGTCACACCCATCAGGCCGAGAATGTAGAGCGGCATGAAGGCGAAGTAGAAGCCGATGAACCAGAACCAGAAGGACAGCTTGCCCCAGAACGGATCCAGGCGGTAGCCGAAGGCCTTCGGGAACCAGTAAACGATACCCGCAAGCACACCGAACACCACGCCACCGATGATGGTGTTGTGGAAGTGGGCGATGAGGAACAGCGAGTTGTGGAGCACGAAGTCCGCCGGCGGAACAGCGAGAAGAACGCCGGTCATGCCGCCGATGACGAAGGTGATCATGAAACCGATCGTCCACAGCATCGGAACGTCGAACTTGATGCGGCCCTTGTACATGGTGAAGAGCCAGTTGAAGATCTTCGCACCGGTCGGGATCGATATGATCATCGTGGTGATGCCGAAGAAAGCGTTGACGCTTGCGCCGGAACCCATGGTGAAGAAGTGGTGCAGCCAAACGATGTAGGCGAGGATGGTGATGACACCCGTCGCATAGACCATCGAGGCATAACCGAAAAGACGCTTGTTGGAGAAGGTCGAGACGATTTCCGAGAAGACGCCGAAGGCCGGCAGCACCAGGATGTAAACTTCGGGATGGCCCCAGATCCAGATGAGGTTGACATACATCATCGGGTTGCCGCCGAGATCGTTGGTGAAGAAATTCGTGCCAACGTAACGGTCAAGGGTCAGAAGGGCGAGCGTGCCGGTGAGGATCGGGAAGGATGCCACGATCAGGATGTTCGAACACAGCGACGTCCAGACGAAGATCGGCAGGCGCATCATGGTCATGCCAGGTGCGCGCATCTTGATGATCGTGACGATCAGGTTGATACCAGAGAGCGTCGTGCCCACACCGGCGATCTGCAGACCCCAGATGTAATAATCCACACCCACGCCCGGACTTCCGTCGATGCCGGAAAGCGGCGGATAGGCAAGCCAGCCAGTCTGCGCATATTCACCGATGAATAGCGAGATCATGGTGATGACGGCGCCGGCCGTGGTCATCCAGAACGAGAAGTTGTTGAGGAAGGGGAACGAAACGTCGCGGGCGCCGATTTGCAGCGGCACGACGAAGTTCATGAGACCGGTGATCATCGGCATGGCCATGAAGAAGATCATGATGACGCCATGGGCCGTGAAAATCTGGTCGTAATGGTGCGGCGGAAGATAGCCTTCCGATCCGCCGGAGGCGATCGCCTGCTGGACGCGCATCATGATGGCATCTGCGAAACCGCGCAGCAGCATGACGAGTGCCAGAATGATGTACATGATACCGATCTTCTTGTGATCGATGCTCGTGAACCATTCATTCCAGAGATAACCCCACAGCCGGAAATAGGTGAGGGCGCCGACGACGGCGATGCCGCCAAGAGCCACTGCCGCGAAGGTCGCGACGAGAATGGGCTCGTGAAGCGGGATGGACTCCCATGTCAGCTTCCCGAACAGGAATGACGTTTGATCGGAATTGACGATCATTTTTAGCCTCTTGCGATTCTAAGACATAAGATCGGCGCAGCCATTGGCCGCGCCGCATAATGCCGGGACTTATCCGTCAGCCAGCGACTTGTTTCGTTTCCGGCAGCGCCGCGGGTTCGAAAGTCTGTCCTTCGATCGCAGCCGGAGTGGATTGGGGTCCGCTGGCGACACCGTAAGGTGAAAGCGGTGTACAGACGACGGAGTTCAGCGCCTTGGCGATATCGATGCCTTCCTTGCCGCCGCCGCCCTTGGCGTCGATATGCATCATGTCACGCATGCAGAGCTTGTTGGGCTCGACACAGCGGTTGAGGATGGCATCGTAAAGCTGCGGATCGACGGAGGCGAAATATTGCACCGGCTCACGTTCCGAAGGCTTGGCAAAGTCGAGATATTCCTGGCGACCGAAGCCTTTGCCGCCATCCTTGATCTTCGCAACCCACTGATCGAAGCCCTGCTGGCTGAGACCATGGAACTTGAAGCGCATATGCGAGAAGCCGGGGCCGGAGAAGTTGGCCGAGAAGCCGTCATAAACGCCTTCCTTGTTGATGACCGCGTGTAGCTTGGTCTGCATGCCACCCATGGCGTAGATCTGGCCGGCGAGTGCGGGAACGAAGAACGAATTCATCGCGGTCGTGCCGGTGATCTTGAAGTTGATCGGAACATCGACCGGAGCTGCGAATTCATTGACGCTGCCAATGCCGAGCTCGGGGTAGAAGAACAGCCACTTCCAGTCCATGGCCACCACTTCCACCGTAAGCGGCTTGGTTTCGGCGGTAACCTGACGGTTTTCGTCGATACGCTCCAGCGGGCGGTAGGGGTCGAGACGGTGGGTGGAAATCCAGGTCACAGTGCCTAGCATCAGGATGATGGCGACCGGGGCGGACCAGATCACCATTTCAAGGCGCGTCGAGTGATGCCACTCGGGATCGTAATCCTCGGCCTTCGCCGATTCGCGATACTTCCATGCGAAGAACAGCGTCAGGGCGATAACCGGGACGATGATGAGCAGCATCAGAACCGTGGACGTGATGATGAGGTCGCGCTGCTGGATGGCGACGTCGCCCGAAGGGTTCATCACCACGAGGTTACAGCCGCTAAGCAGCAGCAGTGCGGGGATTACCAGAAGGGCAGATGTGATTTTCTTGATCATGCGCACGTTCTTTGAACTCGTACAGTTTGGATTATGCCGCGATTAATTGCCGAACATCATTTTTGAAATGAGGTATATTGTCGCGGTGCAGCGAAACCTTCGCGATGCACCATAGGCTTAGCGGAGCCACGTTTGATGGCGGAGCGGCTGCATTATCGCATAGGGAGCTTGCGGGGCAAGCCTTTCTTATCAAACTTCAATTGACGTTACGTAGGGTGCGTGTGACAATCCGTCGCATCGTAACGCTAAGGAAGAGGAGCCGGCGCGTTACAGGAAATGGTTCGTCCATGACGCAGGAGGGATATTATGAGTTATACTGATGCTGCTCCATCTTTTGGGCAGGCGCCGGAAGCGAAGGGACATGGGACCGATCCGGTCAAGGTCGATCCGGATCGCATTACAATTGCTGTCATTCTTGCGAGAATGACGGAGTTTTTCGACTTTTTCATCTACGCCATCGCCTCCGCGCTCGTTTTTCCGCATGTCTTCTTTTCCTTCGTCGATCCGCTGACGGCGACGCTTTATTCCTTTGCCGTCTTCTCGCTGGCCTTCATCGCTAGGCCGATCGGTTCATTGATCTTCCTCCAGATCGACCGAAAGTTCGGCCGTGCCGTCAAGCTGATGGCGGCCCTGTTCACGCTTTGCGGTTCCACGATGGCGATCAGCTTTCTTCCGTCCTATGCGGAAGCCGGCATGCTTGCCCCCTGTCTTCTGGCGGTATTCCGTATCGGTCAGGGACTTGGTCTCGGCGGTGCCTGGGATGGTCTTGTCTCGCTCCTCGCCATGAACGCACCGCCGAAGCAGCGCGGCTGGTACGCCATGATGCCGCAAATTGGTGCGGCGATGGGCTTTGGTCTTGCCAGCGCATTCTTCATCGTGTTCGTGACGCAGCTCTCCAGCGCGGAATTCTTGGCCTGGGGCTGGCGTTTCCCGTTCTTCGTTGCACTGGCGCTCAATGTTCTCGCGCTCTTTGCCCGCCTGCGCATGATTGTCACGCCGGAATTCCAGTCCATGCTGGCACAGCATGAGCTGGAGCCGCGCCCCGTGTTCAAGATGCTGCGCTCGCAGTTTCCGGTCGTGCTGACGGGCGCTTTCGTGCCGCTGGCAAGCTTCGCGCTCTTCCATCTTGTCACGGTCTTCCCGCTGAGCTGGGTTTCCCTCAATACCACCCAGCGGGTTTCGGACTTTCTGTTCGTGCAATTCGTCAGCGCCATCATCGCCGGCGGCATGATCGTCGTGTCTGGTATTCTCGCCGACAAAATCGGCCGGCGGAAGCTGCTGGCTTTTGCCGCAGTGCTGATCGGTCTTTTTAGCCTCGTGGCACCGCTCCTGCTGAGTTCGGGCGATATAGGGCGTTATCTTTTCGTCTTGGTCGGCTTTGCATTGCTTGGCCTGTCCTTCGGCCAGGCGGGCGGTGCGCTCGCCTCCCGCTTCAGCCGCGAATACCGTTATACCGGCGCTTCGCTCACCTCGGATATTTCCTGGCTGATCGGCGCTGGTTTTGCACCGCTCGTGGCGCTCGGATTTTCGTCCAAATTCGGACTGTTTGCGGTCGGCATTTACCTGATGTCGGGTGCAGTCTGTACACTGGTCGCACTGTGGTTCAGCCGAACACTGGACATGCCCTCGGAGTGAACAGGGCAATATAAACACCTCTGCAGCCATCGCGCCGCGGAATCCTGTCGGATTTCGCGGCGTTTTTGTTTTTTTATTGCGTGGGACCGATTTTAATCTTGACTCGGCCCATCATGAAATATTATGTAAGCAATACTGACGTAATTCAATGTGTCTCACTGCCGGAAATGCCGGCCATCAGGGAACGCAATGCGAACGATGACGATCATTATTTGCGAGAAAGCGGCCAATGCCGCCACGCCGTTTGGCGGCCGCAAAACGACCGTTCGCGCCATTAAACGCCGATAAGCAGAAAAGAAGAGGAGCAGCCAGGTCGCCTGCGGCTCCGCCCGCAGAGTGCCGGCTGACGCGCCGGGTTTCGGGAAAAGGGCGATGCCGCGCGGAATGCGCAACGAGAGGAGAGAACCTTGAGCGTGACGGAGCAAAAATTCGGCCTTTACGATGCGGCTTTTGAGAAAAGCAGCTGTGGCGTCGGTTTCATCACCCGCAAGGACGGCGTGCAGACGCATGATGTGCTGAAGCGCGGTCACGAGGCGCTCTGTGCCGTGCCGCATCGCGGCGGCATGTCGGCGGAGGGCGTGGGTGATGGTGCTGGCGTGTCGCTCGATCTTTCACTCTCATTTTTCCGGAAGCTGACGGGCAACGATTCCTTGCAAGCCGGCCGGTTCGGCGTCGGCAATTTTTTTCTGCCGCAGAACCCTGCTTTTCATGACCAGGCGATCGGCATCATCTGCAGTGCTCTGGAGGAACAGGGCTTCTCGATCCTGCTCGTCCGCAATGTACCGGTGAATGACGCGGCCATCCGCGCGGCCGCCATTTCCTATCAATTGCCGATCCGGCAATGGGTCTTTTCGGCGCCAGCGGAATGCGCAACCCTTGCCGAGTTCGACTGGCGTATTCACAAGGCGCTGCTCGCTATCGAGGCGCTTGCCTATACTGCGCCGGAACTTGCCGGTTTTTATCCGCTGTCGCTCAGCGCACGCACGCAGGTTCTGAAAGGGCGTTTGAACTCGCATGAGGTCATGCCCTATTTCTGCGACCTGACCGATCCGCGCCATGAAGTGCATACGATGTATTTCCACACGCGGTTTTCCACAAATACGGATCCGCACCCCTCCATGGCGCAGCCCTTTCGGCTGATGGCGCATAATGGCGAACTCAACACTGACAAGAAGAACCGGCTATCGGAAGCGGCCGTGGCGTTGGCGAAAAATGCCAGCATCATCCGGCCGAAGGGCCAGTCTGACAGCTGCCGTCTGGACCAGACATTGCAGGCGCGGGTGATGGAAGACGGTCTCGACCTCGTCACCGCCGTCGTTTCGATGATGCCGCCTGCCTGGGAAAACGACGACACGCTCTCGCCCGGCGTCAAGGCGATGCTGGAATATTTCTCGCTCTACGAGGAGAAGAATGACGGCCCGGCTGCGCTGATTTTTGGCGACGGTACCATCATCGGCGCACGGCTCGATCGCCTCGGCCTGCGCCCGCTGCGGACCGTCGAGACAGACGATTATCTCTGCGTCATGTCGGAGGCGGGGCAGATCGCCTTTCCGGCCGAAAGCGTCATTCGTCGCGGTCGCATCGAGGCCGGCGGCATGCTTTATTACGACCACGCCGAACGGCGCGCCTTTTCCACCGTCGAGGCGTTGGAGCTTCTGGCGGCGCGGAGGGACTACCCGTCGCTATTGTCTGAAGCGCGCGTCATGCTTGCGGATTTGCCGGAGGTGCCCGCCGAAAAGCAGGGATCGCCGCTTCGATACAACGGCGATCTGGAACGGCATCAGCGTTATGTCGCCTATTCGCACAATCAGGAAAGCTTCAAGTTCCTGATGGATCCGATGCTGGCGTCGGGTGCTGAAAAAATCTCGGCCATGGGTTATGGCAATGCCATCAACGCGCTCTCCGATCAGGAAGGCGGGGTCGCCAAATATTTCTCGCAACGCTTTGCGCAGGTCACCAACCCCCCGCTCGACAGCATTCGTGAGGCCGATGGCATGACGCTGCGCGTGGCGCTCGGCGCAAAGCCGAATAGCGGTGCGAAAGCGGCCCGCCAGATTGTCGTGCACTCCCCGATCCTGACCCATCTCGACATGCTGCGCATTCGCGAGCAGTCGGAGACGCCAGTTCGTCGTTTCGAGATGCTTTATACGCCGATCTTTGATGCTGCGAGTGCCAACGAAGCGACCTTGCGTCAGGCGATAGATGGCCTCTGCGGTGAGGTTGTGGCTTTCGCGGCCGGGGAGGGCGGTATTGCCGTCGTCACTGACCGGCACGTTTCGGCAGGTCGTGCGGCCTTGCCTATGATCATGGTCGTCTCCGCCATCAACCAGCGGCTGATCGAGGAGGGTCTGCGGCTACGCGTGTCCCTGATCGTTGAAAGTGGGCAATTTTCCTCCTCGCATCACATCGCGGCGGGCCTTGGTTTCGGGGCTTCGGCTGTCTACCCACTCGGCGTGCAGTTCCGTGCCGAGGAGAAATTCGGCGCCGATGCTGATAAGGCCTTCAAGCGTTTTGCCAAGGCGGCTGAAAAGTCGCTGATGAAGACCATGGGCAAGGTCGGGCTGTGCACGGCGGAAAGCTATATTGGCGGCGAGTTCTTCGAACCGAACTTCCTCGACACCAACGATCCTGTGCTGAAGCGTTATTTCCCCAATGTTAGGACCCCGGTCGGTGGCGTTACCTTCGCTGTCATCGCGCAGGCGGTGTCGGACTGGCATCGAAAGGCGCTGTCGGTAAAGGGTGAAAACGACATTCCGCTGCTCGGTCTCTTCAAGGAGCGCGCCGAAGGTGCTGGCCATTCCTATGGCACGACGGCGGTTCGCGGTTTCGTCGATATGACGGAGGAAAAAATCGGTTTCGACAAGGGAACCGACAACGAAGAGGCGCTGCGTCTCCTGCCGCTCAACCGGCTGGAGGATGCTTTCGGCCTCAACGATGCGGCCTATTATCACAACAGCTTCGACCGGCTGACGCCCGAAGCAATCGACGCTTTCGAGGTAACGCCGGGTTACCGCGCCTTCGCACGCATGATGGTCGAAGAAAGGGCCCGCCGTCCGGCAGCCCTGCGTGATGTTCTGGAATTGCCGGCTGATGTGACCTTTGCCGGTTCGGCCGAAGAATTCCGCCGCGAGATGGGGCGCTTTTCCAGACGTGGCAACAACAGCTTCATGGTGCGCGGATTGCTCTGCGAAAGTGCCGGGGAAGGCGCGTTCCGGCTGCAATTGACCGGCCCGCACGGTCATGAGCTTGCCCGGCTTGCCGCACTCGGTCAGTCGCTGCTCGATCGTTTCGGTGGGGATATTGCTGGCCATTGGCTGGAGGGCGGCGCGCTTCTGGTTCAGGCGAAGGGTGAAGCATTCACCTATCTGTCGCTGATCCGCACCGCACCTGACAGCATTGCGCTCGACGCTGTGCAAAAGGCGAGTGAGATCACCAAGACCCTCGCTTCGGGTGCGATGAGCCATGGCGCGCTGGTCGCAGCCGCCCATGAGGCGGTGGCGCATGGCACCAATATGGTTGGCGGCATGTCGAATTCGGGGGAGGGCGGCGAGCATATTTCCCGTTACGGCACCATCCGCGCCTCGCGCATCAAGCAGTTCGCGTCTGGCCGTTTTGGTGTCTGGGCGGGTTATCTTGCCGACCCGATGCTGGAGGAAATAGAGATCAAGATCGGCCAGGGTGCAAAGCCCGGCGAGGGCGGGCAATTGCCGTCTCCCAAGGTAACGGTGGAAATAGCCGCGGCCCGTGGCGGCACCCCAGGCGTCGAGCTGGTTTCGCCGCCGCCGCACCATGATACCTATTCGATCGAGGATCTGGCCCAGCTTATCCACGACGCCAAGGCGGCGCGCGTGCGCGTCATCGTCAAGCTCGTTTCGTCGGAGGGCATCGGCACGATTGCAGTCGGTGTTGCGAAAGCGGGTGCGGATGTCATCAATGTTGCCGGCAATACCGGTGGCACGGGTGCGGCCGCTGTCACCAGCCTCAAATATACCGGCCGCGCGGCGGAAATCGGCATCGCCGAGGTGCATCAGGCGCTTTGTGCCACAGGCCTTCGTGCCAAGGTGCTGCTACGCTGCTCCGGCGCGCACCAGACGGCGAGCGACGTGGTGAAATCGGCCCTTCTCGGCGGCGACAGCTTCGAGTTCGGCACCACGGCGCTGATGATGCTGAAATGCGTCATGGCGAAGAACTGCAACATCAAGTGCCCCGCCGGCCTCACCACCAATCAGGAAGCCTTCAACGGCGATCCACGCGCGCTGGCGCAATATCTCATGAACATCGCCCATGAAACCCGCGAGATCTTGGCCGCACTCGGGCTGCGCTCGCTGCGCGAAGCTCGGGGCCGCTCCGATCTTCTTCACCTCCTCGATCATCCGGCGAGTGTCGGCCAGCTTGACCTGCGGGCGATGCTTTCGGTGGTGGAGGAAGTGAAGATCGACAGCCCGGTCTATATGGAAAAGAACTTCGCGCTGGACGATGCCTTCATTGAACTCGTGCGCTCGGCTCTGATCGACAGCAGACGGGAAAACATCGAGCTTGGCGGCAACCGCTTCCTCAACAATTGCAACAAGAGTGTTGGCGGCCAGCTCGCCGTCGATATCGAGCGCTTGCTGAACCACGAACTTTCCGACGAAGAGGCGGATGCGCTTCCGGCTGTGAAGCGGGATAGCCGTGGCCGCCGTTTTCTGGAGGCTGGGTCGGTGCGCATCGACACATCAGGTTCAGCCGGGCAGTCCTTCGGCGCTTTCTGCAATGACGGCATGGTCATGGTCCATACCGGTACCTGCAATGATGGCGTCGGCAAAAGCGCCTGCGGCGGCACCATTGTAGTGCGCTCCCCCGGTGGCGGTTCGCAAGATGCTGATGGCAATGTGCTGGTCGGTAATTTTGCATTGTTCGGCGCCACCGGCGGTCGCACTTTCGTGGAAGGGCAGGCGGGCGACCGTTTTGCGGTGCGCAATTCGGGTGCGACAGCCGTTGTCGAAGGTGTGGGCGACTTCGCCTGCGAATATATGACCAATGGCGCTGTGCTTAACCTCGGCAGTTTCGGCAAGGGTTTCGGCAACGGCATGAGCGGCGGCTTCGTCTATCAATATGACCCTTACGGCGATCTGCCGAAGAAGGTGAGCCATGATTCCATCCTGCTCGGCTCCATCACCGGCGAGGACGAACAGGCATCTATCCACAATCAGGCCGTTCACCAGCTTTTGACCTGGCATGTCGACGAAACAGGGTCGGCCAAGGCCGCATGGATTCTGGAAAACTGGGAAAGCGAACAGCACAATTTCGTCTACGGCATGCCGCGCGCCCTGCTGCTTTATCAGGACAGCGACGAAATTCTGAAAGCCAAGCCCCGCAAGGAACTGCTGGAGGAACTGGCGTCCGCGCTTGCCGCCCATCAGGTGCGGAAGTTCAAGCTGGCTTATCGCGACCGCAAGGCCGTGTTGAACGGAACCGTCCCTGGTTATGGTGAGACGGATACGGAAGACATGTATGCGCTCATCAACAACTACACGGTTTTGAGCATGGCGCAGGCCATTGCTCTCCAACGGTTGCCGATGGCATCCGGTCCTTCCGATCCCGCCATCGAAAAAGCCGTGCGCAATCTCGTCCTCACGGAGGACTATGCGCTGATGCAGCGGCTGCTGAAATATGCGCGCGAGGCGCTTTCCGATCATGATGACGAGCAGCTTGCGGTGATGATCGCCGCCAAGCGGCTCGACGATTACAAGCAGGCGCTCGCGCGCCGCAACATCTGGTCGGTGGATAGTCCCGGCACCTATGGCTGGATCATTCAGCAGGACCGCAAAAACATCGAGAAGATCGGTCGTCTGCCGGGCTTTGAGGAGCTTTTCGCGGCGCGTGCCATTCCCGACCTTGCCACCGCATCCAGCCAGAACAGGGCAGCATGATGAAGATACCTTACATTCCTCAAGATGCCCCTTTCAATGGCGACCAGCGCGCCTGGCTATCCGGCTTCCTGGCCGGGCTTCATTCCCGCGCAGCAATGGGTATGGACACATCGGTTGCCGCTGCCGCTCCCAAGGCGGCGGCCAGCGTGCTGAACATTCTCTTTGGCACCCAGACCGGCAATGCCGAGGCGCTGGCGATGGATATAGCCGACGCCGCCCGTGCCCAGGGCATGCAGCCTGTGGTAACTGCCTTGGATGATGTGTCCATGGATAGTCTGGGCGCCATGAAGCGCGTCATTGTCGTCACCTCCACCTACGGCGAAGGTGAAATGCCTGACAATGCCCAGCTTTTCTGGGAGGCACTTTCCAACGAGGCCGCACCCCGGCTGGATGAGATGAACTTTGCCGTGCTTGCGCTTGGCGACACCGGTTACGATGGCTTCTGCCAGGCGGGTAAGCTCATCGATACCCGCTTCGAGCAGCTTGGCGGCAAACGGATGAAGACGCGTATCGATTGCGATATCGATTTCGAAGATGTCGCCGCCAACTGGATCGGCGAGACCCTGCCACTCGCGCTCGCCATCGATGGTGGCAATAAGGTGGCGGTTGTGCCGGCGATCGCCGAGGCGCCCGCGCGGGCAAAACAGGGCTGGAGCCGCAAGAACCCCTATGCCGCGCAGGTGAGCGTCAATCGCCTTCTTTCCGGGCCTGCTTCGTCCAAGGAAATTCGCCACTACGAATTTGATCTCGGCGAAAGTGGTCTCGACTATGAGGCGGGGGATGCTCTGGGCGTCGTTCCCCTAAACGACCCGAAACTAGTGGGCGCGCTGCTCGAACGCTTCGGAGTGAGCGCGGATGGCGAAGTCGTCGGACTCGACCGTCCGGTCGGCGATGCGCTTCTCAATATGTTCGAGATATCGACACCGTCGCGTGAACTGGTCGCCGAGATCGGCAAGCGCGCAGGGCACGATGAACTCAGCCACATCCTTGCGAATGGAGACAGGGATCAGCTTGCCGCCTTTCTCTGGAGCAAGGATATTCTCGACCTGCTTAGTCTCGGTGAAAAACCCGTATTCGAGCTTGCTGAATTCGTGACGTTCCTGAAGCCGTTACAGCACCGCGCCTATTCGATCTCTTCCAGCCCTCTGGCCGCGCACAACAGCGTGCATCTGACAGTCGCCAGCGTGCGTTATCGCGCCGAAGGTCGCGAGCGTGGCGGCGTGTGCTCCACCTATCTCGCGGACCGGGTAGAAGCGGGGCAGAGTGCCGGGATTTTCGTCTCTCCGAACAAGGCGTTTCGCGTGCCTCAGGACAATGACGCACCTGTTATCATGGTGGGACCCGGCACGGGCATTGCGCCATTCCGGGCATTTTTGCAGGAACGGCAGGCGCGGGGCGCAAAGGGCCGGAACTGGCTGTTTTTCGGCGATCAGCACCGGCAGTCGGATTTCATCTACGAAGACGAACTTGGAAAGATGAGTCGCGATGGCGTGCTGACCCGTCTCGATCTCGCTTTCTCGAGGGATCAGGCCGAAAAGATCTATGTTCAGACCCGTATGCGCCAAAACGGCAAGGCACTCTATCAATGGCTCGAAGAGGGCGGCCATTTCTATGTTTGCGGCGACGCGACCCGCATGGCGAAGGATGTTGACGATGCCCTGCACCAGATCGTTATTGACGAGGCGGGCATCTCTGCGGAAGCGGCAAGCGACTATGTAAACCGGCTGAAGCGCGAAAAACGGTATCTGCGCGATGTTTATTAGAGCAAAGCGCTGAGGCGCATCAGCAATTGGAGCAGGTTATCTCAGCGTCGCGCTGCTTGAAGAAATAATCGCGTGCGATCGTGATCGATCTTACGCCGGACGAAGAAATATCTGGCATGAACATCAACAATTCATGCGGCACGGAAAGCTCGACGTGGATGAGGAAACTGTCCGCTACAAGCAAACGTGTGGGAACGGAGACTGGCGATCCCACCACATAGGGCCGCGCGTTTTTCTCGTTCCAGGACCAGGCGATAGTCGCCTGTTTCTGCTTGTCGATCTTGATGCCGCTGATCTTCAGCTGCAGACCCTTGGTGCTATAAGGCGCAAAGACGGCAGCCGTTACGTCCTGCATGCTTGTCAGATAAGCCTTGTCGACGGAATTTGTTTTGGAGATCAGGTCGTTGATCGTTGCGGAGGCGCTGCTTGCCCGCTTGTAGGTATTATAGCCGATGGTGAGTTCGAAGGACGTCAGATAAAGCGCAAGCAATATCGGGAAGACGATCGCAAATTCTACCGCACCCACGCCACGGCGATCCCTTGCGAAGCGTGCAACGAGCGCGATAAAACGAAGTCGGCCGTTCGTGATGGTGGAAACAAGCCCTGCCATCATGAACCCCCGCTCGTGGTGTATTTCTCATTCATGAAAGCATCGGTCGCGACAATGAGGAAATGCGAGGGCATCGACCCGTCGGCTGGGCGTATTTTGGTAAGATATGGTCGGATGATATCTGCGACTACACGCCAGCGATAATAGACGCGCAGCATGTTGATCGTGTCCGGTCCACCCGGCTTGAAGCCGAATTGCGCCGTGTCGAGATCGTAATATTCGCCGTTAGCTTTCAAGGGTATCGTAGTTGGAATATCCTTGAAGGCGGTGAAGGAGCGAAGGTCGATATAAAGCTTCTGTTCTTTTTTGATCTCATCAGCCGAGCAGGTGATAATCACCGAAACTTCGTTGCAGAAACTCTTGCGAAAATCCTCTTTGGAAATCGAACTGCTGATCTGCCCGGTGCGCAGACGCCTCGCCATCGTGTCGGTAGCATTGACGACCACTTGCTCCGCCATCAAGGCGATGAAAGTTTCGATGATCGCGAAGACGACGAGGAAATAGGGAAGCGCCAGGATCGCGAATTCGATGGCTGCTGTCCCGTCACGCGAGAGCCCGAATTTTTCCAGCAATGGCTTCAATTTGGCCAGTCGCATATGTCGGTGTCGATCTTTAGAATATGCGGCAAGCGCAACCGTTGAATTTGTTGCGGACCATAACCAGCCGGTGTTTAAATTCAGTTACCCCGAAGAGTTATACTTTATCAGTTCGCAAAAATGGCACAGGCTATAAAAGCAAAAAGCCCGGCATATCCCCGGGCTTTTACTTACTGGAAAAACGATAGCTTATTCCGCATCCGCTTTTGAGAGAACCTCAAGGGTGGGTGTGGAGGTGATATTGTAGCCGCAATCCACGTAGTGGCACTCGCCGGTAACGCCGCGCGACATGTTGGACAGCAGATAAAGAGCCGATCCGCCTATATCGTCGATATCCGCTGTTCGCCGCAGCGGTGCGTTTTTCTGGTTCCACGCATAGATTGCGCGCGCATCGGAAATGCCGGCGCCCGCCAGTGTGCGGACCGGTCCGGCCGAGATGGCGTTGACGCGAATATCGCGCGGGCCATAGTCGGCAGCGAGATAACGCACGGACGCTTCTAGAGCTGCCTTGGCAACGCCCATGACGTTGTAGTTGGGGATGACCCGCTGCGAACCGTTATAGGTCAGCGTCAGCATGGATCCGCCATTCGTCATCAGTTCGGCGGCACGCTTGGCGATTTCCGTGAACGAGAAACAGGAGATGACCATAGTGCGGCTGAAATTCTCGCGGGTCGTATCCGCGTAAAGACCCTTCAGCTCGTTCTTGTCGGAAAAGCCGATCGCGTGCACGACGAAATCCAGCGTACCCCATTTTTCGCGGATTGCCGCAAAAAGCGCGTCAACCGAGGCGATATCCTCGACATCGCAAGGCACGATAAAGTCGGATCCGAGCTCGGCGGCGAGCGGCTTTACCCGCTTGCCGAGCGCCTCACCCTGATAGGTGAAGGCGAGCTCTGCGCCCTGCGCCGCAAGAGCCTTGGAGATACCCCAGGCGATAGAGTGATTGTTTGCGACGCCCATGATGAGGCCGCGTTTACCCTGCATGATGCCGTTCATGGCAATTATCCGTTATGACGCTGAAAGACCAGCGTGGCGTTGGTGCCGCCGAAGCCGAAGGAATTGGAAAGGATCGTGTCGATCTTGGCATTGTCGATGCGGCTGCGAACAATCGGGACGCCCGCAAATTCCGGATCGAGTTCGGAAATATGCGCGCTCTCGCCGATGAAGCGTTCCTGCATCATCAACAGGCCGTAGATCGATTCCTGAACGCCTGCTGCGCCAAGCGAGTGGCCGGTTAGGGACTTGGTCGACTGGATATGCGGGATCTTGTCGCCGAAGACTTCCCGGATCGCGCCGATTTCCTTGCTGTCGCCAACCGGCGTCGAGGTGCCGTGGGTGTTGATGTAGTCGATATCGCCCTTGACGGTGGAAAGGGCCTGACGCATGCAGCGGATCGCGCCCTCGCCGGAAGGAGCCACCATGTCGTAACCATCCGAGGTTGCGCCATAACCGACGATCTCGGCGTAAATCTTGGCGCCGCGCGCCTTTGCATGTTCCAGCTCTTCAAGAACCAGTACGCCAGCACCGCCGGCGATCACGAAACCGTCGCGGTTGACGTCATAGGCGCGGGAAGCGAGGTTTGGCGTCTCGTTATATTTGGACGACATCGCGCCCATGGCGTCGAAGAGGTTGGACATGGACCAATCGAGGTCTTCATGGCCGCCAGCAAACATCACGTCCTGCTTGCCCCACTGGATCATCTCGGCGGCGTTGCCGATGCAATGCGCCGATGTGGAGCAGGCCGAAGAGATCGAATAGTTGACGCCGTGGATCTTGAACCAGGTCGCAAGTGTGGCCGATGCGGTCGAGGACATGGCCTTCGGCACGGCAAACGGGCCAATACGCTTCGGACTGTTGTTCTTCAGCGTGATATCGGCCGCTTCGACGATGGTGCGGGTGGAAGGACCGCCCGAACCCATGATGATGCCGGTGCGCTCGTTGCCGCTGATGTCGCTTTCCTCGAGACCGGAATCGGCAATCGCCTGCTTCATGGCAACGTGGTTCCATGCGCCGCCCTGCGAAAGGAAGCGCATGGCGCGACGGTCGACCAGCTCGGTCGGATCGAGAGACGGCTTGCCCCATACCTGGCACTTGAAACCGTGTTCAGCAAAATCCGGTGAAAATGAAATGCCGGATTTGGCGTCGCGCAGTGATGCGGTGACTTCGGCGGCATCACCACCGATGGAAGAAACAATGCCGAGGCCGGTGACAACAACTCGTCTCATGAAATGGACCTTTTCTTAAGATTTCGGCTGGACGACCGAAGCCGCCCGGCGTTTGCCAGGACTATTCCGTCCGCTTCAGGCGGTCTTTTCCTTCGACAGCCCCACACGAAGGTCCGTCGCTTGATAAATGGTTTCGCCGTCTGCCTTCAGCCATCCGTCTGCGGTACCCAGAACGAGACGTCCGCGCATCACACGCTTGAAGTCTATGCCGTACTGGAGGAGCTTCGTCTCCGGGCGAACCATGCCCTTGAACTTGACTTCGCCGGTGGAGAGCGCCATGCCGCGGCCTTCTTCGCCCAGCCAGCCGAGGAAGAAGCCGGTCAGCTGCCACATGCCGTCAAGGCCGAGGCAACCCGGCATGATCGGGTTGCCCTGGAAATGGCAGGGGAAATACCAGTCGTCTGGGCTGACATCGTATTCAGCGCGGATGAAACCCTTGTCGAACGCGCCGCCGGTTTCGGAAATTTCGGTGATGCGGTGAACCATGAGCATGGGAGGCAACGGAAGCTGGGCATTTCCCGGACCGAACAATTCGCCGCGTCCGCAGGAAAGGATCTCCTCGTAATTGTAACTTGATTGCCTCGTTGCCATACCGCTTTCACTTCCTCAATCACTGGTGTTTATCGACTTCACTAGAGCAAGTTAGGTTCAAAATGAAGCGCTGCAAGGGCAGAGGCCATTATGCCCCCATTCTTTGTCTTCGAACCTTCTTTAGAGAAGTCATTACCTCAATATGCCGTCCGCATACAGGAACCATCCGGCAGGAACCAGAGGAAATTTGCAAGAATGGCCGGTTTGCAGCCATTTGCGACACTCGGCGACGCTGAAACTATTGAAAGCATTCACCGCAAAAGATATATGCTATTGCAATTGATGGGTTTCACCCCTGTGTTTGGAATGGGATTGCATGGCATTTGACGCCACATTGGATATCGGGACGAGGCTGCGGCGCTCGGGGCTGCGCCCCACGCGCCAGCGCGTTGCTTTGGGCGATCTTCTTTTCGCAAAGGGTGATCGCCACCTGACGGTTGAGGAACTGCATGACGAGGCGGTGACCGCCGGCGTGCCCGTTTCTCTCGCGACGGTATACAACACGCTGCATCAGTTTACCGAAGCCGGCCTGATCCGCGTTCTGGCCGTCGAAGGTGCGCGCACCTATTTCGACACCAACGTGTCCGACCACCATCACTTCTTCGTGGAAGGAGAGAACGAGGTTCTCGACATTCCCGTCAACAATCTCCAGATCGACAATCTGCCAGAGGCGCCCGAAGGCATGGAAATCGCCCATGTGGACGTGGTCATTCGCCTGCGTCGCAAGCGCGGTTGAAGCTTCGGCTTGATAAACAAAAAAACATGGCGCCTGTGGGCGCCATTTTTGTTTCAGGCAGCCTTCGCCGCCTCACTTCAATATATCTTCGGGCCGTCTGCCGGGCTTGCCCTTGTAGGGCGGAAAGGTCCATCCGAAGATCAACGCTCCGGACCGGACACCGAAAGCCGTCAATACGCCGATGCCCGACGCGACATAAAGCGGCGCGCCGAGGAAATAAGCGCCGGTGAAGATGGAGGCCCCCAAAAGCGCGCAGGTGATGTAGATTTCCGGGCGCAGCAGCACGGAGGGTTCTCCCGCGAGAACATCGCGCAATACGCCGCCGAACGTCGCTGTCAAAACGCCTGTCACGATCGCCACGGTTGCGGAGCCGCTTGCAGCCAGACCCTTGGCGGCTCCCATAACGCAATAGGCTGAGAGGCCGACGGCATCGAGCCAGATGAGCACCCGATACCGGGATTCGAACAGGTAGGCGGTGAAGAAAAGCAGAACCGCAACCGATACGCAGACCAGAATATAGGTCGGGTTCAACACCCAGAACACGGGCGCCCTGCCCAGCACGAGATCGCGCACCGTGCCGCCGCCGATCCCGGTCGCGGCGGCGAAAAACAGGAAGCCGATCAGGTCGAGCTGCTTGCGTGAGGCGGCCAATGCGCCGGTTGCGGCAAACACGGCAACGCCGGCATAATCGAGAAAACCCAGCAGTGTCATGGAAAAGGTCCCCCCGGAAATTTGGATGCGTTTGCGTCAGTGTCGCGCAAGCACGGAACTCTAGGCTGGCCGCCCGGATGATCGCAACATCCATAAACGAAACGGATGCAAAGGAAAATGCCGTGCGAATCGCTATCGTTGCCGCTCTTCAGGCGCTGGTCCTCTTGATGTTTCCGGTCGCGCTGGCGGCACAGCAGCAGCTGGTGAACGATCCCGAGATCTATGAAAAGGATCATTTCCGCAAGGAGTGCAAGACGGCTGGCTTCGGCGATGATTTCATCACCAGACTGGATATCAACAATGATGGCCTGATGGATGCCGTCGTCAATCACGGCGTGCTGGATTGCGATGGCGAAAAAGGCCGTAGCTGCGATGACGAAGGTTGCCCTTACAATTTTTACGTCCAGGTCAAAGAGGGCGGATATCTGATGATCGCGACGGCCCGGATTTACGGCTACGATTTCATCAAACGTTTCGGCAACATGGTCTTCGTACTGAAGATGCACCCGCGTTATTGCGATCGAACCGACAAGGAAGCCTGCCTGATGACGGTGCGGGTGCGCGGCACAAAATTCGTCACCATCTCACGCAAGTGAAGACGCAGTCCGTCAGGGCGCGATGCGCCTGATCCGGACCCTTTGGTTATAGCGGTGGCGAAGCGAACGCGGAATGACGAGTGTGGCGATGGCGACCGCAAAAACGGTTGCCGCAACCACCCACAGGGCATCGTACTGCAGCGTGGCGCCCAACACCGCCCCGCAGATTGCGCCGCTTATCATACCGAGCCAGGGCACGATCTGGATGCCCCAATCGAGGCTTCGCTCCCCCAGAAGATAGCGACCGATGCCACGGCCAAAACGGGAAAGGGCGCCGGTCACGTAGGTGAGGCCAATAGGCAGCCCCTCAATATGTTCGACGGCAGCGTTGACCATCCCCATGGCGAAAACGACAAGATAAAACTGCGCCAGGGCGGAAGCATCGCCGCGCAGCAATGCGGCAATCGCCACCAGCGACCCGACGGCCACGAGAACGGCAAAGATGCTCCGGTCGAATTTATGCGCGACCACGATACCACCAGCATTGCCCGCCACGAAAGCGATGATCGCGAAGAGTAGTTTGGCCGCATGGGAATAAACGCCAGCTTCCACCGAAATGGCCGCGCGGGTGGTGTTGCCGGTCATGAAGGAAACGAAATCGCCGGAAAGATGAAGACCCACCGCATCTGTCATTCCGGCGATGAATGAAATGGCGGCGACGAGCGCAATGCCGGTGCCGGTGCGCCTTGCCCTGATGATGTTACGGCGTCTCTGTCTGGTCATGGAAAAGCTCGATATGGAAAACAGCGGGCCGATGCGCCGGGCTATGCTATCCTATGTCTAGAATGCCGGGCGGCTTGTTTGCAATCTTTCTGGAAGCGTTTGAGCGCCTCTATTTTGTCTAGACAAATGTAAAATCCCTGCCTAGCATGCCTCAAATAAAGCGAAAAAAATATCGCACAAAAATAAATCAAAAGGGGTTCCGATCATGAAAAAGACATGGGTTATCGCCGCAATCGCGACGCTTGTTTCATCTGCTTCCGCCTATGCCGAAACATCGGTTACAATAGGCATGTCCGGCTGGACCGGCTTTGCGCCACTGACGCTTGCCAAGCAGGCCGGCATTTTCGAAAAGAATGGCCTCAAGGTCGATATCAAGAAGATTCCGCAGGCAAGCCGGCATCTGGCGCTTGCTTCCGGCGACATACAGTGCGCCGCCACCACGGTCGAAACATGGATCGCGTGGAATGCCAACGGCGTGAAGTCCACCCAGATTTTCCAGATGGACAAGTCGCACGGAGCCGACGGCATTGCGGTGCGCAGTGATGTTGCAAAGGTGTCGGACCTCAAAGGCAAGACGGTTGCCGCTTCTGCACCGGGCACATCCCCCTATTTCTTCCTTGCCTGGATACTGAAGGAAAACGGCCTGACCCTGAAGGACGTGAAGGTCGTCAACCTTGAGCCGGGACCGGCCGCGCAGGCATTCGTCGCCGGCCAGAATGAAGCCGCCATGACCTATGAGCCTTATCTGTCCACAGTGCGCGCCGCACCGGACAAGGGGAAAATCCTTGCGACGACGCTGGATTATCCCGCCGTCATGGACACGTTTGGCTGCACGCCGGATTTCTTGAAGGCCAATCCGCAGGCGGCAAAAGCCCTTGCGGACAGCTATTTCCAGGCGCTCGAGCTCATCAAGACGGACCCTGCAAAATCCTATGAGACCATGGGAGCGGACGTAAAACAGACCGGCGAGGCATTCGCAGCTTCGGCGAAATTCCTGGAATGGCAGGACAAGGCCGCCAACCAGAAGTTCTTCGACGGTGAATTCAAGACATTCTCCGAAAAATCGGCTGATCTGCTTCTGGAAATCGGCGTGATAAAATCGAAACCCGATCTTTCGACACTCGCGGACACGTCCTTCATCAAGTAACAGAAGCAAACTGCTGCTTTTCCTTCGGGGACTATTGCAGCCAGTGAGAAGCCTTACAGCGCCTGTGCGTCATGGACGACGCACGGCGCTTAGATGGTGCGGCGATGGAGTGCCGCGCCCGTTTTCCGGACAGGCGACAGAATGCAACCTCTTCAACCCATAAAGAACAGCACGCGGATTTTTCTCGGCATTCTGTTCTTCGTGCTTTTTTTCTCCGCCTGGGGCTTTGCCACGCTCGGCGGTTTCGTATCGCCGACCTTTCTGGCTGACCCGATCACTATGCTGAAGGACGGCATCTATCTGCTGACCGATCAGGGATTTGCCAGCGATATCGGAATGACGATCTGGCGTGTTGTCGGCGGCTTCGTGCTGGCCTCGCTCGTTGCCGTACCAGTCGGCATCGCCATGGGCGCTTACAAGCCGGTCGAGGCGCTGCTTGAGCCCTTCGTCTCCTTCGCACGCTATCTTCCGGCTTCTGCCTTCGTGCCGCTGCTTATTCTCTGGGCCGGCATCGGCGAGATGCAGAAGCTGCTGGTGATCTTCATCGGCGCAGTTTTCCAGATCATTCTCATGGTTGCCGTGGCGGTTGCCGGCACAAGACGCGATCTGGTGGAGGCTGCCTATACACTTGGCGCAAAAGACCGGGGCGTGGTCCGCCGCGTTCTCATTCCCGCCAATGCGCCCGATATTGCGGAAATTCTCCGTCTCGTCCTCGGCTGGGCCTGGACCTATGTGATTGTTGCCGAGTTGATCGGCGCGTCGTCGGGCATCGGCTATATGATCATCAACAGCCAGGCGCTGATGGCGACCGGGCAGATCATCTTCGGCATCATCGTCATCGGTGTCATCGGACTTATTTCTGACTTCGCGTTCAAATCGCTGAACCGGAAGCTTTTCGCCTGGAGGCTTGCCTGATGAGCGAACTCGTTATCAAGGGCGTCAGCCGCACTTTCCCCGGCGTTCAGGGCGGCCAGCCAACGCTGGCCTTGCAGCCCACGGATCTGGAAATCTCCCGCAACGATTTCGTCACCATTCTCGGCCCGTCCGGATGCGGAAAGTCGACCTTGCTGCGCATCATCGCCGGTCTTGACCGTCCAACGACGGGTGAAGTCCTTTTGTCCGGCCGGGCAGTGACAGGGCCGGGGGCGGATCGCGGCATGGTGTTCCAGTCCTACACGCTGTTTCCTTGGCTGACGATCCGGGAAAACGTCGCCTTCGGTCTGCGCGAGCGTGGTGTGGCCGAGAAGGAAAAATGGGAGATCGTCGACAGCTATATCGACAAGGTTGGCCTGCGCGGTTTCGAGAACCATTGGCCGAAACAGCTGTCCGGCGGCATGCAGCAGAGAACAGCCATCGCGCGCGCTCTGGCAAACGGCCCGAAGATCCTGCTGCTCGACGAGCCTTTCGGCGCACTCGACAACCAGACGCGCGGGCTGATGCAGGAATTGCTGCTCGGCATATGGGAGCGCGAGCAGAAGACCGTCATTTTTGTGACACATGACATCGAGGAGGCGGTGTTCATGGCGTCGCGGGTTGTGACGATGTCAGCGCGGCCGGGGCGCATCAAGTCGATCATGCCGGTCGACCTGCCGCATCCGCGTCACTACACCGTCAAGGCCAGCCCGGAGTTTTCGCAGCTACGCGCCAAGTTGACGGAGGAAATTCGCAGCGAGGCGATTGCCGCCGCTGCCCATGGATAGTTGATCCATAGAACCGGGAGGAAGGAAGCATCGGTATGAGGAGTACAGGCGCCGATCTTCAGGAAAAATCACTGCACGAGCGCATCCGCAACGATGTCGAGCGCCACATCATGTCGGGCGAGTGGCCGCCGGGGTACCGTATTCCCTACGAACACGAGATGACCCGGCAATATGCCTGCTCGCGCATGACGGTGAACAAGGCGCTCGGCGAACTGGTGCAGCGCGGCCTTATCGAGCGCCGCCGGCGTCTCGGCACTTTCGTTCGCCAGCCCCATGCGCAATCGGCCGTGCTGGAAATCCACGATATCGAGCGGGAGGTGCAGGCCCTCGGCCTCGTTTACGGTTACCGTCTCGACAGACGGCGACTGCGCCCTGCGGGGGAAGAAGACGGCGCGGCCATGGCGCTTGCCGCGGATGCCTCAGTTCTGGAACTCACCTGCACGCATTTTGCCGGCGGCGTTCCCTTTTGCCTCGAGGAACGCATCATCAATGTCACCGCCGTTCCGGAGGCTGAGGCAGCGGATTTTTCACAGATCGGGCCGGGCACTTGGCTGCTGAAAATGGTTCCCTGGAGTGCCGCGGAACATCGCATCAGCGCAGTTTCCGCTGATCGCAAAAATGCGACCGCGCTCGGCATTGCTTCCGGTGCGGCGTGTCTGGTCATCCACCGCCGCACCTGGCACGGAGCGGATTATGTCACCAGTGTTCGGGTCACCTATCCCGGCGACCGACACGCGCTGGTGGCGCAGTTTTCGCCTTCGCAAAACACCTGAAGACCGCAGGTCGGTCAATTTTTTGTAAAGAAGAGTTTACGGGTCGTCTTTTGGCAATATAATAGTTGTCAAAAGAACTCAGGTTTATTATCGGAACGTCAAGCTTTCACGACGGCATCCGTTCATGGCCCCGGTTTTAATGAACCGGTCAATCTGCGGATGAGTTCATCGACGGAAATCCGGGATAAAAATTATGTCAGCTGAGACCTCAACTTCTTCCGCGTGCTTCACCAAGGCAAACAAAACACGGCATATCTCACTTGCCATGACGGTCACTTTGCTGGCCGGCTTGAGTGCCGGAGCGGTTTTTGCTCAGTCGGCATCCGAGACCCCGATCCAACCAGCACCTGCACCGGCAACGGAAACGATGCAGCCCGCGCAGTCGCCGGCTGAGACGCCGAGCGCTCCGGCAGTCCAGCCTGTGCCGCCTTCCGCTGCCGCGCCCACACAGCCCGCGCCGGCCCAGCCTGCGCCCGCCGCAAGTAATCCCACGCCGGCAGCCGAAGGTGTTTCACCGCAGCCGACACAGACGGAGCAACCCGCTCCGACGAACGGTACGGCAGCGCCGAACGAGGTCTCCACCCCGGTTGAACCGGTAGTCGCCGAACCCGCAAGTGCCGGACATCGTGCTGATATCCCGCACAACCTGTCTCCCTGGGGCATGTTCATGGCGGCAGACTGGGTCGTGAAGGGCGTGATGATCGGTCTCGCTTTTGCATCGCTCGTCACCTGGACGGTCTGGGTGGCGAAGTCTATCGAGCTTGCCGGTGCACGGGTGCGCGCCGGTGCGACACTAAAGGTTATTCGCAGGGCGAAAACCCTGAACGAGGCGACTGAGGCCGTCGAAAAGAAGGGCGGGCCGGCAGCGCTGATGTTGCGCATGGCAACTCACGAAATGCAGCTTTCCGACGCGGTGGTCGAACACACCGACGGCGGCGGGATCAAGGAGCGTGTATCCTCGGCCCTGTCACGCATTGAAACCCACGCCGGTCGCCGCATGTCGCGCGGAACGGGCGCCTTGGCGACCATCGGCTCCACCGCTCCCTTTGTCGGTCTGTTCGGTACCGTCTGGGGCATCATGAATTCCTTCATCAGCATCTCGGAATCGCAGACCACCAATCTTGCCGTCGTGGCACCCGGCATTGCCGAGGCGCTGCTTGCCACGGCAATCGGCCTTGTTGCTGCTATTCCAGCGGTGGTGATCTACAACGTCTTCGCCCGCTCGATCACGGGATACCGGCATTTGCTGGCGGATGCCGCAGCCGGCGTGGAACGCCTCGTCAGCCGCGACCTCGATTTCCGCCGCATTCCGCCGGGCAGCAGCAAGCCGGCTGTGTCGTTGGTTGGGCGGTGATCGGTCATGGCTGGCGGTATTCGCGAAAATAGCGGAGACGATCTCTCCGAAAACCACGAAATCAACGTCACGCCTTTCATCGACGTGATGCTGGTTCTGCTCATCATCTTCATGGTGGCCGCACCGTTGGCGACCGTGGATGTGAATGTCGATCTGCCCGCATCAACCGCCAAGCCGGCGGAGCGCCCGGAAGAGCCGCTTTATCTGACCGTCAAGGATGATCTGTCGCTCAATCTCGGCAATGATGCGGTTGCCCGCGAAGCCCTGGCAGCGGCGATCGACCGGCAGACGGGCGGCAAGAAAGATACGCGAATTTTCCTGCGCGCCGACAAAGCCGTCGACTATGGCCACTTCATGGAAATCATGAACCTGCTTCGCGATGCCGGATATCTGAAAATCGCTCTGGTAGGGCTGGAAAATGCCGCTGCGGCAACGCAGCCAGCCGGTGCCGTTCCGCCCGCCGCGCCCGCAGTGCCAGGAACCGCGCCATGACTGGAAATGGCTACCCGCAGTCCCGGCATTCCCGCCTCGGGGAAGCGGCGTTGTGGTCCGCCGCAGCACTGCTCATGCTGGGCGTTCATGCGGGGTTTGCCTATTACCTGATGCAGGAACCAGAAGAACTGGATGCCGGCGGGCCGCCGCCTGCCGCGATCATGATCGAAATGGCAGCCATACCGGAAGCCGTCAACACCGAGGAAACGACGCCTGCGCAGGACGTTGAAGATGCCGAAGAGGTAAAGAGCGACAACAGCCAGCCGGTAGAGGAAGTCACCCCGGAGGAGCCGCCGCCGCCTGAGCCGGTTGTGGAAACGCCGCCGCCGGAACCCGTGCAGCCGCCGGAACTGCCGGTCGAGGAGATCGTCGAGCCGCAGGAAATTCCCGAACCGGTGGAGCCGATCGATCCCGTGCAGGAACAGATGATGGCGGAACTCGAAAATGTCGAGGTTCCCTTGCCCGTCATCCGGCCGCCGCCGCCGCCGGTCGAAAAGAAGGTGGAGAAGAAAGAACCGGACGACAAGAAGAAGGTCGAGCGCCAGCGCCCCAAACCGCAACAGGCATCGGAACTGCGCGAAACGGCCAAGGCCGAGACACAGCAATCCGACCGGACGGCGGCATCGCGCAACAATGCCGGTTTCTTCTCTTCATCCTCCGCCTCGCCGGCAAAATGGGGATCGAAGGTTCGCTCGCATATCCAGAGGCGTAAGCCCCGCTCGCTTCGCAGCGATGCGATGACAGCGACCGTGCGGTTCCGGGTTAACGATACAGGCGCCATCAGCGGTGTCAGTGTGGTGCAGTCCACTGGTGATTCCTCCATCGACCAGCAGATTGCGGCCTGGATCCAGAGCGCGTCACCCGTGCCCGCGCCGCCACCGGATGCAAATAAGACAATCACCTTGCCGATCAGCATCCGCTAGATCGATTCCAAGGCCACGTCGCGGTTCTGCTGGAATAAGCTCTTGCCTGGTATGACGCCCTGCCAAAGGGCGAATGCGTGCCCGACCGTTATTCTCGATAAGATATCCATTCGGGCCTGAATTGCATTTCGCGAATGTTTTCGATGGTGTAGGTCTTGTCGACTTAACACGCAGAGGCATTCCGGAATGAAATTCTCAATCGCAGAGGCGGAGGATCTCGTATCCTCTATCTTTGAGCGTAACGGCGTTCTGCCGCAAAACGCCCGCTCCGTGGCGAAGGCGCTCGTGGCATCCGAGGCTGCAGGCCAGGGCGGCCACGGTTTTCGGCGTATCCCCGTTTATGTCCGTCAGGCGCGGGTTGGCAAGGTCAATGGCAATGCGCGGCCGGTGGCAAGTCGTGTCAAACCGGGTGTGCTGTCAATCGACGCTAACAACGGTTACGCCTATCCCGCGATCGACTGCGCCGTAGACGAGTTGCCGGACATGGCCCGGCAGCAGGGCATCGCGCTCGCCGCGATCCATCGCTCCCATCATGCAGGCGTCATGGCACTTACAGTCGAGCGTTTCGCGGAAATGGGCCTCGTGGCGCTGATGTTCGCCAATGCGCCTGCATCCATGGCGCCTTGGGGTGGCACCAAACCGCTCTATGGCACCAATCCGATTGCTTTCGCCAGCCCTGTTGGCGAGGCAGATCCGCTGGTGATCGATCTGGCGCTTTCCAAGGTTGCGCGCGGAAAGATCATGGCGGCCCGCCAGAAGGGCGAAACCATTCCGGGCGACTGGGCGCTTGATACGAATGGCCGGCCCACGACCGATCCCGAAGAAGCCCTAGCCGGAACGATGGTGCCTGCGGGCGAGGCCAAGGGTGCTGCCCTGGCGCTGATGGTGGAGATCATGGCCGCCGCGCTCACCGGTGGAAGCTTCGCCTTCGAGGCCTCTTCCCTTCTGGACGACAAGGGTGCGCCACCCTCTCTCGGCCACACGATCATCGCCATAGACCCCGTATCGTCGGGCGGTGCGGCCTTTACCGAGCGACTGGCGCTTATCGCCGGAGAGATAGAGAAGCAGGAAAACGTGCGTTTGCCCGGTCGGCGAAGCCAGGGCATTCGAAGGCAGGCGCTGGAAAGCGGTATCATCGTCGAAAGCGATATTCTTGCCGAGATTCAGTCGCTGTGAGGAACTGAAAATGAAAACCCAGCGGACCGGAAAGTCCGCCGGGTAAACCGTGTATGGCTGCCTTGCAGTTGCGCCGATAGGCCGGAAATCATTTCCGACCCGCCTTTTGGTCCGCCGTCCCGCCATCGAAATGGTGGGTTTTTGGCGCAGAAAGCAACACATCCGGTTTTGGCTTACGGGAAGGGGACGATTTCGCGTAAGCTTTTGGAGCGAGAGGGAAGCTCTAAATATCCTGTTCGATCAGTCCACGCAGCAGGGCGATGCTGACGGCATTCAGCAGATTGGCCGCACCCAGCCTTAGGCGGACCCGTTCCAGAATATCTTTAACATCCGCTTCGTCCGCTCCCGTTATCAAGGCAATGTGAGAAGGATGTCGGCCCCGCGCAACGAGCCCCAGATATTGCCGCTCACGATCCGAAAGGACGATTTCACGCGCCTGGTGACGTTCATGCTGCGTTTTTGACGACATAGTCTTTCAGCCTCAAAAGAGATTGATCTTCCCAAAGCCGGATGTGGCCTCAGGATCCAGGCAATAAGCGGCTGATCTCGCAGCCAGCCGGTCCCGGCATGGGCATATCCTCGGCGATGAAAGAATGACTGCACCGTCCTTCCCAAAAACCTGAAATCGGTTCTTGTCCAGAACAATGTAAAATTCAAAGCTTTGGAATGTTTTCCGTCATGCCCGAAGGCATATTGCGGCGTTCTATTAGGCGGTCTGCCATCTCAAGAGAATAACATCTCGCGCCAAGTTTTGCGTTTTTATTGTTATGTTTCGATACATAATCCAATGAACGCCGACATATTTCCCAAATTTGTTTTGGTTATATGGAATATTGATGCTGGGAATGCGCCCTATACGGCGGAATGATGCGCGTGTTTCTTGCGAATATCCGTGGGCGTTGCCCCGAACCAGCGGGAAACGGAACGCGAAAACGCACCCGGCGTGGAATAGCCGAGCCTGTAGCTGATATCGGAAACCGGAAGATCGCTTTCCACGAGGAGCTTGAAGCCGGCATTCTTGCGAATGGCGTCCTTTATCTCGTTGAGATTAGTCCCAAGCTCGGCAAGCCGTCTTTGAAAACTGCGTTCCGACAGGTTGAAATAGGGGGCGATCTCGCTCAGCGAAAGCTCGGCATCCGACAGCCGCACCTGCATGTAACGCTTCACCTGATCGATGAAATGCGTGGCGTCTGCCGATGTCTCCGGCCGCAGCATCCGGCATTGCAAGTTCATCAGCTCGAACAGCCGCTCATCTGCATTTGGGTTGACCACGTCCAGAAGTGATGTGGGAAGACGCATGGTATGGATGGGTTGCGAAAAGCTGACGCGCTTGGTCATTTTTTCTTTAAATTGCTGAATATTAACCGGTTTCGGCCGTTCCAGACCGATCTCGATCAGGTTGACGCGCTCCCCCAGAATATCGCGAAGGCGCTGGATCAGAGCTGTCAGCGACAAATCCACATATTGATCGCGTTTGGCGATGACAGGCGCAAAGGACCACGACAGGGTTACGTGCGCGGCATCCGTGACCATGGTGAAATTACTGTTATTGGTCGCGTAATAAACGTGATCCTGAAGAAAACGCAGGAAAGCCCGCACTGTCGGCGCGCTGATCAGGCCATATCCGAACGCGCCGGATGCGCCGGCGGGAAAGGTGGACGCGCATTGCAGACCAAAGGCGTCGTCGCCGGAAATCAACGCACATGTCTCGAGCAGGCGGCAAAATCGGTCGAGGCTGATGCGCTCCGTCACGCTGCCGAAAGTGGCGGGATCGATATCGAGAGCCTTGCAGATGGGGGCAATATCGATGCCCCGCGACCGTGCATAATTGGCGACGCCGGCGGCCAGACCGGCCACCACTGTTATCTCGTCGCTGACCCTCTTTTCAGGCATCCCTCGCCTTGGCGTACCATGTTTGGAAATTGTCGCCTGATGGTAAGCGTTGGGAAGCCATTTGTCGAGCAGTTCGGCCTGTGGAGTTTAAATGTGGCGACGGCAGGCGCTCTGCTCCAGCACCTCCATGATGGTTTTGCCCGCATCTTCCATGGCACCGCTATTGTCCACGGTCGTCACATCAAAATCCCCGACGACCGTGAGCGAACTGCGTTCCAGCCGCCGGAGAATATCCTCCCGGCTTTCCCGCCCGCGCTGCTCCAGCCGCTTCGCCAGCACGTCCGGCCGTGCAACGATGTTCACGACCTTGAGGCGCGCAAAGGCGGTGCCGAACTGGGGCAGGGCCGAGCGGGAGCCGTTGGCGATGACCACGTCTCCCGCATTAAGATGACGATAGACGGCGGCCGGAATGCCATATTTCAGCCCGTGCGCCTGCCAGGAAACGGCAAAAGCACCTTCGTCTTCCAGCCGGTTGAACTCGTGCATGGAAACGGCATCGTGATTTTCGCCGCCGGCATCGCCGCTGCGGGTAATGACCCGGCGTGTGAAATGAAAGCCCGGCCGCCCGGACAGCTGCGCTGCCGCATAATCCATCAGCGTGTCCTTGCCGGCCCCACTCGGGCCGACAATTACGATCATGGTTCCGGGCACCGTACCCAGCGTCTGGCCGTCAAGCCGGCTATCCTGTCCGTTGCCGGTCATGCCACACGTTTGCCCTGACGCCAGACCGAGCGGGCGACGGGAACGCCGTCCTCGCGGTGAACTCGGACCAGATCGGCCCGCAATCCCGTTGCGATGCTGCCGCGATCGCGAAGGCCCACCGTTCGTGCCGGCGTGAAGGTGACCATGCGCAACGCTTCCGGCAGAGTGATGGCTTCCACCTGGTCGGCGAGCAGGAACGGTGCGTAAAGCAGGCTGAACGGCACATAGTCGGAAGAGAGAACATCCAGCACGCCAAGTTCGGCAAGATCACGCGCGGCGATGTTGCCGGAATGGGACTTGCCGCGAACGATGTTCGGTGCGCCCATCAGCACGCTCATGCCGGCGCTGTGCGAAGCCTTTGCCGCCTCGACGCTGGTGGGGAACTCCGCGAGTTTCACGCCGTGTCCGATCGCTTCGCCCACATGCGCTTCTGTAGCGTCGTCATGGCTTGCAACGGTTATGCCGCGCTCGGCGCAGCGGGCCGCCAGGTAATCCCGGTGCTTGGCAGAAAACTCCGCCGATGCCGTCTGCCGGCGTCTGACGAACTCGGCGAAAGCCTCGTCGCTCAGTCCGCGCTTCTTCTGGTAATAGAAGATATATTGGTCCATCGACTGGAACTGGCGCTGTCCCGGGGAGTGATCCATCATCGAAATCAGCCGTACACGCGGATCGGTCTCAAAATCTTCGAAATGCTCGAGGACATCGGCGGAGGCGACTTCACAGCGCAGGTGCAGCAGGTGATCTGCCCGCAGGCGGTTCTGATCGGCAGCGGTTTCAATGGCATCCGCCATTTCCCGCATCTCGCCCTTCTTGAACCCGCCATCTTCGTCGGAGCCCAGCCGCAGGCAGTCGAAAACAGTGGTAATGCCTGATGACGCGACCTGCGCATCGTGAGCCTGAATGGCGGCGATCTTATCCCAGATAACCCCGGGACGCGGCGAATAGTGCTGTTCCAGATGGTCGGTGTGCAGTTCCACCAGACCCGGGATGAGGAAATCGCCTTCGAGATCCTCGCCGGTCTTGGAGGCGCCTTCGCTGATATCGGCGATCTTGCCGTCACGGATCAGAACGGATCCCAGAATAATATCGTCTTCCAGAACGATACGGGCGTTGGAAAGGGCATGCTCGGTCATGGGTCAGCATCTTTCTTTGGCGGCTGGCCAAGCGGGTGCCAGCGATGAACGGTAAATGGTGCGCCGCGCGTTTCCTCAACGAACAAAGCGAGGCCGGAAATGGTGAGAGGCCGGTCGACGAACTCGGAAAACTTGGTCGAAAGCACATCCTGGATAGCGGGCGCGTCGCTTTCGTCGATGCGGCCCGTCAGCGTCATATGAAAGCGGAAGTCGTCCATGACATGCGGATAACCCCAGAGCGACAGATTTTGCCGCTGGCTTTCGGTCAGGTTTTGCGGGCGGCGGCGGGCAATGTCGGTCTCGGACAGGGGCGCGCGAAACCGGTCGAAATGGTCGACGATCTCAGCGGCAAAATCCTGCAGCGGCTGGTAGGTGCGATCCGGAACGAGCGCGAAAAACGGCCCGAGTGCACCGATGACAACACGCGGAATATCGAAGACGGACTGGCTGGCCGCAAACTGTTCGAGGGCGGCGACGAGATCCGCTTCGCTGTATTTTTCGGAAAGCTCGAAGGGGGCTTTCAGCGTCGCGTGGAAACCGTAACGGCGCGGCTCCTCAGTCATCTCCGCATAAGCGGCATGGTCATCATGTTGCGCGCCGGAAAAGGCATTGCGTCCCAGCCAGCGCGACGCCGCTTCAGTCAGTGGATGATCTTTAGCCGGAGAAAAATAGATGGCGTAGCGCACGGCAAGCACTCTTCGGTGTCATGGAAAACCTGGATGAAAAGCTATTTGGCGTGACTCGCCCGCTTCCCGCAAGGTCAGGAGTGCGAGGTAATCGCTTTCCGTGACAGAATGATGATGCCCCAGGAAAAAAAGCGCTTGAAACGCCGCGTGTCTCTCGAATGTCCGCAAGACGGATGCTGGCGCATTGAGGGGATGTATCTGACTTTGCAAAGAGGTTCCGGTTTTGCGCACGTCTCGGGAAGCGGGATAGCCAAACCCCGCTCCTGCTTTATGAATTAATGCTGGGTTTTCCCGATCAGGCGCGACCGCAGGGAATTCGAGATGTGGTCGAACAGGAAAACCACGAAGAGAATGAGCAGCACCATATAAGCGACCTTGTCCCAGTCGGCATTGGTACCCATTGCTTCCAGCAGTTTCAAACCGATGCCGCCAGCGCCAACCGCACCGATGATCGTGGCTGAACGGGTGTTGCTTTCCCAGAAATAAAGCGACTGGGAAATGAAGACCGGCAGGACCTGCGGAAGCACGCCGAAACGATTGACGGCGATGGGGGAAGCGCCAACCGATTTGACGCCCTCGCGCTGCTTGTCGTCAACATTCTCCAGCGCCTCGGCATAGACCTTGCCGAGCGCGCCGGTATCGGTGAAGAAGATCGCGGCAATGCCGGGGATCGGCCCCGGACCGAAGCTGCGGGTGAAAAACAGCGCCCAGATCAGCATGTCGATCGAGCGCAGGAAGTCGAACAGACGCTTCATGCCCCAGTTGGCGGCCCTGTTGGCGGTGATATTGCGTGCGGCTAGAAAGGCGAGCGGCAGGGCAACGAGCGTGCCGAACAGCGTGCCCACAAAGGCCATCACCAGCGTCTGCATCAGCTTGGAAAGAATATCGGCGTGCTGCCAGACACCATTGTCGAGGAAATCATCGACCATGTGGCTGATATTGGAGCGCGTGGGATCGAGCCTTTCCCCCCACAGCGCCAGTGCGGCAAGGTCGCCGTAGCCCTTGCCCCAGAATTCCGATTTGGTATCGAACAGGAAGTTCGCCCATCCGAGGAACCGCCGCTGCACGTAAACCTGGCTGGTGCGGATTTCCGCCTGTCCGGCAAAACCGTAATGCACGAGAACCTTGTTGCCGTCCTGCGTGATCTCTTGCGGCAGGACCTCAGGCGCCAGAGCCTTGTCGCCATCGATGATGACGGGATAGTTCTTGCCGTCCACATAGACGTCCACCCGGGTCGGCGTTACGTCGAGACGGTTTTGCGTGCCCGCGTAAACGACGCTGTAGCCGCCATCCGGCAAGGGTTGCAGCCAGTCGATCGGCGCATCGGCGGGATATTGCATCCGGCTTGACCACTGCGGGTTCACCTTGCCGTCTTCGAAACGAAGGCGTGGCTGGGCCCGCCAGGAATACCAGTCCTGAATGTAGCTCGAAGCGCGATCCCATCGACCCTGCATGAAAGCGGGGCCGACATTGAAGAAGAAAAAGCAGGCGGTGAGATAGACGAGGACGGCGACAATACCGGTCAGCAAGCCGTATCGCTGCATGAAGCCGCGATTGAAAATTGCGGGATGTGCGGCCGTCAGCCTCTCGCGGTCTGCGGTATTGAGAATGAAGCTGGACGACATCAGGCCGCTCCCCGTCCGAATTCGAAGGATTGATGGCCGATCAGCCTGCGGCGCAACCAGCTTGAAAACTGGTCTACGGCGATGATGGTGATCAGCAGCAGGATGATGATGGCATAGGTCTTGGAGGCGTGATCGTTACCGATCGACAGCCGGAAGACCTCGCCAATGCCGCCACCACCAACGGCGCCGATGATGGTCGAGGCGCGTACGTTGATTTCGGCACGCAGCAATGCATAGGACACGAAATTGGGCAGGACCTGCGGCACGATGGCAAAGCGAACCCGCTCCAGCCAGTTGGCACCCGCGGCACGCAGGCCTTCATCCGCCTTCATGTCGGCATTTTCCACGACTTCGAAGAATAGCTTCCCCAGAGCCCCGATGGTGTGCACGGAAATCGCGATGATCGCCGCGATCGGCCCGATCGATAAGATGGCAGTCAGCAATCCCGCGACGACGATCTCCGGAAAGGCGCGCAGGATCTCCATTACCCGGCGTACAACCCAGCGCACGAGGCCGGCACCGATAAGGTTGGTGGAGGCAAAGAAGCACAGCACAAATGCGAAGGTCGTGCCTATTATCGTCGAGACCAGCGCGATGTTGAGCGTGATGATCAGCTGATAGATGAAATGCGGTATGTAGAAACCGTTGGTGATGTAAACGCGATCCGCGACATAGTTGTATTTCAGCGAACCGTTGTCATAGGGCGACGGCAGGTCGAACATCGCCCGGAAGACCTCGAGCGGGCTATCCGGCACGAATGTTTTCATGAAGTCGAAAAAATATGGCAGGCGCTCGAAGAACTTGCCCGAATTGGCCTCATTGGCGAAATTCAGTGAGGCGGCAAGGACGATGAGGAAGATAACGAGCGACATAACGGTATAAATCCGCCGTGTCCTAAGCTGCCGTTGATAATGACGCATCACCGTTCGGGACGATGCGCTCAATCCCTCGGGCGTGAGGGTACCATGTTGCAGTGTGGTCGCCATGCCGCTTTCCTTTATTGGCAAAAGCGGCGGTGCCGCAAGGCACCGCCGCTTCCGGATATGATCTGAGGATCAGCCGCCGATAACGGACTTACGGGCGTCGATGATCGTCTGGTAGAAAGCCGGGTCGACCTTGATGTAGGCAGTGTTCTTGCCCTGGGTGTAACCCTGGAAGCAGGCGAGATCCTTCTTCGGCAGTTCCATGAAGAAGTCTTCGACCTTCTGCTTCATGCTGTCACCGATCTTGTTGGCGACGAGAAGCGGACCGTTCGGGATCAGCGGGGACTTCCAGACCTGAACGATATCGTCCATGTCGAGGTTGCCCTTCTTGACCATCTGGTGAAGGTTGCCGCCGGAGTAGCCTTCTTCCCACTTGCCGACGCCCGAACCGAATGTCGTGCCGACGTCGAACTTTTTGTCGAGAACGGCGAGAACGAGGTTCTCATGGCCGCCGCCGAAGCCGGTTTCGGAGAAATATTCCTTGACCGGAACGCCGGTCTCCTTCGGGATCGATACGTTCGGGACGAGGAAGCCCGAGGTGGAGTCAGGGTCGGCGAAGCCGATCTTCTTGCCCTTGGCGTCAGCCAGAGACTTGATGCCGCTGTCCTTGCGGGCAACCATGATCGTGTAGTAGCCGCTGGAACCGTCAGAGCCGGTATAGGTCAGGATCGGATCGACGGCCTTGGGATCGGCAATGGCGATCTTGGCGTAGGAAGAAGCGCCCATGGATGCAATGTCGATGGTGCCGCCGAGCAGGCCCTGGATAACGCCGTTATAGTCCGGCGACGGGAAAACCTGAACTTCGGAAACGCCGGTTGCAGCCTTGAGGCCATCGGCAACGCACTTCGTGTTGCGGATCTGGTCGGCTTCATTTTCCGAACCGTCGAGACCGATACGCAGGACCTTGACGTCCTGAGCCATGGCCGAACCGGCCAGAACGCCAAGGGCGACTGCCGAAAGAAGGATTTTCTTCAACATGGACTTTCTCCTGTTTCCCGGCGAGCCGGAGTTTGTTGTGAAGTATCGGCCCTTGACGCGGGCGCAAACGATGCTGAGCGGTTCCTCAGAGCCCGGCGAGAGCCAGCGGTTCGGGACCGGCAGATTGCTGAACCGGACGCGCGGCAAGCTGCGCGCCGGGAATATTGATGCTGGTCGAGGTCATGGTCTCGTCGATGCCGGCGCCGTGTGAATCCGTGCCGTAAATCTCCGTGACCGCCGCCGCCGTCAGTTCGGCGGGTGTTCCGTCGAAAACGACTCGACCCTGCGACATGCCGATGATGCGTTCGCAATAATTGCGCGCCGTATCCAGCGTATGCAGATTGGTGATGACGGTGATGCCTTCACGCTCGTTGATGTCGCGCAGGGCGTCCATGACGATCTTGGCGTTCAGGGGATCGAGAGAGGCGATCGGCTCGTCGGCGAGAACCATCTTCGGAGACTGCATTAGTGCCCGGGCGATAGCGACGCGCTGCTGCTGGCCGCCGGAAAGCGTGCCCGCCGCCTGCATGGCTACGTGCTCGATGCCGAGCCGCTCGAGGGCAGCAATCGCCATCAGGCGCTCTTCATCCGTGAAGATGTTGAACAGGCTGAGCACGGTCGAACGGTGGTTCAGGCGGCCGAGCATGACATTGGTGAGCACGTCGAGACGCGGCACCAGATTGAACTGCTGGAAGATCATCGCGCAGTCGCGCTGCCAGTTGCGCAGGGCGGCACCCTTCAGCGAAGAGACTTCCGTGTCGTTGAAATGAACGGAACCCGAGGAGGGATCGACGAGGCGGTTGATCATGCGCAGCAACGTTGACTTTCCTGCGCCAGAACGTCCAATCACGCCAACCATCTGGCCTTGTGGAATTTCCACATTCACGGAATCGACCGCAGTGTGGTTGCCGAAACGGCGCGTGACTTGCTTCAGGTGAAAGCTCATTTCCCCGTCCAATCTTCTTCTGATGGGGTTCGACCTAACAGCGGTGCGTGAAGCGTGAATGTCAGTTTGATGAAGAAAATATTACAGAATGCGCAGATAAGGCGTGCGCGTGGTCGCCTGCGAACCTTTTAGTAGTCGTGCCACCGGATTGAGGCCGGCGGGCGTCTCGCAGACATGGTTAGGGAGACCCCGGAGCACGACCCCCGGAATCTGCAGTTTCTTCGGTGTGGCGCGATTTTACCCGGCGTATTTCGCCACGAAATCCTCGGCGGCGAGGGTGCGGAAATCGTCCAGTGCGCCGCGCAGCGTTGCGTGGTCCCAGTCCCACCATTTGAGATCGTCCATGCGCTGGCCAAGGTCCGCCGGGAAGCGGTTCCTGATCAGCCGGGCGGGTACGCCGCCGACGATGGTATAGGGCGCAACGTCTTTCGACACGACCGCACCGGCCCCGATTACCGCACCGTTTCCGATTGTGACGCCAGGCAGGATGGTCGCGCCATGGCCGATCCAGACATCGTGGCCGATCACCACGCGCTTGGCGCGGCGGGCGGCGAAGAAGTCATTTTCATCTTCGGCATCGTCCCAATAACTGTGGGCACGATAGGTGAAATGGTGAAGTGTGGCGCGCGACATCGGATGATTGGTCGCGTTGATGCGGACGGATGCGGCGATGTTGACGAATTTGCCGATGGTGGCGCACCAGATCGCACCGTCCTGCATGACATAGGAATAGTCGCCCATCTCCACTTCCTCGATGCGGCAGCGTTCCGAGATTTCGGTATAGCGGCCGATCGATGAATTGGTGACGCGGGCACTTTCGTGGACAACAGGTTCGAGACCGACCTTCACACTCATGCCGCTGCCTTCCGGGGGGAGAATTGCGAGACATCCAGAACGCGATCGGCCACGGCTTCCCGCACTTCCTCGTCATGGAAAATACCGAGCAAGGCCGTCCCTTTGCACTTCTTTTCCGCGATCATCTCCACGACCACCCGTCGGTTGGCGGCATCCAGGGATGCGGTCGGTTCATCGAGAAGCAGGATCGCGTGATCGGTGATGAAACCGCGTGCGATGTTGACGCGCTGCTGCTCGCCGCCGGAAAAGGTTGCTGGCGGCAGCGACCACAATTCCCGCGGCAGGTTGAGTTTCGAAAGCAGAACGGCTGCCTGCTCGCGGGCCTCTTCCGCGGCAACCTTGCGCGCAAAAAGCGGCTCGGCGACGACGTCGATCGCCGGAACGCGCGGCACGGTGCGCAGAAACTGGCTGACATACCCGATGGTGCGATGGCGAATCTCGAGGATGGTGCGCGGCGAGGCGCTGCCCATGTCGATGACCTGATCCTCGTGGCGGATGAGAATCTGGCCGCTGTCGATGGCATAATTGCCATAGAGCATTTTCAGGATCGAGCTTTTGCCGATGCCGGACGGGCCGCCGAGCACGACACATTCTCCGCCGGACACGGAGAAACTGACATCGCGGACAACAGGCAGTTCGATGCCATCGCGAAGATGCATGGTGAAGCTTTTGAAGACTTCCGAAACGATGAGGGGTGTCGGCATGGCGTCAAACCTGCAAAATGGAGGAAACAAGCAATTGCGTGTAGGGTTCGCGCGGATCATCCAGCACCCGGTCTGTCAGACCGTGTTCGATGACGTCACCACCCTTCATCACCATCATGCGATGGGAAAGCAGCCGCGCGACCGCCAGATCATGGGTGACGACGATAACGGCGAGGCCGAGATCGTTGACGAGACCACGCACGAGATCGAGCAGGCGTGCCTGCACCGAAACATCGAGGCCGCCGGTCGGTTCGTCCATGAAGACGAGGCGCGGTGAGGTCACCAGGTTGCGGGCAATCTGCAGACGCTGACGCATGCCGCCGGAAAAGGCGCGAGGCTGGTCGTCAATGCGGTCTGTGCCGATTTCCACCCGTTCCAGCCACTCGCTGGCCGATTGCCGGATGTTGCCGTAATGCCGGTTACCGACAGCCATAAGCCGCTCGCCGACATTGGCGCCCGCCGAAACCGCCATGCGCAGCCCATCCGCTGGGTTCTGGTGCACGAAACCCCAGTCTGTCCGCATCAGAAAACGCCGTTCGGCCTCGCCCATATGATAGAGGTCTCGCACCGAGCCATCGCGCATGCGATATTCCACGCTGCCAGCCGTCGGCACGAGCCGTGTGGAAATGCAGTTGAGAAGCGTGGTCTTGCCGGAGCCGGATTCACCGACGATTGCCAGAACCTCGCCCGGATAAAGCTCGAAGGAGACGTTGCGGCAACCGGCGCGGTCGCCGTAATATTTCGAAACGTCCCTGACTTTCAGAAGCGGTGCGTCGCTCATTCTGCGGCCTCCTTCACATCCGCCAGCAAATGGCCCTTGTGGCCATGGGCGCGGCGGTCTTCGCAATGGTCGGTGTCGGAGCAGACGAACATCCGCCCGCCCTTGTCGTCCAGCACCACCTCGTCCAGATAGACATTCTCCCCGCCGCACAGCGCGCAGGGCTTGTCGAAGCTCTGGATTTCAAACGGATGGTCCTCGAAATCCAGGCTGACGACATCGGTGTAGGGTGGCACGGCATAGATGCGCTTTTCGCGCCCGGCCCCGAACAATTGCAGGGCGTCCGACAGGTGCATTTTCGGATTGTCGAACTTCGGGGTTGGCGAGGGGTCCATCACATAGCGCCCCGCAACCTTCACCGGATAGGCATAGGTGGTGGAGATACGGCCGTTGCGGGCAATATCCTCATAAAGCTTGACGTGCATCAGGCCGTATTCCTCCAGCGCATGCATGACGCGGGTTTCGGTCTCGCGCGGCTCGAGGAACCGCAAGGGTTCAGGAATGGGAACCTGATAGACAAGGACCTGCCCCGAATGCAGTTCTTCTTCGGGAATGCGGTGCCGCGTCTGGATGATGGTTGCATCCTTGGTGCGGGTGGTGACGGCGACATCAGCGACTTTCTGGAAGAAGGCGCGGATGGAAACGGCGTTGGTGGTGTCGTCGGCGCCCTGGTCGATAACCTTCAGGACATCGTCTGGACCGAGGATGGCGGCGGTCACCTGCACGCCGCCGGTGCCCCAGCCGTAAGGCATGGGCATTTCACGGGAAGCGAAGGGAACCTGATAACCGGGAATGGCAATTGCCTTCAGGATCGCCCGGCGGATCATCCGCTTGGTCTGTTCGTCCAGATAGGCGAAGTTGTAGGCAGCCAGCCCGTCGTCGAATGAAACTTCTTTAAGCATTGCGCGTTAACCTTGCGAAAAAAGGAGTACAAGCTCATGGAGATTGGAATTCTTGCAGCCGTGTTCTTTGCCGCATTTGCAGCATTGACCGTCTTTTGCGCCTATTGGTTCGGCGAGCAGCACAGTCGCTGATTTACTCGGCTGCATCGCTCATCCATTCCCCGGCATGGGTGTCGGTCGCGTCGAAATCGGCGCGCATTTTGCGCACCAAGCCCAGTTCGGCCTGAAAATCCACGTAATGCGGCAATTTCAGATGTTCGACAAAGCCCGTCGCCTGCACATTGTCGGCGTGCGAGATGACGAATTCCTCGTCCTGCGCCGGGGCAACCACATCCTCACCGAATTCAGCGGCGCGTAGCGCACGGTCGACCAGTGACATGGCCATCGCCTTGCGCTCGCTCTGGCCGAACACCAGACCGTAACCGCGGGTGAATTGCGGAGGTGCCTTGGCAGAACCCTTGAACTGGTTGACCATCTGGCATTCAGTGACCTTGATGTCGCCGAGCGAGACAGCAAAACCGAGCTCCGGCACATCCAGTTCGACCTCCACCTCGCCGATGCGGATTTCACCGACGAACGGGTGTGTGCGTCCGTAACCGCGCTGCGTCGAATAGGCGAGCGCCAGAAGAAAGCCCTCGTCGCCACGTGCAAGCGATTGCAGGCGCAGGTCGCGCGCCATCGGAAACTCTATTGGTTCGCGTGTCAGATCGCCGGCAACATGGTCGTCCGGCATGTCGCCGTCACTTTCGATCAAGCCTTCTTCGGCGAGAATGTCGGATACGCGCATGACGTATTCTGTCTCGCCTTCACGGATGGCAGGGATCTCGACAGCTCCGTCCTCCAGCAGCGAGGGATCGAGCAGGCGGTGGGTGTAATCGAAGGTCGGTCCCAGCAATTGCCCGCCCGGCAAATCCTTGTAGGTTGCCGAAACGCGCCGTTGGACCGTCATCTTCGCAGTATCCACGGGAACAGAGTAGCCGAAACGGGGCAGGGTCGTGCGGTAGGCGCGCAGCAGGAAAATCGCTTCTATCATGTCGCCGCGAGACTGCTTGACGGCAAGGGCGGCCAGCGACTGGTCGTAAAGCGAAGCCTCCGCCATGACCCGGTCAACGGCGAGCGAAAGCTGCGAAACGATCTGCGCCACCGTCATGGCGGGCAGGTCGCGGTCTCCGCGCCGCTTGTCGGCCAGAAGCCGGTGGGCGTTGGCGATGGCGGTTTCCCCGCCTTTGACAGCAACATACATCTTATGCCTCCACGGGTTGAATGCGCGTTGTGCGTGGCAGGCAGACGAATTTGTCACCAGCCGTCAGGATGATGTCGATGCCGCGCGGGAAGATGGCGTTGTTTTCCGCCCATAGCCTCGGGAATATGTCCGGCAGGCCGGATGGGCTAATGATGTTGATATGGCGGATGCCGGGGCCGGACAGCAGCAGTTCCCGTCCGCCGTCAAGATCGGGCAATTCAATGATGACCGTCGTGGAACGGTCGGGGTATTCCTGACTGCCTTGGGCAAAGAGACCGAAGGAGGCAATTGCGCTTCCCGCCTCAATGACGGCGAAATGCGCCGCGCTTTTTTCCTCTGTTGTAACCGCCCCGGTGTGAAACCCGATCCATCCCGGCACCGTGGTTTTGCGTAGCGCGCCGCTCAGCCAGACCGGCGTGTCATGGTCGCAAAGTGCAAGAAGAACGGCGCCGCTGGCCGCACCAAGCGGCAGCGGCGGGGCAACTGTTGTTTCGATCGTTTGCGCTGTGCCTGGCCGGGCCATGCCGTCCATGAGCTTCTTGAAGATTCGCTGTGAATCGAAAACGGCGTCGGAAAAACCGCCCGTCAATGCTTCGGCTTTCACGCCCATCAATCCTCTCCTCGAACCATGGTGAAGAAATCCACACGAGTTGCGGCTGTTTCTTTCGTTTTCCGGTCTTTCTCCTCGGCCAGTCTTTTTTCGACCGGTGAAAGAAGCTCGGTCTCGATAAAGCCGCGTGTCGGGTTTTCCTGCCAGAGCGCATCGAAAACCGCAGCGTACCAGGCCTTCTTGCGACCGGTGCCGAGCACATACGCATGGCCGACGGTGCCGGATGCGAGCTTCACGGTTGCCCGGGTCACGGTGGTTTCGCCCAGATTAAAGGGCGCACCGCCGCCGCCGATACGGCCCTTGACCATTACGAGGCCGGTTTCAGGCCCCCGCACGTTTTCCGTCTGCGGGCTGGCATCCTGCCGGCTCCAGACGGCCTCAAGTTCCTGAACGGTGGCGCGGGCAAGAAGTGCTGCCGCCCGTTTCCTTTCCGCATGTGAATTCGCAGCTTCGTTATTCATCGCTTGACCTCTAATGTCTATTGATATAGACAACTATACAATATAAGTTACAATTAACGTCGATGAATGACAAGCGTGTGACATGAGCCCTTCGGCAGCGATGAAAAGAAAGAACGGCGTGGCGCTCTGGCGACAGATCGCCGACAGGATCAGGGGCGAGATCGCAGCGGGCGATCACGACGAAACCGGCATGTTGCCGCCAGAAATGACGCTGGCCGAAAAATTCGGTGTCAACCGCCATACCGTCAGGAGCGCCATTGCCGCGCTGGCAAGCGAAGGCATTCTCGAGGCGAGGCAGGGGCGCGGCACGATGATTGCGCGCAAGGAACGACTGAGCTTTCCGATTTCACTGCGCACACGGTTCACGGCCGGTATCAGCGATCAGGTGAAGGATATGCAGGCGCTGCTTCTTTCCCACACCACCGAGCCGGCAAATGCCGACCTGGCGGCACGGCTGCAATTACAGCCGGGTGCACCGCTTGTGCGTCTGGAAACCCTGCGAAAGGCCGACAGCCGGCCGGTTTCCCGCTCGACCACGTGGTTTCCGGCGGACCGTTTTTCAGGGATAGGGGAAGCCTATCAAAAAAGTGGGTCGATCACCGCCGCCTTCGAAATGCTGGGCGTCGCGGATTATGTGCGCATCTCTACCGTTATTTCCGCGAGCCACGCTGATACCCAGGATCTGGCCGATCTCGAATTGTCGCCGGGCGCAATCCTGCTCGTCACCCAGGCGCTGAACGCTGATATGGACGGCATTCCCGTGCAATATGCCATCAGCCGGTTCTCGGCAGATACGGTTGAGTTTACCGTGGAAAATTAAGGCGCAGACATAGATTGAAGTGTTATTCTGCCTGCGAAAGGCCGAGAACATCCAGCATCGAATAGAAGCCCGGCTTCTTGTCGAAGGCCCAGACCGCCGCCGCGATCGCGCCGCGTGCGAAGATGGAGCGGTCGCCGGCGTAGTGGGAAAGCTCGACGCGCTCTCCCTCGCCAGCGAAGATCACCGAATGTTCTCCGATCACCGAGCCGCCGCGCAGCGTCGCAAAACCGATTGTACCCGCTTCGCGCGCACCCGTATGCCCGTCACGCACGCGAACAGAGGAGGTGGCGAGATCGACCTTGCGGCCCGCTGCAGCCGCTTCGCCGAGCAGCAGCGCTGTTCCGGAGGGCGCGTCCACCTTGTGTTTGTGGTGCATTTCCAGGATTTCGATATCCCAGTTCTGCGCATCCAGTGCCTTGGCGGCCTGCTGCGTCAAAACGCTGAGCAGATTGACGCCGAGGCTCATATTGCCCGATTTGACGATGCGGGCATGGCGTGACGCTGCCTTGAATTTTTCCTCGTCGCCCAGTGAGCAACCGGTGGTGCCGATGACGTGTACGATGCGGGCCTGCGCGGCGAGACCGGCGAAAGTGACGCTGGTTGCAGGCGAGGTGAAGTCGATCACCCCTTCCGCATGCAGGAATGCCTGCAAGGGATCGCTGGTGATCTCTATGCCGATTGGTCCGAGACCGGCAATCTCGCCGGCATCGCGGCCAACAAAAGCAGACCCTTCGCGTGCGACAGCGGCATGCAGCGTTACACCCGGTGTCTGGTGAATAAGGCGGATCAGCGCCTGTCCCATGCGGCCCGCCGCACCAACCACCACCAGTTTCATATCGCTGCCGCTCATGCCTTCACTCACTTTTCACGTCCTGCCGTTCAAGGTCGCCATTCAATTGACTGACCCATACCTCACCGACGTTAATGACCGCCCGCCCGCTTCGCAAGCCTGTCCCAAGCGCAGATCAGGCTCTCCAGCGCCGCCCGTCGAGTGAAAGGCCGAAATCCGAAGGGGTGCGCGCGTAGGTGGCGAGACCGGAAAGGGCCGCCTGTGGATGGGTAACGACGAAGGTGGGAATGCTGCGCATCAGTGCACTGTGCGGCGCCTTGTCTTCGAACGCCGCCCGGAATTCAGGGCTTTTCAGCGCGGGAACGATTTTCTGCGAAATGCCACCTGCGAGATAGACACCGCCCTTGGCCATGAAGATCAGGGCAAGGTCACCCGCCACACGGCCGAGATAGGTGCTGAAAAGCGAAAGCGTCTCTTTCGCCTGCGGGTTCTGGCCCGAAAGCCCCTGCGAGGTTATGTCGGCCGGATCGGAAAAGATCGGCTCGATGCCATCGGCGGTGCAGATGGCCCGGTAAAGATTGACCAGCCCGCGCCCGCAAAGGATCTGTTCGCCGGCGATACGGCCCTCGATGGTCTCGATATGTGGAAAGACCGCATAGTCACGCGCGCTTCTGGGGCCGATATCGATATGGCCGCCTTCGCCGGGTACGGGAAACCACATATGCCGGGCGTAAACCAGACCGGCAACGCCAAGGCCCGTGCCTGGTCCGAGAACGACGCGCGATGCCAGCATGTCTTTTTTGCCGGAGCCGATAGAATCGCGGTTGTCGTCGTCGAGCGCGGCAATAGCCAGTGCCTGCGCCTCGAAATCGTTGATGACGATGACGTCCTTCAGGCCGAGTTTGGCCAGCATATCTTTCGGCTTCACAACCCAATGGCAGTTGGTCAGCGGAATTTCGTCGCCTTCGATGGGGCCGGCGATCGCAAGGATGGTCGACACGGGCTGAAGCGAGGTCTTGTCCAGAACCGCCTGCTGGATGGCGTCGTCAATTGTCGGATATTCCGCTGTTTTCACGGTGGTGAGGTGCACCGGTTCCGCAAAGGAATCGATCAGAATGGAAAAGCGGGCATTGGTCCCGCCGATGTCGCCAAGAAGGATCGGAAAGGAAAGATATTCGGTATCGGACGTCTTCGGCATTACCTGTTCCATGTTGGCGCGTCATTCGGCGAGGTTGAAGTCGATCAGGTTTTCTGCGGTGGCGCGATTGAGCGCCATGGGAATGTCGTAAACCGTGGCAAGCCGCGTAAGCGCCTTCACATCCACATCATGCGGCATCGCCGTCAGCGGGTCGGTGAAGAAGATAAGCATATCGACCTCACCGGTGGCGATCATCGCACCGATCTGCTGGTCGCCGCCAAGCGGGCCGCTTTTGAGGCGAATGACGCTGAGGCCGGGGCAGGCTTCCTGAACGCGCCCGCCGGTGGTGCCGGTGGCGACGATCTTGAAGCCGGAAAGCGCCTTTTGGTGATGACGCGCAAAATCCGCCATATCGTCTTTTTTCTCGTCGTGAGCGATGAGTGCGATACAGCGTTGTTCTGCCATGTCCCCAGCCTGTTCCCATAAAGAATTAAATCGATTTGAAGCCTTCTATAACAGCTTGTCCCCATTTGAAAAGGGAAGCCGTTTAATGCCGCATTTCTGTTTCAGTTCAATGTCGGGCGCTGGGTCGGAAGCGGAATATCCGCAGGTGGCTGAATGGCCGGAGCGTTCTGGATGATCTGTTCCACGCCTTGCTGGCGCACGGCCTGGGCCGGGGAATATGCCTGGGCAGCAAAACCTTCCGTATTGGCGGATGGGGCGGCGGCCACGGCGGCACAGGCTGCGGGCAGATCGGAGACCATGACCTGACGGGGTTTCACCGGCTTGGCATTGGGGTCTTTTTTCGGCGGCGCCCATGGTTCCTTGGTGAACCACCAGGCCAGCAACTTGTCGCAACCGTCGCCTTTGCCAACTTCGGCCTGAGGTTTGCAGTTGGGCGCGCCGGGCGGGCATTCCAGCCGGATGTGGAAATGTTCGTCGTGACCGTAGATTGGCCTGATCTTGCCCATGAAGGTGCGGTCGCCGGTCCATGTCTGGCAGAGTTTCTGCTTGATTGCCGGGTTAACGAAGACCCGCTCCACCTGCGGATAGCTCGCTGCCATCATTACCAGCCGCGCATTGAGCGGCGACCATTTGCGGTCATCGACCGTCAGGAACTTGGACTTATCAAGCATGGAAATGAAAGGCAGCGTCTCGCGCTGCTGCACCGTCAGCCTTGGGTTCGGCATGGGCCGCCACCACACATCGACATCGAGGCCGATCTGGTGCGAGGCATGGCCTGTCAGCATCGGTCCACCGCGCGGCTGTGAGATATCGCCGAGCAACAGGCCCGGCCAGCCGATTTTCTGTGCATCCTGCGAAAACCGCTCGAGGAAGGAAATCAGCTGCGGTTGGCCCCAGTTGCGATTGCGGGAAAGGCGCATGGCTTGCCACGTCGGGCCATCTGCGGGCATGGCAATGGCGCCGGACTGACATCCCTTTGCATAGGAGCCGATCGGCTGGGAGCTATTCGCAGATGGCAGGTCGATGTGGCCGAATACTTCTTTTGCGGGCCTGTCCTCGGCCGATGCGATTTGCGTCTGCAACTGGAGCGCCGAAACGACCGAAATCGCCAGCATGGCCGCCTTGAAAACTCTGGATGATCCCGCCGTCATATATTCGTGCCCGTTCCGACTAAATGATTCTCTCGCCCCTCAGGATAAACTGGATCGGGATTTTGTTGAAACCATGTTTCAAGCCGCCCGCACCAAGGCATGCGAATAAAGGCCTCAATAAAGAGCTTGTGAGCCGGAGCATCTGTTTTTTGCCAATGTTTGTTTTATGCTCTCTTCAACAAACACGAAAACAGGGAACGTCCCGAATGAAATTGGCACCGTTGAAATCCCGGCTCCTCGTCGCTCTTGCGGCCTCCGCCATGCTGATGCCGGCCGCCGCCTCCGCACAGTCTGCGGATGTGTGGCGAAAGGGAATCTCGACGGTCGGTGAATTGAAGCATCCCGATGGTTTTGATCATTTTGACTATGTGAACACCAAGGCGCCGAAAGGCGGCACACTACGCCTGTCGACATCGGGAACCTTCGACACGCTCAATCCGCTGCTCGCCAAGGGTGAGGCGGCCACAGGTCTTTCACTGGTTTTCGACACTCTGATGAAATCGACGGAAGAGGAACTCTCGGCCTCCTACGGTCTCCTGGCCGAGGGCGTGAGCTTTCCCGACGATATCTCCAAAGCCACCTTCAGGCTGCGCGCAGAAGCGAAATGGGCCGACGGCAAGCCGGTGACGCCGGAAGATGTCGTCTTCAGCTTTGAAAAAGCCAAAGATCTCAGCCCGCAGCTTGCGACCTATTACACCCATGTCACCAAGGCAGAGGTGACGGGTGAAAGGGACATCACCTTTACCTTCGATGAAAAGAACAATCGCGAATTGCCGCAGATCGTCGGGCAGTTGCTGATTGTTCCCAAACACTGGTGGGAGGGCGTTGGTCCGGATGGCAAGCCGCGCGACATATCGCGTGGCACGCTGGAGCCGGTAATGGGTTCTGGCCCGTATAAAATAGCGTCGCTGTCTCCCGGATCGACGATGACCTATGAGCGACGTGACGACTATTGGGGCAAGGACATCAATGTGAATGTCGGCCAGCACAATTTCAAAACAATCACCTATACCTTCTTTGCCGATCAGGACGTCGAGTTCCAGGCTTTCAAATCAGGCACAGTCGATTTCCGGCAGGAAGCTTCTTCCAGCCGCTGGGTCACTGGTTATGATTTTCCGGCCGTCAAGGAAGGCCGCGTCACAAAGGAGGAATTGCCGAACATCTATCGCGCCGTCGGCATCATGCAGGCCTTCGTGCCGAACATGCGGCGGGAGAAGTTCCAGAACCCGAAACTGCGCAAGGCGCTTAACTATGCTTTCGACTTCGAAGAGCTGAACAGGACGCTGGCTTACGGTCAGTTTCAGCGCATCAACAGCTTTTTCATGGGCAGCGAGCTCGCCTCTTCCGGCTTGCCGACGGGTCGTGAACTCGAAATTCTTCAGGAGTTGAAGGATCAGGTGCCGCCGGAGGTCTTCACCACCGAATATAGCAATCCCGTCGCGGGTGAACCCGCCAAACAGCGTGACAATCTGCGCGAGGCGGTCAAGCTATTGAAGGAGGCCGGTTATGAGCTTCGCGGCAACCGCATGGTCAACGCGGCGAGCGGGCAGCCGCTGGATATGGAGTTTCTGATCGATTCCTCCGGCATGGAAAGAACCATCCTGCCCTATGTCCAGAACCTGAAGAAGATCGGCGTCAATGCGACCATCCGCACCGTCGATGCCTCGCAATATACCAACCGTACCCGCAGCTTTGATTTCGACGTTGCGGTCAAGCTCTGGGCGACGTCGGCAAATCCTGGAAACGAACAGGCGGATTTCTGGGGTTCGGCGGCGGCCGACCGGCAGGGCTCAAACAATCTCGCCGGCATCAAGAACCCTGCCGTCGACGCTTTGGTCAGGAAGGTCATATTTGCGCCCAACCGGGATGAGCAGGTGGCCGCCGCGCGGGCGCTTGACCGGGTGCTTCTGGCAAACAGCTACGTCATACCGCAATTTTATCGCGGCGAGATGTTCATCGCTTACTGGAACACGCTCATCCGTCCGGAAAACCTGCCGCAATATGGCGTCGGTTTTCCAGAGGCATGGTGGTCCAGCCAGGCCGCGAACTGACGCCGCGCTTGCTTTCGCGCCGAAGGCTTGATTCACATAGGGCGAGACGAATCGCTTGGATCGCGCAAGGCAGCGCTTTCAGGAAAGGACCGGGTTTGACAGAAACGAAAACCGCTGACGTATCAGCCGGGAGCAAAGGCTGATGGGCGCCTATATTCTCAGACGTCTGGCGCTGATGATCCCGACCATTATCGGCATTATGGGCATTTCGTTTCTTGTCATCCAGTTCGCGCCGGGCGGGCCGGTGGAACAGGTCGTCGCGCAACTGACTGGGCAGGGCGACAGCGCCTCCGACCGCCTCTCCGGCGGCGGCGATCTTATGGGCCAGTCCGGCGGTTTCGATGAAAGCGGCTCGAAATATCGCGGTGCGCAGGGCCTTGATCCGGAGCTGATCGCCAAACTTGAGAAACAGTTCGGTTTCGACAAGCCGCCGCTCACTCGTTTTCTCGAAATGATGTGGAATTACATACGCTTCGATTTCGGCGACAGCTTCTTCCGCAATTCCTCGGTCATCGATCTCATCATCGACAAGCTGCCGGTCTCGATGTCGCTCGGCTTCTGGATCCTGATCATCTCCTACATGATCTCCATTCCACTCGGCATCAAGAAAGCCGTTTCCGACGGCTCGACCTTTGATATCTGGACATCAGGCATCATCATCATCGGTTATGCCGTTCCAAGCTTCCTGTTCGGCATTCTTCTCATCGTGCTTTTCGCCGGCGGATCGTTCTTCGACTGGTTCCCGCTGCGCGGTCTGGTATCGGACAATTTTGACCAGCTGAACTGGTGGCAGAAGATCATCGACTATTTCTGGCACCTGACCCTGCCGCTGATCGCACTATCGCTTTCGGCTTTCGCGACGACGACGCTTCTGACGAAAAACTCCTTCATCGACGAGATCAAGAAGCAATATGTCGTGACCGCCCGCGCCAAGGGGCTCAGCGAACGTAAGGTTCTTTATGGCCACGTCTTCCGCAATGCTATGCTGATCGTGATCGCCGGTTTTCCGGGCGCCTTCATCTCGGCATTCTTCACCGGTTCGCTGCTGATCGAGAACATCTTCTCGCTGGATGGCCTAGGCCGCCTCGGTTATCTCTCGGTCGTCAATCGCGACTACCCGATCGTGTTCGGCACGCTCTTCATCTTTTCGCTGATGGGCCTCGTGGTCAGCCTCCTATCCGACCTTATCTACACATGGATCGATCCGCGAATCGATTTCGAGCGGAGGGACGTGTGATGACGCTTGCCCATACCGCCGCAACGGAAACGTTGGTAAAGCCGAAGCGCCCGTGGTTTTCACCAACCACCAAGCGCCGCTGGCAGAATTTCAAGGCAAACCGGCGCGGTTACTGGTCCTTCTGGCTGTTCCTGATCCTGTTTTTCCTGAGCCTGATTGCGGAATTCATCGCCAATGACAAACCCATTTTCGCTTCCTACAAGGGCGAATTTCTGGTGCCGGTCATGGTCGATTATCCGGAGGAAAAGTTTGGCGGGTTCCTTGCCCAGACTGACTACAAATCCTCCTTCATTCAGGACGAGATCAACGCCAATGGCTGGATGATCTGGCCGCCGATCCGCTATTCCTATCAGACGGTCAATTCCAACATTCCGCATTCCGCCCCCACGGCACCCTTCTGGCTGATGGATGAAAAGGACCGTTGCTCGGCCTATCCGCAGGGTAATGCCGATCCCGGCTGTACGCTCGGCAATCTCAATTGGCTCGGAACCGACAATCAAGCGCGCGACGTCACGGCGCGGATGATCTATGGCTTCCGTATTTCCGTGCTTTTCGGCCTGACGCTGACGATCGCATCCGCCCTCGTTGGGGTGACTGCCGGCGCCATCCAGGGTTACTTCGGCGGCTGGACGGACCTGCTTTTGCAGCGTTTCATTGAAATCTGGTCATCCATGCCGGTGCTTTACATCCTGCTGATCATCGCGGCTATTCTGCCGCCGGGTTTCTTCGTGCTGCTTGGCATCATGTTGCTGTTTTCATGGGTCGGCTTCGTCGGCATCGTGCGCGCGGAATTCCTGCGTGCCAGAAACTTCGAATATGTCCGCGCCGCCCGCGCCCTTGGTGTCGGCAACTGGACAATCATGTTCCGGCATCTTCTGCCAAACGCCATGGTGGCAACACTGACCTTCCTGCCGTTCATCCTCTCCGGCTCGATCACCACTTTGACCTCGCTCGATTTCCTCGGCTTCGGCATGCCGCCGGGATCGCCGTCGCTGGGCGAGATGATCGCGCAGGGCAAGAACAATCTTCAGGCGCCCTGGCTTGGCCTCACGGCCTTCTTCACCATGTCCATCATGCTGTCGCTGCTGATCTTCGTCGGCGAGGCGGTGCGAGACGCCTTCGACCCACGCAAGACGTTCCGGTGATTGCCATGATGGAAACAAAGACCCAGCCGCTTCTCTCCGTCCGTGATCTCTCCGTTGCCTTTCATCAGGGTGGAGCGACCAGCATCGCCGTAGATCATGTCTCCTTCGACCTGATGCCGGGCGAAGTTGTCGCCCTAGTCGGGGAATCCGGCTCCGGAAAATCGGTCACGGCGAACTCCATTCTCAAATTGCTGCCCTATCCGGCGGCGAGCCATCCTTCGGGCAAAATCCTGTTCGACGGCAAGGATATGCTGACCCTGCCGGAACGCGCGTTGCGCGCTGTTCGCGGCAACGACATCACCATGATTTTCCAGGAGCCGATGACCTCGCTCAACCCGCTCCACACCATCGAGCGGCAGATCGGCGAGATTCTGGAGCTGCATCAGGCAATCACCGGCGCTGAAGCGCGGGCGCGCACGCTGGAACTGTTATTGCAGGTGGGCATCCGCGAGCCGGAAAAGCGCCTGAAGGCCTATCCGCATGAATTGTCCGGCGGCCAGCGGCAGCGCGTGATGATCGCCATGGCGCTTGCCAACCGGCCGAAACTGCTGATCGCAGATGAACCCACGACCGCACTCGATGTAACCGTTCAGGCGCAGATCCTTGAACTGCTGAGCGACCTCAAAAACCGGCACGGCATGTCCATGCTGTTCATCACCCACGATCTCGGCATTGTCCGTAAGTTTGCCGATCGTGTCTGCGTGATGACCAAGGGAAAGATCGTCGAGACCGGCACGGTGGAGCAGGTGTTTACCGATCCGCAGCATGCCTATACCCGCCATCTTCTGGCTGCCGAACCCAAGGGCGAACCGCCGCTTTCCGATGCCAGCAAACCTGTCGTCATGCAGGGCGACGACATAAAAGTCTGGTTCCCGATCAAGGCGGGGCTGATGCGCAAGGTGGTCGACCACGTGAAGGCGGTTGACGGTATCGATATTACCCTGCGCGCAGGACAGACCGTTGGCGTCGTGGGCGAATCCGGCTCCGGCAAAACGACACTCGGTCTCGCCCTATCGCGTCTTATAGCGTCTGAGGGGCGTATCAGTTTCATCGGTCAGTCGATCGACAGCTATTCCTATGAAATGATGAAGCCGCTCAGAAATCGGCTTCAGGTGGTGTTTCAGGATCCTTACGGTTCGCTCAGCCCACGCATGTCGGTGGGCGAAATCGTTGCCGAGGGTCTGAAGGTGCACGAGCGGCAACTTTCCGCCGATGAGCGGGATACCCGTGTCGCCCAGGCGCTGGAAGAAGTCGGGCTCGACCCGGCGACGCGCTGGCGCTATCCGCATGAATTTTCCGGTGGCCAGCGTCAGCGTATCGCCATTGCCCGCGCCATGGTGTTGAAACCTCGCTTCGTCATGTTGGACGAGCCCACATCGGCGCTCGACATGAGCGTGCAGGCACAGGTGGTCGATCTCTTGCGCGATCTTCAGGCCCGCCACGAACTCGCCTATCTCTTCATCAGTCATGACCTGAAGGTAGTTAAAGCGCTTGCCAACGACGTAATCGTCATGCGCAACGGCAAGGTGGTGGAGAGCGGCCCGGCAGCGGAGATATTCGCCGATCCGCAACAGGAATACACCAAGGCCCTGCTGGCTGCTGCTTTCAATATCGAGGCAGTCGAAACTAAAGCGGTGAGCCAGTAGCAGGCGCATTGCTGTTTCTATTAAGACGATGATTTTTCTGTTGCTTTGCGCAAAATGCCGACCCATGTTGCGGGGACGAGATACGCAAACGGATTGAATGCCATGGCAGCGGATGTGATCGTTTTGGGGGCGGGGATCATCGGGGTCTCCGTCGCTTTGCAACTGGCCCGCAGGGGCAAATCGGTGGTGCTGGTGGACCGGCGGGGACCGGGTGAGGAAACCTCCTTCGGCAATGCCGGACTGATCCAGAGAGAGGGTGTCGTTCCCTACGCCTTCCCGCAGGAAGTTAGCCGGCTTCTCCGCTATTCCCTGAACAACAGCATCGATGCCCGTTATCATCTCTCTGCCCTGCCGAAGATCGCGCCTTTTCTTGGCCGCTACTGGTATAATTCCGCAGCCACGCGCCACGCAGCAATTGCCCGCGCCTACGCGCCGCTGATTGAGCACTCGGTCTCCGAACACAGCATCCTGATCGATGAAGCCAAGGCCGGCGATCTAATCGTGAAAAACGGTTGGATGGAGGCCTACAGGACCGCCGAAAGGCGGGATGCAGACTTTGCTTTCGCCGAACGTCTGGCGCGCGACCACGGCATCTCCCACACGAAACTCGATGGGGCGGAACTCGCCGCGGCGGAGCCGCATCTCAGCCGGGATTTCGTCGGCGGTTTGAAATGGAATGATCCATGGTCGGTGCGCGATCCACATGCGCTGACGCTCGCCTATGTCAGACTGTTCGAGAGCCTTGGCGGAACCTTTGTCCGGGGTGATGCATCCACGCTCAGCCAGACGACAAGTGGTTGGACGGTACGCACCGAAACCGGGGCGATGGAGGCTGAACATGCCGTTGTCGCACTAGGCCCCTGGGCGGATACGGTGACGGAACGGCTCGGTTACCGCTTTCCGCTCGGCGTGAAACGCGGCTATCACATGCACTATGCGCCGCAGGAGGGCACCAAGCTCAACAACTGGTTGATCGACGCCGAGCGCGGTTATTTCCTCGCGCCAATGCGCAAAGGCATCCGCCTGACGACCGGCGCGGAATTTGCCGAACGTGATGCGCCGAAATCTCCCGTGCAGATCGAGCGGGCGGAACGGGTCGCCCGCACCGTCTTTCCTCTGGGCGGCAGGCTGGATGCGGAACCCTGGATGGGCGCGCGTCCCTGCACACCGGATATGATGCCGATCATCGGCAAGGCGCCGCGCCACAGGACATTGTGGTTCTCGTTCGGTCACGCCCATCACGGCCTGACACTCGGGCCCATCACTGGCCGTGTGCTGGCGGAAACCATGCTGGGAGAAACGCCGGTCATCGCCATCGATGCCTATCGACCCGAAAGGTTCAATCCCTAGATCCTGATGAACTGAAGTCATCTCTGGCGAAAACCGTGTACACTTTTCGCCATCCCGCTCTGATGGTCGAATCCGCTGGCCTTCCCGCGGCGAGCCACGTAACATGGGTTTATAAAAAGGGAAAAGGGGCAAGCGTCATCATGACGGCGAGGTTTCTCATCTATCAACAGCAGGACGATTTTCGTTAGCGAAGCGCTTCTGCGCGCGAAACAGAAGAGAAACGGCCTGCTGGTGCATGATGGATGATATTGAAAAAGCAAAGAAATTTTTCGACGATAACCCCGATATCGAAATTCTCGAAGCCTTCGTCATAGATGCGAACGGCGTGCCGCGCGGCAAATGGATTCCGCGCGAAAGGGCGATCGATGTCCTTGAAAAGGGAATGGCGATCCCACGCTCGGTCTATGCGCTGGATATTTGGGGCCGCGATGTGCATGCCGCAGGCCTCGCCGAAGGGACGGGCGATCCGGACGGGTTCTGCTTTCCTGTTCCCGGCACGCTGTCTCGGGTGACATGGCTCGGCCGGCCGACCGCGCAAGTCCTGCTCGCGATGAAAAATCCTGATGGAACCGGGTTTTATGGCGATCCGCGCAATGTTCTGGCAAGGGTGCTGGAAGCCTACAAAAAGGCCGGCCTCACGCCGGTCGTGGCGACCGAACTTGAATTTTACCTGATCGATCCGGTTCGCTCTGCGCTCGATCCGGTGCGTCCGCCGCACAGCCGCGAAGGCCGGTGGCACACGGGCCAGACACAGGTTCTGTCGATTTCCGAATTGCAGGATTTCGAGGATGTCTTCCATGATATCGCAACCGCATGCAGGGCGCAGGGTGTTCTTGCCGACACGACGCTGCGGGAAAACGGCCCCGGCCAATATGAAATCAACCTCAATCATGTGCCGGACGCGTTGCGGGCCGCCGATTTCGCTGTTTTCCTGAAACGTATCGTCAAGGGTGTGGCGCGGCGGCACGATCTCGACGCCACCTTCATGGCGAAGCCGTACGGGTTACAGGCCGGCAATGGCATGCATGTGCATTTTTCTGTTCTCGATAGTGACGGCAGGAATATCTACGCCGGCGAAAATGGCCCATCGGACGCGCTGATGCATTCCGTCGGCGGCCTTCTGGAAAACATGGGGGAGAGCATGGCGATCTTCGCTCCCCATGCCAATTCCTATCGCCGCCTGACGCCCAGCGAACATGCGCCCACCTATGCCTCCTGGGGCATAGACAACCGCTCGGCGGCGGTGCGCGTTATCACTGCCAGCAAGGCCGCAACCCGCATCGAACATCGTGTCGCCGGTGCCGATACCAATCCCTATCTTGTTGTGGCGATGATCCTGAGTGCTGCCCTTGCCGGCATGAAGGAAAAACGCCAGCCGGGCGGCGCGATTTCCGGCGACAGCCACGCCATCAATCACGAACCTTTGCCCACCAACTGGGATTATGCATTGCAGCGTTTCACGCGTTCGAGTTTCGCCTATGCGACGCTTGGCCAGCGTTACCGCACGCTGTTTTCTGCCTGCAAACAGCAGGAACTTTCCGAATTTTCCCTGCGTGTAACCGACGTCGAATATGACGCCTATATCAGGACGGTGTGAGATGGCTGAGGTGACGACTATTCCCAATCCCGGCCACACATCCTCCTGGTATGCGGCCTCCGCCAATGTCAAATCCGTGCGGCCAACGCTTGAAGGCGCAATGGAAGCGGATGTCTGCGTCATCGGTGGCGGGTTTACCGGGATTTCCGCGGCACTCGAACTTTCCGAACGCGGCTATTCCGTTATCGTGCTGGAAGGCGTGCGGGTCGGCTTCGGCGCGTCGGGGCGCAATGGCGGCCAGATCGTCAATGGCTATAGCCGCGACCTCGAAACAATCGCCAGCCGTTACGGCCACGACAAGGCGGTGAAACTCGGCGAAATGTCGCTGGAAGGCGGGGAGATCATCCGCAGCCGCATTTCGAAATACGCTATCGATTGCGATCTCGTCGATGGCGGTTTCTTTGCGGCCTTCACGACGAAACAGATTCGCGAGATGGAGGCCCACAAGGCCCATTGGGAAAAACACGGCCATGGCGGGCTTGAGATGGTCTCCAAAGCCGATGTCGGAAAATACGTGCGGACCGATCGTTATGCCGGCGGCATGATCGACCGTTTCGGCGGCCACATCCATCCGCTCAATCTGGTGCAGGGGGAAGCAGCGGCGGCCGAAAGTCTCGGTGCGCGCATATTCGAAAATTCGAGGGTCATTTCGCTGGAGCAGGGCGTAAACCCTGTCGTCCGCACGGCGACGGGCAGCGTGAAGGCGAAATATGTTCTCGTCTGCGGCAATGCCTATCTCGGCAAGCTGCTGCCGGAAATCGGCGACCGGATGATGCCGGTCTCAAGCCAGGTCATGGCGACAGAGCCGCTTGATGCCGATCTGATCGAGGAACTCTTGCCAGCCAATTATTGCGTCGAGGATGCCAATTATATTCTCGATTATTATCGCCGCACCTCCGACAACCGCCTGCTTTATGGCGGTGGTATCGGTTATGGCGGCAGCGATCCGGCGGATCTGACCGGGGTGATCCGTCCGAATATGCTGAAGACTTTCCCGCAACTGGAAAAGACGAAGATCGATTTTGCCTGGAGCGGCAATTTCGCGCTGACGCTGACGCGCATCCCGCATATGGGCAAACTGTCGGACAATGTCTATTTTTCGCATGGCGACAGCGGCCACGGTGTCACCACCACGCATCTGCTCGGAAAGATATTGGGCGAGGCCGTTGCAGGCCACGCCGAGCGTTTCGATGTCTGGAGTTCCCTGCCGAATTATCCGTTCCCAGGCGGTAAGACGTTCCGCGTGCCGCTGACCGTGCTTGGTGCATGGTGGTACGGCCTGCGCGACAGGCTCGGATTTTAAAAAATCACCGCTTTCAGGCCCGAAAGTGCGTTTGCGGTAATTTCCTCCGGCGTGGCGTCAATGCTGACGGTTACGACGCCGGGTTCGCCCGTCGGCACTTCCAGCGTGGCAAGCTGGGTCTGGAGCAGCGAGAGCGGCATGAAGTGCCCCTTGCGTTCGCCCATACGCCTGCTGAGAAGTTCCAGGCTGCCGTCCAGATAAACGAAAGCGAGCGGGCCACCGGTAGCCTCGCGAAGGCGGTCGCGATAGATTTTCTTCAGCGCCGAGCAGGAAACGACGACACCGTTATTTTCGTTTCCCTTGCGCAGTTCTGCGCCAATCAGATCGAGCCAGGGCCAGCGATCTTCGTCGGTCAGCGGAATGCCCTCTGACATTTTGTCGACATTGGATTTCGGGTGAAGCTTGTCGCCCTCAATAAAGGCAATGCCCAGTTTTTCCGCCAGTTCCTCTGCGACCGTGGACTTGCCAGAGCCGCTCACTCCCATCACGACGATTGCCTTTGTCACCCGAACCTCGAATGTTTCTGTTTCGACGGTCAGCCCCTAACATGCGCGGCGGATGTCGGGAACATAAAAATGAGGAGCTTGCATTTGTCAGTGCCCGGTTTTGCGGGCCGCTGCCTTTTCCAGTGCAGAAAAGCTGGCGTGGATCAGGATTGCCAGCACAGCGACGATCAATCCGCCCTGAAGGATGAAGGCGAGATTGTTGGATTGCAGGCCGGCGATGATCACCTCTCCGAGCGTGCGGGCCGCGACCGTGGAACCGATGGTTGCTGTTGAAAGGCTGATCACCGCCGAAAGCCTGATGCCTGCGAGGATCGCCGGAAGGGCAAGTGGCAGCTCCACTTTGACAAGTCTTTGCCAGCCGGTCATGCCGGCGCCCTTCGCGGCATCCATGACGGTTGGCGGCAGCGTGGTCAGCCCTGTCAGCGTATTTTCGAAAACCGGTAGAAGCGCATAGAGAAACAGCGCAATGAGCGTCGGTTTCTCGCCAAAACCGATCATCGGCACGGCAAGCGCCAGCACCGCCACCGGCGGAAAGGTCTGGCCGATATTGACGATGCTGCGCGATAGCGGCAGAAAATCCGCGCCGAAAGGGCGGGTGACGAGAACCGCAAGGGCTCCCGCCACCAGCGTGGCCAGCCCCGTTGCGATTGCGACAATGGTCAGATGCGACAGTGTCAGAGAAAGCAGATTGGCCTGCGTGTAGATCGCAGGCGCATTGGTCTGCACAAGAGGGCGGAATATCGGTGCGAAAACCTGCGGCGCCGCGAGAAAGGCGATTAGCGCCAGCACCAGAAGCCCGGGGGCGAAAAACGAAGCGGCATTTTTCATGGGGTTCCGGCAGCCCGCTGGAGCAGAACATCGCGCCGCACGATACCTGCGGGTTTGCCATCGTCTTTCAGCACCGGCAAGGTATCGCAGCCCGCCCACAACATTGCAGACAGGGCGTCGCGCTGGCTGGTATGTTCATTCAATGGTTCGCCTTCAGCGCTTCCCGGCTCCACGACGTCTGCAACCGACAGGACGGATAACAGTTTCAGGGCGCGCTCGTTTTCGCCGATCATGGTGCGGACGAAATTCGTTGCCGGTTTCAGCACCAGCTCGGCCGGCGGGCAGTCCTGAACGATACGGCCCTTGTCCATGACGGCAATACGATCCGCCAGGTGAAAGGCCTCGTCCATATCATGCGTGACAAGAACGATGGTGACACCGAGCTTCTTCTGGATATCGAGAAGATCGTTCTGGGCCTTTGCGCGGATAACCGGGTCCAGTGCACCGAAAGGTTCGTCCATCAGAAGAATGTTCGGTTCTGCTGCAAGCGCGCGCGCCACGCCGACACGCTGTTGCTGGCCGCCTGAAAGCTCATGCGGAAAGCGGTTGGCATAAAGCGCCGGGTCCAGCTGGAAGAGCTGCATCAGCGCGTCTATTTTCGCATCGATTCGCTTGCGGTCCCAGCCGATGAGCTGCGGAACCGTCGCGATATTCTCCGCCACGGTGCGATGCGGAAACAACCCATGGCCCTGAATGGCATAGCCGATCTGACGGCGCAGCTTGTAGCCCGGCATGGTGCTCACATCGTCTCCGTCGATGCGGATAGTGCCGGAGGTCGGCTCCACCAGCCGGTTTATCATGCGCAGCAGCGTGGTTTTTCCCGACCCGGAAGTGCCGACGATGACGGTGACGGTGCGCGGCGCCACAGTCAGGGAGACCTGGTCGACCACGACCGTATCGCCATATCGTTTCGTGATGGTGTCGATCTCGATCATGCCTTTTGCCTTCCGCCTGCGCTGAAGAGATTGCTGTCGATAAGGGCGTCGAGCGTAATCGCGGCGGCGAAGCCGAGCAGAACGGTCGGCACGGTGCCGAGCAGTACGAGGTCCATCGCGGTCTGCCCTATGCCCTGAAACACGAAAACGCCAAATCCACCGCCGCCGATCAGCGCTGCGATGGTCGCAAGACCGATATTCTGCACCAGCACGATACGGATGCCGGTGAGGATGACGGGCATGGCGAGTGGAAACTCCACCCGCAGCAGCCTTTGCAGAGGCGTCATGCCAAGCCCGCGCGCGGCTTCCCGCACTGCCTGCGAAACGCCGGACAGGCCGACCACCGTATTGGAGACAACGGGCAGCAGCGAATAGAGAAATAGCGCCACGAAGGCCGGCGCCATGCCGATGCCGGCGATGCCGATCTTCGCCGCACCCGGCACATTGGCTGCCATCCATCCGAGTGGCGCGATCAAAAGGCCGAAAAGCGCGATGGAGGGAATGGTCTGGACGATATTGAGAGCGTTCAGTAGACCGGAGCGCAAACGCTCGACCTTGTAACAGAGAATGCCGAGCGGGATACCGGCGAGGGTGGCTGCAACCAGCGACCCGATGGCAAGTTCCACATGCCGCAGTGCTTCGGTCCAGAAGATATCTGCCCGGCCGGTATATTCCTTGATGATGGAGAGATCGTCCCAGAGGCCGCTTGTCAGTACCGCCGCAAGCGTCCCGGTTGCCACCAGCAACAGCAAAATCCGCAAAGTGGGTTTCGGCTGGAGACGTGCAATGCAATCGGCGGCGAGCAATGCAAGCCCTGCAAACATCAACCAGAAACCGCTGGCGGGCGATACGCGGGCAAAACTGTTGCCCTCAGGTGTCAGCGCAGACGCCGCCTGCCCGACGAAGATCGCCAGTGCCGCGAGACCGACCAGCGCAGCGGCGAGTTTCAGGCGCGGCGGAAACCGGAAAAAGGCGATGAAGGCGGCGACAACAATGATGGCGACGAGGAGGGAAGCAGCAGCAACCGGAAGCGCTTCGAAGATCGTTCGCGTTTCACCCTGAATGATCCGGTTAGCTCGGAATGTCATGAAGGGGGACACTGCAAGCGCGTAGAGAAGCAGGCACGAAATCAGTACGCCTACCTTGTCAGGCCATTTCGTCAAATTCCGCTCCCCCGGATCATAGGTTCGGACGGGATGGTGAACCTCACATGGTTTCCGATATCCCGCCCCAACGGTTCTCTGGCAATTACTTGAGGAAACCGTTCTTCGTCAGGAAGTCGGTCGCAACTGCCTTGGCCTGTTCGCCTCCCACCTGCACGCGGGCGTTCAGCTCCTGCAAGGTTGCCAGATCCAGCTTTTCGAAAACGGGTTTCAGCAATGTCTCGATATTGGGGTTCTTTTTCAGAACTTCCTCGCGAATGATCGGCGCAGGCTGGTAGACGGGCTGCACATGCTTGTCGTCCTCAAGCACGACAAGACCGGACGGCGCTATGCCACCATCGGTGCCATAGACCATGGCAGCATTGGCATTGTTCGTCTGGTTTGCGGCGGCAGCGATAGTGGCAGCCGTGTCGCCACCGGAAAGCGTGATCAGCTGATCCGGCTTCATGGTAAAGCCGTAGGTGGTCTGAAATGCCGGCAGGGCGGCTGCGGAATTGACGAATTCCGAGGAGGCGGCAAGAACCACCTCACCGCCACCGGCAATGTATTTGCCGAAATCCGAAAGCGTCTTCAGATTGTTCTTGTCGGCAACATCCTTGCGCAGCGCAATCGCCCAGGTGTTGTTTGCGGGCGATGGTGTCAGCCAGACGATCTTGTTGGCGTCATAGTCGAGTGTCTTGGCTTCCTGGTAAGCCTTGGCGGCATCTTTCCAGAGCGGGTCGTCCGCCTTGGAGAAGAAGAAGGCGGCGTTGCCTGTGTATTCCGGATAAATGTCGATCTCGCCAGCCGTGATCGCTTTTCTGACGACCGGGGTAGCGCCGAGCTGGATGCGATCCGTCGTCTCAATATTGTTCTTGTTCAGCACGGCGAGGATGATGTTGCCGAGAACGCCACCCTCCGTGTCGATCTTAGACGACACCACCACCTGCGCCTGAGCGAAGGAAACAGAAAGGGCGAGCGCAAATCCGGCGCCTGTCAACATCATCAAGCGGTTCATGAATAGTCCTCCGGTGGGTCAGCCTGTCGAACACGCGAAAAATCGCCGCCGCAATTGCGGAGAAACATGAACGGCCAGAGGAACAAATGGTTGCAACGCCATTGGCGTTTTTTACCTGAATGGCGAGGGCGCTGGCCCAGCTTAGATTTCGCCGTCCCGCTTGCGTGCATCCTTGCCCATGACGAGCGGCATGAGAACCGACAGGAACAGAAGTCTGAGAACGTGATGTGACCCGACATAGGCGGTATCGGCATGCATCATCACGGCCATCGCCGCCATGGTTTCAAGCCCGCCCGGCGAATAGGCGATCATCACCGCATTGAGCGGAACGCCTGTAATGTTGGAAATCATCCAGGCGATACTTCCGGCGATCACCATCACGGCGATGGTGACGACGAAACCTGCCAGAAAGCCTTTTCGCACATCCATCAGCGACACATTCGAAAAGCGCGTGCCGATGAGACAGCCGATCAGCACATAGACCGGCAGGCTGAGCCAGCTCGGAACGCCGCCCTCGGTAAGGCCGGTAATATGGGTGCCGATGGAAACCGCGACGCCGCCCAGCAGCAGGGCTGCGGGAAATCTCCAGCGAAGGAACAGCCATCCCATCGCAAGCGACGCGCCAATGGTCAGGGCCAGTGTGAACAGGCCCATCGGTGGATTGGCGATGAGCGGTTCCGTGCTGACGAGATCGAAATATTCAACAATCAGCGGCACGGAAAGCGTCAGCGCCAGCACCCGCACGCTTTGCACGATGCTGACGGTCGCAAGGTCGCTTTTCGTCTCGGCGCCGAGGCTGATGATATAGCTGAGGTGCCCGGGCGAAGCGCCCAGCATTGCCGTCGTCCTGTCGTATCCGAAGCCGTAATGCAGGATCCAATAGGCGACATACAGCATGATGACGACAGCAACGAGCACGATGACGAAGCTCAGCGGCCATGTCTTCGCGGCATCGATCACCGACGGCGTTACGCTCGTTCCCATCGAAATGCCGACCACAACGAAACAGGCATTGCGGATGAAGGCGGGAATCCCAAGCTTCACGCCCGCCAGTCCCGTAATCGTCACGGCGAGCGCCGGACCGGACAGAAACGGCGCTGGAACGTTAAGGAGACTGGCAAGCAGCGCACCCATGCTGCCGACGAGCGCGGTAAGTGCAAATGTATGGAATTCAGGCTTGATGATCATTGCGACGCTGGCTGATTGCTTCAAAAAAGCTCGCGACCAAATGCGCCGCTTCGTCTCCTGGCGTCAACACGCTCGACCAAAAATATTGCATTTCCGAAGTATTCTATAAAAGAAAAGCCGGTGACCGGCGGACACGGGCTAGCGCAATTGTTGCTTGGGCAATGGGATGATCAGGCGGCCGGCAAGGCGGCGATCTTCGGCATTTCCGTGTCGATGCCGAGCAGGAAGTTGATCTGCGGCCGCGCCTTGACGAGATCGTCGATGGAATATTCCGCCAGCACATCGAAGAAGGCATTGAGCGCCTTGCGAAGCGCCGAGTTGAGGCCGCAGCTATCTACAAGCGGACATTCGACAGCACCGTCCTCGAAACATTCCGCCATGGCAAAACTGTCTTCGGTCACCTTCACCACGTCAAACAGGCTGATTTTCTCAGCGGGTTTGCCAAGACGCACGCCGCCGTTACGGCCGCGCACGGTTTCCACCAGACCGGCCTTGTTGAGCGGCTGCAGAATTTTGAAAAGGAACAGCTCAGATACGCCATAAGCCCTGGCGATCTCCGGAATGCGGCTCAACTTGCCTTCATTTGCGGCGCAATACATCAACATGCGAACGGCATAGTTGGTCTGTTTGGTCAAACGCATGCTGGTCTCCTAACTCTCAATGTGGAGTTATATAGTCTCTTTTTCAGTTTAGAACAATTCCAGAAACTGAAAAAACTGGCAGCCATCCGATATTTCTCGGACAGCGTTGTTGACCGCTTTGATGATTCATGAACAAACAAGTCAAGAATCTGAATGTAATGGAGGCATTCTTAATGGCAAGCTTGAAATCGTGTTTTTCCGCTGCCGTTTTTTCGGGTCTGACGATCCTTTGGGCCGCGCCCGCTGCTTTTGCGGACGGCGAGGTGAACGTCTATTCCTACCGGCAGCCCGAGTTGATCCAGCCGCTGCTCGATGCCTTTACGAAAGAAACGGGCATAGAGGCCAACGTTCTCTTCCTCGACAAGGGTCTGGTGGAGCGCATTCAGGCAGAAGGCGTCAATTCGCCGGCCGACGTGCTGTTGACGGTCGATATCGCCCGGCTTGTCGAGGCAAAAGAAGGCGGTGTCACACAGCCGGTGCTGAACGATCCCGTCATTGAAAAGGATATCCCGGCCAATCTGCGCGATCCGCAAGGCGAATGGTTCGGCCTGACGACGCGTGGCCGCGTGGTATATGCCTCGAAGGAGCGGGTCACCCAGAAAGACATCACCTATGAAGAGCTTGCCGATCCGAAATGGAAGGGCAAGATCTGCATTCGCGACGGCCAGCATTCCTACAATATCGCGCTGATCGCCTCGATGATCGCCCATCATGGCGTCGATTATACCCGGACATGGCTGACCGGCCTTAAGAACAATCTTGCCCGCAAGCCTGATGGAACAGACCGCAGCCAGGCCAAATCGATCTTTTCCGGCGAATGCGATATCGCGCTCGGCAATACCTATTATGTCGGCCTGATGCTGACCAACGACCGCGAGCCGGAGGAAAAGGTCTGGGCGGGATCGGTGCGGGTGATCTTTCCCAATGCGGGAGATCGCGGAACGCATGTGAATATTTCCGGCATGGCGCTGACCAAATACGCACCCAACAAGGACAATGCGCTGAAGCTGATGGAATTCTTGGCATCGCGCGAGGCGCAGGAAATCTATGCCAAGCAGGTCTTCGAATACCCGGTGCTGCCCGGCGCGGAGCCTTCCGATGTCGTGAAGGGCTTCGGCCCCATCAATCCGGACAAGCTGCCACTGACGGATATTGCCGCCCACCGCAAACAGGCATCCGAGCTGGTGGACGAAGTGGGTTTCAACGACGGCCCGACCAATTGACGCCGTTAACACGCCTGTGACCGGTTAGGATACCGGCGGGTCAATCGCCCGCCGGTTCATTGTTTAGAGACGCATTGCTTACTTCATCGTCGGCATGACGAATTCGGCACCCGATTTGATGCCGGACGGCCAGCGCGAGGTGATCGTCTTGGTCTTCGTCCAGAACTTGATCGAATCCGTTCCATGCTGGTTGAGATCGCCGAAGCTTGAGGCCTTCCAGCCGCCGAAGGAGTGGTAGGCGAGCGGAACAGGGATCGGAACGTTGATGCCGATCATGCCGATATTGATGCGGCTGGCGAAGTCACGCGCAGCATCGCCGTCACGGGTGTAGATCGCAACACCGTTGCCATATTCATGCTTCATCGGCAGTTCCAGCGCGTCTTCGTAGTTCTTGGCGCGAACGACGGAGAGAACAGGTCCGAAGATTTCCGTCTTGTAGATGTCCATGTCAGGGGTGACGTGGTCGAACAGGCAGCCACCGACGAAATAGCCGTCTTCATAACCCTGGAGCTTGAAGTCGCGGCCATCGACTAGCAGTTTCGCGCCCTGCTCGACACCGCTGTCGATCAGACCCTTGACGCGCGTCTGGGCTTCCTTGGTAACGAGCGGGCCCATATCGGCCTTGTCGTCGGTGTAGGGGCCGATCTTCAGTGCTTCGATCTGCGGGATGAGCTTTTCAACGAGACGGTTGGCCGTTTCTTCGCCAACCGGAACCGCAACCGACACAGCCATGCAGCGTTCGCCGGCCGAACCGTAACCGGCGCCCATCAGGGCGTTCACGGCCTGATCGAGATCGGCATCAGGCATGATGATCATGTGGTTCTTCGCGCCGCCGAAGCACTGTGCGCGCTTGCCGTTCATGGCGGCAGTACCGTAGACGTAGCGGGCAATCGGCGTGGAACCGACGAAGGAAACCGCGCCAATATCCGGATCGGTCAGGATGGCGTCGACAGCGCCCTTGTCACCATTGACGACGTTGAGGATGCCGGCCGGAAGACCTGCCTCGATCATCAGTTCGGCAAGGCGGATCGGCAGGGACGGATCGCGCTCGGAAGGCTTGAGGATAAAGGCGTTGCCGCAGGCGATTGCCGGCGCAAACATCCACATTGGGATCATGCCGGGGAAGTTGAACGGCGTGATGCCCGCACCGATGCCGACCGGCTGGCGGATCGAATACATGTCAATCGCGGGACCTGCGCCCTCGGTGAACTCACCCTTCTGCAGATGCGGAATGCCGCAGACGAATTCGCAGACTTCGAGGCCGCGCACGATATCGCCCTTGGAATCTTCGACGGTCTTTCCGTGCTCGCTGGAGAGCAGCACCGCCAGCTCATTCATGTCGCGGTTAAGAAGTTCGACGAACTTGAAGAAAACGCGGGCGCGGCGCTGCGGGTTGGTGGCGGCCCACTTCGGCTGTGCCGCTTTTGCGCTTTCCACGGCAGCGCGCAGCTCGGCGTCGCTGGCAAGCGCGACAGTCGCCTGCACTTCGCCGGTTGCCGGGTTGTAGACGTTAGATGTGCGGCCACTTGTGCCAGACACATGCTTGCCGTTGATGAAGTGACCGATTTCCCTCATGGGGCTTTCCTCCGCGATTTTTTGATGGGTGTAGCATTGCACTTGAATTTGTACAAATCAATGAACTCAGATAAGAAACCGTTGTGCGTAAATTGAAGCAAGGCGAGTATTTTGAGGGTGGCGGCGGATTTCCGACACCCACACGTTCGCCGGTCAACAGAAGGTCAGAAGCTTGATGAGCGATGAACCGGTCGTGCGGATGGCTGAAATCGAAATCGATCCAACCCAGCTGGATGCCTACCGCAGACTGCTTGCAGAAGAGATCGAAGCTTCGGTCAGCCTGGAAATTGGTGTGCTTGCATTAAATGCGGTGGCAATTAAAGGCAGCCCGGAAAAGATTCGCATCCTCGAAGTCTACGCGGACCGGGCGGCATATGAAGCGCATCTGCAAACGCCGCATTTTCTGAAATACAAAGAGGGTGTGGCAGGAATGGTGACGTCGCTGACCTTGCTTGACGTCGAACCCATAATGCTGCGCAGCAAACCATGAATTGGGATGACGTCCGCATCTTCCTCGCCGTTGCCCGCTCCGGGCAGATCCTTGCCGCATCGAAACGGCTCGGCCTCAACCACGCAACGCTTTCGCGACGATTGACGTCGCTGGAGCAGGCACTGAAGACCCAATTATTCATCCGCCGGACGAACGGTTGCGAACTGACCGAAGAAGGTCAGCTGTTTTTGGGCGCCGCCGAGCGCATGGAAACCGAAATGCTGAATGCGCAGGCAAATCTCGGTCGTGTCGATACGGCAGTGGCGGGAACGGTGCGCATCGGCGCGCCCGATGGTCTCGGGGTTTCTTTTCTTGCGCCACGGCTTGGCCGGCTGACCGCGCGTTATCCCGACCTGAAAATCCAGCTCGTGCCGGTGCCGCGCTCCTTTTCCCTGTCGCAGCGAGAGGCCGATATCGCCATCACCATCGAGCGGCCGGAACAGGGTAGGCTGATGTTTTCCAAGCTCACCGACTATTCGCTGGGGCTCTACGCATCGAAGTCCTATCTCTCCGAATATGGAACGCCGGCGGATGTGGAAACACTCAAGCGCCATCGGCGCATCGGCTACGTCGAGGATCTGATCTTCTCGCCTTCTCTGAACTATACCGGCGAGATCATGCGCGACTGGGACGCCGCCTTTGAAATATCCAGCGCCACCGGTCAGACCGAGGCGGTGCGCTCGGGCGCCGGTATCGGCATCCTGCACAATTACATTGCCGGACAATATCCCGAACTTCTGCGGATCATGCCGCATATGAGCATAAGTCGGTCCTATTGGACGGCCTATCACGAATCCGCCCGTCAGTTGGTCCGCGTGCGCACGGTGGTCGATTTTCTCCAGGAACTCGTTGCCGAAGAGAAGCGCATGTTCGCGTGACATCGAAATTGCCGATTTATTAGTACTATTAATACGCGACTCCTCCCGCTTCGGGCTTGACAAACGAGGGCTGGCTGAACGACCAATGCAGCCATTGGGAGAGAACGGAACCTGACATGCCGAATATATTACGAAAGCTTTCGCCGACTGGCCTCGGCGTGGCCGTCATGCTGCTTGGAATGCTGCTTTTCGCGTTGAACGACGCTATGGGAAAATGGCTGGTTTCGACCTACAGCCAGGGGCAGGTGATCCTCATCCGCAGCGTCGCTGCCCTTGTCATTCTGGTTCCGATCGTGTGGAAAGGCGGTCTTTCCGGCCTCATGAAAATCGAGCGACCGTCTCTTCAGGTGGCGCGCGTATTCTTCTCCACCGCCGAGCTTTTCTGTTTCTATTTCGCAGTCGCTGCCCTGCCGCTGGCAGACGTGATGACCTACTGGCTCGCCGCCCCCATTTATGTGGCGGCTCTATCGCCGTTTCTCCTGGGAGAAAAGGTCGGCTGGCGTCGCTGGACGGCCATCGCCATTGGTTTCGTCGGTGTTCTCATTGCCTTGCAGCCAAGCTCGGCAAGCCTCACCTCGGCCGCACTGTTTTCCATTCTCGGCAGCGCCGCCTTCGCCTTCATGATGTTGTCCGGACGCCAGCTACGCAACACGCCTGACACGGTGCTCGCTTTCTGGCAGATCATCGGTGCGGGGCTTGCGGGCCTCGTTGCGGTGTTCGTCACGCCGTCTGGCTGGTTGCCGGTCCAGTCCGGTTTCGATCTCGCTTTCCTCGGCCTGCTCGGCGTGGTCGCCATGGCGGCGCATGTGCTGGTCAACCGCGCTCTGAAGCTCGCGGACGCCGCGACCGTCGCGCCGCTGCAATACACATTGCTGCTCTGGGCGGTGGTCTTTGGTTGGCTGTTCTTTGATGATGTGCCGCAGACCAGTATCGTCGTCGGTGCGGGCCTGATCGTTCTTTCCGGCCTTTATATTTTCTTCCGTGAAAATACGCTCAAACGCGGTCGCGAAAAGGTGGATATACTGGCTGCGGACTAGACATTTCCTCTGTTTACCCGTGATGTTGCCGCCGAAATCATCACGGGACTTGACGAAGAGGTGATCTTCGAGGAGTAAGAGAAGGTCCTGCGATCATATGTCTCGCAAGGGCAGAGGAAACAAAGGTGCCGGGCCCCTCTGGCGAGAGTTTTACGGCGCTCTCGTGATGTCGGTACCGCCTGCAAAAATTGGCCGGCGGATTAAAAACTATGAAAAACCTGAATGTGCTTCGCGCGCGTGCTTTCTGCGTGCGGCCCGACGTCCTGCGTCGTTCCGCAATCGCTCTCGTTACCGGAGGTAACCGGACATGAGCGCCGCCCAGAAAACCACACTTTCCTACTTCAAGTGGGCTTTTATCGTCACCATCGTCGGTCTGATCCTTGGCGGCTATCTCGGCTGGGAAATGACCGGAACTGTCAGTGGAACAGCGACGATCTTCTTCATTTGTGCGGTGCTTGCCGTGCTGGAAATTTCGCTTTCCTTCGACAACGCCATCGTCAACGCCAACAAGCTGAAAGAGATGACGCCAGTCTGGCAGCATCGCTTCCTGACCTGGGGTATTCTGATTGCCGTTTTCGGCATGCGTATCGTCTTCCCGCTGCTGATCGTGGTCGTTGCCGCCAATGTCGGCCCCTGGACGGCGCTCGTCATGGCGGCCACGCAGCCGGAACGTTATGCAGAAATCATGCGTGACGCCCATCTGCCAATCGCTGCTTTCGGCGGTACCTTCCTGATGATGGTCGGTCTCAACTTCTTCTTCGACCATGAAAAGGACGTGCACTGGGTGCGCTGGATCGAGGAAAAGGCTGCGGTCTATTCCTCCGTCAAGGGTATCGAGATCGCCTTCGTGCTGGTCGTCATGCTGGCCTTCTCTCGTATCATCGGCGCCAGCGACAATCCGGAGCTTGGTCCGGTTGCGGCCAACACCTTTTTCCATGCGGCAATCTGGGGTCTTTTGACCTTCCTGCTGGTGGAAGTCGTCGGCGGTATTCTCGATCGTAGCCAGGAAGTGCTCGAAGGCGCTGCAAAAGGCGGCTTCGGTGCGTTTCTCTATCTCGAAGTGCTCGATGCAAGCTTCTCCTTCGATGGCGTCATCGGTGCTTTTGCGCTGACGCAGAACCTGTTCATCATCGCCATCGGCCTCGGTATCGGCGCCATGTACGTGCGCTCGATGACGATCATGCTGGTGGAAAAGGGAACGCTCGCCGAATACCGCTATCTGGAACACGGCGCTTTCTACGCGATCCTCATCCTGTCCGTCATCATGTACGTGCAGACGATGTTCCACATTCCGGAGGTCATTACCGGCCTTGGTGGCGCGACCCTGATCGGCATTTCGCTCTGGTCGTCGATCCGACATAACCGGCGGCACAATGCAGATGCGACCGATGCCGCTCGCGGTGCGGAAATCTGACCCATCCCGATCCCAGCCTTCCGCTGTTACGGCGGAAGGCAGTTTTTAAGCACTGAATTGCTGATTGCCTGTTTTTGTTGCTGTTTCCGCCTTGCGGAAAATTTGAACATAACATCGGAATTATACCCCAAGCACCTGTTTTTGCTCGTATTTGTGCACTGCAGTAAAACTGGCACGCTTCCTGCATCTCATCTTGCAAGTCCAGAGGGGACATTAAAGGCCCGACAAACGGGTTTAAACAACACCGCCGCGCCGCGCGATCTTTTATGATCTGCGAAGGCGCGGCGGTTCTGTTTGTGCGGTATGCTTCTTGAGTTTTCCGCTCCGTTGAATGAAAACGGTGAGATAACGACTGGAAGGTTACCGGTTTGCCTGCAGAACTTTCGCCTACGGAGGCCTTGGGGCTTTGGCATCGCGTATCTGCTGCGCAGGTCACGGCCGATGCGCCGGATTTGACCTTGCGGCAGACTACAATCCTGCTGCAGATATACCTCGTGCCGCCGCCACATACAGTCCGGGGCCTCGCCGCCTTGCTGGGCGTGACCAAACCGGTCATCACCCGCGCACTCGACAGTCTGGGGGCGCTCGGGCTGGTTGACAGGGTGCGGGACGAACGGGACAAGCGCAATGTCGTGATAAAACGCACCGTGGCAGGTGCGCTCTATCTGGAAAAATTCGGCGATCTGATTATTGATCAGGCACGCAAGATCTAACCTCTGGATGTGAAACCATGATGCTCGACCGCCGCCTGAATGTCTTCCGCTCCGATCTGGCCGATGAGAAACTGCAAGGCGTGGTTCAGGCCGAGCGTTTCGTCAGCGGTTCGCCCGCCCAGATCGCGGTGCCGGTTATTGGCCTGCGGCCAACGCCTGACCTTGCCGCCGGCATCGATACGGAGCTGCTGTTTGGTGAAACCGTGCGCATTTTCGACCGGGCGAATGGCTGGGCCTGGGTGCAGGCGGATGCTGACGGTTATGCCGGTTACGTGCCGGAGACGGCAATCGGCGATGTCGTTGCCGTTACCCACCAGGTGGTTGCGCCACGCACCTTCCTCTATCCTTCCGCCGAATTGCGCAAACCGCCGGTCGCAGCCATTTCCATGGGCAGCATGGTCCGGATCGTTGGTGAGGCCGAGACACGCGGCACCCGCTATCTGCTGACCGAAAAAGGCGAAGGCATAATCGCTGCCCATTGCCGACCAGTCGATGCCGCTCTCGAAGAGGACTATGTTGCGGTGGCCTTGCGCTTTATCGAGACGCCTTATCTCTGGGGCGGCCGCTCCGGCTTTGGCATCGATTGCTCGGGCCTCGTGCAATTGTCCATGGCGATGACGGGCCGACGGGTTCTGCGCGATACCGACATGCAGGTGAAATCGCTCGGCGTGGAAATAGAACGCGATGAATTGCGCCGCGGCGATCTGGTTTTCTGGAAGGGCCATGTCGGCCTTATGGAAAACGAAGAGACGCTGCTGCATGCCAATGGCCACACGATGAATGTTGCACGCGAAAATCTCAATGAGGCCATCGAGCGCATCGGCTGGCTTTACGAAAAGCCGACGGCTTTCCGGCGTCTGGAAGGCTGAGGCGGCGGCTTCACGAAATTGTGCCTGCCTCGCCCTTTGTGCGACCACAGCCGAAAGCCTACATCGGTTGAGTGATGGTACGGGACCGGCATCGATGAAGACAAAAATGGCAACACGATTGGCAGCGATCCTGGCAGCGGTGTTAATGAGCGCTTCCGCGCAGGCGCAGACCGTTTTTCAGAATGGTTTTGCTCCGGCTCCAGATGCCTATGCGAACCTGCCGGGTGTCAAGGACCCGCGAACGCTACAGCCCAAGGTGCGTTACAATTGCCATAGCGAACTCGGTGTAACTGGATATGCCCGCGGCCCATACCGGGATGTTTTCGGTAGCCGCGGTCTGCCGGTTCAGGGCTATCGCTGCACCGATGAGAACGGCATCTCCAGCTTCGGTGGCAGAAATCCCATCTCCAAGGACTGGTATCCCGGCATCAATCCAGTCGACCCGACCTTCTGAAGTAATATGACTTAAAGCGGCGTTTGCGCCGCCCGCACTCTGGACTTGTTGTTGCTTTTTCAGATAAATCTTTGACATGACAGGTTGATAATACCTGCCGAGGTGCGGGGTGACGTCGGCCCTGCCGATGTTCTGGGCCGATGCTGGGGAATGCAAGCATGACGAAGACCGATATAGCAACCCGTGTCCACAATCACACCTGGAAACTCGATCCGATCGTCCGCAGCCTGATCGATACGGATTTCTACAAGCTGCTGATGTTGCAGATGATCTGGAAACTCTATCCGGAAGTCGACGCGACGTTTTCGCTCATCAACCGCACGAAGACGGTGCGGCTGGCGGAAGAGATCGACGAGATGGAACTGCGCGAGCAGCTCGATCACGCGCGTACCCTGCGCCTCTCCAAGAAGGAGAACATCTGGCTTGCGGGTAACACCTTCTACGGCCGCTCGCAAATCTTCGAGCCTGAATTCCTCTCCTGGCTTTCGAGCTACCAACTGCCCGAATACGAGCTTTTCAAGCGCGACGGGCAATATGAGCTGAATTTCCACGGCCGTTGGATGGATACGACACTCTGGGAAATCCCGGCGCTGGCGATCATCAATGAGCTACGCTCGCGCAGCGCAATGCGCTCGCTTGGTTATTTCACGCTGGATGTTCTCTACGCCCGCGCAAAGGCCAAGATGTGGGAAAAGGTCGAACGGTTGCGGGAACTGCCGGGCCTGCGCATTTCCGATTTCGGCACCCGTCGCCGCCACAGTTTTCTGTGGCAGCGCTGGTGCGTCGAGGCGCTGAAGGAAGGCATCGGCCCTGCCTTCACCGGCACGAGCAATGTCCTTCTCGCCATGGATTCCGACCTTGAGGCGGTCGGCACCAATGCGCATGAATTGCCGATGGTGGTTGCGGCGCTGGCGCAGACCAACGAGGAATTGGCCGCAGCACCCTATCAGGTTCTGAAGGACTGGAACCGGCTTTACGGCGGCAATCTGCTGATCGTGCTGCCCGATGCTTTTGGCACGGCGGCCTTTCTGCGCAACGCGCCGGAATGGGTGGCGGACTGGACGGGCTTCCGTCCCGACAGCGCGCCGCCGATCGAAGGCGGGGAAAAGATCATCGAGTGGTGGCAGAAGATGGGCCGTGACCCCCGCAAGAAGATGCTGATTTTCTCAGATGGTCTCGATGTCGATGCCATCGTCGATACATACAGGCATTTCGAAGGCCGGGTGCGCATGAGCTTCGGCTGGGGCACCAATCTGACCAATGATTTCGCCGGTTGCGCGCCGAAGACCATCGCCAGCTTGAAGCCGATTTCCATTGTCTGCAAGGTCAGCGACGCCAATGGTCGGCCAGCCGTGAAACTCTCCGATAATCCGCAAAAAGCGACAGGCGAACGATCCGAGGTGGAGCGTTATCTGAAGTTCTTTGGTGAGGAAGATCTCAAGGAACAGAAGGTTCTGGTTTGATTAAGGCCGGGCGCTCCTCTTAACGAAGCGCCCGTGGGCCAGTCAGATCAACCGTGGTACCGACTTACTTCGCAAACTGGTGTGTGATGTAATGGAAGAGTGCTCTGATACCTTGAGCCTCGCCGCCGATCGATGAATGGTGCCTTTCGCTCAAGGACCAGCCGTAAATATCGAAATGTGCCCATTTTTTCGTATTGGTGACGAAACGCTTCAGGAACAGGGCGGCGGTGATCGATCCTGCCATGCCGCCTGATGGCGCGTTGGTGATATCGGCCGCGCGTGAGCGGATATCCTTGTCGTACCCCATGTAGAGTGGCATGCGCCAAAGGGGATCGTCGGTATCGATGCTGGCTTCCGCAATATCGTGGGCCAGATCGTCGTCATCGGTATAGAAGGGCGGCAGATCCGGGCCGAGAGCAACGCGGGCGGCACCCGTGAGCGTTGCCATGTCAATCATCAGGTCCGGCGCATCCTCGTCTGCATAGGCCAGCGCATCGGCCAGAACGAGACGGCCTTCCGCATCCGTATTGTCGATCTGTACCGTCAGGCCCTTGCGGCTCCTGTAGATGTCACCGGGACGGAAGGCGTTGGCGGAAATGGAGTTTTCGACGGCGGGCACGAGGACGCGAAGATTGACCGGCAGTTTCGCGTCCATGATCATCAGCGCAAGACCGAGAACATTGGCCGCACCACCCATGTCCTTCTTCATCAGCGCCATGGAGGCGGCTGGCTTGATATCGAGACCACCAGTATCGAAGCAGACACCCTTGCCAACGAGGGTCAGGCGGGGATTTCCCTTCTTGCCCCAGTTCATTTCCAGAAGGCGCGGTGCGCTTTCGCTGGCGCGGCCGACGGCGTGGATGAGTGGGAAGTTTTCCTTCAGCAGATCGTCGCCGGTAATGACGCCCACCTTTGCCTTGTAGTGTGCGGCAAGGCTGCGGAAGGCGATCTCAAGCTCGTCCGGTCCCATATCGTTGGCCGGAACATTGATGAGATCGCGGGCGAGGAAGACGCCGGCCAGAACGCGCTTGATCTCGCCATCTTCGGCATCCTGCGGAATGAGAAGCTTGGCCCCGCTGGTTTTGGTTGTCTTGTATTTGTCGAAGCGGTAGCTGCCGAGGCCGAAACCGAGAGCCAGCCGATTGGCCGTCAATGGCGCGGTTTCAATATGCCACTCGCCTTCGGGCAGCTCGCGGGCCAGTTTTCCGGTTATGAACGGGATTTCTGAGGGATTGCCGCCAAGGCCGAGAAGAACGCCACCCAGCGAACCATCGGAAGAGGGAACAAGCAATACGGCGCCTGCTTCGGCCTTGAAACCCGCTTTTTTCGCCCAGTCCAGAGCAACAGGATCGATGGCACCCTGTTCGATATGGGCTGGCGTCACGGCGAAAACCGGCAGGGTGCTGCCAGCCTTGGAGCTGAAAGGTGTCGGGCGTTCGATGAACTGATAGGGCGCCATGGTCTGCTTTCGTAACTGTCGAGAATCGGTGCGATTAACGCTCTGTTAGGGTTAACAGATTATTGCTTAAGCGAAAGTTGCGTCATGTGAGTCTGTCGTATGTCGGGCGCAAGATCGATAATTCTTGGGCTGGAGCACTGCCATGACTGCTTTTTCTTTGAGCGAGACAGGTCGGACAGGCTTACTGCGGGGAGCATGTCTCGCAGCGCTGGTTTTCGCCGTTTCCGGATGCGCGAGCACCAACAAGCCGGATCGCATGTCCACCGGCTCCATTCCTGCCACCACACGCTCCTATGACCACATGAACATGGACCAGCTCCGGCAGGCGGAAGAGACGGCCGGCAAGGCCTATGAACGCAGCCCCAAGGACAGGTCCGTCGGCATGAATTATGCCAACGTGCTGATGATGACCGGCAAGAACACGCAGGCGCTCGCGGTCATGCAGCAGATCGCCATCGCCAATCCGGCCGACCGCGAGGTGCTTGCCGCCTATGGCAAGGCGCAGGCAGCATCAGGCCAGCTCGAACAGGCCCTTTCAACCATCCAGAGAGCACAGACGCCTGATCGTCCAGACTGGCGGCTGTATTCTGCCGAAGGTGCCGTGCTCGACCAGCTTGGCAGGTCGAACGAGGCCCGCACAAAATACCGACAGGCACTCGATCTCAAACCGAACGATCCAAGTGTGCTCTCGAACCTTGGCATGTCCTATGTCCTGTCGAGCGATCCCCGTACCGCCGAGACGTATCTGCAATCGGCCATCGCCCAGCCGGGCGCCGACAGCCGCGTTCGCCAGAACCTCGCGCTCGTGGTGGGTCTTCAGGGACGGTTTGCCGAGGCTGAGCGCATCGCGGTTCAGGAACTTTCGCCACAGCAGGCACAGGCAAATCTCGGTTATCTGCGTGCAATGCTGTCGCAGCAGAATTCCTGGCAGCAACTGGCGAAGAAGGACAACAAGCCAGCAGGCTGATGCGGGTTCAGGCACGTCCATCAATACCAGATCGCAGATAATATTCACAGCTCCGTCTCATCACTCGCTACCGCCTACAGTGCGGTCGCGTTTAGCGTGTCAGAACGTATCGGCGACGCGAATGCCGGCTGGTCCGAGAATGACTGCGATGAGCACCGGCAGGAAAAATATGATCATCGGCACGGTCAGCTTTGGCGGCAGGGCGGCGGCCTTCTTTTCGGCTTCGTTCATCCGCTCGTCGCGGCCTTCCTGGGCCAGAACGCGCAACGCCTGAGCCAATGGCGTGCCGTATCGTTCCGCCTGGATAAGTGCTTGCACCACGCTTTTGACGCCGTCCAGCTGCGTGCGCATGCCAAAATTCTCAAGTGCGATGCGCCGGTCCTGAAGGAAGGAAAGCTCCGCTGTCGTCAGCATCATTTCCTCCGCCAGTTCGGGCGACTGCTCACCCATTTCTTCCGCAACACGACGCATGGCGGCCTCCATGGACACACCGGATTCGATGCAGATCAGCATCAGATCCAGCGCATCCGGCCAAGCGCGCCTGATCGAGGCCTGCCGCTTGTTCATGGCGTTGGAAACATAGATATTGGGTGCGTAAAAACCCAGATAACCGAAAATGAGCACTGCCATCAGCCGGACGACGAAAGCCTTATCGGCGAGGTTTCCGAGAACGAAAACCCAGGTAAAGGCCAGGGCCAGAAAAACGAATGGCAGCACGAACCGGGCGGCAAGAAATGTGTTGAGCGCATTCTGTGAACGAAAACCCGCAGCGCGCAGCTTGTTCATCGTGTTCTTGTCGGCAAGCGCTTCCTGAAGGTTGAATTTTTCGACGATGCGGCGCGCCGATTTATTATTATTGCCACGCAGGGAGGCCTTCCCGTCCCTGGTGGCGGCGGCCAGGCGCTCACGCTCGCGGCTGCGAATGAGATCGCGCTCCGATGACACGGCTTTCATGCGCTTGGCGAAGTCTTTTCGCTCGAAGAGCGGCATGATGAGCGTATAGAGGGTTGCGAAAACCGCAAGGGTGACGAGAATGGCAATGATCGTTTGCGGGTCCGTCAGGCTGGAAAAGAGGCTTCCTGTCATGGTCGTGCCCTCATATGTCGAAATTGATCATTTGGCGCATGATGAAAATCCCGATCAGCATCCATAATCCCGACACCCCCAGAATGATGTGCCCACGCATGTCGGTGAAGAGCACCGACAGATAGTCGGGCGAGGTGAAGTGCACCAGCAGCATGACGATGAAAGGCAGCGCGCCAATAATAACTGCCGAGGCCTTTGCTTCCATCGATAACGCGTTGACTTTGGCACGCATTTTCCTGCGTTCACGCAGAACTTTCGAAAGGTTGGAAAGAGCCTCCGAAAGATTGCCGCCCGCCTGCGCCTGAATGTTGATGACGGTGCTGAAGAAGCTCACTTCGAAAAGCGGCACGGTCAGCATCATGCGCTCGATCCCCTGCGGAATGCCGATGCCAACCTGCTGCGCATCGACGACGCGCTGGAATTCCGTCTTCACCGGTTCCTGTCCGTCCGACGCGATCAGTCGCACGGCGTCGTTGAGCGGCAATCCGGATTTGATCGACCGGCACATGACATCCAGCGCATTTGGGAATTCCTCGAGGAATTTTTTCTGCCGGCGCTTGAGTATAAATCCCAATACCCATCGCGGCAGTCCCAAAGCCACGACGGCTCCTATGAGCAGAGCGATAAGCATCGACAGGCCATAAAGAAGCGCAATGACGACGGAGAAAGCAGCCGCGCCTGCGCTCAGAAGGTGGAACTGCCGGACAGAAAGTTGCAGTCCCGCCTGAACCAGCTTTTCGCGCAAACCGACATTCTTTGCTTTCTTCGCCTTTTCGCTTTGTTTCTTTTCCATTTCCCGCAGGCTGTCCTGCATGGACTTGCGGCGTTTGCCAAGTTCCTGGACCCGGTCCCGCGCGGCCTTGATGTTTGCGTGATCCGTCTCGGCGGCCTTGACCCGCTTGACGCGACTAGTGGTCTTTTTCTCGACCTCGATCTGCTGGAAGAGGAAGGCATAAGCAAGCGCCCCTGCCGAAATAGCGACAAGTGCGGCCAGTAACAGGATTGTGGGGTCCATGGCAGTCGCCTTCCTTAGAGCATTTCCGGTAAAATTGCGTAGTGGTTTTCCGTCCGGAAAATGCGTAGAAACAAAGAGTTAGAGCACGTCAGACAATTCCGTTTAAACAAGACTTGCTCTAGGATGTCTTTTCCATCTCGTCGAGCGCGGTGGCCAGGCGTTTTTCCTCGCCATAATAGCGCGCGCGATCCCAGAAATGGGGTTTGCTGATGCCCGTGGAGACGTGCTTGCCGATCAGCTTGCCGTGCGCGTCTTCGCCGTCAATTTCGTATCGCATCAGATCCTGGGTCACGATGACGTCGCCTTCCATGCCGATCACTTCGGTGATCTGCGTTATCCGGCGCGAGCCGTCGCGAAGGCGCTGGGCCTGAATGACGATATCGATAGAGCCCGAGATGATTTCGCGTACCGTCTTTGCCGGCAGGGTAAACCCGCCCATGGCGATCATCGATTCGATACGGCTGAGGCATTCCCGCGGCGTATTGGCGTGGAGCGTTCCCATCGATCCGTCATGGCCGGTGTTCATCGCCTGAAGAAGGTCGAAAACCTCCGGTCCACGCACTTCGCCGACGATGATACGTTCAGGCCGCATACGAAGGCAGTTCTTGATCAGATCACGCATGGTGATCTCGCCTTCACCTTCGATATTCGGCGGGCGCGTTTCCAGCCTCACCACATGCGGTTGCTGCAGTTGCAGTTCGGCGGTGTCCTCACAGGTGATGACGCGTTCATCCTTGTCGATGAAGCTCGTCAGGCAATTGAGAAGCGTGGTCTTGCCCGAGCCGGTACCACCAGAGATGACGACATTGCAGCGGACGCGGCCGATGATCTTGAGCAGGGTCGCGCCTTCAGGCGTGATCGCGCCGAAACGCACCAGCTGGTCTAGCGTGAGCTTGTCCTTCTTGAATTTTCGGATCGTAAGCGCCGGACCATCGATGGCGAGCGGTGGTGCGATGACGTTGACACGCGATCCATCGGGTAAGCGGGCGTCGCATATCGGGCTCGATTCGTCCACGCGTCGGCCGACCTGGCTGACGATGCGCTGGCAGATGGAAAGCAATTGACCATTGTCACGGAACCGTATGTCGGATTCGATGGTCTTGCCGCCGACTTCGATGAAGGTCTGGCCGGAACCGTTGACCATGATATCGGCAATATCATCGCGTGCGAGAAGCGGCTCCAGCGGCCCATAACCAAGAACGTCGTTGCAAATGTCTTCGAGCAGCTCTTCCTGCTCGGCGATGGACATGGCGAAATTCTTGATCGTTATGATATCGTTGACGATATCACGGATTTCCTCGCGTGCGCTCTCCGCGTCGAGCTTGGCGAGCTGCGAAAGGTCGATCGTATCGATGAGCGCGGAAAAGACTTGGCCCTTGGTATTGTAATAATCTTCCGTGCGGGCACGCTTTTTCTGCGGCGATTGCATGGGAGATTGTGCCTGCCGCGTTGCAGGCGATTGGCCGGGCTCCAAAGTGTCGATCGCCAGAGATCGCGGCTCAGGCGTTGCCTTCACCTGCTGTATGGCAGGCGCGACAAAATCCGGCTTTATGGTTCTGGCTGGGCCTTCTGGCCCGCGTTTTCCGAACATCGGCGTTTCCGTCTAAAGGCCCAGAAAGGGAGCCTATTTGCGCTTGAGAATATTCTTGAGCTTGTCCAGACCGCCGCGCTTGTTTTTGCGCAGAATGGTACGGCCTGTAATGGTATGGGCAATTTGCGAGAACGTTTCCGCGATCTGGGATTTTTCGTCCATCTCGCTGATCATGCGACCGCTGTTGGCGGCATTTCCGAACAGCTGGGTGTCGAACGGAATGATGGCAACCGGCTCGATTTCCAGTGGGTCGAGAAAATCCGCAGGGGCGATCTCCGGGCGTTTCGGCATGCCGACCTGATTGAGAACGAGATGCGGTAACTTGTCGTTGGGTCTCAGTTTTATCAGCGCGTCGAACAGGTTCTTCGTATTGCGCAGGTTTGCGAGATCCGGAACCGCCGTAATGACCACCTCGTCGGCTTCCGCAAGCACCGCTCGCGTCCAGTCACACCATTGATGGGGAAGGTCGAGAACCGCGACGGGCGCACTGCGCTGCAGGACCTCAAGAATCGGCAGAAACGCCTGACGATCGAAATCATAGGTCCTGTCGAGGAGAGAGGGTGCGGCCAAAAGTGAGAGGTGGTCGGAACATTTCGTCAGCAGACGGTCGAGGAACACCTCGTCCAGCCGTTCCGGCGAAAACACCGCTTCCGCCATGCCCTGAGCGGGATCCTGATCGAAATCGATGTTGGCCGTGCCATAGGCAAGATCCATATCCGCCAGAATGGTTTCGGTGGAGAAGAGGGTAGAGATGCCGAAGGCGCAATTATGCGCGATCGTCGACGAGCCCACCCCGCCTTTGGCACCGATGAAGGCGATGTTGCGACCGAGCGGCTCCGCTTCCGGATCAACGAAGATCGTCGCGATCGAGGCCAATAGATCGGCCATGTTGATCGGTGCGACGAGATATTCGGAAATGCCGTTACGGATGAGATCGCGATAAAGCGTTATGTCGTTGTGCCGGCCAACGATGATGACGCGGGTGGTGGGGTCGCAGACCTCTGCCAGAGGAGCGAGATCATCCAGCAGAGAAGACGGTGAGCTTGCTGTTTCGAGAACGATGAGGTTGGGCGTTGGTGAGGCGGAAAACATCGTCGCCGCCGCGTTGATGTCGCCCTTGGTTACCCGCAGGGTGACCTTGCTCATCCGCCTGTCACTGGATAAGGCATCCATCACGCGCTGCATGTTTTCGCTGACGCAGAAGGCATGGACGGATATGCGGGGCAGGGGCCGCAGGCGATCCATATCCGAGGCACGCGGCGCCGGCTGTTCGGCTTCCGCGTCGCCGCTTGACTTGATATCGTATTCTACAGCGCTCATCGTCTTTCCTGCCCTGACAATTGTTGGAACCGCGTCAATTTGGCGTCGCCGTGTTTTTGCCGCTGCGATAGGCGTCAATCACCACTGCTCGGCGCTCCGCATCGATCGGACTCATGCCACGCGGGCCAACCAGATCCATGGGGTTGGCAACCTGTGCCGCGAGATTGCTCTGGGAGGCACATCCGAAATTGTACCAGTTCTTGTTAGCAAAGGTATTGTCGGAAAGGTCTTCGGGCCATTGGCCGCATTGCCCGGTCATGGCGGTAACGGCCACATAACTCAGTCGAATGGGGGCGGCGTCGCCATTCGGGGATGCAGCGTAACGTGTTTCCATGATCTTGCCAGAAGGCACACCAGCGCCGGAAAGCGCGGAGCGGATTTGTCTCGCCATTTTTGAAGCCGCTGCCGAGTTGGCTGATCCCGATGGCATCTGGATATTGACGATACCGGTCGACATCGAGGCGTAATTCTGGGCGAAACCACGGACATTATCCGCCATTGCCGTGGTCAGCCGGCTATCGCCTGCTGATACCGGAATATCCAGCGAATGCTCGGCTTCCGACAGGGTGATCGGATGGCGCGTGCGGTAGTCGTCAGGAATGGCGTTGGTCGTCATCGGGTCGCGTGCGCAACCCTGCAACAGGCCGGCGGCAAGCGCTACCATTGCGACGAGACCTGCCCGTCTGCCCGGCAGGCTTGAGGAAAAGGAGGAAGGGTTTTCCTGCATGGCGTTTCCTGCCCGGACCGGGCTTGCTGTGAAAAGGGGATTTCGTGCGCGTGTCGTCATTTGTAGATGAACCCCACTGATCCCTGATAGGGAGCCGCCTGAACCTGGTCCTTGCGGCCATAGACCTTGTTGACACGGTTCATGAAATACATGGCGGCATCGTTTTCCGGGTTGAAGTTGTCATCCGGCCGGGCGATCTGGTTGCGCGCAACAGGACGTACCAGATAGGGCGTTGCTATGATGACAAGCTCCGTCTCGTTGCGGATGAAATCCTTGCTGCGGAAAAGCGTGCCGAAGATCGGGACTTTGGAGATGCCGGGAAGTCCTGACATGGCCTGGCGAATATTGTCCTGAACCAGACCCGCTATGACAATTGAGCCGCCGGATGGAAGTTCGACTGTTGTCGATGTCTCGCGTTTGCGGATCGACATGTAGGTAGAACCTGGGATGGTGCGGCCCGCATTTCCGGTTACAACGTTGCCTTCATATGTCGGCTCGGAAACATTGGTCTCGATCTTAAGGCTGATCCGTCCCGGTGAAAGCACGACGGGCCTGAAGTTCAACGTGATGCCGTAGTCGACCGTGTTGGTGGTACGCGTTATGGTTGGCTGGCCCGTTTCCTTATCGATGGTAACTTCCTGCTCTGCAGGCAGACGGAAATCGCCCCCCACGTAGAACTTGGCCTGTTCGCCGGAGATGGCGGTAAGACTTGGTTCGGCCAGAGTGCGCACGACACCCGCCTGTTCCATGGCGTTGAGATAGGAAGCAAAGTTGAGCGAGCCGGAGCCAATCGCGCCACTGGCTATTCGCGACGCACCGCTAATTGCATTTCCGAGATTGGACGGATTTGAAAATTCGAAACCGTTACTGCTTGTCGAGCTGCTGATGGAACCATTGAAGCCAAGCTGTTTCAGCACCTGCCGGCTAACTTCAGCTACGGTGACTTTCAGCGTCACCTGATCTTCGCCCTCAATCGTCAGCATATTGACGATCTGCGATGTCTGGCGGTTTTCGGCAAAAATCGCAGCGTCACCGCCGTTATTGCCGCCCGTCAGCGATATGTTGCGGGTAGTGGCTTCGCCGCCTTTCAGGAATGCTTCGGCAAGCTGGACAGCGCGTGCCGAATCCTGAGGTGTGCGCACTGATCCCGTGAGAACGATGTTGTCCGAAACGATCTCTACCTTGATGTCCGATTCGGGAATGAAACGACGGATATTGGCCTCAAGCCCGGAGATATCGCGCTCGACCTCAAGATCAAGACTGACGATTTCGCGCCCGCCATCTCCGAAAATGAAGATATTGGTCTGGCCCACCGTTTTTCCGAACAGATAGATGCGCTTGGACGTACGGGTTACGGCATCGGCAAGGCTCGGATCGGCGACGAGAATATCATGGGCATCCTCCGGCAGATCGATGACCAGTGCCTTGTTGAGACCGAGCTTCAGGCGCTTGCGAATGCCACTACCGCTTTCGGTGATCCGCACGATGCTCGCGCTTTGAGCCTCGGCTTCGCTGATACGCAAAAACGCGGGTGAGTGCTGACCCGGAATACCTGAAAAAGCCAGGCAAAATGCAAGGCTGCCCGCCATCGAGGAACGCAGGTGTTGTTTAATGCGCTTTGCCATGGAACCCCCGGTCATTGCGATGCTCCCTGTCCGGCTTTGACGATCGAACCGGATTTGATCACCTGAATCTCCGGCTGCCCGGAGCCGCCGTTGAGAAGGTAACCTGCTGAAAGCGTGTCGTTTTCCTGCGCATCGGCGACTGAGCGCAAAGCCAGCGTAAGGCGATCCGCCATCTGTTGCGCCACGGTGATTATTTTGGCCTGTTCGGGCGTGAGTTCGAGCGTTGCGGTTGCGCCCACGACGGCTGAGGTGCCGTCCTCGCCTTCCTTGATCTGCTGGTCGATCGCCAGAACACGGACATTGTTCAAAACATTTTCAGTTAAAAAATGACCTGAATCGCCCTTGCGGACCATGATGACATCGACTCGGTCATTCGGCAGCACGAAACCGCCAGCACCTGTCGAGACGGAAATTTCCGTGGCGACGGCGCGTTTGCCGGCCGGCAAAAGCGAGGACATGATGCGGGTGCTGGAATCTACCACTTTTTCAGGCCGTACCGGCTCGCCCTGAAACAAAGGCAGCCGCACGACAGCGCCGGATAGTTGGGTTATGGCGTTCGGGTTTTTCGCTTCCGTTATGAAGCTGTCGATGACGTTACCAGTGGGCCAGGGCGTCCAGTGTACCGAACTATCGTTCAGGCGGCTGCCAACGGGTAGGTTGACCGAGGAAACGAGAACGTTAACCGTCGGTTCCTTCTCTATGATCGTTTCCGCTTTTTCGATGACCTGCTTCGCGCCGGAAATCTGCATGGCAACGATGCCGGCAAGACCGGCGGCGACCAGGGCAACGGACAGAATGACGATACGCGACGGTTTCATGCTCGATCCTTGAGGGAATCAGATTCTTCTCCCGTCAGGATGGCCCGTCATTGGTATAATTATGGTTAATATTATGCTTGGATTTCTGGTTAACAGGCCTTTAACCTGCAGTGAACGCAGATTTCTCAGGAAAGACTTGCGATGGCGGCTTTCACAATTGGTGTTTCGCCATAGGTCAAAAGCCCGGCAATGGCGATGCCTATGCCATAGGGGATTTTCTTCGCAACCAGCAGGGAATCCGGAATGGGAATGCCGGCCGCCATGATTTCCTGCGATCGCGATCGCAAAAGCAGGATTCCAAGCGTCAAAACGCCGCCGATGAAGGTGACCGAAAGTAGAAATTCTATAAGGGAGATGTTAAAGCCGTACCAGACCGCTGCAGCAGTCAATAACTTTGCGTCTCCTCCACCCATGACATTGGTAGCGAATAGCGCAAAGCAAGCAAACAATACAACAATACCCGCAACAAGGCTCATTACATAAGTCTGCCAGTCCATGCCGGAAAAGGGGGCAACCACAGCAAAGGATAGGAGCAGTAGAAGCGGTATCCTGTTGGGGATAGTCATACTGAAAAGATCGTTGAGAGCGGCAAAGGCGAGACAAAGGGGTACGATCAGGAAAATTGCAGCTATTACCATGGTCGCCTCCCAAGGCATTTCTGTTCAAGACCGTAAGTTTTGTAATAAAAGTACGCCGCCTTATTGGCGGCGTACTTACATCTAATTTACACGCGTCTAGGCTTAGTTCGTGGCGGAAGGCGTATTGTTGCCAATTCTGGTGCCAAGGTTGGAGAACACGGTATTGAGCTTCGTGCCCACCGTCGTGGCGCCGCCGATGATGGCAACAGAAATAAGCGCAGCAATCAGGCCGTATTCAATTGCCGTGGCGCCGGACTCATCCTTCAGGAAGCGAGCGAAAATCTTGGTCATGGGTCTCTCCTAACTCTTGTGTTGTGTTCAGCACGCCGACAACTGTTTTCCGTTGTTCGGTTGCGTTCAAATTACAGGTGAGCGATTTCCAAGCGCTTAAAGAAGAGGATTAATCCAAAGTAAACGACAGGATGAGTTTCTCTTGGTAAACAAAACAAAAAAGTATTGTCTCTATTTTTATTGTTGCTGATAAACAAATATATTCCAGAGACTGTCAGTTTCTTATTTCCGGCAAAGTGTCCTCCCGGTGAGACATAGATGTTCAGTTTTGGTGCAGGACAGCGAGAGCCTCGAAAATGTTGCCATGTCAGGCATGGTTACCGTTCACATTAGGGGCCTCTATCATTTAACGCTTCATTCACTAAAAACACGCATTCTGCTGCACAGTAAGTGCGGGTAGTGAGCAGGGGCGAAACGCGTGTCATCCGGAAAACTGGCGAAAATCGTGGTCGGCTTGTCCGTCATCCTATCGGGTTCGTTACAGCCTGTTTTTGCTCAGGAAGATATATTGCGCGTTTCGATGAACCACGCCCGTGTCCTTCGCCTCGACCGCCCCGTGAGCAAGGTTATTGTCGGCAACTCGAAAGTCGCCGATGCGACGGTTGCCGATGCCACCACGATCGTGCTGACCGGGCGCAGTTTCGGTACGACGAATCTTGTTCTTCTCGATGCCGAGGGCAATCCAATCGTCGATGAGCGCATTCTCGTCTCCATCGATGAGGGCAATACGGTTCGCGTTTTTCGACAAACGGAACGGACCGTGCTTTCCTGTACGCCGAATTGCGAACAGCATTCGCAAAACAGTGGCGACAAAGACGCCCAGCCTTAAGCGAACTGCAACCCAATACCAGGTCTGAATATATCGGAATTCCGCGCGCGGGAATGGCTGGCATTTTGTCAAAGTGACAAATGCTTAGTGCTCGTCCTGGGCAGTATTTTTATGGGAAAAATCGGGGTTGATCGCCAGCAAAACGAAAAACCGCAACATGTTCCCCTGCGTTTTGCAGGAGGACTGAATGTTGCTGTTTTTTCGTCTAAGTGTTTGATCTGGCTAAGATCAAAAATGGAATGGTGCCCAGAAGAGGACTCGAACCTCCACACCCTTGCGAGTACCAGCACCTGAAGCTGGCGCGTCTACCAATTCCGCCATCTGGGCGACGGAGAGCGATGTACGAGGGCAGCCGCCCGGTGTCAACAGACTTTTTGAACTTTTATGAAGATCATTGATTTTAAAGGGAAAAAACTTGGTTAGACGCTGTTGAAACATGTTGCCGCGTCAATTGTCGAGCCCCTCATGCTTCGTCCTGTCGACATGACCGAGGTCACGTTCCGGGTCGATGACATCGCGGATTCTCTGTTTGAGCTCTTTTGGACCGGGGAAACCGCCATCGCGCTTACGCTCCCATATGGTTTCACCATCTACGGTGATCTCGAACAGGCCACCCGTTGAGGGAATGAGGCTGACTTCGCCGATATCAGAAGCGAAGGTTTGCAAAATCTCCTGCGCCATCCATCCCGCACGAAGCAGCCAGTTGCATTGTGTGCAGTAGCGGATGGTTATGCGGGGCTTGGTCTCGGCCATGATCACGTCTCCTTCAGCGCCCGATGACAATAATGCTCACGATAATGTCAACTATGACACTCATGTTTTTACCTGCGGCATGCTTGTTCTTATCATGCTGCTTTGCGAACAGATAAGCCATCGAAGGCTAAAACGCGGAGATCCCATGGCCCAGTTCGACAATAATCGTCAGCGTCTTTTCGTTCCGGCGGTCGCACCTCTTTATAATTCGACACATGATCTGGTGGAGACCGTTCTGCGCGTCGTGGCCGGGCTTCTTCTTGTCACCCACGGCTTCGGCAAGATCGCCAATCCGTTCGGGGCTGTCGGCATGGTGGAGAGCCTCGGCTTTTATCCGGGTGTATTCTGGTCACCTCTCCTGGCCGCCACCGAATTTTTCGGTGGAATTCTCGTGGCCATTGGGCTGTTCACGCGGCCGGCATCCTTTGCCGCAATGATCGTGCTTTTAGTAACGGTCTATTTTCACGGTATCGTAAAGGCGGAAGGTCTGGGTGGCGCGGAAAAATCAGTTCTCTGGGCAGCCATTTTCCTGTTCTTCGCTGTCCGCGGCGGCAACCGGCATTCCGTCGACGCGAAGCTGTCGCGGGAATTTTAAGATGCCACAGGCCGGCTTGTCCGCTTATTGCCTTGCTGACGATATTGCGCCTCTTGAAAATCCGTTTTTCTCGTGGTGAAGCTGAATTCGATCGGCGATACCGGCCGATCGAATTCCCCGTTGTCGGCAAGAGGCCCCATGCGCGTTGCAATTATCGAAAATATGGCGGGCACGCCGCATGGACAGATCGGCGTCGCTCTGGAAGAGGCAGGGGCTGACGTGCATGTCATCCGCGCCTATGCGGGTGAGCCTCTTCCTCTCGATGCAGCTGCACACGATGCGCTCGTCGTTTTGGGCGGGGAGCAGAACGCTCTTGACGACGTGCTTTATCCCTATCTTCCAGACCTCGCACTTTTGATGAAAGCGTTTGGCGATGCGGACAAGGCCGTGATGGGCGTCTGTCTCGGCAGCCAGTTGCTGGCGCGCGCCTATGGCGGAGAGAATATTCTGGCCGGCCCGCCCGAATTCGGCTGGGAAGACGTATCCCTCACGGAAGAGGGCGCGTCCGATCCGCTATTGGCGGGACTCGACAAGACATTTCCCATTTTTCAGTGGCATTGCGACACATTCACGCTTCCTCCCGAGGCGACGAGACTTGCGACCAATGGTGCAACGCGAAATCAGGCTTTTCGCGTTGGCCGCGCTGCCTATGGCACGCAATTTCATTTTGAGGCATCCACGGCTGTGGTCGAAGGATGGTGTGAGGCGTTCCCTGCTTCCGTAGAAAAAATGGCGCCCGGCTGGATCAACAATTACCGCGATCACCGTGGCGGGCGTGCAGATGTGGCCGATGCGACCGGTCTGGAAATTGCCCGTGCCTGGGTACGGCTTGTCTGATCTGGCAATTATCGGTTGCGAATATGGCCAAGGCCGCTCAGAATTGAGTGTGTTTCACCGACGTTTGCCAAGGAGGCACCAAGATCATGTATAAATTCGAAATCTATCAGGACAGGGCCGGGGAATATCGCTTCCGCTTCAAAGCATCCAATGGGGAAACGATGTTTTCGTCCGAAGGATACAAGGCCAAGGCATCGGCCATCCACGCCATCGAATCGATCAAGAAAAATTCCCCCGGCGCCGATACGGTCGATCTGAGCACGATGACCGCCTGAAGCTCTCCGTTTCGCGAAACCTCGAGGCATTCTCCTGCCAGAAATGACGGGCGCGTTGGAAGGTGTCGGCGTAAAGATAAGATTCAGTCTTTTTTGATAATCTTCCGTTAGCAATTGTATTTCGAGGTTCCCGGGCGGCGTCAGAGTGCCCCTGGATTGTTTTGCGTACGGGTTCTCATGCGTTCATCGGCTGTGCCAGCACTTCTCTTCGGTTGCCTTCTGCTTGGTGGCTGTACGTCCAGTTCCGGGCCGGAAAGCCTGATGGCCGGCCTGCCGTCGAAGGAAACCACGAGTTCGGTTACGCCATCCGCGCCGGTGCCGCAGGCAAGCGTGGGCAGCCAACCCATCACGGCCCAGCCGCGACAGGAAGTTCTGGCATGGGGCGGGCCGGTGCCCGAAGAGCTAAAGGCCTTTTCAGCCGTTACCCCACGAGCGCCCGTGCCGCAGAACGCGCTTGAAACCCGTTTGCCCTCACCGTCACAGGCTGGAATGGTACGACCGGCAGAGCGTCCGATGGAGCGTCCGGTGCAATTGGCCATGGCTGCAGCCCCGGCGGCCAGTGCCGGTGCGCAGATCCGTTCGCGTATTTTCCGCTCCAGCTTCAGCGATGCCAAACCCATCAATTTCGGCAGGGTCCAGCCGCGCCATTTTCAGGTCCACGGGGTGGATGTCTCGCGCTGGCAGGCCAATATAGACTGGCCGCAGCTGCGCACACGCGGTGCCAACTTCGCCTTCATCAAGGCGACGGATGGCGGCGATCATCTTGACCCGATGTTCCGCACCAACTGGCAGCGTGCAAAGGAAGCGGGCATCCGTCGTGGCGCCTACCACTTCTTCTACTGGTGCCGGTCGGCCGGCGAGCAGGCGGATTGGTTCATTCGCAACGTACCGCGCGATCCGGATGCGCTGCCGCCGGTGATCGACGTGGAATATAACGGCGAATCGAGCTGCAAGATGCGCCATTCCCGCGAGCGTATTCTGGAAAAGATGCGCGTGTTCATGGACAAGCTGGAGCGCCATTACGGCCAGCGTCCGATTATCTATACGGCGCCCGATTTTTATAAGGACAATCTGACCGGCGAGTTCCAGGACTATCCCTTCTGGCTGCGCGCCGTTGCCCAGCATCCGTCCGTGGTCTATCCCGGCCGCAAGTGGTTGTTCTGGCAGTATTCCGGCTCCGGCCTGTCGCATGGTGTCGATGGCCGCATCGATCTCAATGTCTTCAACGGCAATGAGGATGCCTGGCATCGCTGGGTAGACCGCCGCTCGAGTTGACGGGGCGGGCGTCAGCGCGAAAATTTTCGCGCGCCGGCAACGCAGAGCACCACCACGAGCGTGATGCCGATCATCGCAGGGCTGACCTCCTCGTGAAGCAGGGTTGCTGCAAGCACCAGCCCGAAGAACGGCTGCAGCAATTGCAGCTGGCCCACTGCGGCAATGCCGCCAAGCGCCAGCCCGCGATACCAGAAGATGAAGCCGATCAGCATGCTGAACAGCGAGACATAGGCAAGGCCGCCCCAGGCCTGCGGGTCGATGCCTGCGAGGGTTTGCGGCCCTGTGAAAAAGGCAAGCGGCAGCATCAGAGGCAGGGAGAGGAACAATGCCCATGAGATGACCTGCCAGCCCCCCAGTTTGCGGGAAAGGGCAGCACCCTCAGCATATCCCAGCCCACAGACGATAATCGCGCCCAGCATCAAGAGATCGCCGGCAAGTGAGGCTCCGAGCCCGGAGGCCAGCGAATTCGACAATGAAAAGCCGGCAACGAGGACGCTGCCCAGGCAGGAAAAGAACCAGAAGGCGGGCCGCGGGCGTTCTCCCCCACGCAGCACGGCAAAAACCGCGGTTGCGAGCGGCAAAAGCCCGACAAAGACGATGGAGTGGGCCGAGGTGATGTGCCGCAAGGCGAGAGCAGTCAACAGCGGGAAGCCAACCACCACGCCGAAGGATACGATGAAAAGCGATGCCAGATCATCGCGCGCCGGGCGTTTTTGCCGGAACACAAAAAGCAAAGCGAGCGCCAGAAGGCCGGCTATGCTGGCGCGGGCGAGGGTCAGGAACACCGGATCGAAACCCGTTACCGCAACCCGCGTGGCGGGCAGCGAGCCGCTGAATATCACCACGCCGATAAGGCCGCTCAGCCAACCGCTTGTCGTCTTGTCCATGACCGTCTCCTGCAATTTCCCTTTCTTGATCCGGAACGGCTGGTGAAAACAGCGACAATCATATACAATTTCAAGAAACTGTTATGGTTACTTGGACGGTACGGTTGGAGAGAAATGTGGACGGGCAACTCGCGACTGGAACGCGCATAGAACAGGTGATGACCAGCATGCGGCAACGCATCGCCTCGCGAAGCCTCGTTCCCGGCGCCAGATTGCCATCCGTTCGAGCGCTTGCGAAGGCCATGCAGGTCTCCACTTCAACCGTCGTCGAGGCCTATGACCGGCTGGTTGCCGATGGCACCATAAGCTCGCGACCGGGTTCGGGATTTTATGTGGCGGGTCCGCTCGCGCCCCTGTCTCTGGCCGATATCGAGCCTCGGCTGGACAGGGCTGTGGATCCGCTCTGGGTGTCGCGCCAGGCGCTGGACGAGGGGGCGGCGCTTGCCAAGCCCGGCTGCGGCTGGCTTCCAGCGTCATGGATGCCGGAGCAAGCGCTAAGGCGGGCGATGAGGGCGCTTGCCCGTGCGGATGCTTCCTTGCTGACGGATTATGCGAGCCCGATGGGGCTCTTGCCGCTACGCCAGCTTTTGTCCCGCAGACTTGCCGAACATGGCGTACAGGCGGGCGCCAGCCAGATCATGCTCACCGACTCCGGCACGCAGGCGATCGATCTCCTGTGTCGTTTCCTGCTGCAGCCAGGGGATACGGTGATTGTCGATGATCCCTGCTATTTTAACTTCCGCGCTCTCTTGCGGGCGCATCGGGTGAAAATCGTTGGTGTGCCCTATACGCCGGCTGGACCGGACCTGCCGCTTTTCGAGCAGGCAGTGAAAGAGCATCAGCCGCGCCTTTATATCACCAATTCCGCGATCCATAATCCGACAGGCGCAAGGCTTTCCGCCGTTTCCGCCCATCGCCTGCTGATGCTGGCCGAACAGGCGGGCCTCACCATCATCGAGGATGATATTTTTGCCGATTTTGAAACGCAGGCGGCACCACGGCTGGCTGCTTTCGATGGTCTGAACCGGGTCGTCCAGATCGGCAGTTTTTCTAAAACCCTGTCTGCTTCCGTGCGGTGCGGTTTCATCGCAGCGCCTCCGGCATGGGTGGAAGCCCTGACCGATCTCAAGATTGCCACTGCTTTTGGTGGAGCAAATTTTTCGGCTGCATTGATCCTGTCGCTTTTGACTGACGGTAGTTATCGCAAGCATGTCGAGGCTCTTCGACAGCGTCTCGCGGCGGCGGTGCCTGAGGCGGCGGCGCGTTTGAAAGCGCTTGGATGTGTGCCGTGGATCGAACCGCAGGCGGGCATGTTCTTATGGTGCCGCCTGCCGGAGGGGGTCGACGCCGCCGATGTTGCACGTCGGGCACTGGCGCAACAGGTGGTGCTGGCACCCGGCAATGTTTTCAGCTCCGCGCAGAACGCATCCGCTTTCATGCGTTTCAATGTGTCGCAAATGGCCGCTCCTCAGGTCATGGCGGTGCTGGCAGATGCCCTCAGGCAGAGCGCGTAATTGTCGCTCATATCGTGCTGGCCGAGGAGAATCGGAACAAAATCCCGTGAACGCCGTTTTCTTCTCAGAATGAAGAGGAGGAAATACCATGACATTCGATCCAAACAATCCGCGCCCGGACCGTGATCTTCGTCCGGAACTGAATATCAGCAATGAACCGCTTGCCCGCAAGTCTCCGTCCTGGATGCCATGGCTGGCGATTCTCGTTGTCGCATTGGTAGGCGTTTTTGCCTGGTCGCAGATGAGCGGCCCGAACACCGATCCGGCCACGACATCCTCGACCATGCCGCCTGCGGCAACGCAACAGGCACCGGCGCCCGTGACTCCGACTGTCCCGGCAACACCGCCTGCCAACAATGCAGCACCGGCAAGCCCGAATACCGGCGGCACGCAGACGCAGCCGTAATGGGTTAGATCATCTGACAAAACCGCCTGCCTTCCGGCAGGCGGTTTTTTATTGCGCCAACTCTGCGGCGTTAGAGCTGATCCATCGCGGAGGGGTGGTTGGACAATCTGGACCAGCGGCCCATCGATTCCTCCGCCAGCGCCGAAAGCGTAATGTTTCCGAAGCGGGACAGGAGAATGGTCTCCGCCTCGTTCATGGCGTCGAAAAGGGCAGCATTGACGGCCTGCTCTATGACGCAGTTAGGATTATCTCCTGCCAGCCCAATCGAGAACAATTCCGGCGCGCCAAGCGCCCGGTAAATATCGAGCAGCGTGATTTCGCTGAGCGGTCGCGCCAGAACCCAGCCACCGCCATGGCCTTTTTCCGATGACACGTAACCGTGCTCCCGCAAGCCCGCCATGGTTCTGCGCACCACCACCGGGTTCGTCTGCAACATCGCCGCGATGCTTTCCGAGGTCGCCGCACCCTCGTGTTTCTCCATATGGATCAGAATATGCAGCACCCGTGAAAGGCGCGTGTCGTGTCTCATCGGTGAAATCCGCCTGTTTTTCGCGACATTACCAGTTAGCATATGACGTAACAATATAAGTTGCGTGACTATTGACTCTAAAATTCATGTAACAATATAAGTATCGTGAAACGAACGGGCGCTTCCGGCTCGGTGAACGATAGGTGCATCATGAAATACGACGTCATCATCATCGGCGGCAGCTATGCGGGCCTGTCCGCCGCCCTGCAGCTCGGGCGCGCGAGAAAAAACATCTTGGTGGTGGATGCGGGTGAGCGGAGAAATCGCTTCGCCAGCCATTCCCACGGTTTTCTCGGACAGGACGGCAAGGCGCCGGGCGACATCATCGCCGAGGCACGCCGCCAGATCGAGCGCTACCCGACGATACACTGGGCAAAGGGCAGGGTAACGAATGCCGAAGGATCATTCGATGACTTCGTCATCGAGATCGATGGCAATCGCCGCGAAAGGGCGGCCAGACTAATCCTTGCCACAGGCGTTACGGATGAACTGCCTGATATAGCCGGGCTGAAGGGACGCTGGGGCAGCGCCGTCTTCCATTGCCCCTATTGCCACGGATACGAACTGGATCAGCGCAGGATCGGCGTCATCGCGGCCTCACCGCTGGCCATCCACCATGCACTGATGCTTCCGGACTGGGGTGAAACGACCTTTTTTACCAACGGTATATTCGTGCCGGATGCCGAACAGAGTGCGCTTTTGTCAGCCCGGGGCGTTCGGGTGGAAAAAGAGCGTATCAGAGAGATCGCAGGGCATGCGGATGTTGTTCTTGCGGATGGGTGCAGCATTGCTTTGGCCGGTCTTTTCACGCAACCGAAATTGCGGATTGCCTCGGATTGGATCGAAAAGCTCGGTTGCACCGTGGAAGAAGGGCCGATGGGTTCAAGCATCGTGACGGATGCCATGAAACAGACAACAGTGCGCGGAATATTCGCCTGCGGTGATGTGGCAAGGCCCTCCGGCTCGGTCGCTCTTTCCGTGGGCGATGGCGCCATGGCAGGGACTGCGGCTCACAGGTCGATCATGTTTCCGGAATGATCAGTGCGAAACAAGGCTTAGCCAGCGCCCCGGAGGCATTCCGAAGGCATTCTTGAAGTGGCGGGTAAAATGCGCCTGATCCGCGAAGCCGCAGGCAAACGCCGTTTCCGCAAGACCCGCACCCGCCCGCATCATGTCCTTGCATTTTTGCAGACGCCGCATGATGAGATAACGGTGCGGGCTCGTGCCAAACAGGGAGCGGAAGTGCCGAAAGAGCGTGAAGCGATCAAGCCCGCTTATTTGCTCCAGCTTCTCTGAGCTGACGGCAAGCGCGCTGTTCTCCAGCAGGTAATCCCGGCAACGGAAAACGGCGATCCGGTCAAGCCGCTTGATTGTTCTCTGGTTTCCGTTCGAATGCTTCCAGAGCAGATCCGAAAGTCTCGATTGCCAGTCGGTCAGGAGCAGATTGTCCGGCTCGCCTTCGAGATTGCCGAGAGCCTCTATCAGGCATTGCCGGAACTCATCGTCTTCGATGACGGGGTTTTTTGCAAATGGCAGCGCGTAAAATCCAGTCGCCACCTGCATGGTTTTTTCCGGCGGAAGGTAGAGCATACGGTAGCGCAGACCTTCGTCGGTGCCGGCACCACCATCGTGAACTTCGTCCGGATGCAGCACGATAACCTTTCCGGGCGTGCTGAAATGCGATGTGCCACGATAGGAAAACGTCTGGACGCCAGAAAGCGTCACACCCAGAGCATAGGTGTCATGGCGATGGGGTGCATAGGCGTTGCCGTGAAAGCGCGCTTCAATGCGCTCGATCCCTTCGCTGGAAGGGGCCTGCACGATCCCCTCGAATTTGCACGAACGTTCAAGATCGCTCGTACCCTGAGGGGCTAGGGTCGCTTCTCTTTCGTAACCACAGCCAGATTGAGTTCGCATGTTTGATACCAAGATCGCCGTCATCCTTCGTGATGACCTTGCCGTGTGGCAAAAACTGAACGTCACCGCATTTCTCATGTCCGGCATCGTCGCCCAGACCAGAGAGATCATCGGGGAACCATACCGCGACGGGGCGGGTAACGTCTACAATCCCCTGTCCGTCCAGCCGATAGTCGTCATGGCCACGGATCAGGAGGCACTGCGCAAAATCCATCAGCGATCCCTGGAACGCGAGGTCACGACATCGCTCTATATCGAGGAAATGTTCGCAACCGGTCATGATGTTGCCAACCGCCAGGTGTTTTCGGAATTTTCTCCCGACAATGCAAAGGTCGTCGGCATGGCGCTTAGGGCGGACAAGAAAATCGTAGACAAGATTACCAAGGGCGCGAAGCTGCATGCCTGAGCAGCTGCCGTGAATGTAAAAAGGGAGGCCGTGAGCCTCCCTTGTCAAATCAGCGACGATTTAGCGGCCGCTTATTCGTCGTTCATCTTCAGCGCAGCGATGAAAGCTTCCTGCGGAATCTCCACCTTGCCGAACTGGCGCATGCGCTTTTTGCCTTCCTTCTGCTTGTCCAGAAGTTTGCGTTTACGCGTCGCATCGCCACCGTAGCACTTCGCCGTCACGTCCTTGCGCAACGCGCGCACGGTTTCGCGGGCGATGACCTTGCCGCCAATGGCCGCCTGGATCGGGATCTGGAACATGTGTGGCGGAATGAGTTCCTTCAGCTTTTCGCACATGCCGCGTCCGCGCCGGTCAGCCGCCGAGCGGTGGACCAGCATGGAGAGTGCGTCCACCGGGTCGCCGTTCACGAGGATCGACATCTTGACGAGATCGCCTTCACGATAGTCGATAATGTTGTAGTCGAACGAGGCGTAACCCTTCGAGATGGATTTCAGGCGGTCGTAGAAATCGAACACCACTTCGTTGAGCGGCAATTCATAGGTGATCATCGCGCGGTTGCCGACATAGGTCAGCTCCGTCTGCAGGCCGCGCCGGTCCTGACAGAGTTTCAGGATACCACCGAGATATTCGTCGGGTGTCAGGATCGTCGCCTTGATCCACGGTTCGCGGATTTCCTTGATCTTCACGACATCAGGCATATCCGCCGGGTTGTGCAGTTCCTTCTCGGTGCCATCCGTCAGCGTCATTTCATAGACGACCGAAGGTGCTGTGGCGACGAGATCGAGATTGAACTCGCGCTCGAGGCGTTCCTGAATGATTTCAAGATGCAGCAGACCGAGGAAGCCGCAACGGAAACCAAAGCCGAGAGCGGCAGACGATTCCATTTCGAAGGAGAAGGAGGCGTCGTTGAGGCGAAGCTTGCCCACCGCCGCGCGCAGATCTTCGAAGTCGGCTGCATCAACAGGGAAGAGGCCGCAGAAAACCACGGGCTGCGCTGGCTTGAAGCCGGGCAGGGCCTGCGCCGTCGGGCGCTTGTCGTCGGTAATGGTATCACCAACACGCGTATCGGCGACTTCCTTGATCGAGGCGGTGATGAAACCGATCTCGCCGGGGCCGAGGCTGTCGACATTGACCATCTTCGGGGTAAGTACGCCAACGCGCTCGACGCCGTATTTCGCGCCGGAACCCATCATGCGGATCTGCTGGCCCTTGGTCAGCACGCCGTCGATGACGCGCACGAGAACCATGACGCCCAAATAGGTGTCGTACCAGCTGTCGACGAGCAGCGCCTTGAGCGGCCCGTTCTCGCCGACTTCGCTCTTGGGCGGTGGCAGGCGGTTGACGATGGCTTCGAGAACATCGGGGATGCCAAGCCCGGTCTTGGCCGAAATCAACACAGCTTCGGAAGCATCGATGCCTATTACTTCCTCGATCTGTTCCTTGATGCGGTCGGGCTCCGCAGCCGGCAGGTCGATCTTGTTCAAGACCGTCACCAACTCGTGATTGTTGTCGATCGCCTGATAAACGTTGGCCAGCGTCTGGGCTTCCACACCCTGAGATGCGTCCACCACCAGCAGCGAACCTTCGCAGGCCGAAAGCGAGCGGGACACTTCATAGGCAAAGTCGACGTGACCGGGCGTGTCGATGAGGTTCAGCACATAGGTTTCGCCGTTATTCGCCTTGTAGTGCAGGCGCACGGTCTGGGCCTTGATGGTGATGCCGCGCTCGCGTTCGATATCCATCGAATCGAGAACCTGTTCCGACATATCGCGCTCGGCAAGGCCGCCTGTCGACTGGATCAACCGGTCGGCCAGCGTCGATTTGCCGTGATCGATGTGGGCAACGATCGAGAAGTTGCGGATATGGTCCAGGGGCGTGCGGGTCGAATTTGTGCTCATGCCCCGCGCTATAGCAGGGGCTTCTCATGCCGCAAAGCGGGAATTTGGTTAAAAGCCCTTTAAAATGGGCTTTTCAGATCGCAAACTGCTCCGGCCAGTCGCGGCGGGTGGCCACTTGTCCTTCGGTTCTAAGCTTGGCCACGGCAGCAAGGTCGATATCGGCGATCAGCAACGTGCTGTGTGTCACCGCATCGCTTTCGCTTTCCGCGACGATACCCGATGCCGGCATGCCATAGTCGGATGGCACGTAAAGTGCTGCGCGGCCACGATTTTCATCGACGGCGGGAGACCATGGAGCCTCACCCGCCGTGGGGGAGGAGAGAACGGTATATTGGTTTTCCAATGCCCGCGCCTGCGCGCCGATGCGCACCCGGTAGGCGCCGGCCAGCGTATCGGTGCAGCTGGGAGCGAGAACCAGTTCGACGCCAAGCTCGGCCAGCTTCCGGCCAAGCATCGGGAACTCGTTGTCGTAACAGATGAGGATGCCGAGCCTGCCGATCGGCGTCTCGAAGGCTTTCAGACCCTCGATGCCGGCATGGATGTTCCATTTCTCCCGCTCGAACCGCGTCATGATCTGCTTGTCCTGATACCCGATCAGTCCGTTGGGGCCGAACAGCCATGCGCGGTTGCGGAACTTGCCGTCCTTGTCTTTCACTGGCGCGCTGCCCGGCTGAAACAGGATTTGATGTTGCCGCGCCAGCTCTTCGCAAAGCTCGACCCATGAGGGGATGAGCGGCTGTATCTCTTCGATGGAGCGGTGTAGGTCCGAGCGCGCATCCGGCGGCAACTGCCCGGTCAGCGTCATGGCCGAATATTCCGGCAACAGCAGCAGCTCGGCGCCTTTTTCTTTCGCCTCGCGCACGATCGCGGAAAGATGGGCGGCATAGCCTTCCCATGTCTCGATGAGTTCGATGGCATATTGGCTGGCGGCGAGTTTCGTCATCTGTTTTCCTCTCCGGCAGCAATGGTCTTCATCCAGAACGACAGGGGCTTTGGGCTTTCGGTGCTCTCGTCTAGATCCCGCCAGGTGAAGCTGGTGTGCAATTCCGGGTGATGGCGATAGCCGCGTTTTTCCCAGAAGGTATTCAGCGGCACGTAATCCAATGGCCGGCGCGGGTGGTCGGCGGGGCGCTCGACCGCGCAGAAGGTGCAGCAGTTGAAGCCGAGCTTGCTCGCATGCGCCTCCCGCTCCACAAAGAACCGCACCCCGATGCCATGCCCGCGATAGCTGGGCAGAAGCACGCTTTCGCCGAAGTAAAATATCCGGTCCGGATCGTAACCCGCCTTCAGGAAGGGCGCCTTCACCTCGTCGGTCTCGGCAGCCATCGGCATGCCGGTGGACATGCCCACCACGTGTGCGCCATCCAGCGCCAGCACGAAAACCGCGCCTTTCGTGTCGGCATAGGTGGCGAGATATTTGCGCTCGTAATCCAGCGATCCGTCATAGAGATAGGGAAAGGCGCGAAACACTTCGATCCGCAGGCGCGCAAGGTCATCGAAATAGGGCGCGGCCTCGATGCCGGAAAGAGACTTGATTTCGACGGTCATGGGCATTTTCACTTTCGGTTGCACTGGTTATACCGTCATGGAAAACCCGCGCAAGCATTGAACGGAGAAGACAATGACCGCCACTGAGACCATCCGCGCCTATTACGATGCCTTCAACCGTCAGGACATGGATGCCTTTCTGGCGCTTCTTCACGACGAGGTGGTACATGACATCAATCAGGGCGAGCGTCAGACCGGAAAGCCGGCTTTTGCGTCCTTCATGCAGCACATGAACCGCTGCTATAAGGAAAACCTCACCGACATGGTCATCATGGCGAGCGAGGACGGTAAGCGCGCCTCTGCGGAATTCATCGTGAACGGCGAATATCTCGCAACCGATGAAGGCCTGCCGGAAGCCGATGGCCAGACATACGTCCTGCCGGCTGGTGCATTCTTTGACCTGAAGGATGGAAAAGTTAGTCGAGTAACGAACTACTATAATCTGAACGATTGGATCGCCCAGGTCGGTGCCTGATGCATCTTTGACGCGCGCAGACCAAGCGATAAAAAAGCGATCGTAATTTCCATTATGGTAGATATTGACTCCATCATGTGAGAATGTATTCTCGCATGATGGAAAACGAAGATCATATTCTCGAACGCTCTATCGGCGACCGCATCAAGACGTTGCGCGCCGAAAATGGTTTGACCCTGGACCGGCTCGCCGCCGAATCCGGCGTCAGCCGCGCCATGATTTCCCGCATCGAACGTGGCGAGGCGAGCCCCACGGCCTCGCTTCTTGCCCGCATCTGCGCAGCGCTAGGCCTGTCGCTCTCCGGCTTTTTCGCCGAAGACAAAGAGGCTGTTTCACCGCTGGTGAAAAAGCGTGACCAGCAGCTCTGGACAGACCCGGAGACCGGTTATGTGCGCCGTGCCATCTCCCCGCCACGCGTCGGTTCCGATGTCGATATTGTCGAGGTCGAGTTCCCGGCGGGCGCACGGGTCGGTTTCCCGCCGCATGCGGCAAGCCGCGGAATGACGCAATATGTCTGGCTTTTTGACGGTGTGCTGGAGATGACGAGCGGTGGAGACGTGCACCGGCTTGAACCCGGCGATTGCCTTTTCATGCCGGTGGGTGAGGGACATGTCTTCCACAATCCCTCAGAAAAACCTGCCCGTTATGCCGTCGTGCTGGATCAAAGACAGCGCTGATTTTCCCCGACAGGAGTTATTAATGGCCACCATCCGCGTATTGAACCGGGCAGAGACGATCAATGCCTTGCCCGAACTTTGTGACGTTATCGCCGACTGCGTTAATGGCGGCGCGTCTGTCGGTTTCATGCTGCCTTTCTCCCCAAAAGATGCCGAGCCGTTCTGGCAGGATGTAGCCGATGCCGTGGAAGCAGGCGGCACCATTCATGTGGTGGCGGAAGTAAACGATAAAGTGGTGGGCACGGTGCAGGTCGGTCTGGCCTCCAAGCCCAACCAGCCACATCGCGGTGATCTGATGAAGCTTCTTGTGCATCGGTCGGCACGCGGGCTGGGACTTGCACGAAAGCTCATGGAAAAGGTGGAGCAGGAAGCGGCAAAACGTGGCCGTACCCTTTTGGTGCTGGATACGGCCACGGGTAGCGATGCGGAGGCAATTTATCCCCGTCTTGGCTGGGAACGCGTCGGCGTCATCCCCGACTATGCGCTTTTTCCCGACGGGCGTTATTGCGGCACGACCCTGTTTTACAAAAGGATCGGCTAGGTTCTTCTGGTTATTGACCCGGCTTCAGCGTGCGGTTGAAGGCGGTGACGATCATCATTTCCAGCTGTGCATGAATATCGTTACGGTCGCGGGGCCCGGCCGGTTCGCAGATCGGATCGCGCTCGCCAACGGATTTGAGAAACGCGTCGGCATCCGGCTTGCAAAGGGGCAGGAAGCTGAAATGGTTGGCCTCGTCGACCTGTTGGTAAGTAGAGGCAGGCACTTGTGCTGCAAGCTCGTCGGCAAGGACAGCGGGCGGTATTTTACCTTCGCTGCCAAGATTGATGAAGGTCAGCGGAATATCGATTTGTCTCAGGCTGTCCGGCTGGAACGCCAGCGCCAGACCCGGATCGACCAACACGGCGGAACGGATGCGTGGATCGCGGTTCTGCTGCTCGAAACGGGTCTTGTCGATGGTTCTGAGATCGAGCTTCGGTACGCTGACCGGCTCGTTATTGACATAGGCCCGGCCGCCGGCAAACCACTGGCAATCCATCATTGCTGCATTCTCTTCACAATAGCGCACATAGGCGTCAAGATCGGCGCGTGCACCTGCAATCTCCATCGCCGCGCTACCGCCCAGCGAAAAGCCGAGAACACCGATGCGTTGCGCATCGATTGCACCCGACCACGTGCCGTCCGTCGTCAAGGCCGTGACGATTGTGGATAGATCGTTCGTCCGTTCCCAGATTTTCGGCGTATCGGCAGGCGTCGAGTCACCACTGGTCGTGCCGGGATGATTGGTTCCGGCGACGATGAAACCTTCGCTGGCGAGTTTCGCGGCGATCCAGGCCATGCCTTCAGCGCGCGAGCCGGACCCGTGCGAAATCAACACGAGGGGGAAATGGCCGTCTTTGATGGTCGCGTCCTTCCGAACCGCCGTTCCCTGAAAGATACGGTTCTCGGAGGAAAGCGCCGGTGTGCCGTCTCCGCCTTTGGCCGGATACCAGATCGTAACGTCAAGGTTTGTGTTGCGGGCCTTGGAAGGAACAGGGATGCTTGTAAGCCCGACATCCTCTGCGGCAAATGCCTGCGGGGAAAAAGCCGCGCACATAAGAAGTGCGACAAGGGTGTTTTTCAGTGTCATGAGAGCCTCTCCGTTTGACAAGGTGGATGCTCCCGTTTTCCTTTTAGGGCGAATAAATGCGTCCTTGATCGCGTTAAAGGTCGTGCCGAAACGCGATCTGGTCCATGAATGGGTGGTAATTCCTAGCTTCGGGATCGTTATCCGTGCTTTTCATTCCATTGCCTTTTGTCGTCGCACTTCTGCTGGTCGTCATGTTCATCATCTTTTTTCGAGGCGCAGAGGATATGCGAACCAACCGGGCGTTTCTGGCGCTCATCGCGCTTTGCGCCGTGCAGTCCGTTCTTGTCGGCTTGCGCTGGGGATATGGTGTGAGCGAAGCGCGTTATGTTTTGCCTGTTCTGGCTGCCTGCCTGCCGCCTCTCGTCTACATCGCCTTTCGCGGACTGATGGGCGTTGGAGTTGAAAGCAGGAGAGCGATGTTTGCCAGTCTTGTGCTTTCACCTTTATTCGTCGTCTTTCTGGAGTTCGTCCTTCCCGTTGCGATCGATTTTGCGCTGATCGTGATTTTTGTCGGGCACGCCATTGCCTTGCTTCTTTTGGCAAGAAAAGGGCCGGATGGGCTGGACGAGGCGCAATTTGCCAGCGTCGCATCTGCGCATAAGGCGCTTATTGTCGCCGCGGTCGCTCTCTGCGTTTCCGCGTTCTTCGATCTTCTGGTGTTTTTCGATTTCGAGTGGGCGCATGGAGAAAATGTCGCCGCACTTGTCAGCAATGCCAATCTTCTCGGGCTTCTGCTGATCGGTCTCATGGCTGCACTTGCCGGCAAAAGCAAAGCGCCGCAAACGGCTGCCCAGCCTGCTGCGGAGTTGTCTTTGCCGGCGCCTTCACAACAGGACCGGGACGTTGTCGAAAGGCTTGATCGCTTGATGGAGACCCACACGCTCTACCGCGATGAGAACCTAAACCTGTCACGGCTCGCAAAACGTCTCGGTCTGCCGAGCCGGCAAATCTCGGGCGCGATCAATCGCTCGCTCGGCGTTAACGTCTCGCAATATGTCAACCAGCTGCGCATCCGCGAAGCCTGTCGGCTGCTGGAGGAGACGGATCAGTCGGTCACTGCGATCATGCTATCTTCCGGCTTTCAGACCAAATCCAACTTCAACCGGGAATTTCGCCGCGTCACCGGCATGAGCCCGATGGACTGGCGTGAACGCGAGGTGTGGAAGCTGGTATCGAATACAAAAACGGCCACCCGGCAGATGCCGGATGGCCGTTTGAAGATACTGAGATGAGGATCAGAGCGTGCCGTTGCGCTGCTGGATCATCATATAGGTGTCATAGGTATATTCGGCGATCTGTGCCCAGAGATAGGCGTCCTTCTTGAACGCCTGCTGGCTTTCGTAGATCTTCTTGAAGCTTTCGTTCTTGGCCGAAATCTCCGCATAGGTGTCCTGAGCCGCCTTGTGGCAGACGTCGAGGATTTCCTGGCTGAACGGCCGCAGGATGGCGCCCTGCGCCACGAGTTCCTTCAGAGCCTTCGGATTGCGTGCGTCATAACGCTCCAGCATGCTGGCGCTGCCGGCGGCGCAGGCATCTTTCAGAATACGCTTGTAGTTCTCCGGCAACTCGTTGAACTTCTGCAGGTTCACGAAAGCATGAACGGCTGGGCCACCTTCCCACCATGCGGGGTAGTAGTAATATTTCGCAACCTTGTAGAAGCCGAGCTTCTGGTCGTCATAGGGACCGACGAATTCGGTTGCATCGATGGTGCCCTTTTCGAGAGCGGCGTAAACATCGCCGCCGGCGATCTGCTGCGGTGTCACGCCAACCTTCTGCATCACCTGGCCGGTCAGGCCGGCAATGCGCATTTTCAAGCCCTTCAGGTCATCGATGGTGTTGATTTCCTTGCGGAACCAGCCGCCCATCTGGGCGCCGGTATTGCCGAGCAGGATCGAGTAGATATTGTGCTGGGCAAGAAACTCATTGAGCAACTCGTTGCCGCCCGCCTGATTGAACCATGCATTCGTCTGGCGTGCATTGAGACCGAAGGGAACCGAGGTCCCGAGCGCGAAGGTCGGGTCCTTGCCAACATAGTAGTATGAGCAGGTATGCGCCATTTCGACGGTTCCGGCCGTCACCGCATCCGCTGCCTGCAGCGCCGGCACGATTTCGCCACCGGCGAAATGCTGGATGACGAAGTTGCCGCCGGATGCTTCCTTGACATGATCGGCGACGATCTGGCCGGCACCGAATAGAATGTCGAGGCCCTTGGTGAATGACGACGTCATGCGCCAGGTGATTTTGGGGTTTTCCTGCGCAATGGCCGGAGCGGCCAGCACGGTTGCGGTAACACCGGCACCAACAGCGCCCGCCTTGCGAATAAATGATCTGCGATCCATGTCGATAAGCCCTGATATGTCTGCATATTACAGGCGAACCGTACGGTACGCCTCCCACTGGCTACTAAACATTTATCCTTGCGGCCATCAAGGGGAATATTTGAACTTGCCGGGCCTGCTATCATCGCCCGGATGGGGCTACGGACGCATGCGTCTTAACGCCGGATCATCCATTGCAGGATTATAAAACAGCGAAAGCGTCAGGCTTTTTGCGATACGTTCCGCAGTTTCCATGAACCAGCTATGGGCTTGTGGGCTCGGCGCGATATCGTCAAGGGTGGCCGAAAAAAGCGCCAGCCATTGCGGGAACAGTTCCGCCGACATGCCTTTTACGCCAAGATGCACCTGCACCGGCTTGCCGCCGTAGCCGCCATTCTTGAAGGCGACGGCGGCCCAGAACTGTTTCATCCTGGCCATATGCTCCGGCCAGCGCCCGGAAAGCCGCGCATCGAAGACAGGGCCCAGCGTGGGATGTTCCAGAACGCGGCCGTAAAATGTCTCGACCAGCAGGTCGATGAAACCGGCGTCGATGCCGATAGCCGCCATGGCCTTTTCCGCCCTGTTCTGAATTTCCGCGTTGTGGGCGGCCTTTGCCGCGATCTGGTCCTGCATTGTGCTTCCTTTTGCGGCAGAACCTACGTGGCTCTTCGACACTCCGCAATGCGACCCTTTGGCATATTAGAATAATTCTAAAAGGCTTGATTGTGACATGACCAGGATGTATTTAGAATTATTCTAAAGAGGTTCCAGCCATGTTCCGCAGTCTTTTTTCCCTGTCCAAACGCCCGTTCTCCTCGCTTGGCGAACAGGAAATCCTCGCACTTGCCATCTCGTCCGAAGAAGACGATTCCCGCATCTACCGCTCTTATGCCGATCATCTGCGCGCGCAATATCCGCAATCCGCAAAAATCTTCGATGATATGGCCGAGGTGGAGCAGCAGCATCGAAACGTGCTGATCGACATGCACCGCAGGCGATTTGGGGAAACGATCCCCCTGATCCGCCGTGAGCATGTGCGTGGCTTTTACGAGCGCACGCCGGACTGGCTGGTGAAGAACCTGTCGCTCGACAAAATTCGTGCGCAGGCGGAATTGATGGAGGCCCAGGCGATCCGTTTTTACGATGAGGCTGTCAAGCGCACCAGCGATGCCTCGACCCGCAAGCTGCTCGGCGATCTGGCCGAGGCGGAGCGTGGTCACGAAGACATCGCGCAGATGCTGGAAGAGAAACATCTCGACGAAAACGGCAAGACAGAAGAGGCGGAAACCGCAAAGCGGCAATTTCTTCTGACCTTCGTGCAGCCGGGTCTTGCGGGACTGATGGATGGTTCCGTATCGACGCTGGCGCCGATCTTCGCAGCCGCCTTCGCCACGCAGGATACGTGGCAAACCTTCCTGATCGGCCTTTCGGCCTCCGTTGGCGCGGGTATTTCCATGGGCTTCACCGAGGCGGCCCATGATGATGGCAAGCTTTCCGGTCGTGGCTCTCCGGTAAAGCGCGGTCTCGCCTCAGGCATCATGACGGCCGTTGGTGGCCTTGGCCATGCGCTGCCCTATCTCATTCCGCATTTCTGGACAGCAACGGCCATCGCCGCGGTCGTCGTCTTCGTGGAACTCTGGGCCATCGCCTTTATTCAGAACCGCTTCATGGAAACGCCGTTCCTGCGGGCAGTGTTTCAGGTAGTGCTCGGCGGTTCGCTGGTGCTGGCCGCGGGTATCATCATCGGCAACGCCTAGTGAATAAAAAAGCCCGCAGCGTTTGCTGCGGGCTTTCTGCATTGAGCCTATAATATCTGTCGATCAGCGCAATGCGCCGACCAGAACGTCGCGGCCATCCTCGATGGAAACCCAACGGCCCGAATTGAAGGACGCCTGCCGCTTCAGATAAGTGTAGTTGGTGTCGGTCCAGAGCTTCACGTCGTCGGTGAGATTGTCGAGAATATAATCGCCATCGGTGGTGCGGAGCGTCAGCACGGCGTGGCCCTCGCCATCAGGCTTGCGCACGACAGTGATCAGCAGGTCAGCAACGGAAAACCCACGCTCGATCAGCTTCTTGCGCTTCAGCAGCACGAAGTCCTCACAATCGCCAGCGGTCGTGGGATATTCCCAGACTTCTTCCTTGCCGTAGATTTCCATGTCGGTCATGGCGACGATCGAGGTGTTGACGGATGTGTTGATCTCGCGAACTACACCCCAGCCATACTCGGTGACGCGTGGTGGCGGCGTCAGCTTGCTTCGAATGTTGCACTCGCTCGCGTATTTCTGGCAGAACTCATAATGGCCGATCGGCTGGGATGTGATCCCGCCCGTCACCATGGAAGGGCTTCCCTTGGTTTCCGCCACGGCGGAGGCAGCAGTCAATAGCCCGGCGGCAACTGCAAACAGCAGCGCACGCGCCAGCGGTGCGTTCATCATGAAACCCGTCCCTTAATTCTTAATGAAAAGTTAAGAGGGTTGGGGGGCAGGAGTCAATCACTAGCCATCGGCGGCGCGCAAGACTCGTTAAATATGGTTAAGATCGTTGCGCAAATGCCTATGTTGCAAGGGCTTTGACGGCAGCCAGCATCCTGTCGATATCCTGCGGCCGGGACAGCCGGTGGTCGCCATCGCGGATCAGCGTCAAGACGACGTCGTCAGCAGGAAGATGTTCGAGGAGCTTCAGCGCATGCTGATAGGGAACATCGGGATCGCGCATTCCCTGCAGGATGTGAACCGGGCAGCCCGTGGTAATGATGCCGGTGAGGACGCGGTTCTGCTGCCCGTCTTCCATCAGCGCGCGCGTAAAGATGTTCGGCTCGGGGCTGTATTCCGAATGTTCCTCGAAATAACCTTTTTCTTCAAGCGACCGTTTTTCCGCATCCGTGAGGCTCGGCTCTATCAGGTCCGCCGTGAAATCGGGGGCTGGCGCAATGAGGACCAGACCAGCGACGGACGGCGTGCCGCCAGCCTTGCGCAGTTCCTCGACCATGCGCAGCGCGATCCATCCACCCATCGACGAACCGATAAGGACGACGCGCGATGGCGCCTTTTCGCGCACGACGGCAAGTGCCTCTTCCAGCCATCTTGAAATCGTGCCTTTTTGGAAGTCACCGCCGGAAGCGCCGTGCCCGGAATAATCGAGCCGCAGGCACGCAATGCCGTTTTCCGCTGCAAAGCGGTCGAGTTCCACCGCCTTGGTTCCCGTCATGTCGGAACGGTAACCGCCGAGCCAGACAAGCGTGGGTGCATCTTCTCGTGAAGTTGCCGGGCGATGAAGGACGGCGATGTCGCGGGCGTCGTCGCCCATGCCTACACGCAGGAATTCAGCGGCTTGTTCAGTCATGTATATGCAATTCTCCTGAATTTCGCGCAACAAAGGCGGCGTATTTGCAAAAACCGTGACAACAGGTGATCTTTTCGGGCAGATATGCTATTGACTTCGCCACGGCAATAACGACATTTCCGCCGCTTGTACCAAACAAGCTGTTTTTTGCCGATGTGATCCAGAAACAGATCAGGAGAATACGACCATTCGCAGACCTTTCAAAGCCGATGCCCCCGTCAAGGAGGGCCCGCGCTCCAACCGGGAAATCCGGGTTCCCAGAGTTCAGCTTATTGATGAAGAGGGCCAGAACCTCGGTAGCATGCCGACGGACCAGGCTTTGAAAATGGCGGAGGATGCCGGTCTCGATCTCGTTGAGATTTCGCCGAACGCTGAACCGCCGGTATGCAAGATCCTCGATCTCGGCAAGCTTAAATACTCGACCCAGAAAAAAGCCGCTGAAGCGCGCAAGAAACAGAAGATCGTCGAGGTCAAGGAAATCAAGATGCGCCCCAACATCGACACGCATGACTATGACGTGAAGATGAAGGCGATGAACCGTTTCTTTGACGAGGGTGACAAGGTGAAGGTGACGCTGAAGTTCCGCGGCCGCGAAATGGCCCACCAGGAACTCGGCATGAAGCTTCTCCTCCAAGTGAAGGAAGATACCCAGGCGATTGCCAAGGTTGAAGCCGAGCCGAAGCTGGAAGGCCGTCAGATGATGATGGTTCTCGCGCCGAAATAACTCTTTCGCGCACACCGCCTGGGCGGCATGAAGCACCACCGCAAGGGGAAGTTCGTATTCCCCGTTGCGCTTTTAACCGACTGCGGTTATAAGCGCGCGTCCGAACGGTCCGGCAGGGCATGCCGAGGCCGTTCCTGAATAGCTTGAAATAGGCCTCGTCTGCCTGTTTCGATACAAAAACACGGAGTAGCAAAATGCCCAAGATGAAGACGAAGTCCGCTGCAAAAAAGCGGTTCAAGATCACCGCCACCGGCAAGGTTGTTGCAGCCGCCGCCGGTAAGCGCCACGGCATGATCAAGCGTACCAACAAGTTCATTCGCGACGCGCGTGGAACCATGGTTCTCGCCGAAGCTGACGGCAAAAAAGTCGTCAAGAACTACCTGCCGAACGGTCTCTGAGACTTTTCCGCACTTTTGGACACTTTAAGGAGATCATGACATGGCACGCGTAAAACGTGGCGTAACTTCCCGCGCCAAGCACACCAAGACACTCAAGGCAGCCAAGGGCTTCTACGGCCGCCGCAAGAACACCATCCGCGCAGCAAAGGCTGCTGTGGATCGTTCCAAGCAGTACGCTTACCGCGACCGCAAGGTCAACAAGCGCAACTTCCGCGCTCTGTGGATCCAGCGTATCAACGCTGCTGTTCGCGAATTCGGCCTGACCTACGGCCGCTTCATCGACGGCCTGAACAAGGCTGGTATCGAAGTTGACCGCAAGGTTCTGTCCGACATGGCTATCCATGAGCCGGCAGCATTCGGCGTGCTCGTCGAGACCGCTAAGAAGGCTCTTGAGTACCTCAAGGAAGCTGGTACGACCAACGAGTTTGAAACCGCTGTAAAGTAATTACGGCGCGGACAATCTGTTGTTCATTTGAAACCCGCGCCGGTCCTCCGGCGCGGGTTTTTCGTTTTCAGTTTCTGATACAGCTCTATCGGCGTTTTTTAATTTAGAAATTTAGAAGAGTTGGAGTATTCACGCCGTTTGAAGCGAAATCCTTGGTGGACGGAAATGCTGGTCAATAAAATTCAGGTTGTGGAAGCAGAAGGCTTTCGCGTTCATCTCGACGATGACGACATCGCAACCCTGATGCGCGTCCTCCTGAAAAGTGACCGGCGCATTCAAAAGGTCGAGCTCTCGCAATTGACGGTGTGGATCAAACGGCAGGGCACGGAACGTGTGACCTGGTGGATGAAAATGCAGAAGCTGCTGTCAAAACTTCTGCCTTATGCTTTTCTTCGCCCTTCTGAACCGCTGGACGGCGCGGGCCTCATGCAGCGAGAACTGGAAACGTTGCAGCAGTTCCAGCAAGGCGGTTTCCCGGTTCCGCCGCTGATCTACTCGTCGCGCACAGCAATGGTGCTGGGAGATGTCGGTCCGACGCTCATGGAGCGGATGGATGCGCTAAAGGCGTCCGATCCGGTGCAACATGACGCCTTGCTTGTGAAATCCGCAGAAGCGCTTGGCGAGCTGCATGCGGCGGGCCTCTGCCACGGCCGCCCGCATGTGCGTGACTTCTTTTTAAAAGACGACCGTATCGGTTTCATGGATTTCGAGGAGCGCCCTCAGGAGGTCATGCCGCTGGAGACGGCGCAGGCGCGCGATATCTGGCTGCTGTTTTTGCAGGTCGCGACCCGCGCCTGCGATGCGCCTAAAACCTGCGACGCCGCCTTTGCCCGCTGGCGTGAAAACGCCCCGCCGCGGGCGCTTGAAGAATTGTGCCGTCTGATCGGCATTCTGGGGCGATTTTTACCGCTTGCCCGGTTGATCGGGCGCGTGCGGATGGGTAGTGATCTGCGACGCTTTATCATGGCGACCGACTATCTGATGAATGCTGTGAACCCCGAAGCCGCTGTTAAAAATACCGGCAAGGCAGGAAAAGATGACTGAACTTGATACCTTGAAATCGCAACTGATGTCGGAGATCGCCGCCGCCGCCGATGAGCCGGCCATCGAAGCCGTGCGCGTCTCCGCGCTTGGCAAGAAGGGCTCGGTTTCGGAGCTTCTGAAGACGCTGGGGTCGATGACGCCGGAAGAGCGCCAGACCCGGGGCGCTGCCATCAACCAGCTCAAGACCGAAATCACCGATCTGATCGGTGAACGCAAGAGCGGCCTGAAAGATGCCGCGATTGCCGCCCGCCTGAAGGCGGAAACGCTTGATGTCAGCCTGCCGGTCCGCCAGTCTCCGACCGAGCGCGGCCGCATTCATCCGATCAGCCAGATCGTCGATGAAATCACCGCGATCTTTGCGGATATGGGCTTCTCGATCGCCGAAGGTCCGGATATCGAAACGGACTATTACAACTTCACGGCGCTGAATTTCCCTGAAGGCCATCCGGCTCGCGAAATGCATGACACCTTCTTCTTCCAGCCGAATGAAAACGGCGAGCGCAAGGTGCTGCGCACGCACACCTCGCCGGTGCAGATTCGCACCATGGAAAGCCAGAAGCCGCCGATCCGCATCGTCATTCCGGGCAAGACCTATCGTCAGGATTCCGATGCCACCCATTCGCCGATGTTCCATCAGGTCGAAGGTCTGGTGATCGACAAGAAGGCCCATGTTGGCAATCTGCGCTGGGTACTTGAAGAGTTCTGCAAGACCTTCTTTGAGGTGGATAGCGTTGTCATGCGCTTCCGCCCGTCGTTCTTCCCCTTCACGGAGCCGAGCTTCGAGGTGGATATTCAGTGCGACCGCTCCGGCCCGATCGTCAAGTTCGGCGAAGGCAACGACTGGATGGAAATCCTTGGCTGCGGCATGGTGCACCCGAATGTGCTGCGCGCCGGCGGTCTGGACCCGGATGAATATCAGGGCTTTGCCTGGGGCATGGGCCTCGACCGCATCGCCATGCTGAAATACGGCATGCCGGACCTGCGTGACTTCTTCAACGCCGATGTCCGCTGGATGAACCACTACGGCTTCCGCCCGCTCGACATGCCGACGCTGTTCGGCGGTTTGAGCGTTTAATCCGGTTAGCCAAGGAGCAAAGACATGAAATTCACTCTTTCCTGGCTGAAAGAGCATCTCGAAACGGATGCGACGCTGGACGAGATTTGCGAACGGTTGACGGCAATCGGGCTCGAGGTCGAGGACGTCGACGACAAGGCGGCCTATAAGCCTTTCGTCATTGCCAAGGTCGTCTCCGCCGAAAAACATCCCGAGGCCGACCGCCTCAAGGTGTTGATGGTGGATGCCGGTGACGGCAAGCCGGTGCAGATCGTCTGCGGCGCGCCGAATGCGCGCGCCGGCCTTGTCGGTGCGCTGGCGCGTCCTGGCGTTTACGTGCCGGGCATCGATGTCACGCTTGCCGTCGGCAAGATACGCGGTGTCGAAAGCCACGGCATGATGTGCTCGGAAAAAGAGCTGAACATTTCCGACGATCACGACGGCATCATCGATCTGCCGGAAGACGCGCCGGTCGGCACTTCTTTCGCGACCTATGCCGGACTTGACGATCCGGTCATCGAGATCAATCTGACGCCAAACCGCCCGGATTGCACCTCGATCTATGGCATCGCCCGCGATCTCGCCGCTTCCGGTCTCGGCAAGCTCAAGACCAAGCCAGCGCCGTCCTTCAAGGTCGAAGGCTCAACCCCGGTCGACGTGAAGCTGGAGCTGGATGACGCGGCGCTCTGCCCCGGCTTTTCGCTGCGCATCGTGCGCGATGTGAAGAACGGCCCGAGCCCGAAGTGGATGCAGCAGCGTCTGATGGCGATCGGCCTGCGTCCCATCAATGCGCTCGTGGACATCACCAACTACATGACCTTCGATCAGGGCCGGCCGATGCACGTCTTCGATGCCGCCAAGGTCAAGGGCGATCTGACGGTCCGCCGTGCGAAGGAGGGTGAGACGATCCTCGCGCTTGATCAGCGCGAATACAAGCTCGGCCCGAACAATGTCGTCATCGCCGACGAAAAGGGCCTCGAGTCCATCGGCGGCGTCATGGGCGGCGAACACTCCGGCTGTGATGAAAACACCGTTGACGTGTTGATCGAGTCCGCTCTCTGGGATCCGATCAACATCGCCAAGACCGGCCGTTCGCTCGGCATCATCACCGATGCCCGTTATCGCTTCGAGCGCGGCGTCGATCCGGAATATATGGTTCCGGGTCTGGAACGCACCACCGAACTGGTTCTGGAACTCTGCGGCGGCGTTGCCGGCGAAGCCAAGGTCGTCGGTTACAAGGGGCATCAGCCCAAGGTCGTTGATTTTCCGCTCTCGGAAGTGAAGCGTCTGACCGGCCTCGAAGTTTCGGCGGAAGAAAGCCTGGCCATTCTCAAGGGTCTCGGTTTCGGCATCGAGGGAACGGGCGAGCGTGTTTCCGTCACCGTGCCGTCCTGGCGCCCGGATGTCGACGGCAAGGCCGATCTGGTGGAAGAGGTCATGCGCATTCATGGCGTCGACAACATCAAGCCGGAACCGCTGGAGAGCTTTGGTGCCGTCAACGGCCGCATCTTGACGACGCTGCAGGTGCGCACCCGCACCGCGCGCCGTGCGCTTGCCAGCCGTGGCATGCTGGAGGCCGTCACGTGGTCTTTCATCCCGGAAGCTCACGCGAAGCTTTTCGGTGGCGGTTCGCCCGCTCTGAAACTGGCCAACCCCATCGCGGCCGATATGTCGGATATGCGTCCTTCGCTTCTGCCGGGCCTTCTGACCGCAGCACAGCGCAATGCCGACAAGGGCCATGGCGATGTGGCAATCTTCGAGGTCTCCGGCACCTATGAGGGTGACACGCCAGACACCCAGCGCCGTGTTGCCGGCGGTGTACGCCGTGGCACGGCCTCGCTCGCAGGCAGCGGCCGCATGTGGTCCAATGCCACAAAGGGCGGCGGCAAGCCGGTGGATGTCTATGACGCCAAGGCCGATGCGCTTTCGGTGCTCGAAGCCTGTGGCCTGCCGATGGCCAATGTGCAGATCGAGGCCGGCGCTCCCGGCTGGTATCACCCTGGCCGCTCCGGCACCATCAAGATGGGTCCGAAGGTCGTGCTCGGCTATTTCGGTGAATTCCACCCGAAGACTCTGTCAGAGCTGGATGTTTCCGGTGTCTATAGCGGTTTCGAGATCTATCTCGACGCCATGCCGGAGCCGAAGAAGAAGGCGACCCGCACAAAGCCGGCCCTTGAGCTTTCGCCCTTCCAGGCGGTCAAGCGCGACTTCGCCTTCGTGGTCGACAAGTCGGTCGAGGCAGGGGCCATCATCAAGGCTGCAACAAGCGCTGATCGCAAGCTGATCACCGGCGTCAATGTCTTTGACGTCTTCGAAGGTGCATCGCTTGGCGAAAGCCGCAAGTCCATCGCCATTGAAGTTCAGATCCAGCCGGTCGACAAGACGCTGACGGACGAGGATTTCGAGGCGCTGACCGCAAAGATCGTCGGTAACGTCGAGAAATCGACGGGCGGCGTGCTGAGAGCGTAAAGCTCTGTTTCCATGAATTGAAAAAGCCGAGGCAGTCGCCTCGGCTTTTTTGTTTTTAGCGGTTCGCCATCTGGGACATACGCTCGGGATATCGTTGGCCGGCAACCTTTGCTGGAGAAAGCAACGCGCCAAGGCTGGCGACTTCTTCTGCCGTCAGCGATATATTCGCTGCCGCCACGTTTGTCTCAAGATTGGCGATTTTCGTCGTACCGGGGATCGGAACGATAAAGTCACCCTGCGCCAGAACCCAGGCCAGCGCCAGTTGCCCGGCGGCAACACCCTTTTCGGCAGCCATATCTTCCAGAAGCTTGATGAGCGCCAGATTGGCATCGAAGTTCTCACTTTGGAAGCGCGGCAGGCCGCGGCGGAAATCGTCGGATGCAAGTCCGTCGAGCGATTTCAGCGCGCCCGTCAGGGCACCACGCCCGAGCGGGCTGAAGGGGACGAAACCGATACCGAGTTCCCGGCAGGTTTCCAGCACGCCGTTTTCCTCCACGTCGCGGGTCCACAACGAATATTCGCTCTGTATGGCAGCGATCGGGTGAGTGGAATGCGCCTTGCGAAGTGTTTCGGCACTCGCTTCCGAAAGGCCTAGATGTTTCACCTTGCCCTGCCGGACCAGTTCCGCCATGGCGCCGACCGTATCTTCGATTGGAACATCCGGATCGACGCGATGCTGATAGAACAAGTCGATGGTGTCGACGCCTAGGCGTTTGAGAGAGGCTTCGGCGACGGCGCGCACATTTTCCGGGCGGCTGTCGGTGCCCACCATCATCTGGCCTGCGGGTTTGCTGGCGTCGATTTTGAAACCGAACTTTGTAGCTATGACCACCTTGTCGCGATAGGGCTTCAAACCCTTGCCGACGAGGATTTCGTTGTTGTAGGGCCCATAGACCTCTGCCGTGTCAAAAAAAGTGACACCGAGTTCGACGGCGCGGTGCAGCGTCGCTATTGCACTATTTTCGTCGCCGGTCGGGCTATAGGCATGGGTCATGCCCATGCAGCCGAGGCCAAGCGCCGAAACGGAAAGGTTGTTTCCGAGAGTTCTTTTTTTCATCTGTTCGTCCTTCCATGAGGAGCCGCCCGTTGTCAGGGGCGTGGTGAGAAGATAGCGCCCTAAGACGGCAAAAATAATCGCTGCAAATCGTTGCGGGTTGTTCTATTATTTAGAACAATGAACCGTGTGCAACTCTCTCAACTCGCTGTCCTCGCTGCCGTTGCCGAAGGCCGCAGCTTTCGTAAAGCTGCCGCCGAACTTGCCATTGCGCCTTCCGCCGTCAGCCATGCAGTATCGTCGCTCGAAGCGAGCCTTGGCCTGCGCCTGCTGCATCGTACCACCCGCAGCGTTTCGCCGACAGAGGAGGGCAGGCGGCTTCTCGAGACGCTTGGGCCGGCCCTTGCTGAAATCGATGCCGTCATCGATACGCTTGCCGAGCATGGCGGAAGGCCGGCCGGACCGTTGCGGATAACCCTGCCAAGACTTGCGGCGGAGGACCTGATCATGCCCCGGCTTGGCGAGTTCCTGCGGCTATATCCAGATATCTCGCTGGAGATTTCGACCGATGACCGCTTCGAGGATATTGTCGCGAAAGGTTTCGATGCCGGCCTGCGGCTCGGCGAGAATCTTGAAGCGGATATGATTGCCGTGAAGGCGAGCGGCCCATGGCGTGGCGCGATTGTCGGCGCGCCCACCTATTTCGAAGAAAATCCCCCGCCCCGTGAGCCGAGGGATTTGATGCGGCATCGCTGTATTCTCCGTCGCTTCTCCAGCGGTCTGCTATACCGCTGGGAGCTGGAAAAGGACGGCAGACCTTTGGTGGTCGATGTGCAGGGGCCGCTCGTCCTGTCGGACCAGAGCCTTATTCGCCGGGCGGCGATTGACGGTGCGGGTCTGGCTTTCGTTTTCGAACAGCGCGTAGAAGACGACATCAAGGAAGGCAGGCTGGTCCGGGTGCTGGAGGACTGGTGCGCGCCCTTTGATGGTTTTTATATCTATTACCCCTCGCGCCGGCAGATGCGCCCGGCGCTAAGGGCTTTCGTGGATTTCTTCCGCTTCAGAGGGTGATCAGAACTTGATGCGATAGCGGATATGGCCGTCGCTTTTGACGTAGCTGTCGTAAAGCTTCTGGGCACGGTGATTGTGCTCGTCCGTGTTCCAGTAAAGCCGGGACCAGCCCTTTTCCTTGCATATGGCAATGAGGTCATCCATCAGCGCCCGGCCTGTTCCCTTGCCGCGGATCGCGCCGTCAACGAACAGGTCTTCCAGATAGCAGTCGGGCGTTTTCACCCAGGTGGAATCATGGAAGTGATGGATGGCGAAACCGGCCATCCTGTCGCCCAGAAGAGCCACGCGCATGGTAACGCGTGATGCCGGATCGAGGATACGCGCCCATGTATGGTCCGTAACTTCCTCGGCAAGGTGTACGTTATAGAAGGCGAGATAGTCGTTCCACAGGCGCAGCCATTCTGCCCGGTCTTCCGGCTCCGCGTCGCGAATTACAAGATCCATGTCACGCGCCCGCCTTGTCGAGCAGCGTCATCATCTCATCCGTCAGCTTGAGATTGACCGCACGTTTGAAGCTTTCGAGTTGCGACAGGCTGGTGGCGCTGGCAATCGGTGCCGTCACGGCCTTCTTCCGCAATAGCCACGCCAGCGCGATATCGGCAAGCTTGGCTCCGGTTTCCACGGCAACCGCATCCATGGCGCCCAGAACGGCAAGGCCGCGGGCGTTGACATATTCACCCACCCGGTAGCTGCGGGCGACGCCTTCGGTATCCGCCTTGGCGCGATATTTCCCGGTGAGGAACCCGGCCGCGAGGCTATAATAATTGATGACACCAATTTCCTGGGCGACGCAAAGATCGGCAAGCGGGCCTTCGAAATCCGCACGGTTGTAGAGATTATATTCCGGCTGCAGCACATCGTAACGGGGCAGATCGTTCTTCGCGGCCGTGTCCAGCGCCTCCTGAAGCTGGCTCGCCGAATAGTTGGAGCAGCCGATGGCGCGTATCTTTCCCTGTTCCTTCAGCTTTGCAAAGGCTGCAAGCGTTTCCTCCAGCGGCACATCCGCGTCCGGCTTATGGGCGAGGTAGAGATCGATATAGTCGGTTTGCAGGCGCTTCAGCGAGGCGTCGACAGCCTCTGCGATCCATTTGGCGCTGAGGCCTGTCTTCTGACCGCGATTGTCGAAACCGACCTTGGTAACGATCACCGCGTCCTCACGCTTGACGCTCGACTGTTTCAGCCATTTTCCGATGATGGCTTCGGACTCGCCGCCCTCATGCCCGTCTACCCAGGCGGAATAGACGTCTGCCGTGTCGATGGCGTTGAACCCGGCGTCGAAAAATGAATCGAGCAGGGCAAAGGAAGTCTTCTCGTCCGCTGTCCAGCCGAACACGTTGCCGCCGAAGACGATCGGGGCGATGGAGAGGCCGGTGCGGCCAAGGCTTCGTTTTTCCACGGGGAATGCTCCTGTTGCTGTCTTTGGCGGCAAGGTTATCAACTGCTTGCCGGCATAACCATTCAATTCCTTTGATGGCATTCATCAGGCAACGGGCAAAAGCGGGTGAGATCAGGCCTGAAAGCCGCGATAATGGCTGGGCGGGAGGTGATTGTGCTGTTGCCACACGCGCCGCAAATGCCGGGCGGAGGCAAAGCCCGCCCGCTCCGCGATTGTCTCCATATCCAGACGGCTGTTTGCAAGGATGTCGCGGGCAAGATTGACCCGCATCAGGTTGACGTAGTCGATGACGCTGATGCCGGTATGCTCGCGAAACAGGCGGGACAGGTGCCTCTCGCTGAGTGCGGCAATATCGGCCAGCCGTTCCAGCGACCAGTCCTGAGCCGGTTCAGTCATCACCCGGTCCTGCACCCGGTGAATGGCGGGGTGAATGTGGTTGCGGCCGGTAAGCCAGGGGGAGATTTGCGGATCACTGCCGCTGCGCCTGAGATAAACGACCATATTTTTGGCAATGCGCGCCGCGACCGCAGGCGATGTCAGTCGGGAAACGACATGCAGCATGAGGTCGGTGCCGGTGGAAATACCGGCGCTGGAGAAGCGGTTGCCATCCTCCACGAAAAGACGGTTCTCGGCTACCTGCGACAGCGGTGCGGTGCGGCGCAGCGCTTCGATGCAATCCGCATGTGTAGTACAGCTCCGCCCGTCGAAAAGTCCTGCTTCGCCCGCCAGCAGTGCGCCGGAGCAAATGGAAATGACTGTGGTGTCCGCGCGCACTGCGCGGCGCAACCATGCCACCAGCGCCTGCCGCTCCCGTCGCATCTCCGGCGCGTTGTCGAATCGGGAGATGCTGCCGGAAATCAGCAGGAAAGCATTGTCCGGCAGGCTCTCGGGCAAGGCCTCCAGCCCGCAAAGCCCAAGGCCGATGGAGGATTGCTGCTGGTCATGTTCCGCGATGTAACGGCAGTCGAAATGGACGTCCCGCTGTTCCGCGTTGGCATAACGGATCACCTCCAGCGGGCCGGCAATATCGAGCAACAGCGCGTGTGGCGGCACAAGCGTATAAAAGGGAATGGTCCGCGTGCCGCCATTGTCCATCAGGCGGCCTTTCGTACCGTTTCGAGAACGTCGCCGACGGTTGCGATGCGCGCAAAGCGACCAGCCAGCACCAGCTCGGTTCGGGTGCGAATATCATCAGGGCTGAACACGGTGCCTGAGGCGTGCGTCATTGGAAAGGTAAGCGTCGCCTCGGTGACGTAATCGACTGTGTAACCGAGGTCCGATGCATGCCGTGTGGTCGTTTCGCAGCACTGTTCGGTGCGGATGCCGGATACGATCAGCCGGTTGATACCCTTTTGCGTCAGCCAGATATCGAGGCCGGTGCCGGCGAAAGCAGAGTGGCGGTTCTTGCGAAAGGTGACGTCAGGGGTAATGCGCACACCTTCCAGCGCGCGAATATAGCCGCTCTCCTCTGCAAAGGCCCGGTCGCCATCTACATGAAAGATTTGCACGACGGGAATGCCCGACGCCTTGGCGCCGTCGATCAGTACCTGCTGTTTTTCCAGATAGGCGGGAAGTTCGCTTTCCTCGAAATAGGGGGTGTGCCGAAAGGATTCCTGAACGTCGATGACAAGGAGTGCTGTGTGAGAAGAGGACATTTCATGATTCTCCATTGGGTTCATGCATAGCATAATTCACCTTTGAAAGGCTGGATAAAAGCATGGAAACCGACAAAGGAAGGACGAATCCGGCCATAGTGGTTGCAATCACGTCTCGTGCGACTTGCCAGTCGTCGCGACAATGGTAAGTTTCCCGGAATTACAAAGTGGGAGAATGAGATGCTGCGCTTCGGAATAATTTCAACGGCGAAAATCGCTCAGGATCACGTCATTCCGGCGATTCAGGATGCGCGGAACTGTGTGGTCAGCGCCATCGCCAGCCGCGATCATGCCAAGGCGCGTGCGGTTGCAGATCGTTTTTCCGTCCCGCATGCCTTCGGCTCCTATGAGGAAATGCTTGCATCCGATGTGATCGATGCCGTCTATATTCCGCTTCCAACCTCGCAACATGTGGAATGGACCATAAAAGCTGCCAATGCCGGCAAACACGTGCTGTGTGAAAAGCCGATCTCACTCAAGGCTGAAGAGATCGACGCCATCATCGCGGCGCGGGACGACAATGGCGTTGTCGTGTCGGAGGCTTTCATGGTCACCTATTCTCCTGTTTGGGCCAAGGTGAAGGAATTGCTGGCATCAGGTGCAATCGGAACGCTGAAGCATGTGCAGGGCGCTTTCAGCTACTTCAACCGCGATCCCGGCAATATGCGCAATATTCCCGAACTGGGCGGCGGGGCCTTGCCGGATATCGGCGTCTACCCGACCATCGTCACCCGTTTTGCCACGGGTGCCGAGCCGAAGCGCGTACAGGCGAGCGTCGAGCGTGATAAAGAACTCGGTACCGATATCTATTCCAGCGTCAGGGCCGATTTCGGCGGCTTCGAACTGAGCTTTTATCTCGCGACGCAGCTTGCCGCCCGCCAGCTGATGGTTTTCCACGGCACGGACGGGTACATCGAGATCAAGTCTCCCTTCAATGCAAATCGCTGGGGTGCGGAGGAAATCGAGTTGACCAACCAGGGCCATAACCAGTCGCAAGTCTTCCGGTTTCAGGATAGTCGCCAGTACAAGCTGGAGGCGGAGGCCTTTGCCCGCGCGGTGAAAGGTGAGGGCGAGGTCGTCACCCTGGAAAGCTCGAGGAAGAACCAGCTTTTCATCGATGCCATCTACCGTGCGGCGGAAAAGGACGGTTGGGAGACGGTTTAATCCTGATCCGCACGCTGCTTTTGAAGCCGCCTATAGCCGTAAAGCGCCAGCACCAGTGCCGCGAGTGCGGAAAAGGCGAGCGGGACCAGCGGCTGCACCAGTGGATTGCGCCATTGCAGCAGGGCGAACAGCCCGACGCCAACCATGCGGGAGATAAGCGTGACGGCGTTCATCAGAAAGCCGTTCAGCTCATTGGGGCCATCGCCATTCGAATGGTTTAGCCTCCAACTCGTCGCAAGCCCTGCCAAAGCGCCCGGAAGACGGGCGGCAAGCGGGTCGATGCCGATATAAAAAATCAGCAGAAAAGAGATGGAAAGGTCTACAGCCAGTCCGTAAACCTCGGTCAGGGCGAAGTGGCGAAGCCGCAAGGCCGTGTGCTTTAAAGCGTCGGCTGGGTGGAACGCGGACGTTGCAGCACGAGAAGGCCGATGACCACACTCACAACGCCGAAATTATAACCGGCAAGCGCCAGGAGCAGCGACATCAGCGGCACGGCGGTTGCAGAAATCGCCATCGCGACACCATAGGCGCCGATAACCATCAGGCAGATGAAAATGATGCTGAATACCGAACGCAACGCAACTGCGGTTACGCCGAGCAATGTGGCGGTAAGAAAAATCATGAATGCCGCCTCCTCTTTGGTTGCCGGGTCTAGGATAAGACGTAGCGTCCTCTTCCCTAACGAACCCTTGTTTTCTCCTCCCTCACCCATTTTCCTAACTCGTTAGTTGAGGATATGGTTTCACCGCCGTTAAAATAGACCCGGCCAGTACCGGCATTTCCGAATCGACGGGTTTTGGTTACAAACGGGCATGAGCGATATTTTCTCCAATGCCGCATTGAGCAATCTTGCCGAGTTCTCGGTTTCCGAACTGTCGGGTTCCATCAAGCGAACGGTGGAGACGGCTTTCGATCAGGTGAGGGTGCGCGGCGAGATTTCCGGCTACCGGGGTCCGCATTCTTCGGGTCACGCCTATTTCTCCCTGAAGGACGATCGCGCCCGCATCGATGCGGTTATCTGGAAGGGTACTTTCTCGCGGCTGAAGTTCCGCCCGGAAGAGGGCATGGAGGTCATCGCCACCGGCAAGGTCACCACCTTTCCCGGCTCCTCGAAATATCAGATCGTCATAGAAAGCCTGGAACCGGCCGGCGCGGGCGCGCTGATGGCTTTGCTGGAGGACCGCCGCCGGCGTCTGGCGGCGGAAGGGCTGTTCGATGCGGAACGCAAACGCCGCCTGCCGTTCATGCCGCGTGTCATCGGTGTTGTCACATCGCCCACGGGCGCAGTCATTCGCGATATTCTCCACCGCATTTCGGATCGTTTTCCGGTCCATGTCGTCGTCTGGCCGGTCAAGGTGCAGGGGGAAGGCTCGGGTGAGGAAGTGGCGAACGCCATTCGCGGTTTCAATGCGCTTCAGCCAGGCGGTGAGATTGCACGCCCCGACGTGCTGATCGTCGCCCGTGGTGGCGGCAGTCTGGAAGATCTCTGGAGCTTCAACGACGAAATCGTCGTGCGCGCCGCTGCAGAGAGCGAAATCCCGCTGATTTCCGCTGTGGGGCATGAGACGGATACGACCCTGATCGATTACGCCGCCGACGTGCGCGCACCGACACCGACGGGTGCCGCCGAAATGGCCGTGCCGGTGCGTGCGGAACTGGAGGCGCAGCTCTCCGGCCTTGCAGCGCGCCTTTCCGGCTCGGTATCACGCCAAATGGACAATCGCCGACAGGGCGTTCGGGCGCTGGTGCGCGCGCTGCCATCGCTTGACCAGCTTCTGGCTCTGCCGCGCCGTCGTTTCGACGAGGCCGCAAGCGGTTTGGGTCGCGGGCTTGAAATGACGACGCTGAACAAGCGCCGCGCGTTCGAACGCTCTGCTTCGGGTCTGAGGCCGGAAATCCTGCTGAATGGCCTGCGGCAGCATCGCCAGCGTGTTACGGAACGCATGCAGAGGGCCGAGGCGCTTGTGGAGCGCCGCCTGTTGCAGGCGCAGTCGAGAATTTCCTCGACCGATTCCGCGCTGCGTTCGCTGCCCGCCCGCTTGCTCGGCCAGTTGGAGCGGCAGAAGGAACGGGTCGTCACCGCAACGCGACGAGCCGATACCGCCGTGCTTCACCGCATGGCGCAGAACCGCTCGGGCCTTGCTGCCCATGACCGCATCCTGCAGTCGCTGTCCTACAAGAATGTGCTGAACCGCGGTTATGCTGTCATCCGCGACGAGGAGAACCGGCCCCTGACCCGGGCTGCTGCCATCGCGGCCGGCGCTGTGGTGTCCATGGAGTTCGCCGACGGTCGCGTCGCCGCCCTGACGACAGGCGAGGCTACTCCATCATCTGACGTTCCCACGCCTGCCGCTCCCAAAAAGAAGCCGGTGAAACCGGCCTCTTCCGACCCGGGAAATCAGGGCAGTCTGTTCTGATCAGATCGACGCCGCATCTGAAAAACGACGGCTGACGGTGAAGGTTTTTTCAATATCGGGATGCAGCTCCATGCCAAGGCCGGCACCCGGCGGCACGGTGATCATGCCGTTTTTAACTTCCGGCAATGCGGTGACGAGATCGCGGTACCAGGTCTTGTAGAAGGCGCGCACGCTTTCCTGAACCAGCGCATTCGGTGCGTTGAGCGACAGATGCGTGGAGGCGCAGAGTACCACCGGGCCGGTGCAATCATGCGGCGCAACGGGCAGATGCCAGGCTTCGGCCATGGAAGCGATCTTGCGCGCTTCGGAAAGTCCACCACACCAGCTGATGTCAAGCATCACCACGCCGGCAGCGCCAGTTTCCAGAAGATCTCGGAAAGCCCAGCGTGAGCCGAGCGTCTCCGATGCGGAAATCGGCGCGGGTGAAACGGCGGCATAACGCGTCAGGCTGGAAAGGCTGTCCATCTTGATCGGATCTTCGTGCCAGAAGGTCTGGTAAGGGGTGAGCGCCTTGGCGATCTGCATGGCGGGCAGAAGCTGCCACATGGAGTGAAACTCCACCATGATATCCATCTTGTCGCCGACTGCCTTGCGAATTTTCTCGAACGGCTCGAGCGCGCTTTTCAGATCAGGCATCGAGATATATTGGCCGCGCGTCTTTTCCGCCGCCGCATCGAAAGGCCAGATCTTCATGGCCGTGATGCCGTCTTCCAGCAGCGAATGGGCAAGCTCGTCCGCCCGGTGCAGGAAGCCGTTGAGGTCGTCATAATCCTTGCCGCCGGACAGGCCGTAATTTGCCGTCTGCTGGCCGGTCGCCTTCTTGATATATTCCGTGCCCGCGCAGGTATTGTAGGTGCGGATTTCCCTGCGGCTGAAGCCGCCAAGCAATTGCGCAATAGGCTGGTTGGTGGCCTTGCCAAAAATATCCCAAAGCGCGATATCGAAGGCCGAATTGCCGCGTACTTCCGCCCCCGATGAACGGAAGCCGAGATAACCGACGAGGTCCTGTGCCAGAAGGTCGATCTGCAGCGGATCGCGGCCGATCACGCGGGGTGCGATATATTCGTGCACATAGGTTTCAACCGTCTCGGCGCCGTAGAAGGTTTCACCAAGTCCGGTAATGCCCTCATCCGTGTGGACCAGAACCCAGAGCAGGTTTGCCCGTTCCGCCACGCGGACGGTTTCGAGTTTCGTAATTTTCATGAAGTGTCTCCTCCAGAGGCAGGCAGTTTTCGGTCTGGAACTGCGTTTGAAAAATCAGGCGATGCCGGCGGCCAGAAGCGCATGCACGCTTTCATCGAAATGCCGCGCCATAAGTGTCGAGGCCGTTTGCGGGTCGCCCGCGGCAATGGCCTGTCCGATGGCGATATGAAGTTCAGTCGCGGCATGACGCTGCGCGTCGGATTTGCGGCTCTTCCAGCCGATCGGCCATGTCTGGCGCGTCACATTCTGAAAGGCGCCGAGAATGAGTTCGAAAACCGGGTTCTTGGAGGCTCTGGCAACGGCAAGGTGAAAGGCAAGGTCGTGTTCCATGACCCTGTCACTATTACCAAAGTCCCGCTCCATATTGTTGGCGTGGTCGAGAATGGTGAGCGCCTCCGCATCCGTTCGCCGCAGCGCCGCCAATGTCACGGTTCTGACTTCGATGGTGCGGCGCACGTCGTAAATCTGCTGGATGTTGATCTGCTCGGTGTGAATGCCATGTTCGAACATCAGCGACATCGCGCCATGATCCAGCGTCGCCACCGTGGCGCGCTTGCCGACGCTGACATCGATCAGCCGCATGGCCGACAAGGACCGGAAAGCCTCGCGAACCACGGTGCGCGAGACACCGAGCTGCTGCGAAAGCGAAAGCTCGCTGGGCAGCTTCGCTCCGGGGGCAAGTTCGTTTTCGCGAATGTGGCGCGTGATTGCGCCAATCGCGCTGCTGACGAGATCGGTTTCCTGCGAAATGGGCTTATACAATCGTTCCTCCAACCTGTAGGACAGGTTAACGGAAAATTGCTTATAGGATTCTTGGCGCCAAAACAAGCGCCATCACCTGCGCGATTGCTGGTTCCTGTCCGCTTTTTAGGGAACTAAGCTTCAAACCCCTGTAGAAACCGCTTCACAAGCTTGTTCAACGCCGTGCGCTCTTCTTCGCTGAGCTGTGCGACCAGCCGTTGCTGGTTCTCGACATGGGCGCTGACCGCGTCCTCGACAATGGCAAATCCCCGCTCCGTCAATGATATCAACACGCTGCGACGATCCTGCGGGTTGTGGATGCGCTCCACCAGACCCGCTTTTTCCAGCTGGTCGATCCGGTTGGTCATCGTGCCGGAGCTTACCATTGTCATGGCCAGCAGATCACCGGGCGAAAGCCGGTAGGGCGCGCCCGCGCGCCGTAATGTCGCCAGCACATCAAAAGCGGAAGAGGAGAGGCCGTGTTTCAGCAGCACCGCCTCCACCTCGCGACCGAGATGCGTGGTTAGCCGTTTCAAGCGCCCAAGCAGCCCCATGGGCTCGACATCGAGATCGGGCCTCTCCTTGCGCCATTGCGCCAGAATGTGATCGACGTGATCATTCGGTTCTTTGTTCATTACCAAGGCATAACAACTGATATCTTGACGTCAAGATAAAATTGGCTAAGTTGTATTTATCTTGATGTAGAGATTCTTGAAATGAAGAAAAACACCACCTATGCCGCCGATGTGCTGGTGACGGCACTTGCCCCCGCCATCTGGGGGACGACCTACTTCGTCACCACCGAATTCCTGCCGCATGGATATCCATTCCATGTTGCGATGCTGCGCGCCTTGCCGGCCGGAGTATTGTTGTTGCTTCTCGTCAGAAAACTACCGGAGGGCATCTGGTGGCCACGCAGCCTCATTCTAGGTGCGCTGAATTTCTCGTTTTTCTGGGCGATGCTTTTCGTTTCGGCTTACCGGCTGCCGGGTGGAGTGGCTGCGACTGTGGGTGCGATCCAACCCCTGATCGTTATCGGCCTTTCGCGGCTGTTTCTCGCCGCGCCGGTCCGGCCGCTGGCCATTGTCGCTGGTCTTCTGGGGATTGTCGGCGTCGCACTTCTGGTTTTGGCGCCGGGTGCTGCCGCGCTGGATGCCGTCGGCGTGGCTGCGGGTCTTGCAGGCGCCGTATCCATGGCCTTTGGAACCGTGCTCACCCGCAAATGGCGACCGCCGGTGTCGAACCTCACCTTTACGGCCTGGCAATTGACGGCTGGAGGCATTCTGCTTCTGCCGGTCGCATATTTCCTGGAACCGGCCCTGCCTGCACCTACCGCGGCCAATATTCTCGGCATGGCCTATCTCGGCATTATTGGTGCCGCCTTGACCTATTTTCTGTGGTTCCGGGGTCTCGCCCGCATCGAGCCCTCGGCTGCAGCCTCGCTCGGTTTCCTAAGCCCCGTCGTTGCGACCCTGCTCGGCTGGCTGGCGCTCGGCCAAAGCCTCACGCCAGCGCAAATCGTCGGCTTCGTTGCAGTGCTTTTCAGCATCTGGCTCAGTCAGCGGAGCCAGCTGCCGAAATAGCTCAGGCCCATTCGCCCTTGCGCATCACCGGAACTGTGGAGCCATCCGGCTTCACGCCATCGATATCCACCTTATCGGAACCGATCATCCAGTCGATGTGGATCAGGCTGGAATTGCCGCCTTGCGCCTTGATCTGATCCTGCGACAACGAAGCACCATCAACGAAGCATTTCGAATAGCATTGGCCGAGCGCAATGTGGCAGGAGGCGTTTTCGTCGAACAGCGTGTTGTAGAACAGGATGCCACTTGCCGAAATCGGCGAGGAATGCGGCACCAGCGCCACTTCACCCAGACGCCGCGCACCCTCGTCGGTATCGAGCACCTTGTTCAGCACGGCTTCGCCCTTCGAAGCCTTGGCTTCCACGATGCGGCCGTCTTCGAACTTCACCTGGATATCGTCGATCAGCGTTCCCTGATGTGAAAGCGGCTTGGTGCTGGACACGTAACCATCCACGCGCAGCGCATGCGGCGTGGTGAACACTTCTTCCGTCGGAATGTTCGGGTTGCAGGTGACGCCGTTCTTGGCGGTGGAGGCGCCCCCATGCCATTCGTGGCCGTCCGCCAAGCCGATTTTCACGTCCGTGCCGGGACCGGTGAAATGCAGCGACGAGAAACGTTCACCGTTCAGCCATGCCGAACGCTTGGCGAGATTGGCGTTATGCTCCGCCCATGCCGCGACCGGATCGGCGAGATCTACCCGCGAAGCGGCGAAGATGGCGTCCGCGAGCTTGCGAACCGCTTCGTCTTCCGTCACACCGGGAAAGACCTGTTTTGCCCAGGACGGGTTTGGATAGGAGATGATGTTCCAGTTGATATCGAAGTTGGAAATCTTCTCAAGCGCCGGCTTATAGGCCGTGGAATTGGCCTTGTTGGCGCGCGCCACCTTGGCGGGATCCTGTTCGGCCAGCAGCATGGGGTTGTCGCCGGCAATTGCAAGCCGCGCCGCGCCATTGGCATAGGCCTTGGCCATGCCGTCATAGAGCCAGCCGGAAGCCCGGTCGAAATTGGCGTCACTGGCGTGGCGGTAGCGGGAAAGCGTGGTTTCTTCGTCGGAATAGAAGGTGGTGACCAGCCCGCCGCCGGCAAGATAGGCGTGTTTGGTCAAAAACCGCACCAGCGGTAATGCCGCCAGCGGAGCGGTGATCACCAGATCCTGATCCTTCTGCAATTGCAGGCCGACCTTGACGGCGACTTCAGCCAGTTTCTCGAGTTTGACGGGATCGATGGGGGAAACAGTCATGATCTGCCTTCGTATATTTCAATCGGAGGCGCCGACCATAGCCCATTCGCTTCGAAAGCCAAATGCTTTCAAAGCTGTGTCCAGCCGTCAATCGGCCACCAAAGGTGCGACAACGGCTTTCAGCGCCGCCTGCGCGTCGCCGGGGGAAAGCCTTACCTGCAAACCGCGCTGGCCACCATTCATGTAGACATGGGAATGGGTCATGGCCCCAGCCTCTATGGCGGTCGGAACCTGTTTCTTCTGTCCAAAAGGGCTGATGCCGCCCACATGATAACCGGTTGCCCGCTCCGCATCGGCGGGCTTCATCATGCTGGCAGATTTCCCCCCGAAGGCAGCGGCGAGCTTCTTCATACTCACTTCCCGGTCGGACGGGACGACGACGCAGACCGGCTTGCCATCCAGCTCGGCCATCAGTGTTTTCAGAACCAGATGTGGCGGTTCGCCGATAGCTTCGGCCGCCTGCAGGCCGATCCGGTCGGCATTCGGGTCATAGTCATAGGTAACTGTGGTGAAGTTCACACCGGCCTTGGTCAGCATCTGCGTAGCGCGGGTTGTCTTGGACATGGTGGCCTGCGCTCACGCAAAGAGGGACTGATAGGTTTCCGGCTTGAAACCGACGGTTATCGCCTCCTTTACCTCCAGCACCGGTCGCTTGATCATGGAGGGCTGCTCCAGCATCAGGCCAATGGCCTTCTCGCGGGTAAGATCGGCTTTCTGGCTATCGTCCAGTTTTTTGAAGGTGGTGCCGGCCCGGTTCAGAACCGTTTCCCAGCCCGCGGCATCGCACCATGTTTCGAGATGGGCCTGGTCGATGCCGGCCGTCTTGTAGTCATGGAAAGAATAGTCGACACCGTTGGCTTCCAGCCAGCTTCTGGCCTTTTTCATCGTGTCGCAGTTCTTGATGCCGTAAATGGTGACCGTCATGTTGCCTGCCTCTTTGTCTTGAACTTCCGGCATAACAAATAATGCGCCGTATTCAACCCGCAGCCTGAAGCACGGAATTCTAGCCATGCAAAAATGCAGTGTCTGACATCCAAACGAGCGCGAGCAAAGCTGCATGGCTTCCCTGCTACATCATGAGTTGTAGCAGGGGCCAAAAATGCCCATTATCTGGGCATCAAAGATGGAGAGAAAAATGCGTCAGGTTGCAAAGACATCGCGTAACTTCTTTGGCGAAACTTTCGCCGTTCTTGGTGCCGCACTTTCGGTTTCGGCCGCTGTCCGCGCGCATCGCAAGCCGGCCCGCGCCGACCTCGAAGCGCTTGGCATCGACGGCAAGGCTTTCGACAAGGTTCAGCTCTAAGGTGATTATCGTTTGCAGCGAGGCGACATCGCCTCGCTCGTGCGTATATGTTGGCGGGCCTTAGCGTTCCGCCTGCTTTCGGTTCGGCCGTTTTCTCGGACCGATCAGTTTATCCGGTAAATGCAGCTGGCTTTCGAGCGGCTCATAACGATCTGCTTTTGCGGAGAGTGCGAAGCGTCCAAGGGACTCATGTCGCGTTTCGCCATTATGGCTGAAAACAAGCTCGAAATTACCCGCAAGCCAGCTATAGGGTTTTCCGGCCGGCATCGGCTCTATCTTCCCGCAGCCATAAATCATCGTGATATGCGGCGTGTAAGATGGTGCCGCGATATAGGGAAGGTTTGCCTGTCGGAGCGCGCGTTGCAGCAGCTTCACCAGAGCGTTGATCTCCGGCAGATCACCACCGTTTCGCAGCACCAGACTATTGCGATTGCCGAAAAGCGCGCTTCCGTCCAGGGTGACCGGAACAGGTCGCGCGTTTACCGCACCCATTGCCGCCTTCAGCCTGCTTGTCAGTCCGTGAGGGATTGTCTCGAAACATCCCAAACACAGCAGGGTTATGTGCAGAAGCTCGGCGGGATATGCCTCGCGGGTTGTCCGACCCTTGGCATGATGCGACGCATCGACAAAAATTCTTTCCGCCAATTGCCGTGGTGGCTTCAGCAGTAGCAGGAGCTTGTTTCGAAAGCGCGGATTGATGCGCCGTATTTTCTGCGGCTCCAGCCCATCAAAACAAAGCTGCCTTAAGGCTCTTTCGTCCGCCAACTCGCACTCCATGACGATGCTCCACAGCCTTATACCAAGGCCGGAAACCTATCATTGCGCGGTGATAAAATAAAGAACAAAATAGGAACAAAGGCGGAATTGCTCCGCCTTCGTTTTATTCCCACTCGATCGTGCCGGGCGGCTTGCTCGTCACGTCATAGACGACACGGTTGATGCCGCGGACTTCGTTGATGATGCGGGTCGCGGCGCGGCCGAGGAAATTCATGTCGTAGGGGTAGAAATCCGCCGTCATGCCATCCACGGACGTCACAGCGCGGAGCGCACAGACGAAGTCATAGGTGCGGTAGTCACCCATGACGCCCACGGTCTGCACCGGCAGCAGCACTGCGAAGGCCTGCCATATGGTGTCGTAAAGACCCGCCTTGCGGATTTCGTCGAGATAGATTGCATCTGCCTTGCGCAGAATATCGAGCTTCTCGCGGGTGACCGCACCGGGGCAACGGATCGCCAGACCCGGGCCGGGGAAGGGATGGCGGCCGATGAAGCTTTCCGGCAGGCCGAGTTCACGGCCAAGCGCACGCACCTCGTCCTTGAAGAGCTCGCGCAGCGGCTCCACCAGCTGCATGTTCATGCGCTCGGGAAGGCCACCGACATTGTGGTGGCTCTTGATGGTGACGGAAGGACCGCCGGAGAAGGAAACGCTCTCGATGACGTCAGGGTAAAGCGTGCCCTGCGCGAGGAAATTCGGAGCACCCTTGCCGTCTGCTGCGATCTTGGCAGCTTCCGCCTCGAAGACCTCGATGAACAAACGGCCGATAGTCTTGCGCTTCACTTCCGGGTCGGAGACGCCAGAAAGCTGGCCCAGGAACATGTCTGCGGCATCCACATGTACCAGCGGAATATTGTAATGGTCGCGGAACATGCCGACGACCTGCTCGCTTTCGCCAAGCCGCATCAGACCATGGTCGACGTAAACGCAGGTCAGCTGGTCACCGATCGCCTCATGGATGAGGATCGCCGCAACCGAGGAATCGACGCCGCCGGAGAGTGCGCAGAGCACGCGCCCGGTGCCGACCTGATCGCGGATCTTGCGGATCATCTCGGCGCGATAGGCTGCCATCGTCCAATCGGATTTGAGACCGACGATCTTGTGCACGAAGTTGGAGAGCAGCTTGCCGCCATCAGGCGTATGCACCACTTCCGGGTGGAACATGGTGGTGTAATAGTGGCGTGTCTCGTCGGCAGCTATGGCGAAGGGTGCGTTCTCGGAGGTTGCGATAACCTCGAAACCTTCCGGCAGTTTCGTCACGCGGTCGCCGTGGCTCATCCAGACGGGATAGCTCTTGCCCTGTTCCCAGAAACCGTCGAACAGAGGGCTTGCCTTTTTGATGTCGATATCGGCGCGCCCGAATTCCGCCGCGTGACCGCCCTCGACAACGCCGCCAAGCTGGGTGCAGAGCGTCTGCTGGCCGTAGCAGATGCCGAGGATCGGAACCTTGCTGTCGAACACCGCCTGCGGCGCACGCGGGCTGCCTTCCGCCGTTACAGATGCGGGGCCGCCGGAGAAGATCACGCCCTTGGGCTGGAGCTTCTCAAACGCCTCTGCGGCATTCTGAAACGGGTGGATTTCGCAATAGACCCCGGCTTCGCGGATGCGGCGCGCAATCAGCTGCGTCACTTGGCTGCCGAAATCGATGATGAGAATGCTGTCGGGATGGGCTATCTGGGTCATGGCGAGCCTTTAAAGAAAATGGCGGCTTTAGGCAACCCGGAAGCGGGCATCTAACAGCGGAAATTTACTAAAATCGCGAGGTTCAAAGGGTGATCGCACCATCTTCGATAGCGCGGCAAAGCCTGTCGACGGCGTCTGCGAGCTTTTCATCGATGATATGCAAGTATTCCGTCCAGTCGTCCACATGGTTCACATCTTCCCTGCCATCGGAAATACCGCGCAGGCCGATGAGCGGCACGCCGAAGCGCTGGCAGGCCCGGAGCACGGCATAGGTTTCCATTTCCACCATATCGGCATCGATCGACCCATAGGTGGCACCAGAGACGACGTTGGCGCCCGTGGAAAGTCGCGCCTCGGCAATATCGGGTATGCGCAGGGGCAAGGCCACCTCGGCCGGCAGATCGAGAAACGGCGTGCGACCCTTTTCAAAACCGAAGGCTGAGGCATCCATGTCGCGATAGGCAACAGAAATCGCCTGATAGATGCCAGTCTGGTCGAGCGTCCGCGAGCCGGCGGAGCCGAGCGAAACGACAAGGTCAGGCAGATGGTCCGCCGCATCGAGACCGGCAAGAATTGCCGTGACCGAAATCGCTGCCTCGACCGGGCCGACGCCGGTCATCAAGGGCGCGATGCGCGCCTGCAGGTGGGGGCCGTATTCGGCGGAAGCCGCCATGACGAAAAGTATGGATTTGTCTGCAACATGCAAAAGCCGGTAGCTCATCCGGTAATATCCTCGCGGCCCTTCACCACCATCATCGTGCCTGTCATGGAGGCGATGAGCTTCGCCGGCCCGTCGGAAAGGGCGTAAGCGCGGCCATCGGCAACGATCAGGTTGTTGCCCGGCTTGATGATTTCGCCACGAAACAGAAACCGCTCGCCGCGCCCGGGCGACATGAGGTTGACCTTGAACTCGATTGTCAGCAGCGAGGCTTCCGGCTCTATGATCGTATAGGCGGCATAGGTGCAGGCGGTATCCAGGCCGGCGGCAATGACACCGGCATGCAATATGCCGTGCTGCTGTGTCAGCTTTTCATGAAACGGCAGCTCGATTTCCACCAGACGGTGTTCGATGCGGCTTATCTGCGCACCGATTGCCTGCACCACACCCTGCCGCGCGAAGCTTCTTTCTATCCGCTGACGAAAATCGCCGGGATCCGTGATCTCCATTGGCTTACCTGCCTGCTTTTGTCCTCACCGCAAACTGACATGGCGTGTGGCGGCGGGCAAGGCAAGTGCCGCAGGAGCAATTAGTTCAGCACGGCGATGCTGGCATTCAGCAGCGTGGCAAAGGCGACCCAAAGGGCGTAGGGCACGAAAAGCCACATGGAGATGCGGTCGCGACTATAGGTGAGCGCAATGAAAGCCAGAATGCAGATCAGCATAGGCACGATGATAACGAGCGCGCCTGTCGGGCTTTGCATGCCGAAAAAGATGGGCGACCACAGGAAATTCAGCACCAGCTGCGTGAACCACAGACGCATGCGCGTGCCCGCCGGTCTCACGATCCATGTTCGCGCGCCTGTAATGCCGATCATCACGTAGAGCGTTGTCCAAACGGGGCCGAATATCCAGTTGGGCGGGTTGAAGGGCGGCTTCTGAAGCGACTGGTACCATTCGCCCGGCACGTTGTTGATGCCGATGAGCGCACCCAGCGCAACAACCACAACCACGAAAATGATATACACGGACAGGTTTTTCATGACGCCTCAAATGCTTTTTGGTCTTTTTTGTTCCGATGCATTTTCAGTATTTTAGCCTGAAATACGCACGATATGCTGGTCCCACGCCACGTCGCTGCGAATAGCCTCGAAAAATCCGTCATAGGAAGAAACCGCAATGCCCTTTATGGCGGGGGCAACGCCCGCAGCCTCCCGCACGGTCGTCTCGGATACAACACGCCCGGTTTTCGCATCCAGCGTCACGGCCGCGTTGCCATTGGGTGAGGTCAGGCCCACCAGGCCATCGCGCCGGTTGACGGCGATGGCACCGACATAATTGGCAAGGCGCACCGTCGTTTGCTCTGGTAGATCGACGAAGGCAAGGTCCTCGCCCTTCGAGAAATGGCCAACAAGCGGCGGAAGATCGTTGCGCGGTCCCTCATATTGGCAGGCGAACCAGACACGCCCGTCATCGCCGAGATCGACATGGCGGGTGGAAAGCTGTCGCAACTGGTCTGGCATCGTATGTTTCTGGATCAATTGGCCGCTGGCGGCGTCCAGAAGCACGAGCGACGGCTGCATGCTGTCGACATTGAGTTTGGTTCGGCCGAAATCCGGGTGGGTCTCGATGCCGCCATTGGCGATCACGATCAGCCTGCCATCGTCGCTCACGGTCATGTCATGGGTGCCAATGCCGTGGCCGTCGTATTCACCGATGCGAGCAAATCCGTTGCGGGCATCGTAAAGCCCGATAACACCGCGATTGCCATCGAAGTCGTTTTCGCTGGCGTAGAGGATCGCACCGTTGGGAGAAAATTGTCCGTGGCCGTAGAAGTGGCGGTTTTCCGGCGTGTGCATCACGACAGGTTCGCGGCGTCGCGCGGGGTCAAAGGCCATGAAGAAGGTGCCGGGCCGGCGCGCAAAGGCCACTGTCATGCCGGTCGCATGGCTCGTTGCCATTCCATGGGCGCGGGCTGGGAGCGCAACACGGTCGATGATCTCGCCGCGTTCGCTCACAGTCGCAATGCCGTAGGAACCGTCATGGGCGCGAAAAGCGGAAGCGAAGACAGCGTCGGCGCGTTCAAGCGCATGCAGCGAGCCGGTAGCGAGCGTCGCAAGGAACGGAATGCCCGCTGCCTTGATAAAGCTGCGCCTGTCTATCAGCGTCGGCTTTTTGCCTGATATCACCGCCTCAGTCTCCGTCGGCGAAGGAAAAGCCGGAGCTGAGACCGATTGCGCCGCCATACTGGTCGTTGAGGCGGTAGATCAGGTCTTTGCCGTTCAGCAGCAGGTAATCCACCTTGGCGCGTTGCTGGTCGTCATCAAGCGCCTGTTCCACGTTGGTATCAATCGTTCCGGCAATGCGAATCATCGATTTGGCGATGAAATCGATGGAGTTTACGATGGAGCGCTGGTCGGATGGCACGAGTTCGACCATATCGGCCGTTTGCAGGAGGGTTTGAACGGCCTTGATGTTTGCGGCAATGCTTTTCCACGTCAGGCCGGACCGCCAGTAGATCGCCGTGCGGGGAAACTTCGCCTTGTCCGGCCCCTTGTAGAACGTCTCTATGCGCTGGTCGCGGATTGCTTCGGCGCCGTGTACGAGAATGCCAAGCAGCGCAACCAGCGCCTCACGCTCATCGCGAAAGACGGGATTATCCGCGCCGGGCTGCGTCCAGTTTTTCTGCGCTCCATCAGGTGCGTTCCAGCTGTCAGAAAGCTCTTCCGCCACATTGGCAACGTTGCCGGCAATCGCCGCGCCATAGCGGCAACGGAAATTGCCCTTCTTGTCGAACAGGTCACCCGCGTCGGTGCCATAGAGCACGAATTCCAGCGCGCCGAGGCCCTGCGCTGCGACACTCTTGCCCTTCAGGCTCTCGGCGCTGGTGACGCTTTCATCCTTTTCCGCAAGGTAACGCTGTACCTGTTTCAGGCCAAGACCCTTCTTGTCTGGGTAATAGAGCACACGTTCGAAGCGGTTGTGCTCGATCACCGGACCGACCCGAACGATCTCGATGGTTGACCAGCTGGAGACCGTATCGGCAAAGGCCGCTTTGGCCGCCTCATCCGTCGTTTTGGAAGGGGCGGCGCAGAAAGCCTTCATGCTGCCTTCCAGCTTCTCTGCCGATTGCCGGAAGTGGTCATAGCCGGGACGGATGAAACCGTTCACCGCTTTTTCCACCACGCCCCGCACCTGTACGGGGTCGAGCGGTGGCGGCGGCATCAGCTCCACATCCTGCGCCATTGCGGGCCGCATACCCAAAAGCAGCAGCACGGAGATGAGACCGGGTATTTTTCGCATGGCATTTTTCATCAAAGGGACTCCAGAAAAGCCAGCAAAGCCTGCCGGTCGGATTTTTGCAAGGCGGCAAAGGCATCGCGCGCTTTTTGCGCTTCGCCGCCGTGCCATAATATCGCTTCTGTCAGGCTGCGCGCCCGCCCGTCATGCAGGTAAAAACCGTTGCCATTCACGCTTTGCGTCAGACCGATACCCCAGAGCGGCTGGGTTCGCCATTCCTGCCCGCTTGCTTCGCCCACCTGCTGGCCGTCGGCAAGCTCCTCTCCCATGTCGTGCAGCAGAAAATCCGAATAGGGCCAGATCAGCTGGAAAGACTGCATGGGGTCGGCAGCGTCACGGCGGGTGACGAATTTCGGTGTATGGCAGGATGTGCAGCCGGATGCGTAAAAAAGCTGCTTTCCCCGCAACACGGTGGGATCACCCACATCGCGGCGCTGCGGCACTGCAAGGTTTTCGGTGTAAAAGGTCACGAGATCGAGAATGGGGTCCGGCGCCTCCACTGGCCCAAGCCGTGGCTGCACGCCGGTCGGCATGGCAAGACAGTCTTTCTGAACGTCGGTGCAATCACCATAGGCGTTTTGTGCATCCGGCGTGGAAATGCCGATATCGTGGGAGAAGGCGCTGGCGCTCTGGTCGCGGACGCTGGCGTTCTGGGCTTTCCAGCCAAATCGGCCGAGCTTCACTTCGCCGGTCCGGTGATCCCGTACAAAAGCAGGGCGCCCGGAAATGCCGTCACCATTTTTGTCATCCGGATCGGCGCCGGCCAGAATATCGGCATCGGCAATAGCCTCGATCAGCCCAAGCCCAAGGGTTGGCATTGCAATCCGCGCCGACAAAGTCGTATCGACGCCCAGGGGGCCATAGTGCAGGCCTGCCACGGCATAGTCTGGCTTGCGCAGCATCACCACCTCGCCGTCGGCCAGCCGCACGGGTTTTTGGATATAGGTGACGACAGGTTTGCCCTCTGCAGCGAGGCCGGGAATGGCAAGGTTCTGAAGCTGCCTGCCATAGGTCTCGTCGGGAAAATTCAACACCTCGTGGCGCGCAATCGCTGCCCGTTCCGCCTCGTTGCGGGCAGGCCGGGCCAGCCGCAGAAACAGGGAGACGGCATCTTCGCCGGCAAGTGGCGGTCGGCCTCTGCCGTCCTTCACATGGCAGGCCTGGCAGGATCGGGCGTTATAGAGCGGCCCCAACCCGTCCGAGGCTTGCGTGGAGGAGGGGGAAGACACCCAGAGCTTCTGGAACAGCGCATTGCCGAGCTTGAAATCCTGTTTTCTCTCAAACGGCATTGTTGCGGATGGATGCGAAAACGCGCCGCTATCGGCTTTATGGGTGCTGGTCGTTGCCCCGCCGGACATGGCCTCGAAGGGCTCCGGCATGGTAAAATCCATCGTCGGCGCGGTGACAGCCTGCACCCGGCTTTGGTCTTTTTCCGTCAGATCGTCACGAAGCGGCGCGGCAAGCACCATCGATGCCACAAGGCAGGCTGCCCCGGCGAAGAAGAACGGCTTGCGGATCCGCGGCAGCGATGAGTTCATGGAAAGCATGGGAATGGCGGGCCGCAGCGATCTGCGGCCCGCATTGGCTCTTATTTGAAGACGGCGTTCGGATTATCGAGGCTGGCGGAACCCTCAAGTTCGATCTTGCCGAGATCGAGTGCCGCAATCACGCGTTCGACGGTTTTCGTCTGGTCGAGAAGGCCGTCGATGGCCGCCTGAACCACGGCGTTGCCTTCCTTGTTGCCTTCGCCGATCATCTGGTCGTAGGCCTCGACCGTCTGGGCACGCTTTTCCATGGCATGCATGGCGTCGAGCGTCTTGTTCAGCTTCGCCGTCATCTCGTCGTTCAGCGCCTTGTCCTTGGCGCCGACCAGCTCCGACAGCGAGGCGCCGGTCATCTTCGTTCCATCCACACGGGTATATTCGCCGGTATAGGCAGATGCGATGCCGATGGCGTCGTTAAGATGCGAATTATAGGTATTGTCGGAGAAGCAATCATGCTCCTCTTCCGGATCGTGCAGCAGAAGGCCGAGCTTCATGCGCTCCCCTGCCAGCTCGCCATAGGAAAGAGAGCCCATGCCGGTGAGAATGGCGGTCAGGCCGGCTTTCGGGTCGGCTTCCACTGTCTTGGTGGCTTCGCCTTCCGGCGCCCAGGCGTCCACCATTTCCTGAAGATCCTTGATCAGCAGGGTGGAGGCGGACTTCAGGTAATCGGCGCGGCGGTCGCAATTGCCGTTCGTGCAATTCTTCTTGTCGTAGTCGGTATAGGGGCGGTTGCCCGCACCAGGTCCGGTGCCGTTCAGGTCCTGGCCCCAGAGCAGGAATTCGATGGCGTGGTAACCGGTCGTCACATTGGCTTCGACATCGCCCGCCTCGTGCAGGCTTTCGATCAGTTCGGGGGTGATCTTCGAGGTATCGACATCTTCGCCACTGATCTTGATCTTCGGATTGGCGATGATGTTTGCGACGTAAAGCTCGTTCTCGTCGCTCTCGGTGCCGTAGGAACCGTCGACATAGTCGATCAGGCCTTCATCCAGCGGCCAGGCGTTTACCTTGCCTTCCCAGGCGTCGACCACAGGGTTGCCGAAACGATAGACTTCCGATTGCTGGTATGGAACGCGCGCCTTGATCCACGCTTCACGTGCAGCTTTCAGCGTTCCTTCGCTCGGTGTTGCGATCAGCGCGTCGATTGCCTTGTCCAGCGCCTTCGCCGTGGTCAGCGAATCCTCGTATTTCGCATGCGCGACGTCGGCGTAATGCTTGACGACAGCGGCGGCGTCGGTCGCAGCGCGGGCGGGAAGCGCGGTGAAGGTCGCGGATGCGGCCAGAAGCGCGAAAGACGCGCTGAGAATGGTTTTGCGGATCATGATCCCTCTCCTTGGGCAGGCGTGAAATAACTTCACGCTGCGGCAAGCGAGTTCTGACCCAATCGCAAACTTGTGTCAAATATTCTAGTTTAGAATGCTTTGAAACAAGCTACTCGGTATTTTTCGAAGTAAAATCAGCGCGTGCAAAACCTGTTTCACGCTTTGCGTTTCATTACGCAGAAGAAGAAACCATCCGTATCTGTAGTTGCAGGCGTCAGCGTCACTGTCTTGCCGTCAGAGGAATGCGGTTTGTTCGCATTGCCGCCAAAAGTCGTCTGCCAGCGATCCAGTGCCGAACCGATATAGAATTGCGGATTTTCTTCGCAGAAGCGCGTGACCTGCTGCTCGTTTTCCTCGGGCAGAACCGAGCAGGTGACATAAAGCAGCTCGCCGCCGGGGCGTACAAAACCCTTGGCCTGCGAAAGGGCCTCGCCCTGCTGCTGTACCCGTTCTTCCAGATTGCGTGTCGTCAGCCGCCATTTGGTGTCGGGCCGCCGGCGCCATGTTCCGGTGCCAGTGCAGGGGGCGTCCACCAGAACGCGATCGAATTTTTCATGAAACGGGACAAGTCCGGCTGCGCGGTCATGAACCTGTACATTGCGCGTGCCGGCTCGTTTCAGCCGCTCGATAATCGGCGCGAGGCGCTTGCGATCGGCGTCGAAGGCGTGAACCTGACCCTTGTTGTTCATGCTGGCGGCCATGGCCAGCGTCTTGCCGCCGCCACCGGCGCAATAATCGAGGATCTGTTCGCCTTCATGCGCGCCGGCAAGATCGGCAACGATCTGCGATCCCTCGTCCTGAACTTCGAACCAGCCTTTCTGGAAGGACAGTTCTGCGGTCACATTCGGCAGGCGGGAAGGGCCTTCGCCGGCGGGGATGCGGACACCCTGACGGGCGATATGCGTGGCTTCCGCACCGCTCTCTTCCAGCGCCTTCAGCACCTTGTCGCGAGTGGCCTTCAGCGTGTTGGCCCGCAGATCAAGTGTCGGGCGCTGGTTCAGCGCCTGCGCCTCGGCAAGCCAGCCCTCTCCGAACGCCGTCTCGAAGGATGCTTGAACCCATTCGGGAATGTCGCCCTGAATATGGGCTGGTGCATCGGCGAGAGAACGGGAGAGAAAGGCTTTCTGCTTTTCTTCATCAGGCGCGGCAGGGGCAAATTTGTCGCCGTCGAATTCCGCCGCAAGTTCCGAAAAGCTCTTGCCCCATTGGCGCAGCAGAACTGCATAACCAAGCGAGGCGGCGCTGTCGTCATCCATCAGCCAGGCGTGTGACAGTTTCATGCGCAGCGCGTCATAGACGATGTTGCCGATCGCGGCCCTGTCACCCGAACCTGCGAAACGATGGGCAAGTCCCCAGTCCTTCAGAGCATCGGCAACGGGACGCCTGCGTCCCTCAATATCCGCCAATACTTCGATTGCTCCGGCCAAACGCCCGCCCAAACGCATTGTCTACCTCATTTTGCTGATTAGCCCGGTTGGTAGGCGCGAATGGCGGCAAGGGCAAGGCTCAATCGGCGCTGACGACCTCGTAGCAGACCTTGGCGGTGCCGGAACTGATCATGCCGATGTTTTTGGCAGCGGCCTTGGAAAGATCGAGAACGCGACCCTTGATGAACGGACCGCGGTCATTGATGCGTACCACAACGGCCTTGCCGTTACGGGCATTGGTAACCTTGACCTTGGTGCCGAACCGCAGCGAGCGGTGAGCGGCGGTCATGTTGGCGGCGTTCATACGCTCGCCCGAAGCAGTCTTGGAGCTCAACGCATACCACGATGCCCCTCCACAACCATTTGCCGCATTCGCCTGAAGAGGCGCAATGATGGAACAGGCGGCTATAGTTGCGACGGTGAAAGTTATACGACGGATATTCAACAAACTGTGCTTCCCTGAAAATCGGCCCCGCGCCGATTGATTGTGCCCTTGCTAAACGGCCATTGTCTGGCCTGAACGCGTTTGAATGCGAGATTGTAGGGCGAGGGAAAAATGGCGAAAAAAAGCTGATCTCAAATCACGAAGTGTTACAGACCGTAACATTCGTGATCATTAGCCGGAAAGGTGTCGTCGGTGCCTTATTGTTGAAAAGTGGAAAAAATGACGCAGAATCAATGCTCAATGGAAATGCTGTTACAAGTCACGCCTTCGTGAATCCAGTTCACGAAATGTGAGTGAAATATTTTTCTAATGGCTATGATTTTAGCGATTTTTGCATGGTTAATAAAAGCCTAATTGACTGAAAAACCACCAAAACCATCCTCAAAAACGGGTTTGGAAGGATTTTTCATCGCTTTTAAATGGGGGATTTTTAGCCCCGCCAGAGGCCGCTTTCCCACAATTGTGTCAGGGAGATTTTGTACTCCGGGAAGCTGAAATCGAAACCGAGGCCACGTATCCTGGCGTTGGAAACGCGCTTGTTCTCGCCGTAGAAGGAGCGTGCCATCGGCGTCAGATCGGCGGTCTCGAATGCCTGTTCGGGAGGCGGCTCGACGCCCATCAACGTGGCGGCGAAGCTCACCACATCCTGCGGCGGGGCGGGTTCATCATCCGTCACATTGAAGACGCCGCGTTCATTTCTCCGCGCCAGAAAGGCGTGGGCCGCACCAATATCCTCAACCCGGATGCGGTTGAACACCTGGTCTTTCTTTACCAGCCTGCGCGCCGTTCCCTTTTCGAAATTCATGAAACTATTGCGTCCGGGGCCGTAAATCCCCGAAAGGCGCAAGATCGCAAGCGGCACCCCCGCTTTTTCAGCAGCCGCAGCCCAGGCGGTTTCGGCAGCAACGCGTTCCACTGACCGGGCGGAAACCGGGCGGCACGGGGTTTCCTCATCCACCCATGCGCCGTCATGGTCGCCATAGACGCCAACGGTGGAAAGATAAGCGATCCATTCAAGCTTGGGCAGAAGCCGTTTCAGGTCGTCGCCCAAAAGCGCAAGCAGTGGATCTCCATCCTTGCCCGGCGCGATGGACTGCACGAGATGCGTGACATTGGCCATTGTGGCGATGAGATCGTCATTAAGATGGGCACCGTCGAACAGGAAGGGTGTCATGCCAGTTGCAGCAAGGCTTGCGAACTTGTCCGTGCTGCGCGTGGTGCCCGATATCGTTGCAGCTTCGGTTTTCAGCGCGTTTGCGATGGCCTTGCCCGAATATCCTGCGCCGAAAATCATCACATGCATGGGTCACGCCTCTGCCAGTTGCCATTCCATTTCCGCCTCTGGATCAGGCTCCGGGGCGCGGCCGGCAGAGTATGCACGGAATTCCTCGCTGTCCATTAGCTGCGACAAAGCCCATGCGGCCATGCCGCGCACCTCCGGTGCCGGGTCTTTTCCGGCGAGAGACTTGCATTGCTGCACGAATTGCCGGTCGCGCGAGTTTCCAGCAGCTATCAGCACGTTGCGGATGAAGCGGTTACGCCCGATGCGCTTGACCGGTGAGCCGCTGAAGAAGCTGCGGAAGGCAGCGTCGTCCAGCGTCAGCAGGAAGGCGATGGAAGGTTCCTTCAAATCCTCGCGCGCCTGCAGCTTCATCTCGGAGGCGCTGGCCGCGAATTTGTTCCAGGGACAGGCGGCAAGGCAATCGTCGCAGCCATAGATGCGGTTGCCTATCATCGGCCGGAACTCGTGCGGGATGACGCCTCTGTGCTCAATGGTGAGGTAGGAGATGCAGCGGCGGGCGTCCAGCTGGTAGGGGGCGGGGAAGGCGGCCGTCGGACAGGCATCGAGACAGGCGCGACAGGAGCCGCAATGGTCCTTCTCTGCCTCATCAAGACAAAGCTCGGCGGTGGTGAACATGCTGCCGAGAAACAGCCAGGAACCATGGGTGCGGCTGACCAGATTGGTGTGTTTGCCCTGCCAGCCGAGACCCGCTGCTGCGGCAAGCGGTTTTTCCATCACCGGCGCAGTGTCAACGAAGACCTTCACGTCCTCGCCGGCGCGCGCGGCAAAACGGGTGGCGATTTCTTTCAGTCGCCCTTTTATGACGTCGTGATAGTCGCGGTTGCGGGCATAGACCGAAATGGCTGCCTTGTCGGCTTTGGAAAGAACGCCGCGAGGATCTTCCTCAGGCCCGTAATTCAGCCCGAACATGACAATGGAGCGCACGTCGCCCCACAGCGTTTTCGGCTCAGCGCGACGGGCCTCGGTCTCCTCCATCCACGCCATGGTGCCATGATAGCCCTTATCCAGAAACTGCCTCAACCGTCCCGGTGCCAGCGGAATGCTGTCCGGCGCGGTGATACGACAGAGATCGAAGCCGAGCGAAAGCGCCTCCTGACGAACGAAGTCCGTCAGTTTGCGAGCGCGTATCCGCTGCTTGTCGCTGGCAACGTCGATGGTCGTTTCTCCTGCGGGTTACTCTGCGACATATATATGCGTAGCTACACGCCGCAGCAAATAACCGGGAGGCCGAAACTTAGAAATCCAGATCGGCGTAGTGGGAGGAGGGGGCAAGGCGCGGAATGCGCTCGCTGAGGAACGGCCGGAAGGACGGGCGCGATTTCAGCCGCTGATACCACTCCTTGGCAATGGGCGCTTCAAGCCAGTTGATTTCGCCGAGATAATCCAGCACCGAAACAGAAGCAGCCGCGGCCAGATCGGCATAACTCAATCGGTCGCCGGCGAGCCAAGTGCGCGAACCCGCCAGCCATTCCAGATATTTGATGTGCTGACGAACATTGTTACGCGCGGTGCGCAGAAGCTTGGAATCCGGGGGGCCACCACCCTGCGCCGCCGTCATCTGCAATTTATAAACCCGCTCCCGCACCAGCGGTCGGGTCACATCGTTTTCCATCTTCTGCAGGAACCACTCGGTCAAGCGGCGGATTTCCGCCCGCTGAAACGGGTCTTCCGCCAGCAATCGCCGGTCACGCTTCAAAACCCCGTGCGTTTCGTCGAGAAACTCGGCGAGCACGTAGGGACCGCTGAGAGAGCGCATATTATCATCGAGATAGACCGGCAGGGTGCCCGCCGGATTCAGCGCCAGAAACTCCCGCCTTCTTTCCCACGGCTGCTCCTCCACGAGATCGGTCTGGAACCCGTATTCCGAAAGGATCAGACGAACGAACCGGGATGCGGTCGACATGGGAGAGTGATAGAGAGTTGGCATCGGTACTCAATTTTTACGATTGGTTGTCATGATCGACAATTGCCGGAAAACTTTTTCAGTTTCGCTTCATCAAGAAGCTATAAGAGCTTGGCTACTTTAAAACAAGTTTAACGCAATTGCTTTCCATTCCCGCTTCCCCCTTAAAAAAGGATACCTCATGGGTGACCAATCGATCATCAGCGCGCTTTTGCTGGGCATTATCGAGGGTCTTACGGAGTTCATTCCCGTTTCCTCAACGGCGCATGTGCTGCTGGCCGGGCATTTTCTCGGCTTCAAATCGCCGGGCAACACCTTTGCCGTTCTCATCCAGCTCGGCGCGATCATTGCTATACTTCTTGTTTATTTTCAGAAGCTTGTGTCGATCGCCATGGCGATGCCAACAAGTGCCAAGGCGCGCCGCTTCGTGCTGGCTGTCGCTGTCGCCTTCCTGCCGGCGGCGGTGATCGGCGCTCTGGCGCATGACTTCATCAAGACGGTGCTGTTCGAAACACCGATCCTCATCTGTATCGTACTGGTTATCGGCGGCGTAATATTGCTGGCCGTCGACCGGATGCCGCTGAAGCCCAGATATACCGACATCATGGATTATCCGCCGTCGCTTGCCTTCAAGATCGGTCTGTTCCAGTGCCTTGCGATGGTTCCGGGCACCTCCCGGTCCGGCGCCACCATTGTCGGCGCGCTGTTGATGGGCACGGACAAGCGCTCCGCCGCCGAATTCTCGTTTTTCCTGGCGATGCCGACCATGCTCGGCGCGTTTGTGCTCGATCTCTACAAGAACCGCGATGCGCTGAGCTTCGATGACAGTGCACTGATTGCCGTAGGCTTCATCGCCGCTTTCGTCTCCGGCCTGTTCGTCGTGCGCTCGCTGCTGGACTTCGTCTCGCGACGCGGTTTTGCACCCTTTGCCTGGTGGCGCATCGTCATCGGCTCGCTGGGTCTGGCGGCACTTCTGCTCTACCGTTGAGCCGAGCTTTAAAGTAGCCGTTCGTTTCCAATGCACGGACAAAATAAAAAGCGCCCCGGAGAATCCGGAGGCGCTTTTTATTTGAGACTTGTGAAAGCTGATCAGTTCGTGCTGATCGAAGCCGTTGCGCAAGGGTCGACACCGTAGGCGGGAGCGCAACCGCTCTTACCCGCTGCAACCGTGCCCGGCGCCATGAAAGAACCCGCCAGAACCACCAAAGCCGCACACGCAAAAAAGAGTGCGATAGATCTGCCCATTTTATTATTGCCTTTCAGACGTTCGTTCGCGCGGATTACGCCGCCGTGTGTGAAGTGAGGGTTCTGGATATGTTAGGAATGTGGCCATTATCAATAAAGCGGCTTGCTGAATACCGGGTTAATGCGAAGTCTTTTCCACAGTTGCGCTTGTGCCACGCTTGGCTGTGGAGGCCACTTTGCCGTTAACTTTTACCCGACTGTTCAAAACAGCTTCAGTCGATGGTGCACCTCCCCTGCAGTTGAGGGGGAAATGCGCCAATAGCGGTTTGGTTGCGATTGAATTGCGCAAAAACAAAAAGCGGGAATGGTTCCCGCTTTCGTTCAGATCGTTAATGCGCGACGGTAGGCTTATGCTGCTTTTCCGGCGTTCGAGAACTGTCCGTGCGGGCGATAGTGCACCATGTAGGACGGCAGGACGGAAGCGACGCGAACGGGCGTAATGCCGATGCCTTCCAGGGTCAGGCCGTTCTTTTCCGCGTCAGCGGAAACGACATTATCCTTTTTCAGCATGGTCACCTGATCGACAGTCAGCGGCGGCGTAATCAGCGGCACCAGCGAAGCGATTTTTCCGATCATTGAGGCGACGCCGAAAGGCAGGTTGACGAAAGGACGCTGACGGTAGGTTGCGGCAAGAACCGCCTCAAGACAGTCGCGGAACGTCATGACGTCCTGGCCACCAAGTTCATAGATGGCGCCGGGCTTCAGCTTGCCATCCACGTTGCGGGCAACGGCTTCTGCTACATCTTCGACATAGACCGGCTGAAACTTGGTTTTTCCGCCGCCGATCAGCGGCAGGAACGGCAGGCTGCGGGCCATCTTGGCGAATTTATTGAAGAAGTCGTCTTCCGGTCCAAAGATGATCGAAGGACGCAGGATTACGGCGCCGGGCAGAACGGAATGGATTGCTGCCTCGGCGCGGCCCTTTGTGCGGCCGTAGCCGGTCGACGAATTGGCATCGGCACCGATGGCGGAGATGTGCGTCAGCGCTGCACCGGCGTTGCGGGCTGCCTCGGCAATGGCTTTCGCGCCGAATTCCTGCACGGCGTCAAAGGTGTTGCGGCCGCTTTCGGCCAGAATGCCAACGCAATTGACCACGTGGTCGGCGTCTTCGATGGCTTTGACGATGGAGTCGCGATACCGCAGGTTCGCCTGGGCAAACGAGATCTGGCCGACATTGCCGAGCGGCTGCAGGAAACCAGCAAGATCGGGACGGCGCACGGCAACGCGGATGCGATAACCGCGCTTGGCGAGCATCCGCACGACATGCCGCCCGACGAAACCCGAACCGCCGAAAACGGTGACGAGGGGTGGAAGGTTGGCCAAGGTCATGGGAGGCTCCTCAGAAGCTGTCGATAAAGCGTTTTTCAGTCTATTAGCCCAAAGCCGTGCGCGCGTGAAGAGACGTTGTCACCAGGCACGGGACTAGTTTTGGAAATGCGGTTGACGACCGTCAAATTCCTTCGACGATCATCATCTCCGCGTCGGCGACTTCCTGACGGATTTTGGCCGCCGCCTGGTATTCGGGCGAGTTGTAGCAATCGATCGCGTGCTGCACAGAGGGGAATTCGATGATGACGTTGCGTGCGCGTGCCTTGCCTTCAAGTTCGGTCAACGCACCGCCGCGGGCGAGAAAGTTGGCGCCGAACCTCTCGAAAGCGGGCTTCGCAGTCGACACGTAGTCCTTGTAGCGTTCGTTGTCGCGTACATCCACGCGCGCTATCCAGTAACCCTTTGCCATTTCGTCTCCTCCCATGGTCCTTATTGATTTGCCGGAAAGCTGGCGCGCAGCATGTCGTCAAGAATGGCGCAGGCTGCTGCTTTCGGATCTTCTGCTCTGACGATGGGGCGGCCGACAACCAGATGGCTCGAACCGGCCTTGATGGCGTCAAAAGGCGTCATCACGCGCTTCTGGTCTCCCGCCTCGGCACCGGCCGGGCGAATACCTGGGGTGACGACGGCAAGGTCGGGGCCCAAGATTTCACGCACCGCCGTCGATTCCTCTGCCGAACAGACGATGCCGCCCATGCCCGCCTCGCGCGCCTGTTCCGCACGGCGCAGCACCAGCGAACGGGCATCCGATGCATAGCCGGCTTCCGCAAGATCGGCATCATCCATCGAGGTTAGCACGGTGACACCAAGCAGGCAGAGGCCAGAGCCTTCGGCTGCCTTGACTGCGGCGCGCATGGCTTTCGGGTAGGCATGCAGGGTCAGCATCGACATGCCCATGCGGGCGATGTTTTCGACGCCGGAGGCGACGGTGTTGTCGATGTCGAGCAGTTTCATGTCGAGAAAGACTTTCTTGCCGCTCTGGGCAAGGTCGCGGGCGAATTCGAGACCACCGGCAAATACCAGCTGATAGCCGATCTTGTAGAACAGAACCTCATCGCCAATCTTCGACACGATGTCTTCAGCTTGTTGCACAGTCGGAACATCGAGCCCGACGATCAGTTTTTCGCGCGCGGTCATTGTCTTATCCCTGCCATGTTTCCATTGCCGTCCAGTCGCATGTGGGGCGCTGAGCTGCAAGTGAAAATTCGGCGATTGGGAACCGGAAAAGATTGCCGCCGCCGGGTGGCTGGTCCTTGCTGCGACTGATGCCGACGCCTTCGATATGGCATTTCAAAAGCGTGCCGACGCCGCCATGGCCGACAAAGGCAATCGGCTGTTGCGGGTCGTGCCGGCCTAGAACGGCCGTGACGGCGTTAACAATTCGCGCCTGCGCATCGATTGCCCGTTCCCAGCCGTGGAAGCTTTCTCGCGGATGGGCAAAAAACCAGTCGGCGGCCTTTTCGAATTCCGGCGGCGTCAGGAAGCCTGTGGCCGACCGGTCGTTCTCATGCATCGCCTCGATGATCTCAATATCCGCGCCGGATGTTTCAGCAAGGATTCGGGCGGTTTCGATGGCTTTGGTTTCCGCGCTCGACACGATCCGGCGCAATGCGCGTGCCCATGGCAGGCGGCTTGCCTCACACGCCCGCCGTGCACCCAAGTCCGAAAGTCCCCATTCCGGAACCGGAACCGCCGGATCGATCCGGACCTGGGGATGGGTAATGTAAAGGGCGTGCATGGGAACGGTCCTCAATGGCGATGGAAGGGCAAATCAGTACCCTAACCATCTGTCACGACCGGGAAATGACGGCCTTTGCCCACTCTGCCGTGTGATCAGGCCCGGGTATAGGTCCACAATTGCGCCGGAGGAATGTTGCGCACGATGAAATCGAAATGGCGGATGTGGTAGAGATGCGGCTGCGCAACGATCGGGGAAATCGGACCGTAGGATATCTGAATGACGGGGCGGCCGTGCGGCACGCGTTTCAGCAATTCGTCGAGAAGCTTGATGCGGGCGGCCATCGGAAAATTCAGCATCGGTACGGCGGAAATGACGCTGTCGAACATCTGGCCCTGGTGCTCGCCAAGTGTCGCATTCAGATCGAAGGCATCGCCATTGATGAAGTTGACGCCCGGATAGCTTCTGAGAAGCTGATTGTAGAAATCGGTCGAATATTCGATGGCCGTCAGGCGCTCCGGCTTGATGCCGCGTGCCAGAATGGCCTTGGTGATGACACCGGTACCGGGGCCGAGTTCGAGAACTGGCAGGTCGGAATGCGGGTCGATGACACTCGCCATTTTTCTTGCCGTGATGGAGGATGTCGGGACGATGGCTCCGACCTTTTTCGGCTGGCTGACCATGCCTTTGAAAAAGCGGATTTCTTCCTCAAATTTTCTTTCAAAGCGTTGCTTCAGGTTGAGTGCCATAATTCCCCTCGGATGTATTTTGGTCATTGTCAAAAAAATGTTACGCACTGTTGATCTCATTTGGCGCTAAAACAAGGCAAAATGTCGTAATTGGAAAAATTCGTTTAGCGTTAGAAATCTGTCTGCGCCGAATCAAAAAACGCCGGTGGAGCGATCCACCGGCGTTTTTTGATTGATTTGAAGACAAAAAGTCCACTTTAAACGCGCATCGGCATCAGAACATAAAGCGCATCGTCGCCGGCGGTGTCGCGAACGAGCGTTGGCGAGCCCGCATCCGCCAGAAGGAAAATCGCGTCTTCACCGGAAAGCTGCGAGGTGATGTCGAGGAGATATTTGGCATTGAAGCCGATTTCCATCGAATCATTGTCGTAACCGACAGCCACTTCTTCCGTCGCACTGCCGGAATCCGGATTGTTGACGGTCAGCGTCAGCTGGCCGTTGGTCAACGCCAGCTTCACGGCGCGGCCACGCTCGGAAGAGATGGTCGACACGCGATCGACCGCACGGGCGAAGGTCTGGCAATCGACGCGCATTTCCTTGTCGTTGCCGGTGGGGATGACGCGCTGGTAATCCGGGAAGGTGCCGTCGATCAGCTTCGAGGTCAAAACGACCGAGCCGATTGTCAGGCGGATTTTCGCGTCCGATACCTCAACAGTGACATCAAGTTCGGGATTGTCCATCAGCTTCTGCAATTCGCCGACGGTCTTGCGCGGAATGATGATGCCCGGCATGCCTTCGGAGCCGGAAGGCGCATCCACATCGGCGCGCGCAAGGCGGTGACCGTCCGTCGCGACTGCGCGCAGCTTGAGGTCGCCGTTGCTTTCGATGGTGTGGAAGAAGATGCCGTTCAGATAATAGCGTGTCTCTTCGGTCGAAATCGCAAATTGCGTCCGGTCGATCAGCATCTTCAGGTCGGTCGCCTTCAGTTTGAAGGTGTGGCTGAAGGTACCGGCGGTCAGATCCGGGAAATCGGTTTCTGGAAGGCATTGCAGCGAGAACTTCGAACGGCCGGAAGCAACCGTCATTGTGGAGCCATCCGGATTGGTGGCCAGAAGCACTTCGGAACCATCCGGCAGCTTGCGCACGATTTCATAAAGCAGATGCGCCGGCACGGTGGTCGCGCCCGCCTGCTCCACCATGGCCGGCGTCGCTTCGGTGATTTCGAGGTCGAGGTCGGTCGCCTTCATATCCAGATTGGCGCCGGATGCGCGCAGCAGAACGTTGGACAGGATCGGGATCGTGTTACGACGCTCGACGACCCTGTGGACGTGGTTCAGCGATTTAAGAAGGTTCGACCGCTCAAGAGTAATACGCATGGACGCTACCGCTTTCAACCGTTGCGACCCGGCCACCGCCGGATCGGTAAGAAGAGTCTTGACCGGCCGGAACGCCGGATAATGTGGACGGGCAAAATGGCAGAGTTATTGCAGAAAATGCAAGAGCCGAGTGCATCTGCCGCCGGTCATTTTGCTGCTATACAGCATGATCCACAGCCTGTGACCGCCCGTGGACCTTGTTCGCCGGTTTTCTATTGCCCATAAAGGGGTAAAACTGGAGCGACGGCCGGGAATGATCGGCCAGAATGATTGGAAGCCGTGTGACGGAAGAAATATCGAACAGCGACGCCGGACAGGCGACCAAGAGCTTCAGGATCGGCACGGCCACTATTCCGGCGCGGCCGTTGGAGCCGGCGCTCTATCTCGTGGCCACCCCCATCGGCAATCTCGGAGACATCACCATCCGGGCGCTGGAAACGCTGGCTTCGGCCGACGTCCTTGCCTGCGAGGATACCCGCGTCACCCGCATTTTGCTTGAGCGTTACGGTATCCGCACACGTCCGCTCTCCTATCACGAGCATAATGCGCAGGAAGCGGGACCAAAACTCATCGCCGCTTTGGAGGCCGGAAAATCCGTGGCGCTTGTGTCGGATGCCGGAACGCCACTCGTCTCCGATCCCGGTTATCGCCTTGGTCAGCTCGCGCTGGAGGCCGGTCATCGCGTCGTGCCGGTGCCGGGAGCATCTGCGCCGCTTGCTGCCCTTGTCGGTTCTGGCATGCCGAGTGACGCCTTTCTGTTCGCGGGCTTTCTGCCGGTAAAGGATCGCGGCAAGCGCGACCGTTTTGCCGAACTTGCGAAAATTCCGGCCACCCTCATGTTTTTTGAATCGCCACGCCGCATTGGAACTTCCGTAAAGGTGGCATCGGAAGTCCTTGGCCGCGATCGCCGTGCTGTGGTGTGCCGTGAGCTGACCAAGACTTTCGAGGAGTTCCGGCGTGGCACGCTGGGCGAGCTTGCGGAATATTACGACGAGGACCGTGTGGTGAAGGGCGAGATCGTGCTCCTGATAGAGCCGCCCTCTTATGACGAAATTCCCGACATCGAGGATGTCGAGAGACTTCTGAAGGATCTTGTCACAACCATGCCTGCCGCAAGGGCCGCAGCCGAGGCGGCAAAGCTGACGGGCCTGCCGCGCAAGGAGCTTTATCAACGGCTGCTGGATATGAAGGATGCGGATGGCCGCTGACGGGCAAACGAACAAGAGACGAAAGGCCGAGCGACGCGGCCACGCTGCGGAATACTGGGCAGCACTCTATCTGCTGTTTCGGGGATACCGCATTCTCGCCATTCGTTATCGAACCCGGCTGGGGGAAATCGATCTCATTGCCCGCAAAAAGGATGTCGTCGCCATCGTCGAGGTCAAGGCGCGGCCTTCCGGTGCAGGGGCTGTCGATGCGGTCGGCTTCCGTTCGCAACAGCGCATTCGGGCGGCTGCCGATATTTGGCTCTCCCGCCGGAAGGATGCCGAGCGGTTTTCGTTGCGTTTCGATATCGTCGCAGTCCTGCCACGACGCCTGCCGCAGCATTTCATCGACGCTTTTTGAGGGGGGAGGCAATGTCCACTGAGCGGGAAAAAATGGCTGCGGGCGAATGGTACTGTTGCATGGATGCCGAACTGGACGTGCTGCGCGCCCGCGCCCGCCGTGCCGTTCACCAGCACAACACCGCGCCGCCGGATGAGCGCGGGGCCATGTCGCCTTTGCTGCGGGCGCTCTTTGCCTCCGTTGCGGAAGGAGCCTTTATCGAAGCACCGTTTCATTGCGCTTACGGCTTCAACATTACGTTGGGTGCGAACGTCTATCTCAATACCGGCTGCGTCATTCTAGATTCTGCGCCCGTGCGGATTGGCGATGGCGCGATGTTGGGGCCGGCCGTGCAGATCTATTGCGCCGAACATCACCTGGACCCGGCTCCGCGTTCGCAAGGCATTGAAATCGCAAAGCCGGTCACGATCGGTCGCGATGTCTGGATCGGCGGCGGCGCGATCCTTCTGGCCGGCATCACCATTGGCGATGGCGCGATCGTCGGGGCCGGTTCGGTGGTGACGCGGGATGTCTTTGCCGGGACGACGGTGGTCGGAAATCCGGCTCGCCCGATAAAGCGCAAGGACGCTTGAGACATCCGTTTCTGGAAGAATGGAGTTCCTATCGCAGGGACTGTAATAAATCTGACATAAAACCGTTAAAGAGGCGTCACGGAACGTCTCTATTCGCATCCTCATCCCAATAAATGGTGGAGAGGATTTAGTAATGTTGAAGAAGATTTCCATGGCCGCAGTGGCGGTCAGCATTTCGGCAACGTCTTCCATGGCTGCGACCAACATCACCTGGTGGCACGGCATGGGCGGCCGTAACGGCGAAGTCATCAACGAAGTTTCGCAGAAGTTCAACGAAGCCCAGAAAGAATGCGCTCTGACGCCAGTTTCCAAGGGCTCATACGAAGAAGCGCTTGCAAGCGGCATCGCTGCTTTCCGTTCGGGCGAACAGCCGAACATTCTTCAGGTTTTCGATGCTGGCGCTGCCACCATCATCAACGCCAAGGGCGCTGTCATTCCTGCGGAAGACCTCATCAACAAGGCCGGTTACAAGTTCGACCGCGAAGCCTTCATCAACGGCGTCCGCTATTTCTACGCTGCCGCTGACGGCAAGTTCGTCGGCATGCCTTTCAACACTTCCGCGCCGATCATGTATGTCAACGACGAAGCCCTGAAGAAGGCCGGCGTCGAAGCTCCGAAGACCTGGGAAGATTTTGAAAAGGTCGCACCGAAGCTGAAGGAAGCCGGTTACATCCCGCTCGTCCAGTCGCAGCTCACCTGGCAGTTCACGGAGAACTTCTTCTCCCGCAACAACATCCAGTTCGCAACCAACAACAATGGTTACGACAGCGTCACTGACACCAAGCTCAAGGTCACCGATCCGAACCTCGTCATGATGTTCGACAAGCTGAAGGACTGGAAAGACAAGGGTCTGTTCGCCTACTACGGCGCCGGCTGGAACGACAACCAGAAGCCCTTCGAAGAAGGCAAGGTTGCCCTCTGGATCGGTTCCTCGGGTTCGTTCGGTGGCCTGCAGAAGACGGCGTCCATGCCGTTCTCGGCAACCTTCCTTCCCTACTGGGGCTCCATCAAGGGCGCTGGCACCAACTCCTTCATCGGCGGCGCTGCCCTCTTTGCAATGTCGGGCAAGTCTGAAGCCGAAAACAAGTGCGTCGCTGACTTCTTCCAGTTCCTGACTTCGCCGGAAATCCAGGTCTTCTACCACAAGGCAACCGGTTACGTCGCTATCACCACGGCTGCTTACGAAAAGGCCAAGGCTGAAGGCTTCTACAAGGAAAAGCCTGCCGCCGAAGTCGGTATCCAGCAGCTGTCGCTGCCTTCAGGCGAATGGTCCAAGGGCTACCGCCTCGGTTTCTACCCGCAGATCCGCTCCATCATGGAACGCGAATACAACCGCATCTTCTCCGGCGAAGTAACGCCGAAGGACGCCTTCGACATCATCGAAAAGGAAGGCAACGATCTTCTCGCCCGTTTCGCTAAAACGGCTGGCTGATCTCCCTTTTTGAAACCAACGATAGTTGTCGAGCCTCCTTTCCGTCGGAAAGGAGGCTCGCTCTTGGATTAAGGAGGCGCAAGCGTGGCCTATACATCGTCTCAACCGCGTCTGGCCCGGTTTCTATCCGGCCGGTCTGCAAAAACCGGAAAAACGGCGAAGGCCGCAGAAGCCAGCATGAAGCGCGTGCAGTTCTCCTCGTCCTACGTGCCCTATCTGTTTCTGGCGCCGCAACTGGCGGTGATTTTCATCTTCTTCTACTGGCCCTCCGTCCAGGCCGTGCAATCGTCGTTCTTTATCGAAGACCCTTTCGGGTTCGGTGCAACGTTCGTGGGCTTCGCCAATTATTCCGATGCCATCTTCAATCCGGAATATCTAAACATCGCCAAATTCACGGTTGTCTTCACCGTGCTGGTCACTTTCTTTTCGCTGGCGCTCGGTCTTTTGCTTGCGGTCAAGGCCGATGCGGTCATTCGCGGCAGTTCCGCCTACAAGACGTTGCTGATCTCCGTTTACGCCATCGCGCCGCCGGTTGCGGGTCTCATCGGCATGATGTTTTTCGACCAGCATATCGGGCCTTTCGTCAAGATGGCCGCGTTTTTGGGCTGGGATATGAAGGTTGGCCTCAACTACTTCGATACAGCCTTCGCCATGATTGCCGTCGCGGTCTGGAAGCAGATCCCTTATAATTTCATCTTCTTCCTGTCCGGATTGCAGGGCGTATCCGTCGCCGTGCGCGAGGCTGCCGCCATCGATTGCCGATCGAGCGTGCGCCGGTTCTGGACGGTCATCATGCCGCTTCTGGCACCGACTGCCTTCTTCCTGCTGATCATCAACATCACCTATTCGCTGTTCGATACGTTCGGCATTATCGACGTGATGGTGAAGGACAAGGCCGCCAACAATCCGATTACGCTGGTCTACAAGGTCTTTCTCGACGGTTTCCGCGGCAATGACATCGGCGGTTCCTCTGCCCAGTCCGTCATCCTGATGCTGGTCGTCTTCGTTCTGACCATCATCCAGTTCCGCTTCATCGAAAAACGCATCCATTACAATTGAGGGAAAAGACAATGTACAAGACAAAACCCCTCGACCATCTGGTGCTGATCATTGGCGCACTGTTCCTGATATTGCCTGTCGTCGTGGCATTCATGACGTCCACTCATACGGCGGCGGAAATCCACCGCAGCGGCCTGACACTCGTTCCGGGCGACAATTTCGTCGGGACCTATGAAAAGGTCCTGACGCAGAAGGGCGGCTTCACCGGGCAGATCACCGGTCTCAACATGGTGCTCAACTCGCTGATCCTCGGCATCGGTTTTGCCGTCGGCAAGATCGTCCTGTCGATGATGGCAGCCTATGCGATCGTCTATTTCCGGTTCCGGTTTGCAACGCTTGCCTTCTGGATCATCTTCACCACGCTGCTGCTGCCGCTCGAAGTACGCATCATGCCGTCCTATGAGGTGATGAGCAAACTCGGCCTCTTGAACTCCTATACCGGTCTGATCGTGCCGCTTCTGGCGTCCGCGACGGGCACCTTCTATTTTCGGCAGTTCTTCAAATCCATTCCTGAAGAATTGCTGGAAGCTGCTCGCATCGACGGTGCGGGCCCGGTCAAGTTCTTCATTGATGTGATCATCCCGCTTTCCCGTACCATGATGGCGGCGATCTTCATCATCATGTTCGTTTACGGCTGGAACCAGTACCTCTGGCCCATGCTGATGACCACGGACGAGAGTTTCTTCACCCTGATGCGCGGCATCAAGTCGATCCTGCAAGTCTGGGTCGGTTCGCAAATCCCCGATTACAACGAAGCTTTCGCGCTTGCCGTTCTGGCCATGCTGCCGCCTGTGATGATCGTCGTGATCTTCCAGCGCTGGTTCATCAAGGGCCTGACGGAAAGCGACAAATAAGGAAACCGAAAATGGCCGCGATAGAAATCAGTCAGGTCTGCAAGGATTATCACGGCGGCGTGCGTGCCGTGCATCACGTCGATATCGACATCAGGGACGGCGAGTTCATTGTTCTCGTCGGTCCCTCCGGCTGCGGCAAGTCCACGCTCCTGCGTATGGTGGCCGGACTTGAGGATATTTCCGAAGGCACGGTGAAGATCGGTGACCGGGTGGTCAACCAGGTAGATCCGGCTGACCGGGATATCGCCATGGTGTTCCAGAACTATGCGCTCTATCCGCATATGTCGGTGCGCCAGAACCTGGAATACGGGTTGAAGAACCGCAAGACGCCGAAGGCGGAGATCGATGCGCGCGTGGCCGAGGCCGCCCGCATGCTCCAGCTCGAACCCTATCTGGAGCGCAAGCCGCGCGCCCTTTCCGGCGGCCAGCGTCAGCGAGTCGCCATGGGCCGCGCCATCGTGCGCAAACCGGCGGCCTTCCTGTTTGATGAGCCCCTGTCCAACCTTGATGCCAAACTGCGCGTTTCCATGCGCGGCGAGATCAAGCGCCTGCAAAAGCGCCTCGGCACCACTTCGATCTACGTCACGCACGATCAGCTGGAAGCCATGACGCTGGCAGATCGTCTGGTGGTGCTGAACGGCGGCCGCATCGAACAGATCGGCGCACCGCTTGAGGTCTATCACACCCCCGCTTCCACCTTTGTCGCAAGCTTCATCGGTTCTCCCGCCATGAACCTGCTGAACGGCGAGTTGCATGGGGATAGCCTTGCGGTCGGGCCGTCGCTGATCGCGCTCAACGGTTTCGCCCCCACCTCCGGCCCGGTTACTGTGGGCATGCGGGCGGAAGATTTCCGCCTGGCGGCGGCAGGTGAGCCCGGTTTTTCGCTACACGTCGAGTATATCGAGGAACTCGGCTCGCAGCGTCTTATCCACGGCATGATCGGCGACCAGAACCTGACTGTGGCGTTTTCGCCGGAGGTCGAGATTCCGGCTACCTTGTCGGTCGCCATATCTCCGGACAAGCTGCACTTCTTCTCCAGCGAGACCGGCAAGCGCATAGCCGGCAAGGCGGAACAGGCTGTGGCGCAGCCCGTGCAGCTGGCAACGGCCTGAGTGGACGATAAGAAATCGGCGCGATGACTAAAATTGCGCCGATTGTCAAAACCGCTTCGTTACGATCCCGATGATAGAAGATCTCCAATATTTCACGGGGGTTTTCTAATATGCCTTTAAAGATGATGTTCGCGGCGGCTGCGACCATGGCCATCCGCACGGTGCCGATATTGCCCGCCTCTTTGCGCCGGGCAAAAGACGAGAGCGTGGTTAGCGCGTCCTGCACCGATTTGCGGCTGCAGCCGGCCCCCATCAACCCCGACTGGATCATTTCCGGTGATCCTCAGGCGCGTGCGGCGGATCATTCCAGAAGCGGAGACCGCGCCTCCAGCACAGCCATGTGGGATTGTACGGCGGGCGAGTTCCGCTGGTTCTTCGGTTGGGACGAGACGGTCTATATCCTCGAGGGTGAGGTGCATGTGACGGCGGAAGACGGCACAGTCAGTATCCTGCGGGTGGGTGACGTCGCTTATTTCCGCGCGGGAACATGGGCTACCTGGCGGGTGGATGAGTATGTCCGCAAGGTTGCCTTCATGCGCCGTCCTTTCCCCACGGCGCTGGCTCTGGCCTACCGGGTCAAGAACAAGCTGTTTGCCGGTCGTTCCTACAAGCTGGCGGCCTGAACTGGTAAAACACTCCGGCAGGTGGGGCTCTGCGCAGCGCCACCTGCGGAATTGTGAAGGTTCAATAAAACTCACAAAAAGCACCCCTCGCAGCAGTTGCGTTTGAATGGTCGCTGCCCTACATCTTCAGGGTTTTCTGAAGCATTTCCGGGTCTCTTCCGGTCCTGCGGGGAATCGCGAACAGACGAGGCAATGGGCACGGCGGAACCGCGAAGCGTCCGCATGCTGCAAGAGGAAGATGCGCATGGCGAAGATCAAGAACGTCGCGATCCAGATGGATCATGTCTCCGGCATCAATATCGCCGGCGACTCCACCTTCGCCATGAGCCTTGAGGCGCAGGCACGTGGATACCGGCTGTTTCACTATACCCCCGAACGCCTCTCCATGCGCGATGGCAATATCTACGCGACCGTCGAACAGATGGAACTGCGCGATATCAAGGGCGACCACTTTTCGCTCTCGGAGCCGGAGCGGGTCGATCTCTCGACCATGGATGTCATTCATCTGCGCCAGGATCCGCCATTCGACATGGCCTACATCACCTCGACCCATTTGCTCGAGCGCATTCATCCCAAAACGCTTGTTGTCAACGATCCAGCCTGGGTCCGCAACTCGCCGGAAAAGATTTTCGTCACCGAATTCGCCGATCTGATGCCGAAGACGCTGATCACCAAGGATGTCTCTGAAATCGCCCGCTTCCGCAATGAAATGGGCGATATCATCCTCAAGCCGCTTTATGGCAATGGTGGTGCAGGCGTCTTCCATTCCGCGCGGGACGACCGCAATTTCTCATCGCTGCTGGAAATGTTCGGCCAGATGTTCCGCGAACCCTATATCGCCCAGGAATACTTGCCGGATGTTCGCAAGGGCGACAAGCGTATCCTTCTGGTGGATGGCGAGCCCGTGGGCGCGATCAACCGCGTGCCGGCGGAAAATGATGCCCGCTCCAACATGCATGCCGGCGGCCGCCCGGAGCCAACGGAACTCACCGCGCGTGAGAAGGAAATCTGCCGCCGTATCGGCCCCGCCCTGCGCGAGCGCGGTTTCCTGTTCGTTGGCATCGATGTGATCGGCGATTACCTCACGGAAATCAACGTCACCTCACCGACAGGCATTCGTGAAGTGCAGAAATTCGGCGGTGCCGATGTGGCAAGCCTGTTGTGGGATGCGATCGAGAAAAAGCGCGAAGCACAGGATTTCTGAGGCAATTTCCTCGCCACCTGCGTTTGTTCCGCGTGCACAACTCTATACAACTGAAATACACCGTTCGCGCGAAATTGTTCGCTTAATGTTCTTGTTTTATTCTTTGCTCTGTGGCAGGTTACTTGAGAGTGGCCGCCATCGGGGCATAATGCTTTGATGTTGTGGCCGGTTTGCGGGGGCAGGCCATGGTGGCGCGGGTCAATACGGTTGCATTTCAGGGAATAGAGGGTGTGCCGGTCGAGGTGCAGGTGATGGTCGCACCCGGAAAAGTCGGCATCCAGATCGTCGGCCTGCCGGACAAGGCGGTGGCGGAAAGCCGGGAGCGGGTGCAGGCCGCGCTCCATGCCTCCGGTCTGGCGCTGCCGGCAAAAAAAGTCACGGTCAATCTTGCGCCTGCGGATTTGCCCAAGGAAGGATCGCATTTCGATCTTCCGATCGCTTTGGGTCTCATGGCCGCGTTGGGAGCGATCCCGGCGGAAGCGCTCGGGCAATATGTGGTTCTCGGCGAACTCAATCTCGATGGCACCATCGGCACGGTTTCGGGCGCTCTGCCCGCGGCCATCGGTGCCAATGCGCTCGGGAAGGGTTTGATTTGCCCGGCTGATAGCGGGCCCGAAGCAGCCTGGGCCGGGGCTGGCATCGATATTCTCGCCCCACGCAGCCTTATTGCGCTTGCCAACCATTTTCGCGGCACCCAGCTTCTCTCCCGCCCGATGCCCGCCATCCGCGCCAATCCGGTCAATTTGCCGGATCTGGCCGATATCAAGGGGCAGGAGACGGCCCGGCGCGCGTTGGAGGTGGCAGCTGCGGGTGGCCATAATCTGCTGATGGTTGGTCCGCCCGGCTCCGGTAAATCCATGCTCGCCACGCGCTTGCCCTCAATTCTGCCACCGCTCGAGGCTGCGGAATTGCTGGAAGTGTCCATGGTCCATTCCATCGCCGGCCAATTGTCCGGCGGCAAGCTGTCGGACCGCAGACCGTTTCGCACGCCACACCATTCCGCCACCATGGCCGCGCTTATCGGCGGAGGGCTGCGTGCCAAGCCGGGTGAGGCTTCACTTGCCCACCACGGCGTTCTTTTCCTCGATGAGTTCCCGGAATTTGCGCCTCAGGTGCTGGATGCGCTGCGCCAGCCGCTGGAAACGGGCGAATGCATCGTTGCCCGTGCCAATCACCGCGTCACCTATCCGGCGGACATCCAGCTTGTCGCTGCGATGAACCCCTGCCGGTGCGGCAGAGCGGGGGAGCCGGGTTTCACTTGCGCCAGAGGGCCACGTTGCATGACAGATTATCAGGCCCGCATTTCCGGCCCGCTGATGGAATCGCATCGATATCCGCATCGACGTTCCTGCCGTCTCCGCCACTGACCTCATCCGTCCCATGACTGCCGAACCGAGTACGGTGGTGGCCGCCCGTGTCGCTCGCGCCCGCCTTGCGCAGCAGGAGCGTTATGCGGCGGCGGGCTCTTCAGGCATTCGCACCAACGCTCGCTGCACGACAACGCTGATCGAAAAATATGCGGAGCCCGATGCTTCCGGGCTGCAATTGCTGCGCGATGCTGCCGAACGGTTGAAGTTCTCCGCACGCGGTTATCATCGCATTCTCAAGGTCGCCCGCACATTGGCTGATTTGGACGGCAAACAAACTGTCGGACGTATCCATGTGGCGGAAGCCATTTCATACCGCATTGCCGGTGAAAGACTGACGGCGGCGGCATAAGAGGCGTTCCTTCGCCCTTTAGCGGCTAAAACAATAGTGCCGCTGGCGGATGGCCGGCGGCACAATGGTCATTGCGGTCAGGCGCGCGTTTGCGGCCTGACCGAAGAGGAACGGCTTAAAGCCCAAGCCCTTCGAAAAGGGCGGTCGAAAGGTAACGTTCCGCGAAGGAGGGAATGATGACGACGATATTCTTGCCGGCATTTTCCTCACGTGCGCCGACCTTGATCGCCGCTGCGAGTGCCGCGCCCGAGGAGATGCCGACGGGTACGCCTTCCAGCTTCGCCACCAGACGGGCGATTTCAAAAGCGTCGTCATTGGTCACGGTGACGATTTCGTCATAGATTCCAGTGTCGAGGATCGCGGGTGCAAAACCGGCGCCGATGCCCTGGATCTTGTGCGGACCGGGGTTGCCACCGGAAAGAACCGGGCTGTCGGCTGGCTCGACGGCAATGACCTTCACCTCCGGCTTGCGGGATTTCAGCACCTGGCCCGTACCGGTGATTGTGCCACCAGTGCCGATGCCCGAAACAAAAATATCGACAGCACCCTCGGTGTCGTTCCAGATTTCTTCCGCCGTCGTCTTGCGATGAATGTCCGGGTTTGCCGGGTTTTCGAACTGCTGCGGAATAATCGCGTCTGGCAGGGTTTCGGCCAGTTCCTGTGCCTTGGCGATGGCGCCCTTCATGCCCTTCGGGCCTTCGGTCAACACCAGTTCCGCGCCCAGCAAGGCGAGCATTTTCCGGCGTTCGACCGACATCGTTTCCGGCATGGTCAAGATCAGCTTGTAACCCTTGGCGGCGGCGGCAAAGGCTAGCGCAATGCCCGTGTTGCCGGAGGTCGGCTCAACCAGCGTCGTTTTGCCGGGGGTGATCTTGCCCTGGGCTTCCAGCGCTTCGATCATGGCAACGCCAATGCGGTCTTTCACGGAGGCGATGGGGTTGAAGAACTCCAGCTTGGCGAGAAGATTGGCCTTCACGCCCTTTTCCCTCGCCAGCTTGTCCAGCCGCACGATCGGCGTATCGCCGATTGTTTCGGTGATGGAGGAATAGACGCGTCCGCGTCCGGGCTTTCTGGCTTCGGGCATGATGCTCTCCTGTATGAAGGCCACACGATGTGTGGCCGCAAGATTTCAGCGGCAGAATAGGAGCAATAGTCTTGTCAGGCCAGCGAACGTTCGTCCTAATATCGTCTGATTACCGGAAAAAATTCACGATAAATCAGGCAAATGCACGAAATCGTTTCAGGTGCTGCGGATCGCGATCATGGTCGCCGTTCCCGCCAGAATTCCCGCCGCGGTGCGGTTGAGGATCGTCAACGCACTTGGCCGTTTCAGGAGGTTGCGCGCCTTGGCAGCAAGCAGGATGTAAGGCAGGAGAACCGCCATCAATACGACGAAGGTCAGCGCCAGAAGTGTCGCATATTCCGATGGGCCGATCATGCGGATGTCGATCAGCGTCGGCACTAGCGCCACATAAAACAGCATGGTTTTTGGATTACCCAGCGTGATCAGCAGGCCGGACAGAAACGACATGGGAATGCTGGTGCTTTTTTTCGCCTTCAGGTCCTGCGGCAAGAGGCCGGCGGTCCAGAGCTTCCATGCGATATAGAGAAGATAGGCTGCGCCGGCAAACTTCAGGACCATGAAGGCCTCCTGAAAAGTCTGCGCCACGAAGGCGAGGCCGAGGATCACGCCGGTCAGGTAGATCATGTCGCCTAGCACCAGCCCGAGGCCCATGAAGAAGGTTTCCCGAAACCCCGATCCAAGCGCCCGCGCCACGATCGCCGTCATGCCGGGGCCGGGAATGGCAGCGGCGATGAAGAGTGCGGTGGCATAGGCAAGAAGGGTCGTCAGCGTCATGGTCATTTTCCCCGAAAATCCGCCAGATCAATAGCGAAAATCAGGGGTGAAAACAATCGCCCACAAAGGGGGTTGGTCAAAGCCCCGTGGAGCCGAAACCACCGGCACCGCGTGCCGTCTCGGATGTTTCGGTCACTTCGCTGACTGCCACCTGCGTAACTGGTGCAATCACCATCTGTGCGATGCGCATGCCGCGCTCGATTACAAAATCGGCCTGCCCCAGATTGGCGAGAATGACCTTCACTTCGCCGCGATAGTCGCTGTCCACCGTGCCGGGGGAATTGAGGCAGGTGATGCCGTTCTTGATGGCGAGGCCGGAGCGCGGACGGATTTGCGCCTCATAGCCTTGCGGAACCTCGAAGACGAAACCGGTCGGCACCAGCGCCCGTTCGCCCGGCTGCAAAGTCAGCGGTTCATCGGCCGGCACTGCGGCGCGCAGGTCCATTCCGGCGGCGCCAGGGGTTTCATAGGAAGGCAATTCGAGGTCTGCGCCATTGGCAAGACGCACAAGCCGGAGGAGGGGTCGATTATCATTTTGAACGGTCATGCGGCATTAGTTTGCCGAGATCGCGGCAAGGTCAATTGCAAATGCGGGCCTGAAACGCTAGATACCCCGCAATTCCACAGGATTTGTCAGATGGCCGAAACACTTGCCGAGGCGGTCTCCCGCCGCCGCACCTTTGCTATTATTGCGCACCCGGACGCGGGTAAGACCACGCTTACGGAAAAACTGCTGCTGTTCGGCGGAGCGATCCAGCTTGCCGGCGAGGTGAAGGCGAAGAAGGATCGCATCCAGACCCGTTCGGACTGGATGAAGATCGAGCGCGAGCGCGGCATTTCGGTCGTCACTTCGGTCATGACCTTCGAATATAACGACCGCGTCTTCAACATCCTCGATACGCCCGGCCACGAAGACTTTGCCGATGACACCTACCGCACGCTGACGGCGGTGGATGCGGCGATCATGGTCATCGATGCCGCCAAGGGTATCGAGCCGCGCACGCTGAAGCTTTTCGAAGTTTGCCGCATGCGCGATATTCCGATCATCACCTTCATCAACAAGATGGACCGCGAAAGCCGCGATCCCTTCGAGATTCTGGATGAGGTCGAGGAAAAGCTGGCGCTCGATACCGCGCCGATCACCTGGCCGGTCGGCCGGGCGAAGAGCTTCTGTGGCGCTTACAATCTTGCTGAAAACACCTTTCGTGGCAACGACACGCAGGTGGATGGCCTTTCGGTCAACGGCCCTCAGGCTGTGGCCGATCGTCTGCCGGAAAATGAGCGCAAGGTCTTTATCGAGGAAACGGAACTGGCTCTGGAAGCCTGCCGCCCCTTTGACCGTCAGGCGTTCCTGGAAGGTCACATGACGCCGGTATTCTTCGGTTCGGCGCTGCGCAATTTCGGTGTGCGCGACCTCATCAATGCGCTGGGTGATTTCGCCCCGCCGCCGCGCGATCAGGTGGCGGATACCCGCACCGTGCATGCGGCGGAAGACAAGATGACGGCCTTCGTGTTCAAGATTCAGGCCAATATGGATCCCAACCATCGCGACCGCATCGCCTTTGCCCGCATCTGCTCCGGCAAGCTGGAGCGCGGCATGAAGGCGCGGCTTTCACGCACCGGCAAGCTCATGGGGCTGACCGCACCGCAATTCTTCTTCGCGTCACAGCGCCAGCTGGCCGATACCGCCTTTGCGGGCGATGTGGTCGGCATCCCCAACCACGGCACACTGCGCATCGGTGATACGCTGACCGAAGGTGAAAACCTCGTATTCCAGGGCGTGCCGAACTTCTCGCCGGAAATCCTGCGCCGCGTGCGCTTGGAAGACGCGATGAAGGCGAAGAAGCTGAAGGAAGCTTTGCAGCAGATGGCGGAAGAAGGTGTCGTGCAGCTCTTTTCGCCAGAAGACGGCTCGCCCGCCATCGTCGGCGTTGTCGGCGCGCTGCAGCTCGATGTGTTGAAGGAACGGCTGATGGGCGAATATGGCCTGCCGGTCTCGTTTGAAATGTCTCGCTTTTCCGTCTGCCGCTGGATCTCGTCCGATCAGCCGGCGGAAATGGACAAGTTCCTCAACGTCAAGCGCGGCGATATCGCTCGCGATCTGGATGGCGATCCGGTGTTTCTGGCGCAGGATGCCTTCTCGCTGCGGTATGAATCCGAGCGGTTTCCGGCGATCAAGATGGTCGCGATCAAGGAATATCACGTCGCCAAGGCGGCGTGATATCAGCCGGATTGCACTTTGAATGCCAAGGGCTTAGTTTCCCGGTTAAACGGGAAACTGGTCCGGCATCATGACGCTTTCAGGCAAACATATTCTCCTCATCATCTCCGGCGGCATCGCGGCCTATAAGAGCCTCGACCTCATCCGCCGTCTGAAAGAGCGCGGCGCCAAGGTGACGCCAGTCATGACGAAGGGCGCACAGGAATTCGTCACTCCGCTTGCTGTTGGCGCACTGTCCGCAACCCACGTCTTCACCGAGCTTTTTTCGAGGCAGGACGAGCAGGATGTCGGGCATATCCGGCTCGCGCGCGAATGCGACCTCGTGCTGGTCGCGCCCGCCACCGCTGATCTGATGGCGAAGATGGCGAATGGTTTGGCTGATGATCTTGCCTCCACGATCCTTCTGGCGACCGATCGGAAGGTGCTGGTCGCACCTGCCATGAACCCAAAAATGTGGTCGGCAAAGCCAACGATGCGCAATGTCGAAACGCTGAAAAAAGACGGCGTGTTTTTCATCGGCCCTATGGCAGGCGAAATGGCGGAAAAGGGCGAGGCTGGTCTTGGTCGTATGGCGGAGCCTTTGCAGATCGTCCAAGGCGTCGAGGCTTTGCTGGATGGCGGTCCGAAGCCTTTAAAAGGCAGAACGGCGATCGTTACCTCCGGCCCAACCCATGAGCCGATCGATCCGGTGCGTTACATCGCCAACCGCTCCTCTGGCAAGCAGGGCCATGCCATCGCAGCTGCGCTTGCGGAATTGGGTGCGGAGGTAACGCTGGTCTCGGGTCCCGTCACGATTGCCGATCCGGCGGGCGTTGCAACGGTCCATGTCGAGCGTGCCGAGGAGATGCGCGATGCGGTGATTTCAAGGCTGCCGGTGGATATCGCCGTCATGGTCGCCGCTGTCGCCGACTGGCGGGTGGCGGGTTCTTCGGAGCAGAAGATCAAAAAGCAGCCGGGCGATGCCCCGCCTGCGCTGCAACTTATGGAAAACCCCGATATTCTCAAAACCGTCGGCCACCACGAAAAGCGCCCGAAGCTGGTGATGGGTTTCGCCGCCGAGACGCAGGATGTGGAGAAAAACGGCCGAGCCAAACTGGAGCGCAAGGGCGCGGATTATATCGTTGCCAATGATGTTTCGACGGAAACCGGCATCATGGGCGGAGACCGCAACAGCGTGAAGATCATTTCGAATGAGGGTATCGAGGCCTGGCCTGATATGGACAAGGCCGAAGTCGCCAAACGTCTGGCGGCCCTTATTGCGGAGAAACTCGCATGAGCCTTTTCGATCGCAAGACATTCGACAGGGTGCTCGGGGAATGGCCGGGCGTCCGTTTCGTCGATCAGTGGGATTCCCACGTTGCCAAGGTCGGAGACAAGGTCTTTTCCGTTTTGGGTGAACGTGACGACTGGCGGCTTGTGGTGAAATGTTCGGAGGAAAGCTTCGAAATCCTTACCTCGCTGGAAGGCATCCATCAGGCACCTTATTTCGCCAAGCGCAAATGGATATCGATCTCCGATCATTCACCGCTGGAGCAAGAGGAGCTGGAACACTATGTCCGCCGCTCCTATGAACTCGTTGCCGCAGGGCTGACGAAGAAGCTGCGGGTCGAACTGGGAATTCTCCGGGCCTGAAGGCGGCATTACCGCCAATCCCTTCAATTTTCTTTCGTGTTTCGCCCGATGATCTGGCGAACCCCTTCTTTTGTAAAAGGCTGAAAAAGCTGTGGCAGAAAGCCCTTTGCAATTTCTCCCTTGATGCCGATGTTGGTCGAGGAAGGGCGATCGGGATTGAAATAGCTGCCGAACAACTGGTCGAAAATGACAAGGTTCTCACCATAATTGGTATTTCCCTCAGGCAGCTCTTTGGAGTGGTGCCATCGGTGCAGCCGGGGCGTGCTGAACACGTAGTCCAGCGGCCCGGTTTTCATATCCACATTGCAATGGGTCAGAATGCCGATGAAGGCGGTCACAGCCGCGAGCCACCAAAACACCTGCAACGGCGCGCCCATGAGATAAAGCGGAATCTGGCTGAGCGCGATCTTGAACAGCGAGTCGGCCACATGAAAACGGCCCGTATTGACGACCCAAAGGCGGACAACGCTGTGATGAAGCGCGTGGAAACGCCAGAAGAACACCGTTTCATGGGCGATACGGTGCGCCCAGTAGAGACCGAATTCAGCGATCATCAGGGCAAGCGTGACCTGAACAACCATCGGCAACTGAGAAGGCCACAGGTCGAATTTCATGGCCGCCAAAGGTTGCAGAAAAATGGCGGTTAGCATTGGAAAGAGCACCGCTGCCGTGGCAGCAAGCTGAACAAGCCCCTTGGTCAAGAGCGTGTGGGCGATATTGTTGACGGTTTCACCATCAGACTGAAGCCATTCCGTCTCATAGGGAATGTAACGCTCAAGAAGAAACAGGCTGGCCACCGCGCCCGCGTAGACGGCGAGGAATGTGGTGATCGGATGCTCACTCGAAAAAGCGAAATAAGCCCCGGTAAGACCGAGAAAAAACACCATGGGCCACGAGCAATAGGTAAGGACCCGTTTTACGGCTTCATTTTTTGCCATCAATCTCAATTCCCGTCCGGCAATCATTTAACTTTCAACCAAGATCAGGTCATTATCCTCGATATGTTGCAGCAGCATGGTACGCATCTATCAAACTGGAAGACCGGCGATTTTCGGTTCGAAAGTGTGCCGCACCGGCGTGAGCGCCGAGTTTGAATATCGTTTAGCTGATCCTGATCGCGATATAGAGAAGCGTGAGCGCAATCACCCAGAGCGCCGCCCGGCCCCATTTGGTGTGGCGCGCTTCCGCCTTGCCGATCGCTTCCGCGGTCTGGGCGTCGAAACGCAGGCCGTTCTCGCTCATATACACCAGGTCGGAATGCAGCTTCTCCGTCTTGGCAGCGATCTCGGGGGCCGCTTCCGCAAGCTTGAGAGCCGCCTTCACGCCGTCCTTCAGATCGGTGACAATACGTTTCGGGCCAAGATTGTCTCTTATCCAGCCGCTGACGACCGGATCGGCCGCTTTCCACATGTTGAAACGCGGATTGAGCATGCGGGATACGCCTTCCACCACCACCATGGTCTTTTGCAGCATCACCAGTTCCGGGCGCGTTTCCATGTCGAAGAGCTCGGTAACTTCGAACAGCAGCGTCAGCAACTTGCCCATGGAGATCGTCTCGGCCGGCTGGCCGTGGATCGGTTCGCCGATGGCGCGGATCGCCTGCGCAAAGCTGGCTTTATCGTGATGGCCCGGCACATAACCGGCCTCGAAATGCACCTCCGCGACGCGCATGTAATCGCGGGTGATGAAGCCGTAGAGGATTTCGGCAAGGAACCTGCGTTCTTTTTTGCCCAGCCGCCCGGCAATGCCCATATCCACGGCCACGATCATGCCCTGCGGATCGACAAAGAGATTGCCGGGGTGCATGTCGGCATGGAAAAAGCCGTCGCGCAACGTGTGCCGCAGGAAGGACTGGATGAGGGTATCAGCCAGCTTGTTCAGATCGTGGCCGGCAGCCTTCAGTCCCTCAATATCCGACATCTTGACGCCGTCGATCCATTCCATGGTGACGACATCGCGGCCGGTGCGTTCCCAATCTACCTCCGGAACGCGGAATCCGGGGTCTTCTTTGGTATTTTCGGCAAGTTCGGAAAGGGCGGCGGCCTCAAGCCGCAGATCCATCTCGATCTTGGTTGTCTGTTCCAGCGTGCGAGTGACTTCCACCGGCCGCAGGCGGCGGGCAGAGCGGACGAAACGCTGTTGCAGGTCGGCGATCAGATACATCGCCTCCAGATCGTTCTGGAAGCGCTGGCGAACGCCGGGGCGAATGACCTTGACGGCGACCTTGCGCGGCCCTTTCGGCGTATCCACTATCGCCGGGTGAACCTGGGCGATGGAAGCGGCGGCGATCGGATCGCCAAATTCCCTGTAGAGTTCCGAAACAGAACGCCCGAGCGAACCTTCAATATTAGCCTTGGCCGCGGCTGCGGGGAAAAATGCCATGCGGTCCTGCAGGCTCGCAAGATCGTCGGCGAAGTCGGCGCCGACGACATCCGGCCTTGTGGCCAGAAACTGTCCCATCTTCACATAGGACGGGCCAAGCCGCTCGACAGCTACCGCCAGCCGGTCGCTACGCTGCGCCCGCTTGGCCTTGCTGCGGGCGAATGGCTTCAGCAATGCCTTCATCACTTGCGCGGAGGCAGGAAGGTCATCGGATGGCAAGGCCAGCACGACGCCTTCGCGCACGAGAACCCAGCCAACCCTTGCGAGGCGGAAATATGCGCCCAAAGTGCTCATGCTTATGCTTGTCTCCTGCTTTTGCCGGGCATGGTCTTAAAGCTTCCAGCCGGAATGCAGGGCGGCGATACCGCCGGTGTAATTTGTATAGGTCACGCGCGAAAAGCCGGCGGAGCGGATCATCGTCGCGAAATCCTCCTGATTGGGGAATTTGCGGATAGACTCGACCAGATATTGATAGGGCTCGGCATCCCCGGTGATCATCTTGCCGAATTGCGGAATGGCGTTGAACGACCATGCATCATAGACGCGGTCGAGTAGCGGCATTTCCACCTCGGAAAATTCCAGCACCAGCAGTCGCCCGCCACGTTTCAGCACGCGGTAGGCTTCTTTCAGCGCAACGTCGATGCGCGGTACGTTGCGAATGCCGAAGGCGACCGTATAGGCGTCGAAGGTATTCGCCTCGAAGGGCAGCTCCTCGGCATTGGCTTCAACGAAGGTCAGATTGTCGGAGAGCTTTCGTTTTGCCGCGCGCTCCTCGCCAACGGCAAGCATCGAGCCGTTGATATCGAGAACGGTGGCATGCGCCAGACGGTTGGAGGCTTCCACGATGCGGAAAGCGATATCGCCGGTGCCTCCAGCTACGTCAAGCACCTTGTAAGAGGCATCCTTGCGTGGTGAAAGCGAGGACACCATGGCGTCCTTCCACAGCCGGTGCAGGCCGGCCGACATCACGTCGTTCATAATGTCGTAGCGCTTGGCCACCTTGTGGAAGACATCGTTGACCAGCCCCTGCTTTTTGCCTTCGTCCACTTTGTGGAAGCCATAGGACGTTTCCATGCCGCCTTGGGCAGTGGTACGGGCGTCGGTCATCGTCTGTCTCCATATTAATTGCGTGGCGGACCATAGCGGAAACGCCATGGCGACGCTATCTGTTGCCGCATCGCCTGGGCGCGACATTTCGCGTGCATTGTATAGACCACATGGTCCTAACGATAAACTGCCGGATAAGCCAGATGCCAGAATTGCCAGAAGTCGAAACCGTTAGACGCGGCCTCGCGCCCACCATGGAAGGGGCAAGAATCCGCAAGCTCCATCTTGGCCGTCCCGATCTGCGCTTTCCGTTCCCGGAGGACTTCGCGGGCCTGATCGAGGGCAGGACGATCATATCGCTCGGGCGCAGGGCGAAGTATCTCTTGATAGAGCTGGAAGACGGGCTGACGATCGTTGCCCATCTTGGAATGTCCGGCTCGTTCCGTATCGAGGCGGCGGCAGATGAGGCAGGGAATAGGAACGCGCCCGGCGCGTTTCATTATGCCCGCTCGAAGGACGGCAAGCACGATCATGTCGTCTTTCATCTGGATAAGGGCGAAGAGCGCATCTGCGTCATCTATAATGACCCGCGCCGCTTTGGCTTCATGCATCTGGTGGAGCGCAACAAGCTCGACCTCTACCCCGCTTTTGCGGGGCTGGGACCGGAACCGACCGGCAACGCGCTAAGCGCGGATTATCTCGCGAGCCGGTTCCAGGGTAAAAGCCAGCCGTTAAAAAGCACGCTGCTGGACCAGAAGGTTATTGCGGGCCTTGGCAATATCTATGTCTGTGAGGCGCTTTGGCGTGCCCATCTCTCGCCTTTGCGGGCGGCGGGAACGCTGGTGACCAAAACCGGAGAGCCGAAGCCGCAGCTCATCAATCTCGCGGAGAAGATCCGGGACGTGATCGCGGACGCAATCGCCGCTGGCGGCTCTTCCCTGCGCGACCATATACAGACGGACGGAACGCTCGGTTATTTCCAGCATTCCTTTTCAGTCTACGATCAGGAAGGCCAGCCTTGCCGTACACCCGGCTGCGGGGGTACGGTTGAAAGGATAGTGCAGGCCGGTCGTTCGACCTTTTATTGCGCGGCCTGCCAGAAGTAGCTGAGGCGGAATAATGGCGAGGGAGACTGCCGTGGATTATGAAACGATACTGGTCGAGAAACGCGACGAGGTGGGCGTCATCACGCTCAACCGGCCCAAGGCGCTCAACGCCCTCAATTCGGTGCTTCTGAAGGAGCTGCGGCACATTCTCTCCTCGTTCTCTGCTGACGATTCCATCGGCGCGATCATTATAACGGGTTCGGAAAAGGCGTTTGCCGCTGGCGCGGACATCAAAGAAATGCAGGGGCTGGATTTTGTCGATGCCTATGTCGGCGACTTTCTCGGCGGCTGGGACGAGGTCGCATCGACCCGCAAGCCGGTCATTGCCGCAGTCTCCGGCTTTGCGCTGGGCGGCGGGTGTGAACTGGCAATGATGTGCGATTTCATCATCGCTTCGGACACGGCGAAATTCGGTCAGCCGGAAATCACGCTTGGCGTCATTCCCGGCATGGGCGGCTCGCAGCGGCTGACGCGGGCGGTGGGCAAGGCGAAGGCGATGGATCTGGTTCTGACCGGCCGCATGATGGATGCAGCCGAGGCAGAGCGCGCCGGCCTCGTTTCGCGGATCGTCCCCGCGGCAAATCTCATGGATGAGGCGGTGGATGCCGCCACGCGCATCGCCTCGCTGTCGCGCGCTTCCGTTCTCATGGCCAAGGAAAGCGTCAATCGCTCCTTCGAGGTTCCTCTTTCGGAAGGGCTGAGATATGAAAGGCGATCCTTTCAGTCGCTCTTTGCAACAGCGGATCAGAAGGAGGGCATGGCGGCCTTCGTTGAAAAGCGCAAACCCGCTTTCCGGAATCGCTAAGGATTCGGAATATCGGCGTTTTCCGCCATTTGCGCGTTGACGGGCGTACGCTTTAGCGGTATATGCCCGCCCACGGTTAAGGAAAGCCATCCGGCTTGTCCGAAATTACTCCCGCATTCTTGGGTTAAGTGAGGTCTTCGAACGACCCGATCCTCTGGTTGCGGAATTTGGTTTGAATTCGAAGAGAGGCATACATGGCCAATACAACTTCGGCGAAAAAGGCGACCCGCAAGATCGCTCGCCGTACCGCAGTCAACAAGGCTCGCCGTTCGCGCGTTCGCGGCTTCATCCGCAAGGTCGAGGAAGCTATCGCTTCGGGCGATCTGGCAGTAGCCACCGAAGCTCTGAAGGCAGCTCAGCCTGAGATCCAGCGCGCAGCGACGCGTGGCGTTCTGCATGGCAACACGGCATCCCGTAAGGTGTCGCGTCTTGCCCAGCGCGTTAAGGCTCTTTCCGCCTAATCCGGCTAATCACAATTAACTATTCAAAAAGCCTGGTCTTTTGACCGGGCTTTTTGTGATTCTAACCCTACGTTAATCATTCCTGCCGTAACGTGACAAACGCGTGTCAGATGGGCGACAAGAAAAACTGAATAAAAACAATGGATTGCCGGAGGTCTCCCGAAAAATGGGAAGCTTTCTCTACGGAAGTCGCAGCCAGTTTTGAGTCAAGAAGATTTTTATTTTTTTGCCAAAACGGGCTATCGAAAAATGCCAAAATTGAATCTCATTGATTCATAAGCGATTCTGCTTCGGACCTTGCCGGTGATGCAAAACGACCATTGCGAGTCAATGGTCGATCTGAGTTTTTGCAGAAAAAACGCCATTGATCTCTCCCCACGATCCTGCCTAAATGCATTTCAACAAGGGGTGCGGATCTCAGTCCACAGATTATCTCGATGATCGTATCGACGATATTCACCTTCTTGCTGGCGGGCCTTTCGAGGTCCGTTTTCTCAGGTCATTGAGCTTTTTGTGCCGTTTCGGTCTCGGAACGGGCTGGAGCTTTTTGTCCTTAAGAATGCGCCTTACAGTTGTAGCGAAAGGAGCGTTTTTAGCGTGTCGCAGGCCTCTCCATGAAGGGGAGGGAAATGGGATAACCGGCTCGCAAACAAGTAGTAGTCTTTGACGCTCTTTCGAGGGGAGTGCTGGAGGCGGGAAATAATACGAGGGGGATCTCTGGCGATCGTTTTTTGATCGTCAGGCTATGATTGGCAATTTGAAAGGCGGCAATATGCAATTGAATTTGGCGATGGGTGCGGTGGCCGATGGGGACCGCGCACCACAGGCTCGTGATGCAGCTTGCTCAGAAGCGGCAGGGGATAAATCGGCAATGAAGCACGATGCGCTGTTTGAACGTTTTAGCGCGCGGCTGAAGGCACAGGTTGGTCCCGAGGTCTATGCAAGCTGGTTTGCACGGCTCAAACTCCACACCGTTTCGAAAAGCGTCGTCCGTTTTACCGTTCCGACGACCTTTCTGAAGTCCTGGATCAACAACCGTTATATGGATCTGATCACCAGTCTCGTCCAAAGCGAGGATCCGGACGTGCTGAAGGTGGAAATTCTTGTCCGCTCCGCCAGCCGCCCGGCCCGCCCCGCGCAGGTCGAGGAACGGGTGCAGCCCGTTCAGGACATGGGCGCGGTTGCGCGCAACAAGTCCTTCATTCCGTCGCAGCCGGCGACAGCACCTTCTGCACAGCCTGCGGCGGCGCAGGCGACGCTGCGGCAGGGTAGCTCCGGGCCGCTGTTCGGTTCGCCGCTCGATACACGTTTCACCTTTGACACTTTTGTCGAGGGCTCGTCCAACCGCGTCGCGCTTGCGGCGGCAAAGACGATCGCTGAAGCGGGTGCCGGTGCTGTGCGCTTCAATCCGCTGTTCATTCATGCGGGTGTCGGACTTGGCAAGACACACCTTCTGCAGGCGATTGCCAATGCCGCCATCGACAGCCCGCGCAACCCGCGTGTGGTCTATCTGACGGCCGAATATTTCATGTGGCGTTTTGCGACCGCGATCCGCGACAATGATGCGCTGACGCTGAAGGACACCCTGCGCAATATCGACCTTCTTGTCATCGACGACATGCAGTTCCTGCAGGGCAAGATGATCCAGCACGAATTCTGCCACCTGTTGAACATGCTGCTCGACAGCGCCAAGCAGGTTGTCGTGGCCGCTGACCGCGCGCCGTGGGAGCTGGAATCGCTTGATCCGCGTGTCCGTTCGCGCCTTCAGGGTGGCATGGCCATCGAGATCGAAGGTCCCGATTACGACATGCGCTACGAAATGCTCAACCGTCGCATGGGTTCTGCGCGTCAGGACGATCCGTCTTTCGAGATTTCGGACGAAATACTGACCCATGTGGCCAAAAGCGTGACAGCGAGCGGACGCGAGCTTGAAGGCGCCTTCAACCAGCTGATGTTCCGGCGCTCTTTCGAGCCGAACCTCTCGGTTGACCGTGTCGATGAGCTGCTGTCGCACCTCGTCGGCAGTGGGGAGGCCAAGCGCGTCCGTATCGAGGATATTCAGCGCATCGTCGCCAGGCATTATAATGTGTCGCGGCAGGAGCTGGTTTCCAACCGTCGCACCCGCGTCATCGTCAAGCCGCGCCAGATCGCCATGTATCTGGCCAAGATGCTGACACCGCGCTCATTTCCCGAGATCGGTCGCCGTTTCGGCGGTCGCGACCACACCACGGTTCTTCACGCGGTGCGCAAGATCGAGGATCTGATTTCCGGCGACACCAAGCTCGGCCACGAGGTTGAGCTGCTGAAGCGCCTTATCAACGAAAACAACGCATGAAAAAAGCGGCCTTCGGGCCGCTTTTTTATTGGTTTCTCGGTTGTTGATTGGCTCAGGACCAGGCAGGCTGCCGGTCAGCAGGCGAGATCGGCGACCACGGCATCCAGAATAAGCATGCCGGAAGGAGTGCAGCGCAGGCGGGAATTGCCGATCCGTTCCACGAAGCCGTGTTGCAGCAGGAATTCCTCTTTCTCCGGGTCGAGCTCGCGGCCGGAGAGATCGCTCCAGCGAGCAAGATCAATGCCTTCGCGCAGGCGAAGGCCCATCAGCAGCAATTCGTCTGCCTGTTCGTCGACGCCGAGAAGCTCCTGATCGACCATGCCGTGGCCTTCACGCTCGACGGTCTCGAGCCAGGTTTCGGGATGGCGCTCGGTGACGGTGGCGAGCTTGGAGGCGCCATTGGTCAGGCGTCCATGCGCACCGGGTCCAATACCGGCATAATCGCCATAACGCCAATAGGTCAGGTTATGGCGGCTTTCCGCACCGGGGCGGGCGTGATTGGAAACCTCGTACGCCGGCATGCCGTAACGCTCGGTGATTTCCTGCGTCGCTTCATAAAGCACCGCCGAATGCTCGCCATCCGGTACGATCAGCTTGCCAGCCTTGTGCAGCCCGTAAAACGGCGTGCCTTCCTCGATAGTGAGCTGATAGAGCGACAGATGGTCGACGGCGTAAGAGACGGCTTCCTTCAGCTCAGCGTCCCATTCGGCCACCGTCTGGTTCGGGCGGGCGTAAATCAGATCGAAGGACATGCGCGGAAAAATTTCCCGCGCCAGACGGATGGCTTTAAGCGCATCGGCAACATCATGCAGACGGCCAAGGAACTTCAGGTCCCGGTCGTTCAGCGCCTGGACGCCGAGCGAGACGCGATTGACGCCGGCTGCCCGGTAACCGCGAAACCGCTCCGCCTCAACGCTTGAAGGATTGGCCTCCATGGTGATCTCGATACCATCAGGCACATGCCAGAAGCGCGAAACGCCATCAAGAAGCGCGCCTACGGTCTGCGGGTCCATCAGCGAAGGTGTGCCGCCGCCCATGAAAACGCTGGTAACGACACGCGGACCGCTGAGCGCCCGCATCTTTGCCATTTCGCTGAGGAACGCCGCAGTGAACCGTTCCTGATCCACCGGGCGGTGGCGGACATGGCTGTTGAAATCGCAATAGGGGCATTTGGCCGCACAGAAGGGCCAGTGCAGATAGATCCCGAACCCGGGATCGCCCGTATCCGGCAGAAGCGACGCGCCGGGGGCAGAAAGTTGGTGCTCCCCGGTCATCGGGTTCATGCCTCCAGACAGGTTTCGACGAATTTTTTGAACGCGCGGGCACGGTGGGAGAGCGCAAACGCATCGCCGTGCTTCCAGCCGTGTTTTTCGTCTGCGGTCATTTCACCGAATGTGGTGTCGTAACCTTCCGGTTTGAAGATGGGGTCATAGCCGAAACCGCTTGTTCCGCGCGGTGGCCACGCCACCGTGCCTTCCACCTCGCCGCGAAAATATTCGACATGCCCGTCCGGCCAGGCAAGGCACAGCACGCTGACGAAGCGGCCCGTGCGGTCTTCCGGCTTCGTTGCACCGCGTTCGGCAAGCGCATCCTCGACCTTCTGCATGGCCATGGCGAAGTCGCGCGTACCGTCAGCCGTTTCCGCCCAATTGGCGGTGTAAACGCCCGGCGCGCCATCCAGCGCATCGATGACCAGACCGGAATCGTCAGACAGAGCCGGCAGGCCGGATGCCTTCGCAGACGCAAGCGCCTTGATGGCAGCATTTTCCTCAAAGGTGGTGCCTGTCTCGTCCGGCTCCACGAAGTTCAGCTCCGCAGCCGATTTGGCTGAAAAGCCGAAAGGCCCGATCAGGTCGGCGATTTCGGCGATCTTGCCCTTGTTGTGGCTGGCGACGACGATCGTTCTGGTATCGAGCTTGCGCATGACGTTTTCCTGTCGGCTCAGGCGATTGCCTGCTTCTGAAGGGCGACCAGTTCGCTGCATCCGGCCTTTGCAAGACCGAGCAGTGTCAGGAATTCCTCTTCGGAGAAGGGGGCACCTTCCGCGGTTCCCTGCACTTCGACGATGCCGCCGGAGCCGGTGATGACGAAATTCGCATCGGTCTCGGCGGAGGAATCCTCGAGATAATCGAGATCGATGACCGGCTGTTTTGCAAAGATGCCGCAGGAGATCGCGGCGATATGGTCTTTCAGGACTTTCTCGACCTTGATCATGTTGCGGGTTTCCATCCACTTCAGGCAATCATGCAGGGCGATCCATGCGCCGGTGATGGAAGCCGTGCGCGTGCCGCCATCGGCCTGAATGACGTCGCAGTCGATGCTGATCTGGCGCTCGCCAAGCGCCTGCAGGTCGACCACTGCGCGCAGCGAGCGGCCGATGAGGCGCTGGATTTCCTGCGTGCGTCCGCCCTGCTTGCCGGCCGAGGCCTCGCGTTTCATCCGCTCATGGGTGGAACGCGGCAGCATGCCGTATTCGGCGGTGACCCAGCCCTTGCCGCTGTTGCGCAGCCACGGTGGCGTCTTTTCCTCAAGGCTTGCGGTGACGAGCACATGCGTATCACCAAATTTGACCAGACAGGAACCTTCGGCATGTTTCGAGAAATTGCGCTCGAAGGAAACCTTGCGCATCTGATCGGTTTTTCTGCCTGAAGGCCGCATATGATCCACTCTCCATGTTGGTTCCTGCCTTCTAAGGCGCGCCCCGGGGTTTTGCAAAGCCAATTTCCATTTTGCCGCAGCGGTGCAACGCATTATATTGGTACGGACAGAGTTTTGACGATAAAGAACGGATGATATGGGCTTTTCCGCACCGCTTTCAAAAGATCAGGCATCGTTGCTGGATGAACGGTCGCGGGAGATTTTCCGGCGCATCGTCGAAGGCTATCTCGACACCGGCGAACCCTTGGGGTCGCGCAGCCTGTCGCGGCTGTTGCCGATGTCGCTTTCACCGGCCTCCGTTCGCAACGTCATGAGCGATCTCGAGGAACTGGGTCTCATCTATTCGCCGCATATCAGCGCCGGTCGCCTGCCCACCCAGACGGGGCTGCGCTTCTTCGTGGACGCATTCATGCAGGTGGGCGATCTGCCCGCCGATGAGAGAGCCAGTATCGACCGCCAGATCGGTCCGGTCGCCGGCCACGAGCAATCGCTGGAAGGGTTGCTGACGGAGGCAAGCCGCATGCTTTCAGGCATGTCGCGCGGTGCGGGCCTGGTGCTGACGGCCAAGAGCGACGTCATTCTCAAGCACGTTGAATTCATCCGGCTGGAGCCCACCAAGGCGCTTGCCGTGCTGGTAGGGGACCACAATCAGGTCGAAAACCGTATCATCGAATTGCCGGTCGGCATTTCGTCATCGCAATTGACAGAGGCGGCAAATTTCATCAATGCCCATCTTTCCGGGCAGACGCTGCAGGAACTGCGGGGCCAGTTTCAGACGCAGCGTGCCGAATTGCAGTCGGAACTTGGCACGCTCGCGCAGGACCTCATCGAACGGGGTCTCGCCATATGGGCGGGCGACAATGAAGAGGGCAAGCTCGGCCGCCTCATCGTCCGCGGACGCTCCAACCTGCTGGAAGGTCTGGCCGGTGAGGAAGATATCGATCGTGTGCGCCTGCTGTTCGACGATCTGGAACGTAAGGAAAATCTCATCGAGATACTCAACCTTGCGGAAAGTGGCTCAGGCGTCAGGATTTTCATCGGCTCGGAAAACAAGCTCTTCTCGCTGTCAGGCTCGTCACTGATCGTGGCACCTTATCGGGATGAGGAAAATCGCGTTGTGGGCGCCGTCGGCGTCATCGGTCCCACGAGGCTCAATTACGCCCGTATCGTGCCTATGGTGGACTACACAGCACAAATTATGGCCCGCCTTTCCCGAAAGCAGAGATAGGACAAGCCCGCAAGGTTAGAGAATGCGGCAAGCTTTTCGCCGCAAGCCTTGATTTTTGCCCTTCAAACCTCGATATCGGGCGCAACCAACAATATTCAAATCTGGAGAACGTCATGACCGACGATACGAAAAAGCCCGGACCTGACGCGGACGTCGCCGAAGAGTTTGTCGAACCCGCATTTACAGGGGAAGAGACGGCGGAAGCTGCCGAGCCCGATCCGATCGAACTGCTCAGGGCCGAAAATGCCGATCTGCGCGACAAGTTCCTGCGTCTTGCAGCAGAAATGGACAATCTTCGTCGCCGCACCGAACGCGAAGTCAAGGATGCGAAGGCCTATTCTCTCGCCGCTTTCGCGCGCGACATGCTTGCCGTTTCCGACAATCTTCGCCGCGCTCTTGAAGCCATTCCGGACGAACTCAAGACCAATGGCGAAGCCGGTCTCAACGGCCTGATCGAAGGTGTCGAGATGACGGAGCGCTCGATGCTCTCGACGCTGGAGCGCCATGGCGTCAAAAAGATCGATGCGGAAGGCCAGAAATTCGATCCGAATTTCCACCAGGCGATTTTCGAAATTCCGAACACGGCAGTTCCGAACAACACGGTACTGCAGGTGGTTCAGGCCGGTTTCACCATCGGTGACCGGGTGCTGCGCCCCGCCATGGTTGGCGTCTCAAAGGGTGGCCCGAAGGTGGAGACCGCCGCAGCGCCCGAGCCGGGCACCGCCTCCGTCAACGAGAAGGATGCGTGAGGCATTCCCTCATCTAAAGCGCGTCCGGATATAAAAACCGGGGCGCGCTTTTGTTTGAAATGCTCCAATAAAAAACGCGCCTCAAGGGCGCGTTTTTTTGTCCATGGAAAGGACCGTCGGCAGCCTTTGATCAGGCAGCGGTCGCCTGCTCCTGATTGAGGAAGGCGTAAATTGCCGTGTCGGAATCGGTGGCACGCAGCTTGGCCACCAGCTCGGGGTCGCGCAAAGCTCGGGCAATTCTCGACAGCGCCTTCAGATGATCCGCGCCGGCGCCTTCGGGTGCGAGCAGCAGGAAAACCAGATCGACCGGCTGGTCATCCAGCGCCTCGAAATCAACAGGTGTTTCAAGACGTGCGAAGACGCCGGTGATCTGATGGATGCTGCTCAGCTTGCCATGCGGAATGGCAATGCCGTGCCCCACACCGGTGGAGCCGAGTTTCTCACGCTGGAGGATGACGTCGAAAACTTCCCGTTCCGAGACTCCGGTAATTCTGGCTGCCTTTGCGGCCAGCTCCTGAAGCAATTGCTTTTTGGAATTCACCTTGAGGGCGGGAATAATCGCATCTTGTTGCAGCAAATCTGCCAACGCCATTCTCTTTTTCCTTCATGCCATCGAGACGATGCAGGAGGCAGATACGCTTTCGCGCTCTGCCTCCCATGTCTTGTCAGACTGTTCAGCTCTTGATCGTTTCCGCGTCGATCCAGCCAATATTGCCGTCATGTCGTCGGTAGACGATGTTGAGATATTCCTTGCCGGGGCTGCGGAACAGCAGAACCGGTTCGTCCGTCATGTCGAGCGCCATTACGGCGCTGGCGACGGACATCGTCTTTATCTGTTTCGAACTTTCCGCAACGATCGTGGGTGCGTAGTCTTCCGGAACCTCGTGGTCCTCATCGGGGACAGCATCCATTACCGTATAGGCGATTTCCGACATCGCGCCGTTCGCCGCGGAACCATTGTGGTGATGGTCCTTCAGCTTCCGTTTGTAGCGACGCAGGCGCTTCTCGATACGCTCGGCGGCGGCATCGAAACTCGCTTGCGGATCATTTGCCTGACCCGCCGCATGCAATACAACGCCCGTATCGAGATGCAGTTTGCAATCGGCTGCAAAACGCGATCCGGACTTCTCTACGGTCACTTGGCCTGAATACCCCCCATCGAAGTATTTGGTAACTGCCAGACCTATATTGTCCTCAATCCGCTGCCGGAAAGATTCGCCGATCTCCATATGTTTACCAGATACACGCACACTCATGGAAAATTTCCTTTTTGTAGTGATTTGCGAGTACCAGCTTACGTCAAGCCGCGCGCGCATCCAAGCGTTTCGAAGGCCTTTAAAAGCCCCCATTCGAATTTTACGCCCATGGACGGTGGAGATGAATCCGTTACAAATGACCTTGCTTACGTGTGCGGCGGGCTTCTAGCCCTTGCTGTAGCAAGAGTCAATGGTGCGGCTGGAAAGCCCTGAAAACGTGACCAGCGCCATGGCTCAGAACGCCGACAGTCTGGCCAGGGCCTTCTTCTCGCGCCGTCTCTGAACGGAGGATGGAATGTTCATCGCCTCGCGATATTTGGCCACGGTCCGGCGGGCAAGATCGATACCGCTCTTTTTCAGATTATCGACGATATCGTCATCGGAAAGCACTGCGTCGGCGGCCTCCTGCGCGATCATCGCCTTGATGCGGTGACGCACCGCTTCTGCAGAATGGCTGTCACCGCCTTCCACCGAGCTGATGGAAACACTGAAGAAATACTTCAGCTCGAACAGGCCGCGCGGCGTCAGCATGTATTTTTTCGACGTCACCCGGCTGACGGTGGATTCGTGCATCTTGATGGCGTCGGCCACCGTCTTGAGGTTCAGCGGGCGCAGGTGGTCCACGCCATTGACGAGAAAGGCGTCCTGCTGGCGCACGATTTCGGTCGCCACCTTCATGATCGTTCTGGCGCGCTGGTCGAGGCTGCGGGTCAGCCAATGGGCCGTCTGCATGCATTCGGAAAGGAAATCCTGATCCTCTCCCTCGCGCGACTTGTGCCTTGAAACCTCTGCGAAATAGGTCTGGTTGATGAGCACGCGCGGCAGGGTCTCGGGGTTGATTTCCACAAGCCAGCCGCCGGCAGAGGAGGGGCGAATGATGATATCAGGAACGATTGTCTCGGAAACGGTCGAATCGTAACCAGCGCCCGGACGCGGATTGAGCGTGCGGATTTCCGCCAGCATGTCGAGAAGGTCTTCCTCATCCACGCCGCAGAGTTTTTTTAGAGAAGCGAAATCCCGTTTCGCCAGAAGCTCCAGATTGTCGATAAAAGCCCGCATTGCCGGATCAAGCCTGTCCTTCTGGGCAAGCTGGATCGCCAGACATTCGCTCAGCGAGCGGGAAAACACGCCGGGAGGATCAAAGCCCTGAAGCGTCTCCAGAATTCGCTCCACTGCCGAAGGCGCCGCCCCCAGCCGTTCAGCGACGTCTTCGACGGCATCTACGGCGATATATCCGGTCTCGTCGAGCTGGCCGATCAGCGCATCGGCGATCATCCTGTCTTCCACAGAGGATATGGCGAGAGGCAATTGCTGATTGAGATGGTCGCTGAGGGTCTGTTTCGCGGCAACGAAGTCGTCGAGATCGTAACTCTCGCCTGACTCCTGCCCGGGCATGGATTTCCACTGCCCCGCAAGTTCGGGTGCGTCGGGCTTTCTGGGTTCGGTATCGTCAGGAAAGACATTTTCGAAGCTGGTGTCGAGTTGTTCGCCGAGATTTGCCGCGCGATCGCCGTACCAGTCGTCGCTGTCGGCCGTTACCGGCGCGGACTTGTCGGACCCTTCGCTGTCGGCATCGCCGAAATTCTCCGCATCAACAGGGCTATCGCTGCTCAAATCGCCGTCGTTTGCCGCAATTTCAAGCAAAGGATTGCGCTCCACCTCCTGCGCGATGAACTGCGTCAGTTCGAAATGCGTCATCTGAAGCAGCTGGATGGACTGCATCAGTTGCGGTGTCATCACGAGAGACTGGTTTTGACGCAGCAAAAGGCTGGCAGATAATGCCATGGCGGACGCGAAACTCCCCTTACAGCTTCTTCGTCGCCACAAATTTCAAAAATTTTGCGCAGGCAACGAAACTTGGCCCAAAAATTGCTTTTTTATTATGTTTGGTCAAGCGTCACTGCGGGGCGCGATGAAGAATCTTTCGCGCCCGGGAGCTTAAAGGCTAAAATTATTGCCGAGATAGAGCCGGCGCACATCCGGATTGTTGACGATATCGTCTGCACGGCCATGGGTCAGAACCTCACCGGCATGGATGATATAGGCGCGGTCAATGAGGCCGAGCGTTTCGCGGACATTGTGGTCGGTGATGAGAACGCCGATCCCGCGCGCGGTCAAATGTCTGACAAGGTTCTGAATGTCGCTGACGGAGATCGGATCGACGCCGGCAAAAGGTTCGTCCAGAAGCATGAAGGTCGGGTCGGTCGCCAGAGCACGGGCGATTTCCAGACGGCGACGTTCGCCGCCCGACAGGGCGACAGCGGGCGATTTGCGCAGCTGCGCAATGTGGAACTCTTCCAGCAACTCATCGAGCTTGCGGCTGCGCTTGGCGCTGTCAGGTTCGTGCACTTCCAGCACGGCGCGGATATTTTCCTCGACTGTCAGTCCACGGAAGATGGAGGCTTCCTGCGGCAGGTAGCCGACACCGAGGCGGGCACGCCTGTACATCGGCATGGTAGTGACGTCGTTGCCGTTGATGGCGATCTTGCCGCTATCGACAGGTACGAGGCCCGTGATCATGTAGAAACAGGTGGTTTTGCCCGCGCCGTTCGGGCCAAGCAGCCCCACGGCTTCACCACGGCGCACGACCAGCGAGACGCCGTTGACGACGCGCCGTGTATTATAGGTCTTCGTCAGACCATGCGCGATCAGGGTGCCGTCATAGCGAGCCTTGTCGGCCTGCGACGCAGCGTCCACAGGTCGGTCGCGCCCACCGCCAAATATTTTTGAGATCGAGGCTATCTTCACGAGGTGAGACTACTGTTTCTTCTGCTGCGATTTCGGATCGAGCATGATCCGGACAGGACCGCCGCAGCTTTCGAGCTTTGCCTGCCCCGAATTCATCAGAACAGTGAGCTTGCAGCCGGTGAAGACATTCGCGCCCTCGGACAGCACAACCTGCTTGCCGGTCAGAATGAAGGTCTGCGCCGCCATGTCGAATTCGCCGTGATCGGCCGTGGCCTTCTGCGTCTCGGACGTCAGGTAGACGTTATTGTCGACGAAGATTTTTTCGATGTTGGCGTCACCGCTGGTGAGCGAGGAACCTTCACCCTTGTAATTGACCGTCATCTTGCCGGCCTGAAGGGTGGTGGTGCCCTGCACAACTTTCACGTTACCGGTGAAATAGGCCTTGCGCTCCTGATCCCGAATTTCGAGCTGATCGCTTTCGATAGCAATCGGCTGGTCGCCGGAGAGCTTGACGCCTGTCATGTTGCTGGTGGTGTTCTGAGCGAAAGCCACGGTTGCAAGACAGGAAAAAGCAAAAGCTGCGGCTGTAACGCCTGCGGATTTGCCAAGGGAAACGGGACGGGAAATTTGCATCATCTGGACCGGGCTCTCACTTGCCTTCATTCTTGATATTGGATGCAGCGATACGTGCGCGTACCTGCCCCGAAAATGTAATAGTCTTGCCATTATCCGCGATATCAATCGATTGCGCAACAATGGCGCCGTCGTTTGTTTTGATCGAAACCGGCTCTTTGCTGCTCATTTTTCCAGCCTTCAGATCGACATCCGCAGATTGGAACTTCGCTTGTATGCCATTGCTGAGATTGATGTCAAAAGGGGCGGTCATCTTGAGCGTGTTGGTGGCCCGGTCGAAAATGCCTTCCTTGGCGATCACCTGGGCGACGCTGTCGTTCACAGGCACCGCGGCCAGAACCCTTTCGAGTGTCATGAGGTTGGGGTTGGCGATATCCTGCAACGCACGGTCTGCGTTCATGGAGTAGTCGATCCCCTTCTCGTTGCGGCCCGCAACAGCCGGCTTTTCCATCACGATCTTGCCGTCTTCGATCCTTGCGCTTTCAAGCGAAACCTCTTCGGGCGCCCAGGTGCGAATGAGCGAAACGGCGACGAAGGCAAACGAGATGATCGCCGCACCGAGCGGCAGAATGATTTTCAGCCGCTTCACGCGCGCGGAATGCCTCAGCGCGCGCTCGTAAGCGCCGTTCTGGTCATTGGGCAGCGGAAACGCTGGCGCGGGTTGGCGGAGTCTTTCGAGCATAAGAGTGGGTCCGGAAAACTTCCTGGGCGCCACTTTGGCGCGCAACTGAAGCTTATATGTTTATCTTGATGTCTTTGGCATGAGTGCTGTGTCCTGCCAATATGGTTTTTGTCTGGAAAGGTGCAAGGGAAATGCGAATTTAATCGTAATTCTGGTTTCCTTATTGTTTCCTTGCGGCTTCGCGCTAGAAGAACCATATGGCCATGACGCTTACATTACGCTTCAAATGCCGGAAGGCAGGGGTTTTCGATGGATAATATGGCGATAGCGGATCGCAGACGATTGCGCCGCAAGCTGACTTTCTGGCGGATTGCCGCTGTTTTTCTGTTTGTCGCCGGCATTTTCGGCCTCTACCGGTTTTTATGGGCCACCCCGCAGCAAAGCGAGAGACCCCATATTGCCCGTGTCCAGATCTCCGGGCTGATCCAGGACAATACCGAACTTCTGGAGCGGCTGGACAAGATTGCCAAGAGCGACAATGTCAAAGGGCTGATCGTGTCGATTTCATCGCCCGGTGGCACCACCTATGGCGGTGAGCGCATCTTCAAGGCCATTCGCGGCGTTGCGGAAAAGAAGCCGGTGGTGTCCGATGTCCGCACGCTTGCCGCCTCCGCTGGATATATGATCGCATCTGCAGGTGACGTCATCGTCGCTGGCGAAACCTCGATCACCGGCTCTATCGGCGTGATCTTTCAATATCCCCAGATCGGCCAGCTGATGGATAAGCTCGGCGTCTCGCTGCAGGAAATAAAGTCCTCTCCGATGAAGGCGGAGCCTTCGCCGTTCCATGAGGCGCCCGAAGAGGCGAAGACGATGATCCGTTCCATGGTGATGGACAGCTACGGCTGGTTCGTCGATCTTGTGGCCGATCGCCGCAAATTGCCGCGCGAGGATGTGTTGAAACTGGCGGACGGATCGATTTTCACGGGCAGACAGGCGCTCGCCAACAAGCTGGTCGACACGCTTGGCGGCGAAAAGGAAATTCGCGGCTATTTCGAAACGCGCGGTGTTGCCAAGGATCTGCCGATCGTGGAATGGCGCGCACCGTCTTCCAGTTCGCCTTTTTCGCTTTTCAGTGTTGCGCAAATAGCGAAGCTTCTGGGATATGACGATTTAATCCCATTTGCGGGCTCCGGTCAGCTCGGTGCGGACAAGTTGTTTCTTGACGGTCTTGTTTCCGTTTGGCAGGTTGAGCCGCATTAAAAATCCAATTCTTTCAGGGGGCAACCGTGATCAAGTCTGAACTGGTGCAGATCGTTGCTGCGCGTAACCCGCACCTTTATCACCGTGACGTGGAAAATATCGTCAATGCGGTGCTGGATGAAATCACCGATGCCTTGGCAGCGGGAAATCGTGTCGAGCTTCGTGGTTTCGGCGCATTTTCGGTGAAGAACCGTCCTTCGCGATCCGGTCGGAACCCGCGCACGGGTGAATCGGTTTTCGTCGAAGAAAAATGGGTGCCTTTCTTCAAGACGGGCAAGGAACTGCGTGAACGCCTGAACCCCGGTATGGGCGACGAAGAGGACGATTGATCGTTCTCACCCGCCGCGCCGGAAACGGAGCCGAGGGAATGCACGCCGCGATGGAGTAATGTCGGATGTCGAAAAAAATCATCAACCTCATCATCCTGCTTCCGCTGGCGATTATCCTCGTCATCCTGTGCGTGGCCAATCGTCAGTCCGTGACGCTCGCGCTCAATCCGTTCCGGCCGGAGGATGGCGTACTTTCCTTCACCGCGCCGTTTTTCGTGTTCCTGTTTCTGGCCGTCATTTTCGGCGTGCTTCTGGGATCTTCCGCCACATGGTTTGCGCAGGGCAAGCATCGCAAGCGCGCCCGGATCGAGGCGAAGGAAGCCGTTCGCTGGCATGACGAGGCGAACCGGCACAAAGCGGCAACAGCCGCGCAGCTTCCGAATGCGGGCCAACTCCCGGCAAAGTGATGGTCCCGACATTCGTTGCGGCTCTAGTCGAGCGACGCTTGGAATGCTATTTGCTGGCGCGATAAGACGCGGGCAGAAGCGGAAAGATTTCCATTGAAGAAAAAAGACAGCCGGCCGGGCAATCGCGTGCGTGCCGGGAGCGAGAAAAAACAGGTTCATGCCGCAAAGCCGGCACGGCGAATGGACGCGGCACCTAAAAAGCGCGAGCCGGACGCGGTGCGCAGCGCGCCGAAACCTACGCCGAGGGAAAAGATAGCCCCAGTACCGGCCGTTGAGCAGGTGCCTGCGCGGCCCCTCAAGCATCGCACCGGCGAACGTCCCGCAGAACAGGTTCCGGTTATTCTGGAATCGAGTGGCGCGGGTGATTTTCATCTCATCGACAGCGGCAATGGCCTGAAGCTTGAACAATACGGCGAATATCGCGTCGTCCGTCCCGAGGCACAGGCTCTCTGGCAGCCGTCGGTTCCTGACCGCGTATGGCAGAATGCCGACGCCATTTTTACCGGCGACACGGATGAAGACGGCATGGGCCGTTGGCGTTTTCCAAAGGCAGCACTTGGCGAAACCTGGCCCCTGTCGCTGCTCGGCGTCGAATTTCTCGGCCGTTTCACGGCCTTCCGGCATGTCGGCGTCTTCCCGGAGCAGATTGTCCACTGGCAATGGCTGAAAAATGCCGTTGAAACGGCTGACCGGCCGCTGAAAGTCCTGAACCTGTTTGGTTACACCGGCGTCGCTTCTTTGGTCGCCGCTGCTGCAGGCGCTGAAGTGACCCATGTCGACGCCTCCAAGAAAGCGATCGGCTGGGCAAAGGAGAACCAGGCGCTTGCCGGGCTCGAACAGGCGCCGATCCGCTGGATTTGCGAAGACGCGATGAAGTTCATCCAGCGCGAGGAGCGTCGCGGCAGCACCTACGACATCATTCTCACCGACCCGCCGAAATTCGGCCGCGGCACCCATGGTGAAATCTGGCAATTGTTCGACCATCTTCCGTTGATGCTCGATATCTGCCGGGAAATCCTGTCGCCCAAAGCGCTCGGTCTGGTGCTGACGGCCTATTCTATCAGGGCCAGCTTCTATTCGATGCATGAATTGATGCGCGAAATCATGCGCGGCGCCGGTGGCGTCGTTGCATCTGGCGAGCTCGTCATTCGCGAGGCCGGGCTTGATGGCAAGACTCCGGGCCGGGTGCTTTCCACATCGCTGTTCAGCCGCTGGGAGCCGAAATGACGAACGACATGCGCGAAAACACGACGCGCCGGGTTGGCCAGGTCAAGGAAGTCACCAGCCTTGCCAATCCCATCATCAAGGATATCAAGGCGCTCACCCAGAAAAAGGGTAGGGAAGAGACCGGCACCTTCATGGCGGAAGGCCTGAAGCTGGTTATCGACGCGCTCGAACTGGGCTGGACCATCCGCACCCTTGTTTACGCCAAGGCGGCCAAGGGCAAGCCGCTGGTGGAGCAGGCGGCCGTAAAGACGGTCGCTTCCGGCGGGCTGGTGCTCGAAGTCAGCGAAAAAGTCATCGCCTCGATCACCCGCCGCGACAATCCGCAGATGGTCGTTGGCATCTTTGACCAGAGATGGAAGCCATTGAAGGATATTCGTCCGGAAAAAGGCGAGACCTATATCGCGCTCGATCGGGTGCGTGATCCCGGCAATCTCGGCACCATCATCCGCACGGCTGATGCGGCGGGTGCCTCGGGTGTCATTCTGGTCGGCGATTGCACCGATCCGTTTTCGCTGGAAACGGTGCGTGCGACCATGGGTTCGGTCTTCGCTACGCCCGTTGCCCGCGCATCGGTTGAGGAATTCCTCTCATGGAAAAAATCAGCCAATGTCAGTGTCGTTGCCACTCATCTTGCCGGGTCGGTGGACTATCGAAAAATCGATTACGCCGGAAAGCCCGTCGTGCTTTTGATGGGTAACGAACAATCCGGCCTGCCGCCTGAACTGGCCGGCAAGGCAGACCAACTGGCGCGCATTCCCCAACAGGGCCGTGCCGATAGTCTCAATCTCGCCATCGCAACCGCTGTCATGCTTTTCGAGGCGCGGCGACATCTCCTCGAACTGGCACCGGTGAAGTAATGGCCAAAGCGGCGTTGTTTTCGAAATTTGGCCCGGCTTTCGCGCTTATCGTTGCTGCCCTTGTGCTGGACCAGGTCGTCAAGCAACTGGTCGAGACCTATCTGCCGTTGCAGGAGATGGTGCCGGTCATTCCGTTCCTGGCGCTTTACCGCACCTATAATCTTGGTGTGGCGTTTTCGATGCTGGCGGACATGCACGGCTGGTTCATCGTCAGCATGCGGCTCGTCATCGTGGTCTTCGTTCTGTGGCTCTGGCGCAAGACGGCGGCGGATCGGACTTTTGCCCATCTTGGCTTCGCCTTCATCATCGCTGGAGCGGCCGGCAATCTTCTCGACCGCTTTTTCTACGGTCACGTCATCGACTACATCCTGTTTCACACCGATACATGGTCGTTCGCGGTCTTCAATCTGGCCGATACTTTCATAACAATCGGTGCCGGTTGCGTCATTCTAGATGAGTTTCTGCACGCCCGGGCGGCTAAAAAGTAAAATTTTAGCGTTTGAGCCAAACATATCAAAACCGCTGCCGTGGTAGCGGTTGTGCATGAGCGAACTGGCACGACTGCGGGAAAAAGTTTCAGATGGCCTCGCCGCCACCCCGGCGCAGCCGGCGGATCGCGTCGACACGACATCTCACCATGGCGGTGCGGGGCGCGGGACAGATGCCAGATCGATCACGCTATACGTTGCCGCGTCATTGTCGGTGGGTGCCTTCTCCGCAGCCTTGATCGCGCTTGCGGTGCCTTATGCGGTCACCGTCGCCTTGGCATCCTTCTTTGGTGCGGTGCTGGTCGGTCTCCTGTCCTACGCCATGTTCGGCAAATCCTTCCAGTATACCGGCAAACTATTTGCAGATGATTTGGATGTACGGCTACGCCAAACTCAAAACCGATCGCTGATTGCCGAGATCCAGGAGGCCATGGGCGATATCATCGTCATCCGCAATATGGATCGGCGCATCGTCGAGGCGAATGCGGTTTTTCGTGAAGTGACGGGCTGCTCGGCCCCCGAAGGGCTGAGCTGTGAGGAAATCGGCATCGCTTTCCGACCAGGCGACAAGGCCCACGCTTATGATGTGGAAATCGCGACCCCGTTCGGTCAGCGCATTTTCTCCTGGCACGATGTCGTCACCCGCGATCTGGCAAGCAGTCGTCTTCTCATCAGCAGCATCGCGAGAGATGTCACCGAGGAGCGGCTGGCACTCGGCGAGCGGGAAAACGCCCGGTTACGCGCGGAAAAGGCCGATGCCGAAAAGGCAAGGCTGCTGGCAACTGTTAGCCACGAGATCCGTCTGCCGCTTTCCGGCATGCTCGGCATGAACCATCTTCTGTCGCAGACGAAGCTCAATGAAGAGCAACGTAATTATCTCGACGGCATGAAGCAGTCCGGTCAGTCGCTGGTACAGTTGGTCGAGGACCTGTTGGATTATTCGACCATGGAGGCGGGCCGTTTCAAACTCAATCCGCGTGCGGAAAACCTGCGCCGGCTGATCGAGAGCATTGTCGAGATGCTGGCGCATCGCGCCCACGAAAAGGGCATCGAAATCACCTCCTTCGTCACGCCGGATGTGCCTGATTATCTGGATTTCGATCCGGCAAGGCTGCGTCAGGTTCTGTTCAACCTCCTCGGCAATGCCGTCAAATTCACGCAGGTGGGCGGGGTCGTCATCCGAGCGCGCATGGTTGAAGGCGAATTGCATATCACCGTCGAGGACACCGGCCCCGGCATGAGCCAAGCGGAACAGGCCCGTATCTTTGGCGAATTCGAACAGGCAGGCCCGATGTCGCAACAAAGTGGGGGAACAGGGCTTGGGCTCGCGATTTCCGCCCGCATCGTGCGGGAATTCGGTGGCAGCCTCACGGTCTTCAGCCGCAAGGGTGAGGGCAGCACCTTCAAGCTGGCATTCCGTCCGGGCAGTTCGTCCACCGGCACGCCGGACCCGGACCGGCACCATTGCCTACAGCATACCAATGTCCTGCTGGTCGCGCCGAGGGGCGTGGCAGCAACGGTGACGATGGAGGCGATCGAGGCTTTCGGCGGTAAATGCGCTCTTATCCGCGAACCGGAGGATTTGGAAAGGCTGCACGGTACAGTTGTCGATCTCACCGATATCATTGTCGACAGGCGTATTTCGCCTCTGTTCAGAGACGCGCTAAGGGATTGGCCGCAACAGAATGTCCGTCGCACGTTGCTGGTCAGTCCCGAAGAGCGGGCGTCGACCATGCATGCGTCCTTCGACGCCTGGTTGATCCGGCCGCTGCGCGAAAAGTCCCTGATTGACGTCCTCTGCGGCCGTCTGCGCGGCATAGAACGGCGCGATGCCATCAACGACAACCACCCGGATGTGGGGTTTTCGTCACGGGTGACGGAGGGGGTAAGCGGCATCGATATCCTCGTGGCCGAGGACGACGCCGTCAATGCGCGCATCATCCGGGCCGTTCTGGAAAAAAGCGGTTACATCGTGCGCGGTGTCGACGATTTTCAGGCCCTGCAGCAAGCCGTGGCGCCCGGCGCAACCCGCCTGCCGCACCTCATCATATCCGATCTCAATATGCCGGGCGGCGAGGGGCTTGAGGTGCTGCCGGAGCTTCTCGGCACGCTGAAGGGTGGAAGAAATATTCCGCTCATCGTGCTCAGCGGCGATGCGAGCGTTGAAACCGCCGAAATCCTGCTGAATGCCGGTGCGGCCAAGGTTTTGACCAAGCCTGCCGACCCGAGACGACTGGTCGAGGAAATCCGCCGCTTGCTGGAGGCGAAACGCCTGTTGCCATCATGACTTGAGAGACTCGCAATGGCTGCATTTTGTCACTATTCTGTCGTCAATTAGTGATTTATGACAGGAAAAATCTTTTGGTGGCGGAGCGATTCCCCATGGTTGCCGAAATCTACAGTCACGACATTTGTGAAAACAAAGTTGTTATTCATCCTCGTCCAGACACCGCTCAGGACAATGAGGGGCTTTTCGGCCGCATCGGCTCGCTGGAAACACGGCTCGCAAGAAACGAGCGGGAGATCGACGCGGCGCAGTCCGTGCGTTACCGGGTTTTCGTTGATGAAATGAAGGCGCGCCTTCCCGCAGACGCGATGCGCCGGAAGCGCGACATCGACGCCTGGGACAGTGTCTGCGACCATCTGCTCGTGCTCGACAAGGCGATTGAAGGCGACAGCGAGGACCAGATCGTCGGTACCTACCGTCTGTTGCGTCAGGAAACTGCACTCGCCAATAACGGTTTTTATTCCGCAAGCGAATTCGACATCGCTGGGCTGGTAGCGCGCCATCCGGGCAAGCGCTTCATGGAGCTTGGCCGCTCCTGCGTGCTGCCGGAATATCGCACCAAGCGCACGGTTGAGCTTTTGTGGCAGGGCAACTGGGCCTATGCCGTGAAACACCGCATGGATGCCATGATCGGTTGCGCTTCGTTCCCCGGCGTGCAGCCGGAAGCCCACGCGCTTGCTCTGTCCTTCCTGCATCACAATTGCGTTGCAAAGGGCGAGTGGGCGGCTTCCGCTCTTCCCAAGCTTTATCACGAGATGGACCTGGTACCGGCTGAGGCGCTGAACGCCCGCAAGGCGCTGAACGCCATGCCGCCGCTGATCAAGGGCTATATGCGTCTCGGCGCCATGTTCGGCTCCGGCGCCGTGGTGGACCATGCCTTCAACACGACAGATGTTCTCGTGGTCCTGCCGGTTTCCTCTATCGCCGGCCGCTACATCAGCTATTACGGCGGCGAGACCGAGCGCATCAACGGCTGACCGGTTTTAACTCGGATCTAGCGGGATGTTCCTGTGGGCAGCGGTGCCGTGTGTGTTGTCTTGGTGCGGCCATTGCCGCTAGTGTCGGCGCTCCCTTTCCGCAACACGATATGACATCGGCAAGCCATTGACGGACGTTTTGACCACCGCTTCCCTGATCTCGGAAGAGAGCCGCGCTACGGCAACTCCCATGATGGAGCAATATATCGAGATCAAGGCGAACAACCCCGGTTCGCTGCTGTTTTACCGCATGGGCGATTTTTACGAATTGTTCTTTGACGATGCGGTGGAAGCCTCGCGGTCGCTCGGCATCACGCTGACAAAACGCGGCCAGCATATGGGGCAGGATATTCCCATGTGCGGCGTTCCCGTTCACGCCGCCGATGATTATCTCCAGAAGCTCATCCTGCGCGGTTATCGCGTCGCCGTCTGCGAGCAGGTGGAGGACCCGGCCGAGGCGAAAAAGCGCGGATCGAAATCCGTGGTAAAACGCGATGTGGTGCGGCTTGTCACGCCTGGCACGCTCACCGAAGAAAAGCTGCTGTCGCCGACGGAATCCAACTATCTTATGGCGCTCGCTCGTATTCGCGGCAGTGCGGAGGCACAGTTTGCGCTTGCCTGGATTGATATTTCCACCGGCGTCTTCCGCTTGGCGGAAACCACGCTGACGCGGCTCCTCGCTGATATCTGGCGCATCGATCCGCGTGAGCTGATCGTTGCCGACAGTCTGTTCCATGACGAAGAGCTGCGACCGGTTTTCGATATGCTTGGCCGTGTCGCCGTGCCGCAGCCGGCCATTCTGTTCGACAGCGCTACGGCGGAAGGGCGGATCGCGCGTTACTTCAACGTCTCGACCCTCGATGGTTTCGGCACATTTTCGCGCGTGGAAATGGCCGCTGCCGCTGCCGCGGTTGCCTATGTTGAAAAGACCCAGATTGCCGAGCGCCCGCCGCTTGGTGCGCCGGAACGCGAAAGCGCTGCCTCCACGCTGTTCATCGATCCCGCGACCCGCGCCAATCTGGAGTTGGTGAAAACGCTCTCGGGCGAAAGGGACGGATCGCTCCTGCATGCCCTCAACCGCACGGTCACGGGCGGCGGTGCGCGGCTTCTGGCCGAGCGGCTGATGTCTCCCTTGACCGATCCGGAAAGGGTTAATGCCCGTCTCGATGCAGTCGCCTATCTTATTGATGACGTCTCCCTTTGCGATGGCCTGCGCGATGCCTTGAAACAGGTTGCCGATATGCCGCGCGCGCTCTCCCGTCTTGCGCTGGAGCGCGGTGGCCCGCGCGATCTCGGGGCGATCAGGCAGGGCCTGGCGTCGGCCGAGAGAATTGCCGCCATTCTCGATCAGGGACTATTGCCGGAGGAGCTTGCTGCTGCACTTGCGAATCTGAAGGCTTTGCCGGGCGGGCTCGAAGCGATGCTTGGCTCGATGCTCGCCGACGATCTGCCGCTTTTGAAGCGTGATGGCGGTTTTCTGCGTGAGGGCGCCAATCCAGAACTCGACGACGTGCGCGCATTGCGTGACCAGTCGCGCCGGGTGATCGCCGGGCTGCAGCTGCAATATGCCGAGGAAACCGGCATCAAGTCGCTCAAGATCAAGCATAACAACGTGCTTGGTTATTTCATCGAGGTAACAGCGGGCAACGCCGATGTCATGATGGCGACGGATGAGGCGAAGGCGCGCTTCATTCACCGCCAGACCATGGCCGGCGCCATGCGCTTCACCACGACCGAACTTGCCGATCTCGAAAGCCGCATCGCTAATGCCGCGGCAGAAGCCCTGACCATGGAGCTGGAGGCCTTCGAGCGCATGGTCGAGGCCGTGGTGCACCAGGCTGAAGCAATCAAGGCCGGCGCGGCGGCACTTGCAATTATCGACGTTGCCTCGAGCCTTGCTTATCTGGCGACGGAACAGGCCTATTGCCGCCCGATCGTTGATGCCTCCATGACCTTTGCGATCACAGGCGGGCGCCATCCGGTGGTTGAACAGGCCCTGCGGCGCCAGTCGGCTGGGCCATTCATCGCCAATAATTGCGATCTGTCGGCTGCTGAGGGCGGCAAAAATGGTGCGATCTGGCTGCTGACCGGCCCTAATATGGGCGGTAAGTCGACTTTCCTGCGTCAGAATGCGCTCATCGCCATCCTCGCGCAGATCGGCTCCTTCGTTCCGGCAGAAGCCGCCCATATCGGCATCGTAGACCGGCTGTTTTCCCGCGTCGGCGCGTCCGACGATCTGGCGCGTGGCCGCTCGACCTTCATGGTGGAAATGGTGGAAACGGCCGCCATCCTCAATCAGGCGACGGATCGGTCGCTGGTCATTCTGGATGAGATCGGCCGTGGCACGGCAACCTTCGACGGCCTTTCGATCGCCTGGGCGGCGGTCGAGCATCTGCACGAGGTCAATCGTTGCCGTGGCCTCTTCGCCACGCATTTCCACGAACTGACGGTGCTGTCGGAAAAACTTGGTCGCCTTTCCAATGCCACGATGCGGGTGAAGGAATGGGAGGGTGACGTCATCTTCCTGCACGAGGTCGGACCGGGTGCTGCGGATCGTTCCTACGGTATTCAGGTGGCAAGGCTCGCCGGACTTCCGGCATCGGTGGTGGAGCGCGCCCGTGAGGTGCTGACGAAGCTCGAAGATGCCGATCGAAAGAACCCGGCCAGTCAGCTGATCGACGATCTTCCGCTGTTCCAGATCGCGGTTCGCCGTGAGGAAACCCGCAAGGCTGGACCATCGAAGGTGGAAGAAGCTTTGAAGGGGTTCAACCCGGACGAAATGACGCCGCGTGAGGCATTGGACGCGCTCTATGCGTTAAAGAAAGAACTTGGCAAGGCTTAAGAGGATAGACTGCCTGTCCATCGCCTTTGAAACTCGCTATAGGACAATCCCATCGCAAGCGGTGGCTTTCCCACAGGACATGGATAACGGCATAGATGGCCATCAAGGACCTGGATTTTTCCGAAATTCTCGATGTTTTGGCGCTGAAGCGCGAATGCGACATCATCTTCAAGAACGACGGCAAGCGCATCGCCGATGTCAGGTCAGACCTGCTGCCGATCTTTCGCAAGGCCAGCACGGAAGGCCGGGAAAAGGCTCGCGAACTGCTGAAATCCGACGGCAGCGGCATCGATTGCGCCCGACGTATCTCCTGGCTCCAGGACCGGCTGATCGAAATCCTCTATGATCTCGCCTGCCAATATGTCTATCCGAAAGACGCGCCGCAAATCGCCGTTGCAGCGGTGGGGGGTTACGGTCGCGGCACGCTGGCGCCGGGATCGGATATCGACCTTCTGTTCCTGCTGCCGGCCAAGAACACGCCGGATATGCATAAGGCCGTGGAGTTCGTGCTTTATCTGCTCTGGGATCTCGGCTTCAAAGTCGGCCACGCCACGCGCACGGTGGATGAGTGCGTCCGCCTGTCGAAATCCGATATGACTATCCGCACCGCCATTCTGGAAGTGAGGGCAATCTGCGGTAAAAAATCGCTGACCGATGATCTCGAAAAACGGTTCGAGTCGGAAGTTGTCACCGGCACCGGGCCGGAATTCATCGCCGCCAAGCTGGCCGAGCGTGACCAGCGTCACCGCAAGGCGGGCGATACGCGCTATCTGGTGGAGCCGAACGTCAAGGAAGGCAAGGGCGGCCTGCGCGACCTGCACACGCTGTTCTGGATCGCCAAATATTATTACCATGTCCGCGATACAGCCGATCTCGTCAAGCTTGGCGTCCTGTCTAAGCGCGAACTCAGGCTGTTCGAAAAGGCCGATGATTTTCTCTGGGCCGTCCGTTGCCAGATGCATTTCATCACCAACAAGGCGGAAGAGCGCCTTTCCTTCGACATTCAGCGCGAGATCGCCGATGCGCTGGGCTACCAGCCACGCCCCGGGCTTTCCGCCGTCGAACGTTTCATGAAGCATTATTTCCTGGTGGCGAAGGATGTGGGTGACCTGACCCGCATCGTCTGCGCCGCACTGGAGGACAGGCAGGCAAAGGACGTGCCGGGCCTGTCGGGTGTTCTCAGCCGCTTTGCCCACCGCGTCCGCAAAATTCCCGGTTCTGTTGAATTCGTTGAGGATCGCGGCCGCATCGCGCTGGCCAAGCCGGACGTGTTCAAAAACGATCCGGTCAATCTGATCCGGCTCTTTCATATCGCCGATATCAACAATCTCGAACTTCACCCGGATGCGCTGCGTGTCGTTACCCGGTCGCTGTCGCTGATCAATGACGGGCTTCGCGAGAACGAGGAGGCGAACCGGCTGTTTCTGGCGATCCTCACCTCGAGGCGTGATCCGGCGCTCACCTTGCGGCGCATGAACGAGGCTGGCGTCCTCGGCAAGTTCATTCCCGAATTCGGCAAGATCGTCGCGATGATGCAGTTCAACATGTATCATCACTATACGGTGGACGAACATCTGATCCGCTCGGTCGGCGTACTGTCGGAGGTGGACAAGGGGACGGCTGTGGATGCCCATCCGCTTGCCAACCAGCTGATGCCGGGTGTTGAGGAGCGTGAGGCACTTTATGTGGCCGTTCTGCTGCACGATGTGGCCAAGGGCCGGCAGGAGGACCACTCGATTGCCGGCGCGCGGGTGGCCCGCAAGCTTTGCCAGCGTTTCCGGCTGACCGGCAAGCAGACCGAAATGGTGGTCTGGCTGATCGAGCAGCATCTTCTGATGTCCATGGTCGCCCAGACGCGCGACCTCCACGACCGCAAGACCATCACCGATTTCGCCGACAAGGTGCAATCCATGGAGCGGCTGAAGATGCTGCTTATCCTGACGGTCTGCGATATCCGCGCGGTCGGTCCGGGTGTCTGGAACGGCTGGAAGGGTCAGTTGCTCCGCTCGCTTTATTACGAGACCGAGCTGCTTCTCTCAGGTGGCTTTTCGGAAGTCTCACGCAAGGAAAGGGCGCATATTGCCCGTCAGGCGCTTTACGACGCGCTGGAAGACTGGGGCCAGAAGGCACGGCGCAAATACACCAAGCTGCACTATGAGCCCTATCTGCTGACGGTGGCGCTGGAAGATCAGGTGCGTCACACCCGCTTCATCCGCGAGGCCGACAAGCAGGAAAAAGCGCTGTCGACCATGGTGCGCACACATTCCTTCCACGCCATCACCGAAATCACCGTGCTGGCGCCCGACCATCCGCGCCTGCTGTCGATCATTACCGGCGCCTGCGCTGCGGCCGGCGCCAACATTGCCGACGCGCAAATCTTCACCACATCCGATGGGCGGGCGCTCGATACGATCCTGATCAACCGCGAATTTCCGATCGACGAAGACGAGACGCGGCGCGGCAACAATGTCGGCAAGCTGATCGAAGAGGTTCTGTCCGGTCGTCAGCGCCTGCCGGAAATGATTGCCACCCGCACCAAGAGCCGGAGGAAGAAAAGCGCCTTCACCATTCCGCCCTCCGTCATCATTTCCAACGGGCTTTCGAACAAGTTCACCGTTATCGAGGTCGAGTGCCTCGACCGGCCGGGGCTTCTGGCGGATATGACGGCTGTCATTGCCGATCTGTCGCTGGATATTCATTCCGCACGCATCACCACCTTCGGCGAGAAGGTCATCGACACATTCTACGTGACGGATCTCTTCGGCCAGAAGGTCACCAATGACAACCGGCAGGCCAGCATTGCCACGCGTCTGAAGGCCGTGATGAGCGAGCAGGAAGACGAATTGCGCGATCGCATGCCAAACGGCATCATCGCCCATCCCGATGTGGCGGCGCTGCCGGCCACGCGCACGGCAAAGGCTTGAAATTCCCATGAGCTTGATCGGAAAGTTCGCCACGGTCGGCACGGCCACGCTCGGAAGCCGTATCTTCGGGTTCCTCCGCGAGACGCTGATGGCCGCAGCCGTCGGTACCGGCCCGGTTGCCGATGCCTTCAATGCTGCCTTCCGGTTCCCGAACACCTTCCGGCGCCTTTTTGCCGAAGGCGCGTTCAACTCGGCCTTCGTGCCGCTTTTCGCCAAGGAGATCGAGGCGAACGGCATGGAGGGCGCAAGGCGCTTTTCCGAAGAAGTTTTCGGCGTTCTGTTCACCGTGCTTCTGGCTTTGACGATCCTGATGGAACTGTCGATGCCGTTCATCGTGCGCACCGTTATTGCGCCGGGCTTTCTGGAAGACCCGGTGAAATTCGACAACACCGTCCGTCTCGCAACCATCATGTTTCCCTATCTCGCCTGCATGTCGCTGGCGGCAATGATGGGCGGCATGCTGAATTCGCTGCACCGTTATTTCGCTGCCGCGATTGCACCGGTCTTCCTGAACATCATTCTGATTGGTGTTCTGATGCTGGCCTGGTGGAAGCATTACGACCCGCTTCAGGTGGGTTATGCCCTGTCCTGGGGTGTCATGGCGGCGGGTGTGGTGCAGCTTGGCATCGTCTGGATCGCCGTGCGCAATGCCGGCATGCGCATCGGTTTCCGCAGACCCCGGCTGACGAAGAATGTCCAGCGCCTGCTGGTCCTTGCTTTGCCGGCCGCTATCACCGGCGGCATCACCCAGATCAATCTCCTGATCAACACCAATATCGCGTCTGCCGGTGAGGGTGTGATCTCCTCGCTCGCCTATGCCGACCGGATTTACCAGCTGCCGCTCGGTGTCGTCGGCATCGCCGTTGCCACCGTGCTTTTGCCGGAGCTGGCGCGGGCTTTGCGTGGCGGACATATGGTCGAGGCGGGAAGCCTGCAAAACCGCTCGGTCGAATTCGTGCTGTTTTTGACATTGCCCGCTGCCGCTGCCCTTCTCGTCATGGCGGAACCCATCGTGCGCTTTCTGTACGAGCGCGGCAATTTCGCGCCTTCGGCCACCGTCACCGTCGCGCAGATCCTCGGTATTTATGGCCTCGGCCTGCCGGCTTTCGTGCTGATAAAGGCGTTCATTCCCGGCTTCTTTGCCCGCGAGGACACCCGCACCCCGATGATCTTCGCGGCGATTTCCGTGGTTGTGAACGTCTCTCTGGCGCTGACATTGTTTCCGCGTCTCGGAGGTCCGGGCATCGCCATTGCCGAGATCACCGCCGGCTGGGTCAATGCCGCCCTGTTGTTCGGCATGCTGTTGTGGCGGGGTCACTGGCATGTGGACATTCCGCTCCTCACCCGCATTCCGCGCTTGCTGCTGGCCGCCGCCCTTATGGCGGGCTTCGTTCACTATGCGCTGACCTATCTCAGCTTCGAGCTGTCCTCCGCCTCTTCCATTTTCGTCCGGGCCGGAACCATCATGGGCCTCGTGCTCTCCGCCATGCTCGTTTATTTCGTGCTGGCTTTCGTTTCGGGTGGTGCCGATCTCGGCATGGTCAAGAGAGCCATCAAAAAGCGCCGCAATAAGAATGCCCAGACGGAGACAAGCTGATGTCCTTCGCAGAAAACCGTCGCATCGCCCTCATCACACTCGTGGTGGACGATTATGACCGGGCAAAGACGTTTTATTGCGAGGTTCTGGGGTTTGACTGCCTTTCCGACCAACCTCTTGATGACGGCAAACGCTGGCTGGTGGTGAAGCCTCAAGGGACCGATGGCTGTGCCCTCTTGCTTGCCGAGGCGGATGGCGAAGCGCAGCGTCTTGCCATCGGCAACCAGACCGGCGGCCGTGTCGGGTTTTTCCTGCATACCGACGATTTCGGTCGTGACTACGAGACGATGCTTGCGCGCGGCGTGCGCTTTCTGGAAGAACCGCGCCATGAGGTTTATGGCTCCGTCGCGGTCTTTGCGGACCCTTATGGAAATCACTGGGATCTTCTTCAGCCACGCGGCTGACGCGCCTTGAAACCGCTTGATTGCGAGGGGCTGTAGGTGCATAAGCGCGCGTGCAATTCCAACCACGGGGCGGGGCCCTCCACAAGCCTTTTCGAGGACGACAATGAACGCATTCAAGCCGCTGGTTTTCTCGGGCGTCCAGCCGACCGGCAATCTGCATCTCGGCAATTATCTCGGGGCCATCCGCAAATTCGTGGCGTTGCAGGAAGATAACGACTGCATCTATTGCGTCGTCGACATGCACGCCATCACCGCCCAGCTCGTTCATTCGGACCTGAAGGCGCAGACCCGCTCGATCGCTGCCGCCTTCATTGCCGCAGGCATTGATCCGGTGAAGCATATCGTCTTCAACCAGTCGGCTGTGCCGCAGCACGCCGAACTCGCCTGGATCTTCAATTGCGTGGCGCGTATCGGCTGGATGGAGCGCATGACGCAGTTCAAGGACAAGTCCGGCAAGAATGCCGAGCAGGTGTCGCTTGGGCTGCTTGCCTATCCGAGCCTGATGGCTGCGGACATTCTCGTCTACCGCGCGACCCACGTTCCTGTCGGCGACGACCAGAAGCAGCATCTGGAACTGGCCCGCGACATCGCCCAGAAATTCAACATCGATTTCGGTGACCATATCCGCAACGCCGGTCTCGGGCTCGACATCACCGTGGGCAATGAGCCGGTGCATGCCTATTTCCCGATGGTGGAGCCGCTGATCGGCGGTCCGGCACCGCGGGTGATGTCGTTGAAGGACGGCACCAAGAAGATGTCGAAGTCCGATCCGTCGGATCTGTCGCGCATCAACCTCATGGACGATGTCGACGCCATTTCGAGAAAGATCAAGAAGGCGAAGACGGACCCGGATGCACTGCCGAGCGAAGTGGAAGGCCTGAAGGGCCGCCCGGAGGCCGAAAACCTAGTTGGTATCTATGCAGCACTGTCTGACAAGACGAAAGCGGAAGTTCTTTTAGAATTCGGCGGACAGCAGTTCTCGGCCTTCAAGCCGGCTCTCGTCGAGCTTGCCGTCAATGTGCTGGCTCCGGTCAACAACGAGATGCGCCGCCTTCTCGACGATCCCACCCACATCGATGCCATCCTCAAACAGGGTGGTGAGCGCGCGCGCGCGATCGCCGAAAACACGATGAACGAGGTGCGCGACATCATCGGGTTCCTGCGCTGACCACGTATCGCCTTGCGGATCACGGCGGGCGGTTTGCGCCTGCCGTGATTTGATATAATCTCCGCCCGAACCGTCGGGCGGTTTTTCGGATCGCGGCGGACACAGGGAGTGCGGAATGGTTTCAAAACGGCTGTCGCGTCTGGAAGGGCATCGTCGCAAATTTCTCGCTGTTATCGATGACACACCGGAATGCGAAAGGGCCGTGCATTATGCCGGTCGTCGCGCCAAGAACTCCAATGGCGGACTGGTTCTGCTTTACATGATACCGGAAGGCGATTTCCAGCAGTGGCTGGGCGTCGAGCAGATCATGCGGGCCGAGGCGCGAGAGGAGGCGGAAGCAACGCTTGCCAAGATCGCCCAGAAGGTCCGTGAGACCATCGGCATCGAGCCGGAAGCGGTGATCCGTGAAGGCGGCGCAACCGAACAGATCCACGGGCTCATCGAGGAAGATCGCGATATTGCCATTCTGGTTTTGGCGGCAGGATCAACGAAGGAAGGGCCGGGACCGCTCGTCTCCTCCATCTCAGGACGCGGTGCGGCCTTCCCCATCCCCGTCACCGTGCTGCCGGATACGCTGACGGATGAGGAAATCGACGCCCTCTGCTGACCCTCGTTCGACCCTGAAAGGCAGGAACGGATTCGGGCAAGAATTTGGGGCTGACGATTTCTTGAATGTAATTATCATGTCAGGGCTTGAAGTAAGGCTTCGCCAGGCGTATTTTTTGGAAGAATTCTAAATTGCGGGGCGTGAACGGCGACCTCGAAGGAGACAGATAATGTTCATTCAGACGGAAGCCACGCCGAACCCCGCGACCCTCAAGTTCCTGCCGGGCAAGGTGGTGCTGGAAAGCGGCACGGCTGAGTTTCTCAACCCCGCGCAGGCGCAGGCCTCGCCGCTGGCAGAGCGCCTCTTCACCATTCCGGGTGTCACCGGCGTTTATTTCGGCTTCGATTTCATCACCGTCACCAAGGATGACGCCGAATGGCAGCATCTGAAGCCCGCCATTCTTGGTTCGATCATGGAGCATTTCATGTCTGGCCGCCCCATCATGGGCACTGCCATTGCGGCTGAAGTGTCGGATGAGGAAGGCGAGTTCTTTGAAGCGGGTGACGAAACCATCGTCGCCACCATCAAGGAACTGCTGGATACCCGCGTCCGCCCCGCCGTGGCGCAGGATGGTGGCGATATCACTTTCCGTGGTTTCCGCGACGGCACCGTGTTCCTGAACATGAAGGGCGCCTGCTCCGGTTGCCCGTCCTCCACCGCCACGCTGAAGCACGGCGTCCAGAACCTGCTTCGCCATTTCGTGCCGGAAGTGCGAGAAGTCGAAGCTGTATGACGTTGTAAGCCAGGCCGCGCCATGATTGTTCTCGCACTCGATACCTCAGGTGTGGACTGTTCCGCCTGCGTCTATGACAGCGCCTCCGACACGGTGCTTGGCGAGGTATGCGAAACCATCGGAAAAGGTCATGCCGAGCGGCTGATGGCTGTGATTGATGGTGCCCTGCAGCAGGCGCAGCTACCGCTTCAGAAAGTCGGGCGCATCGCGGTAACGATCGGACCGGGTTCCTTTACCGGCATTCGCGTCGGCGTTGCCGCCGCGCGTGGTTTTGCCCTGTCGCTCGGCATAGAGGCAGTCGGCGTAACCACGCTTGAGACGATCGCCTTGCATCATCTGCTGGAAAATCCCGGCCGGCCAGTGGCTGTCGGGCTCGACGCCAAACGGGGCGAAGCCTACCTCCAGACATTTGCAGAGGATGGATCGCCGCTCCTCGAGGCCGCGCTTTTGTCTCTGGAGGATGCCAAAACGGCTCTCTCCGGTTTCGATGGCGCCATTATCGGTTCCGCCGCACCCCTTTTTCAGGGTTTCGACACGGGGTCAGGGCCCGATCATTTTCCGATTTCCACTGTCGCGCGGGCGGGTGGACGCAAGCCGAAAGGCATGCCGAAACCCGCACCGCTTTACCTTCGCGGCCCGGATGCCCGGCCGCAGACGGGTTTTGCGCTGGCACGCCAGAGCGTTGCCTGATAGGTGGCACCCGTAAATGCGTGCGGATGATTCCTTGTTATGTTTGACGAATATCTAAGCTGGAAGCCCTATTTCGAGATCGTGCCGATGCAGCATGAGGATTGCGCCGGAGTGGCGGAATTGCATGCGCTGCGCTTTCCGCGCCCCTGGAATGACGGGGAGTTTTCCGGGCTGTTGACGCAAGGCTCGGTTTTCGGTGCCGTCGCGCGGCAGACGAACGCATTTTTCAGCAAACCGCTCGGTGGTTTCGTGCTTGCGCGCGAAGTGGCCGGCGAGGCGGAAATCCTGACCGTTGCGGTGGCCGACAAGTTCGCGCGCACCGGCCTCGGCTGGCGCCTGATGCAATCGGCCGTCCGTGAGGCGATGATGCGCGGTGCCGAAACGATGTTCCTGGAAGTGGACAGCAACAATGCCTCCGCCCTGGGACTTTATAAAAAGCTCGGCTTCAAAACGGTCGCTGAGCGCAAGGCCTATTACACCGCCAAGGATGGCGCGAAGTCGACGGCGCTTGTCATGCGCCGCGATCTTCGCTAGTTCCCTGCGACAGGCATTTTTCGGCGACAGCCCCGAAATTCAACCGGAATACTCAAAAGGCCAGAAGACGTGATAGACCTTTCGAAAACGCTGGAGGAACTTTGTGCCGAACGCGGCATGCGGATGACGGACCAGCGCCGTGTCATCGCCCGCGTGCTGCAGGAATCGGCAGACCATCCTGATGTCGAGGAGCTTTACCGCCGTTCCTCCGCCGTGGATCCGCGCATCTCGATTTCCACCGTTTACAGAACGGTGAAGCTGTTCGAGGACGCCGGCATCATCGAGCGTCATGATTTTCGCGATGGCCGCTCGCGTTACGAGACCGTGCCTGAGGAACATCACGATCATCTGATCGATCTGAAGAACAGTGTGGTCATCGAGTTTCATTCACCCGAGATCGAGGCGCTTCAGGAAAAGATCGCCAGGGAACATGGCTTCAAGCTCGTTGATCACCGGCTCGAACTCTACGGTGTACCGTTGAAGCCCGGCGAACATTGAGACGCTGGTGAGCAAGCGCACGGTTCAATCATGATGTGGCTTCGGACAGCCTATATTGCGGTCGTTCTCCTGATCGTCACGCTTATATTGCTGCCGCTGCAACTGTTGGGCCTTGCCTTCGACTGGCGGCTTCGTCGCCGCATTCCCCGCATCTGGCACCGCATCGCCTGCCATGTCCTCGGCATCCGCGTGCATGTCCATGGGGATGTGGAGCGGGCAAAACCGCTGATGCTGGCGGTCAACCACGCCTCGTGGAAGGACATTCTCGTTCTCGGCAGTATTGCCGACGTGGTGTTCATCGCCAAGACGGAAGTGCGTGACTGGCCCGTCTTTGGCTGGCTCGCCCGTCTGCAGAAAAGCATCTTCGTCCAGCGCGAGCAGAAGCGCAGCACCGGTGCGCAGGTCGGCGAGATCGCCGCGCGCATGGCCGATGGCGAGATTGTCGTGTTGTTCCCGGAAGGCACCACCTCTGACGGCAACCGCATGCTTGCCGTCAAATCCTCGCTGTTTGGCGCAGCCTCCACGGCTGCCGAGCAGGTTCCGGGCAAGCTCGTCTATGTGCAGCCGGTTGCAATCGCCTATACGCGGGTGCAGGGCATGGCCATGGGACGTTACCACCGGGTCATTGCGGCCTGGCCGGGCAGCATAACTCTGGTGCCGCATCTGCTCGGTATCATCAGGGCAGGTGCTATCGACGTCGACGTTACATTCGGCGACAGCGTTCCGTTTCACAGCACGGATAACCGCAAGCGTCTGGCGACCGATATCGCCGCTTCTATCCGTTCCATGTTGGCGTTCAGCCTGCGTGGTGGCTGGCGGAAATAGAGCATTCCAGCTTTTCCGGTATTTTTCTGTTTAATCCGGGCGTGAAAAACACTAGATAACCGCCATGACCCAGGAAACGCTTGGCCTCGATGCCCCCGAAATGATTGCCCGCGAGGGCTCTAACAGCAGGAAGGTCTTCATCAAGACCTATGGCTGTCAGATGAACGTCTACGATTCCGTCCGCATGAGCGATGCGCTGGCGAAGGACGGTTACGTTCAGACGGAGGATATGGGCGAGGCGGATCTGGTGCTTCTGAACACCTGTCACATCCGCGAAAAGGCCGCTGAAAAGGTCTATTCGGCGCTCGGCCGCCTGCGCGACATGAAAAAATCGCGCGAAGAACAGGGCCGCGAATTCGTGATCGGCGTTGCCGGATGTGTGGCGCAGGCGGAAGGCGAGGAAATCCTTCGCCGTGCGCCAGCCGTCGATGTCGTCATCGGCCCACAGACCTATCATCGCCTGCCGGACGCCCTGAAGCGGGTGCGCGGCGGCGAGCGCGTCATCGAGACCGAATATGCCGTTGAGGACAAGTTCGAACATCTGCCGGTGGCCGAAAAGGCAACACTGCGTACGCGCGGCGTCACGGCATTTTTGACGGTGCAGGAAGGCTGCGACAAGTTCTGCACCTTCTGTGTTGTGCCCTATACGCGTGGTTCGGAAGTTTCGCGTCCCGTGCGCCAGATCGTCGATGAGGCGATGAAACTGGTGGATGCCGGTGTGCGCGAAATCACGCTGCTCGGCCAGAACGTCAATGCCTGGCAGGGCGAAGGCCCGAAGGGCGAAAAATGGGGACTTGCCGAGCTTCTTTACCGGCTGGCGGAAATTCCCGGTCTTGCACGCCTTCGCTATACCACCAGCCATCCGCGCGACATGGATGACCGCTTGATTGGCGCACATCGCGACCTGCGCATTCTGATGCCCTATCTGCATTTGCCTGTTCAGTCCGGGTCGGATCGCATTCTGAAGGCGATGAATCGTCGCCACACAGGTGAGGAATATATCCAGCTCATTGAAAAAATCCGGGCCGCCCGCCCTGATATCGCCATGTCCGGGGATTTTATTGTTGGCTTCCCCGGCGAGACGGATCGTGATTTCGAAGACACGATGGCGATCATCGAACAGGTGAAATATGCGCAGGCCTTTTCATTCAAATATTCCACACGCCCCGGAACGCCGGGCGCCGATCTGACGGATCAGGTTGCGGAAGAGGTGAAGGCCGAGCGGCTGGAACGATTGCAGGCGCTGCTCTTGCGGCAGCAGAAGGAATTTGCGGAATCGCTGGTCGGAAAGACGATGGATGTGTTGCTGGAAAAGCCCGGCCGCATGCCTGAACAGTTGATAGGTCGCTCTCCCTGGCTGCAATCTGTGAATCTTGATGCAAAGACTTTGAAAATCGGTGACATTGTTAATGTACGAATCACCGCAACGGGTCCAAACAGCTTGTTTGCCGAGGTGGCAGAGAGTTAGAGTGAGGAGCCGACACTGATTGGGACAGGAGCCTGACCGCTTGAACGCACATGAATTGGTATCACCTTCATCGCGCCAGCCACGCCAAGCCGCGACCGACGCCAATCACTTCGTCCTCACGTTCGAGAATAACAGGATAGCGGGAGAGCTATTCGGTCAGTTCGATCAGAACCTCAAATTGCTGGAACAACGCCTCAACATCGATGCGCGCCCGCGCGGCAATTCCGTTGCCATCACCGGCGATGTCGTTGCCACCAATCAGGCTCGCCGGGCGCTGGATTTCCTTTACGAGCGTCTGCTCAAGGGCGGAACCGCCGAGGTTTCCGACGTGGAAGGCGCGATCCGCATGGCCATGGCGGCAGATGACCAGCTGACCTTGCCGACGATGGAGCGCAAGGCGAAGATCTCCATGGCGCAGATTTCCACGCGCAAGAAGACCGTCGCTGCCCGAACGCCCACCCAGGATGTCTACATGCGGGCGCTGGAGCAATCCGAACTGGTTTTCGGCGTCGGCCCCGCCGGCACCGGCAAGACCTATCTTGCCGTGGCGCATGCAGCGCAACTTCTGGAGCGTGGTGCGGTCGACCGCATCATCCTCTCGCGTCCCGCAGTAGAAGCGGGCGAACGCCTTGGCTTCCTGCCGGGCGACATGAAGGAGAAGGTCGATCCTTATCTGCGCCCGCTTTACGACGCGCTTTACGACATGATGCCGGGTGACAAGGTGGAGCGCGCCATTCAGGCGGGCGTCATCGAAATTGCGCCGCTGGCCTTCATGCGCGGACGCACGCTTGCCAACGCCGCCGTCATTCTGGACGAAGCCCAGAACACCACGACCATGCAGATGAAAATGTTCCTCACCCGTCTCGGTGAGAAAGGCCGCATGATCGTGACCGGCGACCCAAGCCAGGTGGACCTTCCGCGCGGCGTGAAGTCGGGCCTTGTCGAGGCACTGCAAATCCTCACCGATGTGGAAGGTGTATCCGTCGTGCGCTTCAAGGATGTGGACGTCGTGCGCCATCCGATGGTGGCGCGCATCGTGCGGGCCTACGAATCCCACACGGCGGTGCCGGATGAAAGCCTCCTGAAGGGCAACTGACGCAAGACAATGACAGCTCTGGATATTCAAATCAGCGTCGAGGCCGAAGGGTGGTCCTCGGAAGAGGACCTTCTTGCCTTTGCCACCAAGGCGCTGGATGCGGCGGTTGATTTTTTGAAGCGGGAAGAGAAACAACCCTTCCCGAAAATGCCGGTGGAACTGTCGCTGGTCTTTACCGACGATGAAAATATCCGGGAAATCAATGCCGAATGGCGCGACAAGGACAAGGCAACCAATGTCTTGTCTTTCCCCGCTTTTCCGCTGGAACCGGGCGGCATGCCCGGCCCGATGCTGGGCGATATCGTCATCGCGCGCGAGACGGTTGAACGCGAGGCTCTTGAACTTGAGAAGAGTTTCGAGGATCATCTGACCCATCTTCTTGTTCATGGGTTCCTGCACCTGTTCGGTTATGACCACATGGATGAGGAGGAGGCGGAAGAAATGGAGTCGCTTGAGACTCGCATTTTGGCGGTGCTTGGCCTATCTGATCCTTATGCGGGACAGGAACCGCTTTGAATATTGTCTGGAGCCATGAACGAACATTCTGCACGACCTGCCAATGAGGGCAGAGAAAACGGCGAGCAGTCCTCCTCGGAGGAGGGCAGTAGTCATTTACGGAACGACTCCAATGCAAAGCCGAGATCGACGATCTGGTCGCGCATTGGACGGTTGCTGAAACCGTCACAGGGTGAGCGCCTGCGCGAGGATTTGACCGACGCGCTGATGGACGACACCGAAATCGGTGCCGCCTTTTCGCCCGAAGAGCGGGCGATGCTGAACAATATCCTGCGTTTCCGGGAGGTTCGGGTCGAAGATATCATGATCCCACGCGTGGATATCGACGGTCTCGACCAGAATATGACCATCGGCGAAGCTCTGATCCTCTTTGAGGAAACCGGGCGCTCCCGCATGCCGGTCTACGATGAGACGCTGGATAATCCGAAGGGCATGATCCACATTCGCGATCTGCTGGCCTATGTCGCCAAGCAGGCCCGCAACAAACGCCGGGTGGGATCGCGTGGCGTTGCCTATGGCGAGGCGAAGGCTCCGCGCTCGCCGCGACCGAATTTTGACCTGGCTCGGGTGGATCTGGAACAGACGGTCGCCGATGCCGGGCTGGTGCGTAAAATTCTTTTTGCACCCCCCTCCATGCTGGCCTCCGATCTTTTGAAGACCATGCAGGCACAGAGAACACAGCTTGCCCTGGTGATCGACGAATATGGTGGCACGGACGGTCTCGTCAGCCATGAGGACATCGTCGAGATGGTCGTGGGTGACATTGATGACGAGCACGACAAGGACGAGACGATGTTTTCGCGTCTGTCCGCCGACGTGCTGGTGGCGGATGCCCGCGCAGAGCTTACAGAACTTGCCGAGGCAATCGGACCGGAATTCGATGTCCGCGAACATCTTGAAGAAATCGATACGCTCGGCGGCCTGATATTCTTCGCACTCGGCCGCATTCCGGCCAAGGGTGAAGTGGTCAGGGCCGTACCTGGTTTCGAGTTCCAGATCCTCGATGCGGATACAAGGCGTATCAAGGGTGTCCGTATCGTCCGCGATCATGGCTCGGAAGGGCAGGATGACCGCGCGCCGGGCGATGCCGATGCCGATGAGGTTATTCCGCTGCCCGCGCCGGATGTTCGCCTCATCACCCACCAGCAAAACGCTGACTGAGGTGGGCGACGGGATGCTCCCCGTCGCCGCCGCTCCTTGAACGCGTCATCAAGGGTCCAAAAGGACGCACGGTGCTCCGGCGATCATCCCTTCTGTGGACTGCGAATCTTTTTTCCTTTACGTCGAGTCTAAAGGGAAATTCCTTTGCACGGCCATGCCGGGGTTGGGCTTTTCCGGGTAGGCATTAAACGGAGATGGCATGGAGCGTCTTGCAGGCAGGGTAATGCTGGCCGGCGGCAAAAGCCGCGCAGTGATGGCGATTGCCGCAGGCGCGGTTGGAGCGCTGGCCTTGCCTCCGGTTGGCTTTTTCGCGGCGCTTTTTTTGTCTTTCACCCTGCTTGTCTGGTTGGTCGATGGCTGCACCGGCAAGCCGGGCGGCGGCATCTTCAGCCGTATCATGCCCGCTTTCGGCATCGGTTGGTGTTTCGGCCTTGGTTATTTCGTGGCGGGCCTGTGGTGGCTGGGCAATGCGCTCCTGCTGGAAGCTGACGAGTTCGCCTGGGCGCTACCGCTCGCCATCCTCGGCCTTCCGGCTGTTCTCGCCGTGTTTTACGGTTTTGCGGTCGCAGCCGCCAATATCGTCTGGTCGGACGGTCTCGGCCGTATCGCCGCACTTGCGGCCGCATTCGGCCTTTTGGAATGGCTCCGCAGCTTCATAGCAACTGGCTTTCCCTGGAACGCCATCGGTTATGGCATCATGCCTGTGCCGATCATGATGCAGTCGGCGCATCTGCTTGGTCTTTTTGGTGTCACCACGCTTGCCGTTTTCATCTTCGCCTCGCCTGCCTTGATCGGCACGAAAAAAGGCATGTGGCCGGGTCTCATTGTGGCGGGCCTGCTGCTGGCTGGCCATTTTGGTTATGGCTTTTACCGCCTTCAGACACCGTTGGAGACACCTGCGGACGCGCTGACCGTGAGGATCGTGCAGCCGTCGATCGACCAGTCCCGCAAGATGCTGAATGCAGACAGGGCCGAGATTTTCAGCGAGCATCTACGCTTGACGGGCCTGCCGCCCGGCGAAGGAAAAAAACGCCCAGATATCATTGTTTGGCCGGAGACCTCCGTGCCTTTCATCCTGACGCAAAATCCGGACGCTCTGGCGGAAATCGCCAAGACGCTTGAGGACGGGCAGGTCCTGTTTACCGGTGCGGTCAGAATGGAAGATGCCGGTGCCGGCCGGCCTCCGCGTTATTACAATTCGGTCTATGCGATTGACAGTCAGGGCGAGATCATCGGCGCGACCGACAAGGTCCATCTGACACCCTTTGGAGAATATGTCCCTTTCGAAGATATTCTACGGGGATTCGGCATCAATAATGTCATCAGCCTGCCGGGCGGCTTTTCAGCCGCGTCTTCGCGCACGCCTTTGACGCTTCCTTCCGGTAAAACCCTCTATCCCCTGATCTGCTACGAGATCATTTTTCCCGAAGAGATGACCCCTGGTCTGGCGGGCGCCGCAGCGATCCTGAACGTCACGAATGATGGCTGGTTCGGCGATACACCCGGCCCTTATCAGCATTTTCTGCAGGCAAGAGTACGGGCCGTTGAAACGGGAGTGCCGGTGATTCGCGGCGCTAATACCGGAATTTCAGCCGTTATAGATCCCTATGGTCGTATTATTGCCGGGTTGGATTACGGCCGGGTCGGAATTGTTGACGCCACCTTGAGTGGTGGGTCAAATGACGCTGTTACTTACGACATACATCGGACGTATTTCTGGTTGATTTTTTCTATCATGCTGACCGTTTCGGTATTTTCTGCCTGGCGTTTTGCCCGGCGCCAGAATTGACCGGGAACCCCTACAATTGCATAGTGAATACGTCAGTCGTAAAACAAGTTTAGACGCTGTCGAAATACCAGCTCATTTCTTCGAATAAGCAATGAAACGAGATATCAACCCTTTCCGAGTGTCAGGACCGCATGATGACCGAAAATAAGAAAAAGCCTAACCCCATCGACATTCATGTCGGAAGCCGAATTCGTCTTCGCAGAACCATGCTGGGCATGAGCCAGGAAAAGCTGGGTGAAAGCCTCGGAATTACTTTTCAGCAAATTCAGAAGTATGAAAAGGGCACGAACCGCGTGGGCGCCAGCCGCCTGCAGAATATTTCCGCGATTCTGAATGTGCCGGTTTCCTTCTTCTTCGAGGACGCGCCGGGAGATCAGGCCGTCGGCACGACGGGCATGGCAGAAGCATCGAGTTCCAATTACGTGGTGGATTTCCTGTCGTCTGCCGAAGGCTTGCAACTGAACCGCGCTTTCGTGAAGATCGCCGACCCGAAGGTTCGCCGCCGCCTCGTTGATCTCGTGAAGTCGCTCGCCGCCGAAGGGGATGCTGAGTAGCACTCGCAGGCGACTGCTTTATTTTCCAGCGTACGGCGCTGGACACTCAACGGTCCGCAAGGGCCGTTTTTTTGTGCCCAATTAGAAAGGAATTCTCACATAAAGATATATTTATGTGGTTGTGTCCTTGTCTTTCATGGCCGAAATGACTAACAAACTCGAAGACCGTTCTTTGAGGGGAATCCCGCATGCGTGCCAATTACCTGTTCACCAGCGAGTCCGTGGCCGAAGGTCATCCGGACAAGGTTTGTGATCGTATTTCCGATGAAATCGTGGATCTCATCTATCGTGAGGCATCCAAGACGGGTGTCGACCCCTGGACCGTGCGCATCGCATGCGAAACGCTTGCGACGACGAACCGCGTCATTATCGCCGGTGAGGTTCGGGTTCCCGATACCCTGCTGAAAAAGGACAAGGACGGCAAGGTTCTCAAGGATGCTGCCGGCCACCCGGTCATCAATCCCTCGAAGTTCAAGTCGGCTGCCCGCAAGGCGATCCGCGACATCGGCTACGAGCAGGATGGTTTCCACTGGAAGACGGCGAAGATCGACGTTCTCCTGCATCCGCAGTCGGCGGATATCGCGCAGGGCGTGGACAACGCCTCCGACAAGCAGGGCGACGAGGGTGCTGGCGACCAGGGCATCATGTTCGGTTACGCCTGCAAGGAAACGCCGGACCTGATGCCGGCTCCGATCTATTATTCCCACCGTATTCTGCAGCTGCTCGCGACCGCCCGTAAAAGCGGCGAAGGCGAAGCTGCGAAACTCGGTCCCGACGCCAAGAGCCAGGTGACGGTTCGTTACGTCGACGGCAAGGCTTCGGAAGCCGTGTCCATCGTTTTGTCCACGCAGCATCTCGATGCCAGCTGGGATTCGAAGAAGGTTCGCGAAGTTGTCGAACCCTATATCCGCGAAGCTCTGGGTGACCTGAAGATCGCCGATGATTGCCAGTGGTATATCAACCCGACGGGCAAATTCGTCATCGGTGGTCCCGATGGCGATGCGGGTCTGACCGGCCGCAAAATCATCGTGGACACCTATGGCGGTGCTGCCCCCCATGGCGGCGGTGCATTCTCCGGCAAGGACACGACCAAGGTCGACCGTTCCGCGGCCTATGCTGCCCGCTATCTGGCCAAGAACGTGGTGGCTGCCGGTCTGGCCGAGCGCTGCACCATTCAGATTTCCTACGCGATCGGCATCGCCCAGCCTCTGTCGATTTATGTCGATCTGCACGGTACCGGCAAGGTCAGCGAAGATCAGGTCGAAGGCGCCATCCGCAAGGTCATGGATCTCTCGCCGTCGGGCATTCGCCGTCATCTCGATCTCAACAAGCCGATCTATGCCAAAACGTCTTCCTACGGCCATTTCGGTCGCAAGGCGGGCCGTGACGGTTCCTTCTCCTGGGAGAAGCTCGATCTGGTGAAGCCGCTCAAGGAAGCTTTGAGCGCTTGAAGCATTTCCAGTAAAATTGCGTAGCGATTTTACGTTCGGAAAATGCGGGGACTTGCTCTAAGCCTTGTCATTAGGCGGGGATTGAGAGATACCGGTTGCACCATTTGTAACCCGCATAGTGCCATTCAAGTGGCCCTGTGCGGGTTTAGTCTATTTGTTCTTGAGAGTATGACATGACGGAAGAGCGGCGTTCGCGCGCAACGGAAGCGTTTTTTGGCAGACGCAAGGGCAAGCCCCTGCGCAATCAGCAGATCGATACGATCGAAAACCTGCTGCCTTTGCTGAAAATCGATCTGGAAAGCGCGCCTCCGAAAAATCTCGTCGCTCTCTTTCCGGCGGATGTGAAATCGGTCCGTCTGGAAATCGGTTTCGGCGGCGGCGAGCACCTTGCCCACCGCGCGGTTGAAAATCCTGAGACCGGCTTTATCGGCGTCGAGCCCTTCGTCAATTCCATGGCCAAGCTGCTGGCAAGCGTGCGTGAAGGCGAGTTGATGAATATCCGCCTTTACGATGATGACGCGACGCAATTGCTGGATTGGCTGCCGGATGGGTCGATCGATCACATCGATCTTCTCTATCCCGATCCCTGGCCGAAGAAGAAGCACTGGAAGCGCCGTTTCGTTTCCGACGTCAATCTTGCCCGTTTCCATCGCGTCCTGAAACCCGGTGGCAAGTTCTGCTTTGCTTCCGATATCGATACCTACGTCAACTGGACGCTACAGCATTGCGCTCGCCACGGCGGTTTCGAGTGGACGGCGGCAAGTGCCGAGGACTGGCACACCCCCTATGCCAACTGGCCGGGCACGCGTTATGAGAACAAGGCGAAAAGAGAAGGCCGCAGCTCGGCCTATCTCACTTTCATTCGCATTTAACAGCTCGAACCGTCAGATATTCGCGTCCACTTCGGCTGCGACCGGAATGGAAGGCTGGGCGCCGGCGCGGGTGCAGGCGAGCGAGCCTGCGACGGCGGCGCGCTTCAGCGCCTTTTCGAAATCCATACCCTGATCGAGGCTGGCGGCGAGATAACCGCAGAATGTATCGCCAGCGCCAACAGTATCGACCGGCTCGATCTTGAGACCGGACGCCTTGAAGACCTTGCCGTTGCGAATGGCGATCACGCCATCAGCACCAAGCGTCACGATCAATGTCTGGCCGGTCTGCTCATGCAGGGATTTGAGTTCATTTTCCCGTTCGGAGGCTGAAAGTCCGTTTTTGCCGATCAGCAGTTCGAACTCGGTTTCATTGGCGATGACGATATCGGCAAGGCTGGCAAGGCGCGGCCCGTCCGCGGTCAGCGGCGCGGTATTGATGATAGTGGTGATGCGTTTAGCCTTCGCGGCCGTCAGTGCTGCTTCGATTGAGGGTGCGGGCACCTCGAACTGAAGCATCAGAATATCGCCCGCTGCCATCTCCGCCACGGCTCTTGCGGCGTCGGATGCGGAAACTTCGCCATTGGCGGCGGGAATGACCGAGATCATGTTCTCCCCGCCTTCACCGATCAGGATTACGGCGGTTCCCGTGGGGCCGGGCGCGGTCTTGACGAGCGACAGATCGGTGCCGGCATCGCGCAGCAATGTCAGCGCTGGCGCGGCAAAGGTGTCATCACCCGTAGCGCCCGCCATTTTGACCGTTGCACCTGCGCGCCGTGCGGCAAGCGCCTGATTGGCTCCCTTTCCGCCGGCCGCCGTGGAAAAGGTCTCTCCCGTCACGGTTTCACCGGGTTTGGGCAGGCGTTTGGCGGTGGCGACGAGATCCATGTTGATGGAGCCGAAAACAGTAATCATCAGGGCATGTCCGTATGAAATTCAAAGCAAGGCGGCGACTTTGCCCGAGGGGATCACTCGTCGTCAACCACCCGCAACTTGGCCGTTCCTGCCCTGTTCTCTGCAAAGCGTCGCGCCTGCTCGATTTCGCTATGGGAGGTCTCCTTTTCCGTCGGCGAAAAATCGAGGCCCTCGATCTTCTGGCCGCGCGCCAGCACCTTGTCGGAGGAAATCAGCATCATGTCGACATCTTTCTGCGCCAGCCCGAAATGGGCTTGCAGCTTGCGCGTCCGGTCGTCCAGCCGCCGCACGTCATCCATGAGAAGCGCGACTTCACCCTGAATGAGGTGCGCCTGCTCGCGCATGCGCTGGTCCTTCAGCACCGACTGGATAACCTGCACCGACAGCATCAAAAGCGATGGCGAGACAATGACGACACGGGCGCGATGGGCACGCTGTACCAGATATTCGAAATGCTGGTGAATATCGGCGAAGATCGATTCCGACGGCACGAAGATGAAGGCCGTATCCTGCGTTTCGCCGCGTATCAGATATTTCTCCGCCACGTCGCGAATATGCACCTCCATATCGCGGCGGAACTGCTGGGTCGCAGCCCGTTTGCCCTCGGGCGTTTCATCCGCCTTAAGCGCATTCCACGCCTCCAGCGGAAACTTGGCGTCGATGACGAGGGACGGGGCGTTATTCGGCATCCTGATGATGCAGTCCGGTCGGTAGCCATTCGAAAGCGTGGGCTGAAGCTGAAAGGCCGCGGCGGGAAGCGCATCGGCGATCAGCGCTTCCATGCGTGCCTGCCCGAAAGCGCCGCGCGTCTGCTTGTTGGAGAGGATCGCCTGAAGCCCGACCACGTCCTTTGCCAGATCCTGAATATTACCCTGCGCGGCATCGATAACCGCAAGCCGCTCCTGCAGGCGGCTTAGATTCTCGTGCGTCGACCGCGTCTGCTCGGTCAGCGTCTCGCCCAGCCGCTGCGACATGCCGTCGAGGCGCTGGTTGATGGTCTGGCCCATCTCGCTCTGGCGTGTGCCGAGCGTCTCGGCCATCGCCGCGATCCGGCCGTGCAGTTCCGACTGGGTTTTCAACAGATCGGAAATTTCACCATCGGCTTCCGCTTTTTTCCCACGACTTTTCGTGACCATCCAGAAAGCGGAAAGGCCGAAAACGAGAGCCGCAAGAAGCCCGCCGAAGCTGATGTCGACGGAGCCGGCCCGCAAGGCGGGATCGAGGAGAAAAGAGAAATCGATGCTCATGGCTAAATCTACCAGATTTCCAGTGATTCGTAAGATCAAAACAAGAACATTCATGCGGCGGAATTGAGTCGGCCAAAACCGGACGAAGGTCTCATTTCGACCGCGTATTTTTTATTTCCTCCGCGCAAGAGATACGTTATGGGAAGCCATGACTATCAAACCGCTTATCATTTTGCCCGATCCCGTGCTGCGCCAGCAATCAAGGCCCATCGAACAGGTGGATGCCGAAGTGTTGCGCCTTGCCGACGATATGCTTGAAACCATGTATGATGCGCCGGGTATCGGCCTTGCCGCCATTCAGGTGGGCGTGCCGCGCCGCATGCTGGTGATCGACGTTTCGCGCGAGGACGAGGAGAGAAAGCCGGTCGTCTTCATCAATCCGGAAATCCTCAGAGTGTCGGACGACGTCTCGGCCTATGAGGAAGGGTGTCTCTCCATTCCCGATTATTATGCCGAGGTGGAGCGTCCCGCATCCCTGACAGTGCGATATGTCGATCGTGACGGAAAGCAGCAGACGGTCGATGCGGACGGACTTCTGGCGACGTGTCTGCAGCATGAGATCGACCACCTGAACGGCATTCTGTTCATCGACCATATTTCGCGCCTGAAGCGAGAAATGGTCATCAAGAAATTCACCAAAGCAGCCCGCGCTAAGGTCTGATTCGTCTTAAATATGTAGACGGACCGGCATAGAGGGCAGGGGGCGATATGGCTCTTCGCATCATTTTCATGGGCACGCCGGATTTTTCCGTTCCCACGCTGCGTGCATTGGTGGACGCTGGTCACGAAGTCGTTGCCGTTTATACGCAGCCGCCGCGTCCAGGCGGTCGCCGTGGCCTCGATCTGCAGAAATCGCCGGTGCATCGGGCGGCCGAACTGCTGGGTCTGCCCGTGCTGACGCCGGTGAATTTCAAGGCCGAGGAAGACCGGCAGCAATTCAGGGAATTCAACGCCGATGTCGCTGTTGTCGTTGCCTATGGGCTGCTATTGCCCGAGGCTATCCTGAGCGGTACGCGTCTTGGCTGCTATAACGGCCACGCCTCGTTGCTGCCGCGCTGGCGCGGCGCTGCTCCCATTCAGCGGGCGATCATGGCTGGCGATGCCGAGACGGGCATGATGGTCATGAAAATGGAAAAGGGGCTCGATACCGGCCCGGTGGCGCTGACCGCCAAGGTCACGATCGGTGAGAATACCACGGCAGGTGAATTGCACGACAGCCTGATGCTGACAGGCGCGCGGCTGATGCGGCAGGCGATGGACAAGCTGGAAGCAGACGATCTTCCTCTCGTTGCGCAGCCGGAAGAAGGCGTCGTTTATGCCTCGAAAATCGACAAGGGCGAGACTCGGATTAATTTTTCCCGGCCGGCACAGGATGTCCATAACCATATCCGCGGCCTTTCGCCTTTCCCCGGCGCCTGGCTGGAAATGGAAATCGGCGGTAAGGCCGAGCGCGTGAAGGTTCTGGCGTCAGAACTGGCGAGCGGTATGGGCGAAGCGGGCGCTGTGCTCGATGACGCCCTGACCATCGCCTGCGGCAGTGGCGCGGTGCGGCTTACCCGTTTGCAGAAGGCGGGTGGCAAGCCGCTGTCGGCTGCCGATTTCGTTCGTGGCACACCCGTTCCCGCCAGAACGAGGCTCGGCTGATGCCGCGTTTCCGCATGACCGTCGAATATGACGGTACGCCTTACTTCGGCTGGCAGAGACAGGATAACGGCCCTTCAGTTCAGGGCGCGCTTGAAGCTGCCGTCCGGTCGCTGACCGGCGAAACCGTTTCTATTCGCGGCGCTGGCCGCACCGATTCCGGCGTGCATGCCGTGGGACAGGTAGCCCATGTCGATCTTTCCCGCGATTGGGCTCCGTATAAGCTTCGCAATGCTCTCAACGCCCATCTGGCGATGGCGAAAGAGGCCGTCTCGGTTGTCGACGTAACGGCGGTGACCGAGGATTTCGACGCGCGCTTCTCCGCGCTTCGCCGCCATTATCTGTACCGCATCATTTGCCGGAAAGCGCGGCTGGCACTCGAGCACAAGCGCGCATGGTGGGTATCGAAAGATCTGGACCACGAACGCATGCATGAAGCTGCACAGATGCTCGTCGGCCGGCACGATTTTACCACTTTCCGCTCGGTTCATTGTCAGGCGAGCAGCCCGGTCAGAACGCTCGACCGGCTGGATGTGACGCGCAATGGCGATCTTATCGAGATACGCGCCACCGCGCAGAGCTTTCTCCACAACCAGATACGCTCTTTTGCCGGAACGCTGAAAATGGCCGGTGAAGGCAGCATGACACCGGAAGACGTGCGCGCGGCACTGGAAGCACGGGATCGCAAAGCCTGCGGCCCCGTCGCGCCACCGGATGGTCTCTATTTCATGCAGGTCGATTATCCCGATGTCATTCCGCCGCGGGTCTATTCAAAGGTCGAGACGGTAGAAGACACGGACTGAAGTCCGTCTCGTTTCTCAGGCCGGATAAACGCCGAGAAAACGCTGCAGCGCCTCGGACAGAAGCATGCCGGGCACCAGCAGGGTCATAACGATCGCCGAGACAAGCAACGACTGGTCGCGGATGAAGAAGCGCACGATCCGCGAAAAGGCGAAGACCAGCGACAGCAGCAGTGCCAGCCAGAGGATGGCGATCAGCCCCTGCAAGGGCGGCAGAAAAAACGCGATCAGGATCAGAACCGCATAGGCATAGGAAAACGGCAGCGACAGCCAGTTCATGGTGGTGACCAGTGCGGTGAATTTTTCCCGTGCGCCAAAGGCGAACAGCAGCATGCCGATCAACAACAGCGGCACGATCCAGCAGATAGCCTCGACCATCGCAAGGCGGAAAAAGAAGATGAAACCCGTTCCTGTTCCGGGCGGATAGCTTGCCAGGAACGCAGCGCGCAGCCACAGCCAGGACACCAGCATGGCCGGCAGGCACCAGAGAGCGGAATAGAAGGATCGCCACATGCCGCGCTCGGAAAGGTCCAGATAACGCGCGCCGGTATGGTCGCCGAGCAGCAGCAGCCAGAGGCCTTTCAGATAGAGCCTTACTTCACTTGCCGTCGGCATGGGAGAACCAGCGTTCGATGAAGGTCTCGTAGATGTTTGTGAGAGTCTCCAGATCGGCGATTTCCACGCGCTCATCGACCATATGCATGGTCTGCCCGACGAGGCCGAATTCCACGACGGGGCAATAGTCCTTGATGAAACGCGCATCCGACGTGCCGCCGGTGGTCGAAAGCTTGGGCTCCTTGCCTGTCACGGCTTCCACGGCGCCGGAAAGCGATGAGATGAGCGCATTGTTCCGGGTCAGGAAAACATGGGCCGGACGGTCGGCCCAGACGATCTCATATTTGACCGGGCTGCGGTCGGGACGAAGTTCTCCCTCGGCAGCGGCGGCATCGAGGCGGCGGATGATTTCCGCCCGCAGGCTCTCCACCGTCCAGCTGTCATTGAAACGGATGTTGAACGACGCCGTCGCCCGCGCCGGAATGACATTTGTGGCGGCATTGCCGGTGTCGATGGTCGTCACTTCCAGATTGGACGGCTGGAAGTCGTCCGTGCCGTGATCGAAGGGCGGATGCATCAGCGCGTGGGTCAGTTGCAGCAGCCCGCGAATGGGGTTGTCGGCCAGATGCGGATATGCGGCATGACCCTGCACGCCATGCACGGTGATGCGGCCCGAAATCGACCCCCGGCGGCCGATCTTGATCATGTCGCCCAGCTGGTCGGGGTTGGTCGGTTCACCCACCACGCAGGCATCCCATGCCTCGCCTTTGGCGGCGGCCCATTCCAGCAGCTTGGAGGTGCCGTTGATCGAGGGGCCTTCCTCGTCACCGGTGATCAGGAAAGAAACGGAACCTTTCGGTTTTCCGTGTTTCTCGATGTAGCGGGCAATGGCAGCGACGAAACAGGCAATGCCGCCCTTCATGTCCACCGCACCACGGCCGAACATTTCGCCGCCGGCAATTTCAGCGGCAAAGGGCGGATGGCTCCATGCCGCCTCGTCGCCCACCGGAACGACATCGGTATGGCCCGCAAACATCAGGTGCGGGCCTTCCGTGCCAAGCCGGGCGTAGAGGTTTTCAACGTCAGGCGTTCCCGCTTCCCTCGCCACCATCTTTTCCACCGCAAAGCCAAGCGGTGAAAGCAGGGTGTCTAGCAGCGATAGCGCGCCACCTTCGGCGGGCGTCACCGAAGGGCAACGGATGAGGGCGGCGAGATTTGCAACGGGATCGGTCGTGGTCATGGTATCAGCTTTTATCAGTCGCGCAGAAGCTCGTTGATGCCGGTCTTGGAGCGGGTCTTTTCATCGACGCGCTTGACGATGACGGCGCAATAAAGGCTTGGGCCCGGCTCGCCGTTCGGGAACGGCTTGCCCGGCATGGTGCCGGCAACGACGACGGAATAGGGTGGCACTTCGCCATAGGTGATCTCGCCGGTGGCGCGATCGACGATCTTGGTCGACTTGCCGATGAAGACGCCCATGCCGAGAACGGCGCCCTCGCGCACGATGCAGCCTTCTACGACTTCCGAACGGGCACCGATGAAGCAATTGTCCTCGATGATGGTCGGGCCGGCCTGAAGCGGCTCCAGAACGCCGCCGATGCCAACGCCGCCGGACAGATGCACGTTCTTGCCGATCTGCGCGCAGGAGCCGACCGTCGCCCAGGTGTCGACCATCGTGCCTTCATCGACATAGGCGCCGAGATTGACGAAGGAAGGCATCAGCACCACGTTCTTGGCCACATAGGCCGAGCGGCGCACGACGGCGTTAGGCACTGCGCGGAAGCCCGCAGCGCGGAACTGGTTTTCACCCCAGTTCTCGAACTTCGACGGCACCTTGTCCCACCAGGTGGATTCACCGGGGCCGCCGGTGACGATCTCCATGTCGTTCAGACGGAAGGAGAGGAGCACGGCCTTTTTCAGCCATTGGTTCACTTTCCAGTTCCCGTCCGCCTGCTTTTCGGCGACGCGTACCTTGCCGCTGTCGAGAAGTTGAAGAGATGTGTTCACCGCGTCGCGAACCTCGCCCTTTGTCGATACGTTCACACCGTCACGGTTGTCGAAGGCTGTTTCGATGGTGGTTTCGAGAGAGGTGAGGTCCGGAAGGCTCATGGAAAATTCCTTGAATGTCGCGTGTGTTCGTGGCCACGGATGGTCCCGCGCCGCTGGAAGGCTCTGGTCATTTGATCTAAGGGAGTGTTGGAAAGGCGTCAATGTGATTTGGGTGATTTGGCGCACCAGACGAAAGGCTTGGAAATGACACGACTGAAAAACGGCAAATTGCGGCGCAAGGATGGGGTGTGGGACCCGTTGAAGCGTAGCTCTGCGGACAAGCAGCAGGCCGATGTCATTCCCAAAACACCGCAGTCGGATTCCCCATCCTACCGGCTTGCCTACGCGGATATGGATTTTCTTTGCCGCGAGGAGTTGCGCCCCGTCAGGCTTCAACTCGAACTTCTGAAGACGGAAATGGCGCTGACCGAGCGGGGCATCAAGTCCACCGTCGTCATGTTCGGCGGCGCGCGCATTCCCGAGCCCGGCGGCGAGGCTTGGGCGGCCCGCAACGAGACGCAGAAACGCAATCTGGAGCAATCCTCGGTTTATTACGAGGAGGCGCGCAAGTTCGCCCGGCTCTGCACCGACTACGGCGCGAAATCGGACCATCTGGAATATGTCGTGGTCACCGGCGGTGGTCCCGGCGTCATGGAAGCGGGCAATCGCGGCGCAGCCGATGTCGGAGGCCCGTCCATCGGCCTCAACATCGTTCTGCCGCATGAGCAGGCGCCCAACCCCTATGTCACGCCGGAGCTGAGCTTCAACTTCCACTATTTCGCCATCCGCAAGATGCATTTCCTGATGCGGGCCAAGGCCGTGGTGATCTTCCCCGGCGGTTTCGGCACGCTGGATGAACTCTTCGAGACGCTGACGCTGATCCAGACGAAGCGCATGGCGCCCATCCCGCTCATTCTCTTCGGAGAGAAATTCTGGCGCTCCGTCGTCAATTTCGAATTCCTCGCGGATTTCGGAACCATTGCGCCCGAAGATATGGAGCTGCTACATTTCGCCGAAACGGCCGACGATGCATGGAACATCGTATCCGCCTATTACGAGCACTGATTTCGGCTTGATGCGACGGGGGAATTTTAGGGGTTAATTAGCAAAGATATTCTAATTTCCCCTCGTCGCGTTGCAGCGCACTGCCCCTAGCGGGCGGGCCTCCATGACGGAGATTTCTCATCCGTTGACGCCAGCCTTTTCGGCCGGCGATTTGATCGAGGCCAAAATGTTCAATTTCAAAGTGAAGTCGCTTGCGACCAAGCTGATCCTTGTAACCGGCTGTGCAATCACCACGGTCCTTGTCGCATCGAATTCCTTCCTCATTTCCCAGACCAGCGACCGTGTCCATTCGCTGACCATGGATCAGGCGAACACCGAGGCACGCGCCATCGCCAACGTCATCGCCGCAGATGTCGGTGAACTCGGCAGTGCTGCCCGCTCCATGGCCGGTATCATCGGCCGTGCGCACCAGGCGAAATCGATGGACCGCCCCGGCATCGTCAACATCCTCAAGGCCAATGTCGAGCAGAATGCTTTCGCTTTCGGAAGCTGGTTCTGTGAGCAGCTGGGCCTTTTCGACGGACAGACCACCGAGATCGCCAACAGGCTCGATCTCGGCACCAATGCAACGGGTGCATTTGCCCCCTACTGGTCGAAGACCCAGAAAGGCGACATCCAGTTTTCGACCTTCAAGAACGACTATGCGGCGGAGTGGTATTCGCTCGCTGCCAAATCCGGCAAGGGCGCCATTACCCAGCCCTATCTGGCCGAAGGCACGGAAGTGCCCACCACAATGACCTCGCTTGCCTATCCCGTCATGTCTGATGGTAAGATGATTGGTGTGGCGGGGGTCGATATCTCGCTGGCAGCTCTGTCGCAGAAGCTGCAGGCGCTGCATCCTTTCGAAACCGGCCGTGTGACACTCATTTCGCAGGGCGGCCAATGGCTGGTACCGCCGACGCCCGAGCAGAACATGAAGGCCTATGACGGAGAGGGTGCAAGCACCGTTCAGGCGGCGATCACATCCGGCAAGCAGGGTCTGATCGAAAATCTCGGTCTTGATACCGACGCGCCCTATAACCGCCTTGTCTATCCGTTTGCGGTGCCGGGCCTCAATGCCACCTGGGTGGTTCTGGTGGATATCCCGCATCAGGCGTTGAACGCGCCGGTGCAGGAGCAGACTTATCTGATGATCCTTGGGGCGATCGTCATTCTTGCGGCGGTTATTGCCGCGCTCTATTTCTCCGTCCGCTATTTCGTCCGCAATCCGCTCGCCTCGCTGGTCTCCGATGTGAAAACACTGAGCGACGGTCGTTACGATGTGCCGGTTTCCGGACAGGACCGCAGGGATGAGACGGGCGCGGTGGCAACGGCTCTGGAAGGCTTCCGTGCGAAGCTTGCCGGTATCCGCGAAATGGAAGCGGATGCCGCCGTGCAGCGTGGCAATGCGGAAACGGAGCGCCAAAGGTCCGAATCCGAGCGCAATGAGAACAGCCGGATGCAGCAACATATCGTGAGCGTACTCGGCGCGGGTCTCAATGCGCTCTCGCAGGGCAATCTGACCTATCGCATCGAGGACCAGTTCCCCGGTGAATATGCAAAGCTGCGCAACGACTTCAACTCGGCGCTCGCCAGCCTCGAGGAAACCGTTTCCACCGTCAACGGAACCGTTGCCAGCATCGGCAACGGCACCGGCGAGATCACCCGCGCTGCGAGCGATCTCTCCCACCGCACGGAACAGCAGGCTGCAAGCCTGGAAGAAACCGCTGCTGCCCTCAACCAGCTGACGGCGCAGGTCAATTCCAGTGCGGAAAACGCAGCGCAGGCGGCGACAGCTGTCAGCAACGCCTGCGACGACGCCGGCAAGTCGGGCGAGGTCGTGCAGCAGGCCGTCAGTTCCATGGAAGGCATCGCTCAATCCTCGGCGGAAATCTCCCGCATCATCGGGGTAATCGACGAAATCGCTTTCCAGACCAACCTTCTGGCGCTGAATGCCGGTGTGGAAGCTGCCCGTGCGGGCGAGGCTGGCAAGGGTTTTGCCGTTGTCGCGCAGGAAGTACGTGAACTGGCGCAACGTTCCGCGACAGCCGCGAAGGAGATCAAAGGTCTGATCAACACCTCCGCAAGGCAGGTGGGCGAGGGCGTCCAGCTGGTCGGCAAGGCCGGCGAGACGATGAGAAAGATTGCCGATCAGGTTCTGCAGATCAACCAGCTGATAAGGCAGATTTCGGCCTCCGCCAGCGAGCAGGCGGTAGGTCTCAAGGAGATCAACTCCGCCGTCACTCAGATGGACCAGGTCACCCAGCAGAATGCTGCCATGGTGGAAGAAACAACGGCGGCAAGCGTGACGCTGAACAGCGAGGCGGAAACGCTGAAATCGCTCGTTGCCGGCTTCTCCGTATCCGGCGGTCATTCCAGCCAGTCGAGCCAGCAATTGCGCGCCACCGCGGCGGCAATGCGTGCGCCTGTCGCCCCGTCACAGGCATCGGGCCGCTCGGCTGCGACCCAACGTTCCCGCCCAAGAACCAGCGGCGCAAACGCGCTGGCACAGGACGACTGGACGGAGTTCTGAGAATATCCCGTGGTTCCAAATGAAAGGGCCGCTGGTCATGCCAGCGGCCCTTTTCATGTCTGCGTTTCCATCAGAGGCGGGCGAAACGTTCCGTCAGCAACTCGAAGAAGCCGTCCGCATCCACATTTCGCATCACGCGGGCGTTGACCGGGCGCTCGGTCACCCGCCACCAGTCCACCACCGTCATGCCCATGGTCAGTTCGGAATTGACCTCGATTTCGACATTGCAATCGCGGCCCTGAAACAGCTCGGGCTTGAGGAGATAGGCGATAACGCTTGGATCGTGCAGGGGGCCGCCGTCCGAACCGTATTTCTCGATGTCGAAACGCTCGAAGAATTCCAGCATTTCCGCCATGGCGATTGCCGGGCGTGTGCCTATATCGCGAATGCGGCTGACACGCGCCTTGGTGGTCAGCAACTGGTGGGTTACGTCAAGCGGCATTACGACGATGGGCACGCCGGAACGGAAGACGATATCGGCAGCCTGCGGATCGACATAGATGTTGAATTCCGCAGCCGGTGTGATGTTGCCGCCTTCAAAGAAGCCGCCACCCATCATCACCAGTTCCTTGACGCGGCCTGCAATCTCGGGGGCCTTCTGCAAAGCCAGCGCCACATTGGTCAGCGCGCCGAGCGTGCAGAGCGTCACGGTGCCCGCAGGCTCCCGCAGCAGCGTTTCGATGATGAAATCGACGGCGTGCTGCTTTTGTGCCTCCATCGTCGGCTCGTCGAGAACCGGGCCATCAAGGCCGGTGCTGCCGTGAACATGCTCGGCAGTGATGGGCTTTCGCACCAGTGGCCGCTCGGCACCCTCATAGACGGAAATATCGGTGCGGTCGCACAATTCGCAGATGATGCGGATGTTGCGGCTGGTCAGTTTCAGCGGAACATTGCCGGCGACGGCGCACAGACCGAGAATTTCAATTTCTTCCGGGCTTGCGAAAGCCAGCATGATCGCTGCCGCGTCGTCCTGACCTGGATCCGTGTCTATGATGATTTTTCTGCGTTCTGCCATGTCTTGCCCGCCGTTGAGATAAGGCGCTTTTTTCGAGCGGCGGACGCTCACTTGTCAAGCCTCATTCCTCGGAGTGCCTGCCTTTGCCTTGTGGCCCCGCCTTGCGCATCGTGGTTTTGCTTCCCATATTGCGTACAGCCGGTAAGATTGACCGGCAGGGTTGCCGGAAGCGGGACCGCGAAACGTCGCTTGGTTGCAAGGACAGAGACGATATGAGCCGCATGACGCCATTCACCCACCCGCTTTTGCTGGGTTTTGATGCCATGGAAAAAACGCTGGAGCGTATGGCGAAGGCCAATGATGGCTATCCTCCATACAACATCGAGCGCCTGCCCGGCGCTGAAGACGTACCGGAACGCCTGCGTATCACGATTGCAGTCGCCGGTTTTTCGCAGGACGATCTGGATGTGACGACGGCCGACAACCAGCTCGTCATTCGCGGTCGCCAGCAGGAGCAGGAAAAGCGGGATTTTCTCTACCGGGGTATCGCTGCCCGGCAATTCCAGCGGGTCTTCGTGCTTGCAGACGGCATGCAGGTGAGGGACGCGCGCCTGCGCAACGGCCTTCTTGCCATCGATCTGGTGAAGCCCGAAATTTCAAACGTGGTAAAGAAAATTAATATTTCCGTCTCAGAGTAGAACGTGAACGCCGGAATCCGACACGAATCGCTCGGCGTGAAGAAGGAGGCTGAAATATGCTTTTAAAAGAAGCGCATGCGCGTCTCACCCGGTCCCAGCTCGCTCATATCGGCGAGGGAGAAGTGGGCTATATCCGTAAAATCCGTGCGGAAGACGTAAGCCGCTGTTTCCCGGAAGCGCCTGATCTCGATCCGCAACTCGATCTCTGGGCCCTGTTTGGCGCGGATGGCACGCCGATCCTCCTGACAGACAATCGTTCCAGCACGTTTTTCAAGGCTGCCGAAGACGATTTGAAAACCGTCAGCCTGCATTGAAAGGAAAAAAGCCCGCCGATTGAGCGGGCTTTTTCTTATGTGATTAAAGGAACGGGCGGTCTGGCATATCATCGATGGAGATGACGCCGTCCTTGTTCCTGTCCAACCGTTCGAACATTTTTTCGCCGGCTGCGGTAAATTCGGCCTTGCTGACCTGGCCGTTTTCATCGGTGTCGGCCACGCGCATCATCGCGAACGCCCCACCCTTGCCGCCATGCTTGCCCCAGCCCTGACGACCGCCATGTTCGCGTTCGGCGCGCTTGCCTTCAGGTCCCTTTCCTTCGCCCGCTTTGGCGTCAGCAGCCTCTGGGCGCGGATGAGCCGCACGGAACGCCTCCATTTTGGCCTGGCGGTATTCACGCATTTCCTTTGGCGTGATCGAACCGTCCTTGTCCTTGTCGATCTCGGCAAAAAGTGCGTCCTGACGTGCGGCGAACTCTTCCTTGGTAATCTTGCCGTCCTTGTTGGTGTCGGCCACCTTCAGCAGCTGAACGAACGCCAGTTCCGGGCGGAACGGCATGCGTTCGCCGTGGCCTTTGCCGTGCGCTGGCGGGGCCGCAAAGCTGGCTGTAGCGGCCGAGCCGAGCAAGAGGGCTGCGCCAAGAGCAGAGAGTGCGATCTTTCGTGTAGACATCGTCATTACCTTCCGTTGGTGTCCCTGAGGAGGAAGATAGTGGCGCAGGTGGCAGTTCACTACTTAAACATCCGTAAGGTGCATGAAGCTTCGGTAATGTCGTCTGCGCTCGATTTCGATGTTACCTGTCAGCGGGCGATCGTTTTGATCAGGAAACCGGTCAGATCGTCAGTGATGTAGTCGATATGCTCATCCGTCGCGGCGGGGATCTCCCAGCGCTCCATGATCACGCCTTCGAGGTTCGAAGGAACGAGCAGCACGGTCTTCATGCCGAGTGCCTTGGGTGCCGCGAGATTGCGTGGCAGGTCCTCGAACATGGCGGCTTTTCTGGTGTCGAGCTTCGCAAGTGCGGCAAACTTCTCATAGGTCGCACTGGCCGGCTTTGGCAGATAGTCCGCGGCGACGATATCGAAAATATCCTCGAAATGGTCGAGAATGCCGAGCGCGCCAGCCGCTGCCTGTGCATGCTTGACGCTGCCATTGGTGAGGATGAACTTGCGGCCCGGCAACGCCTTGATTGCCTCGCCGAGCTCCGGATGCGGGCTCAGCGCGGAATAGTCGATGGCATGCGCGCGCTCCAGAAACTCGTCCGGGCTGATGCCGCAGTGGATCATCAGGCCCTGAAGCGTGGTGCCATGTTCGTGGTAATAGCGCTTCTGAAGTGCGCGAGCCTCGTCGGGCTCGAGCTTTAAAAGCTCCGCAACATAGGCCGTCATGTTACGATCGATCTGCGAAAACAGATTGACGTGATGCGGATAGAGCGTGTTGTCGAGGTCGAAGACCCATTCGCTGACGTGGGCGAAATCGGCGGCATCGGGCAGGTTTTTCGGCTTTGTGTCCATGGGCAGCTTTATGCCCGTTTCGAATGCCGAAGAAAATCGAAAAGACGACGACAGACGGGAAAATCGGGCTTGGCTGCGGCCTCCAGCGCATGATACCGCCAAGATCATGGAACTCTGGATAGGCATAACCTTCGCAAGCGCGTTCTTGCAGAACCTGCGCTCGACCCTGCAAAAGCACCTGAAGGGCATGATGGGCACCACGGGCGCCACTTTCGTGCGCTTCGTTTTTGGAATGCCCTTCGCTCTTGCCTATCTCGGTTTTCTGCATGGTGTACTTGGCCGGCCGCTGCCGGTGCCGAACATGTCATTCGCCGTCTGGGCGATGGTCGGGGCCATGGCGCAGATCGCCGCCACTTTCCTGTTGGTGCACCTGTTTTCCTTCCGCAACTTCGCGGTTGGCACGGCCTATTCCCGAACTGAGCCGGCGCAGGCGGCATTGTTTGCACTGATTTTCGTTGGCGAAAGCGTCAATGGCGGCACTCTTGCGGCCATCGCTATTTCGGTGGCCGGCGTCATGCTGATTTCGGTTGCACGCACGGAAGTGACCCCTGCCTCCATTCTCACCTCCATCTTCAGCCGGACGGCGGGCATCGGCCTCGCCTCGGGTGCGTTGTTCGGCCTCTCATCGGTTGCATATCGCTCTGCCTCGCTGGCTTTGGCACCCAGCCTGCCGGCACCGGATGCGGTGATGCAGGCCGGCTTTACCCTCGTCGTTGTCATCGTGACGCAGACCTTGGCGATGTTCTTGTGGATCATATGGCGGGAGAGGGACGAATTGCGGCGGATCGCGAAGGCATGGAAACCGTCGCTTGCGGTCGGTTTCGTGGGGGCCACGGCGTCATTCGGCTGGTTCACGGCGATGACGTTGCAGCAGGCGGCTGTGGTCAAGGCGCTGGCGCAGGTGGAGATGCTCTTCGCCTTCGCCTCGACCGTGCTCTTCTTCAAGGAAAAGATCAACCGGCTGGAACTCTCGGGCTGCCTGCTGATCGTGCTGGGCGTGCTGTCGCTTCTGATATTCGGCTGAAAGTGTTGTCGTGGCGGACAGGCATTCCCGTCCGCCACATGAACCGTATCAGGGCACGATGAGCGTGCCCGCGCCTTCCGTGAAGATTTCCAGAAGAACGGAATGGGCGGTCTTGCCGTTGAGGATCACCACGCCCTGAACACCGGCCTTGATGGCCTCGATGCAGGTCTCGACCTTCGGGATCATGCCGCCGGAAATCGTGCCGTCCTTGATCAGCGCACGCGCCTGGGAGACCGTCAGTTCCTTGATGAGTTCCTTGTTCTTGTCGAGCACGCCGGGCACATCGGTGAGGAACAGCAGGCGGGTGGCGTTGAGCGCACCGGCAATTGCGCCGGCAAAGGTGTCGGCATTGATGTTGTAGGTGGCGCCATCGCGACCGGGAGCGACGGGAGCGATGACAGGGATCATCTCCGACTTGGCAAGCAGGTCGAGCAGGGTGCGGTCGACCTCGACGACTTCACCGACAAAACCAAGATCGAGAACGCGCTCGATATTGCTGTCGGGATCGACGACGGTCTTTTTCGCCTTTTCGGCGAAGACCATGTTGCCGTCCTTGCCGCACAGGCCAATGGCCCATTCGCCCGTCTGGTTGATGAGCGCGACGATCTCCTTGTTGATCGAGCCGGCCAGAACCATTTCGACGATCTCGACTGTCTTGGCATCGGTGACGCGCAGGCCGCTTTCGAACTTCGATTCAATGCCCATCTTCGTCAGCATTGCACCGATCTGCGGGCCGCCGCCGTGCACGACGATGGGGTTGATACCGGACTGCTTCAACAGGGCGATATCTTCCGCAAAAGCCTTTCCAAGTGTGGAGTCGCCCATGGCATGACCGCCATATTTCACCACGATGGTCTTGTTCTCATATTTCTGCATAAAGGGCAGAGCCTGTGCGAGCAGCCGCGCCTGAGTCTCGCTTTCGGAAGCAGTCATGGAAAAACCTCGGTCTGTGGTTGCGGCCCTTGAGAGCCTTTCATCGCTCTACAGCATCGGCGCAAAAATCGGAATCGATTTTTGCGGTGCAGGATGCGCAGATTCGACATGTCGATGCGTTTGCAAAGACAGGTGAATGCGCGGGGTGAATGAATGAAGTAACCTCCGGGCCATATTGTGTCGGCGCATAGTAAAATTCCGCTTTTGGGCGGCCTGCGGCGCGTAATAAGATTGACATAAAGCACCAATCGGACCAGCCTTGTGGCGAGCAGGGGAGGGGTTATTCAGCAGGGCGACGGAGGATCGTTGCGCATCGCAAAAAACGATGCTGGCCTGAACGACCGAGGAGTTTGAAAACATATGACCGTACCGGATCGAGACAAGCAAAGCGGTTTGCGGGACGAAGTACTCGCTGGCGAATATGTGCTGGGTGCCTTGCCACCGGAAAGCATGGCGGAGCTTGCAAAACGCGTCAAACGCGACCGCCAGTTTGCGGCCATGGTCAGGCGCTGGCGGGACAATCTGGCGGAAACCGAATATCGCGAAAGAGCGGGCGTTGCAGCCCTGCTTGACAGGGATCCGCTTCGCTCCGGTCTGCCATTCAAGGGCCAGCCGCTTCGCAATGGCAGCATATTCGCGGCGATGCTTCTGGAGGTGTGGAATTCCGTGCGTTTCTGGCGGCTTCTGGCATTGACGGCGATGCTGTGGACCGCCGTCCTGCTTTTCACCATCGCCTGAAGGCGATGGTCTTTTAGAGCGAGACCGTTCGTACGATCTCGGCGCGTAGGCTATCCAGCCCGAAGGATTTTTCCGAAGAGGTAGCGAGAACTTCCGGATAGGCGGCGGGACGCTTGCGGATTTTCTCCAGCGTTTCACTGATCAGCCGGGGAACGCCAACGTCCTTGATCTTGTCCGTCTTCGTCAGCACGACCTGATAGGACACGGCCGCCTTGTCGAGCAGGCCAAGAACCTCCTCGTCGTTCTTTTTTATTCCGTGGCGGGAATCGATCAGCACGTAGACGCGCTTCAGCGTCGCACGTCCACGCAGGTAATCGAAGACGAGCTTCGTCCAGGCATCGACATGGTCCTTCGGCGCCTGCGCATAGCCGTAACCCGGCATATCGACCAGCGCCATCGGCGGCAGGTCGCCCGGCTCACCGGAATAACCCTCAGGAACGAAGTAGTTCAGTTCCTGCGTGCGTCCGGGTGTGTTGGAGGTGCGGGCAAGGCCTTTGTGGCCCACCAGCGCATTGATGAGCGAAGACTTGCCGACATTCGAACGTCCGGCGAAGGCAATCTCCGGCGGGCCTTCGGGCGGCAGGAATTTCATCGCGGGAACGCCGCGAATGAATATCCAGGGTCGCCCAAAGAGGGGCTTTTCGGTTGCCGGGCCGGTTTCACTCATTTCGATTGCACCGGCTTTCGCTTGAATAGCCCTTTGAGATTATCGAACAGTTCGATCTTGGCACCGTGACGCTTCATGATGAGGGCCTGCTGCGAGATCGACAGCGTGTTGTTCCATGCCCAGTAGATAACCAGACCGGCGGGGAACGAAGCCAGCATGAAGGTGAAGATCAGCGGCATCCAGGTGAAGATCATCGCCTGTGTCGGATCGGGTGGGGTCGGGTTCATGCGCATCTGCAGGAACATCGTGATGCCCATGACGAGCGGCCAGACGCCGATCATCAGGAAGTGCGGCACGTCGTAGGGCAGAAGGCCGAACAGATTGAACAGCGAGGTCGGATCTGGCGCGGAAAGGTCGTGAATCCAGCCGAAGAACGGTGCATGCCGCATTTCGATGGTGACGTAGATGACCTTGTAGAGCGCGAAGAAGACCGGAATCTGCAGCAGCATCGGCCAGCAGCCGGCAACCGGATTGATCTTCTCTTCCTTGTAGAGCTGCATCATCGCCTGCTGCATGGCCATGCGGTCATCGCCATGCTTGGCCTTCAGCTCTTCCATCTTCGGCTGCATGCGCTTCATGTTCGCCATGGATGCATATTGCTTGCTGGCGAGCGGGAAGAAGAGAGCCTTGACGACGATGGTGGTCAGCAGGATGGCCACACCGAAGTTGCCAAAATAACGGAAGAAGAAATCCATCATTTTGAACATCGGCTTGGTGATGAAGTAGAACCAGCCCCAGTCGATCAACAGGTCGAACTTCGGAATGGAATATTCGGTTTCATAGCGGTCAACCAGCGGCACTTCCTTGGCACCGGCGAAGACAAGGCTCTTCAGTTCGATGGACTGGCCGGGTTCGACCGTCATCGTGTCGCTCTTGAAATCGGCCTGGTAGCTCGGCTGATTGCCCTTGATGTGCGAGTAACGCGTTTCGAACGGCGTCATCTGCGGCGGCACAATGGCAGCGGCCCAATATTTGTCGGTGATGCCGAGCCAGCCGCCGGTCGCCTTGGCAATCGTTACCGGGGTTTCTTCGACATCCTTGTATTTTTCTTCCGTCAGGCTGCCGTCTTTGCCCGAGACGCCGAGGAAGCCTTCATGGATAACGAAAACGGGCGGTATTGCCGGCTTGTTGTTGCGCGTCACGCGGCCGTAGGTGGCAAAGGAGACGGGCGCCTGCCCGGGGTTCTCGACCTTGTCGTTGACCGTGATCATGTAATGCTGGTCGATCGAAACGGTACGGGAGAAAACGACGCCATTCTGGTTGGTATACTTCAGGGTAACCGGTGTGGTCTCCGTCAGCTTGTCGCCGCTTGCGAGTGTCCACACGGTCGCAGGACCGGGAACGCTGCCGGCATCGGCGCCGCCAACGTAACCGAGTTCGGTGAAATAGCCGTCCTTGGTGTCGGAAGGCGAAAACAGCGTGATGATCGGGCTCGAGTCATCGACGGTCTCATGGTAGCCCTTGAGCCGGATGTCATCGAAGCGGGCGCCGGTCAGATTGATCGAGCCGGCGATGGCGTTGGTGTCGATGGCCACACGCTGGCTTTTTGCAATCGCTTCTTCACGCGTCGCCGTGGCGGCGGCCTGCGTGGAGGAGGCAGGCGGTGCGCCGTCGACGGTCACGCCGGGTGCGGCACCCGGTGCCGGCTGTTGCTGCGTTGTCTGCTGCTGCGCCTGGCGGGCCTCTTCGGCGCGGCGCTGCTGCTCGATGCGCGGATTCATGTAAAGGAATTGCCAGGCGAGGACGATGACAACCGAAAGGGCTATCGCGATGAAGTAATTGCGGTTCTTTTCCATCATTCTTTCCTGGAGCGGGTGTCCTGGGACCGTTTCGGTTTCGCCGTTCCTTCAATTCGCTCGGTAAGGAGAGACTGAAGTTTCGGGAAGGCCGTCTCGAGCACGTCCCTGCGGGCGACAATCACATAGTCATGGCCGGGCTTCATTGCGAATCCGGCAGAAAGCCTGACGGCTTCCTTGAGACGGCGGCGCATGCGATTTCGCTCGACCGCGTTGCCTTGTCTTTTCGTTACGGTGAAACCGACCCGAGGTTCGGTTTCCGGGGTTTTCCTGTCGAGGACCTCCAGAAGAAAGGTGCCTCCCCGACGCTTTTCCCCCGTCTGCACGGCAAGAAAATCCGACCGGTTTTTAAGCCGGCCGGGCAGTTTTTTTGTCTTGCTCATGTGCCCGCGACTTTCATCGGGCCACAGAGACGGCAATTAAGCCGACAGACTTGCGCGGCCGCGCGCACGGCGGGCTGCGAGAACTTTGCGACCGCCGGCAGTAGCCATACGGGCACGGAAACCATGACGACGCTTGCGAACAAGCTTGGATGGCTGGAATGTACGCTTCGACATTTATTTAATACCGCGGTGTGCGGCCCTTCTTGAATTTGCACTATTTGCAAGAGCGTTTCGTTTTTTGCACGGCTAACCCCGCCTGGGCGAGCTTTTAATGGCCGAGCGTGCGCGGCTTATAAGGGCATAGGCCGAGCAAAGTCAATTGCCGAAGGGGTTTTCGCCCTTCACCTTTTGCGGAAGCGCCATGAAATCGGCTTCGCTCACGGGCGCTGCGGGCGCATTCCGATCGCACGATCGGTAAATTCTGAAATTCTTTCTTAAGGCGGCATTGATAAATGTTGTGATGGGAAAAGTTATGCCAGCTTCCCATTTTCCATCGTGCGGCTGGCTTTTGGGGGAACGAAATTGAGAATTCGCGGTCGTATCAATCTTCTTGTCGGGCTTATGAGCCTTGTGGCCTGCACCATCGGCGGCCTGTCCATATATGCGGTCAGCGAGTTTCAGGTGCGCACGGTCGGATACGAAAAGGCAGCGGAGCGCGCCTATAAGGGTGAAGCGCTGAACCGGCTTGTGACTGCGGTCGTCATGGAGGCGCGCGGGGTCTACGCTGCGCCCGATATCGAAAAGGCGGCACCTTTTGCCGATGGCATCGTCAAGAACCTCGACGCCATGGAGAAGCTGATCGCAACCTGGACCCCTCTCGTTCCGGCAGAACAGAAGGCGGCCTTCGACAATCTCTCCAGTCGCTTCAAGGAATTCAAGGCCTTCCGTCTGGAAACGGCGCGGCTTGCCCGCGAGGCCGGCCCGCAGGCCGCCAACCAGCAGGGTAATAACGACGCGAACCGGGCCAACCGCAAAGCCTATCAGGCGGAAATCGATGCTGTCGTGAAGAATGACATCGCCGGGCTTGAAGCCGTCAAGGCGGGCATCGACGGGTTTGTAACGACGACCTTCTGGCTGGTCATCATCGTCACCGGCAGCGGCATATTGGCCGGCGCGGCGTTCGGCCTCTACATCGGAGCGCGGCAGCTGAGCGCGCCCATCCGCAAGGTTTCGGAAGTGATGAATGCCGTTGCGGACGGAAATCTGGACGCGGACGTGCCCTATCTCGGCCGGACCGACGAAATCGGCGAAATGGCAGCGGCAGTCGAAGTCTTCAAGAAGAACGGTCGTGAAGTGCGCCGCATGAATGCGCAGGAAACCGCCATGCGTGCCAAGAGCGATGATCTGCAGGCCGGCATGGCCGTTGTCGTCGACGCTGCTGCCCAGGGCGATTTCAGCCGCCGCATCAACAAGGATTACGGCGACGAAAACCTCAATCGTTTCGCTGCGACGATCAATGCCCTGCTCACCGGCGTGGACAATGGTGTTTCCGAGACCAGCCGCGTCATCGAAGGTCTGGCGCGGGGCGATCTGACGGAAAAGATGGATGGCGAGTTCCGCGGCGTCTTCGCCGAGCTCCAGACCAATGTCAACGAGACGCTGGCCAAGCTGCGGGAGACGATGCGGGAAGTGCGCAGCAGCACGGAAGGCATCAGCGGCAATGCGAACGAATTGCGTTCGGCGGCCGACGACCTTTCGAAGCGGACGGAACAGCAGGCTGCGGCACTGGAGGAAACCTCCGCCGCCCTCGACGAAATCACCGCCGTCGTTCGCAATTCAACGGATCGGGCGCAGGAAGCCAGCACCATGGTGGCCGAGACCAAGCAGAAGACGGCAGAATCCGCCAATGTCGTGCGCGATGCCGTCTCCGCCATGGATCGGATCGAGCATGCCTCGCGGGAAATCAGCCAGATCATCAATGTCATTGACGAGATCGCCTTTCAGACCAACCTCCTGGCGCTGAACGCCGGCGTTGAGGCTGCGCGTGCGGGTGAGGCGGGCAAGGGCTTCGCTGTCGTCGCACAGGAAGTGCGTGAACTGGCGCAACGCTCTGCGACGGCTGCGAAGGACATCAAGGCGCTGATCACCAAGTCCGGCGAAGAGGTCGGTCGCGGTGTGTCGCTGGTGCAGAGAACCGGTAGCGCGCTGGGCGAGATCGAGACCCGCGTTCTGGCTATCAACGAACATATCCATTCGATCGCCACGGCGGCGCGGGAACAGTCGACCGGCCTGCATGAGGTGAATACCGCCATCAACCAGATGGATCAGGTGACGCAGCGCAATGCCGCAATGGTCGAGGAAACCTCGGCCGCAACCCACAAGCTGAGCGGTGAAGCGGGCCATCTCGTCACGCTGGTGTCGCGCTTCAAGGTTGGCGTAGAGGATGGTCAGATCCGCTCTCGCGCAGAACAGCAGATGCGGCCCGTGGCGGTGTCCGGAAGGGCAGCGGCCGTGGCCTCTCCGGCACGTAAATTGATGAGCAGCGTCAGCCGCGCTCTCAACGCCCAACCAGCCGCTGCTGTAGCGAACGGGGACTGGCAGGAGTTCTAAGCCATTCCGCCTGCGGTTTCGCTTGAGACGGGTTCTAAGTCAAACGCCGCCCTCCCGGGCGGCGTTTTGTTTTTCAGGCGATGGAAACGTTTGTTTTGCAACGCATTTGAAAAATATCTGTTAGGTCCTATTATCGTGCTTGCATATAAACCGAGCCGTTCCACCGAAGCGGCGGCGCGCATACAGGATCAGGGCCCGGTGTTTTCTAAAGGCGTAGACAGCTTGGACGGCACGGAAGACAATCCGGTGCACTGCATGCCGGGATTGACCGGGGGGCTTTCCGGGCGCCTGCTGTTGCTCACCGTTATTTTCGTTATGATTGCCGAAGTGCTGATCTTCGTGCCTTCGGTCGCCAATATGCGCCTTTCATGGCTGCGGGACCGTCTGAACACGGCGGCAGCAGCCGGCGCGGTGATCGATGGCTTGCAGGCCGAATTGCCGCGGAGCGTGCAGAACGACACGCTGATGGCCACCGGGGCGAAGCTGATTGCGCTGCGCAAGGATGGCACATCGCGCCTGCTTGCCGTGGCGGAAACGCCACCCGGGGTCGATGAGCAATATGATCTTTCCGATGTCTCGCAACTGGCAGCGGTGCGGGATGCCTTCTCCACATTGCTGTTTGGCGGCAATCGCGTCATCCGTGTTTTCGATGTGGTCGGAGACAGCGACACCATCATTGAACTCGTGCTGGGTGAAAACAAACTACGGGCGGCGATGCTGGCTTATGCCCGCAATGTTTTCCTGATCTCCATCGTCCTGTCGCTTGTCACCGCCGGTCTCATCTTCGTTTCCATCAACCGCATCATGATCCGGCCCATACGTCGCCTGACGCTCGGCATGCAGCGTTTTTCCGAGGAACCGGGCAATCCCGAGCGGATTTTCGTGCCGGAGGAGGGAAGCGACGAGCTGTCCGTCGCGGGCCGTCACCTGGCCGACATGCAGACGGAGTTGCAGAAAACCCTGCGGCAACAGAAAAACCTCGTGGATCTCGGTCTGGCGGTTTCGAAGATCAATCACGACATGCGCAATATCCTGTCATCCGCACAGCTTATGTCGGACCGGCTGGTGGACGCCAAGGATCCGATGGTCAGGAGCTTTGCGCCGAAACTGCTGCGCACGATCGACCGCGCCGTGGCCTATACAACCGAGGTTCTGGCCTACGGGCAGGCGACGGAAGGCGCGCCGAAACGCAAGACGGTGCAGTTAAGTCTTCTGGTGCGGGATGTGCGTGACATTCTGGCGCTCGATCCGGAAAGCGGCATCGAGTTTCACGATAGCGTGCCGCCCGATCTCACCGTCGATGCGGATGCCGAGCAGCTTTTCCGGGTGATCCACAATCTCTGTCGCAACGCCGTTCAGGCACTGCAATCCGACACGGCGAACGCGTCACCTCGGCATCTGTCGATTGCAGCCCAGAGGGCCGGCAACGTCGTCAGCATCGTAATAGACGACAACGGGCCGGGAATGCCGCGCAAGGCGAAAGAGAACCTGTTTTCCGCCTTCAGGGGATCGGCCCGATCCGGCGGCACCGGTCTCGGCCTCGTGATTGCGCGGGAACTTGTGCTTGCCCATGGCGGCACGATAGCGCTTGTCGAAAAACCCGGTCCCGGCACGCAGTTTCGCATCGAGATCGCCGACCGCGCCGCCTCCGTACACGCCGCTCGGACCGCCTGATCACTTCGCCTGAAGAAGTTCCTGCACAATCGCCGCACCTCCCGGAATATGCGCCCCATATGGCCACTCAAAAATGCCCTTGATGGAATTTCTAGTATAATCAATAAGATACATGAATTGCTGCGGAAAAATGACAATTTCGAAACGAAATCGCTTGCAATCGGAATGAGGACGTTTTAGAGGATCGCCACGCCACCGGAAATGACCGGAACGGCACGCACCCGTAGCTCAGCTGGATAGAGCACCAGACTACGAATCTGGGGGTCAGGAGTTCGAATCTCTTCGGGTGCGCCATTTCTCTTCCCACAAAAATACTATGATACGGCCTTTGCTTAAAGCTGTTTGTCGTGTCGATAGAATATCGGCACCGTTGGCATATCCGTAAAACCCACGTGGCCGAACAGATTCCGAATTTCCCGTATATGTGCTAAAGTTCCGGGGTCATCAGCTGACCGCAGGGTGAAAGCCATGTTGGAAACGGACAAGGTTTTTGCCGGCTCTATCCCGGAAAACTACGACCGCTATATGGTGCCGTTGATTTTCGAGCCATTCGCCCGCGATCTGGCACGGCGGGCGGCGGCGTTGACGCCGATCAATGTTCTGGAAATCGCCGCAGGTACCGGGGTTGTCACGCGTGAACTGGCACCAGGATTACCGCCCGCGGCAAACTATGTCGTGACAGACCTCAACCAGCCGATGCTCGACTTTGCGGCGTCGCGCCAGGTGCCCGACAATCGCATCCAGTGGCGCCAAGCCGACGCTCAGGCGCTGCCGTTCGAAAATGCTGCTTTCGATCTCGTTATCTGCCAGTTCGGTGCGATGTTTTTTCCCGACCGCCCGTCTGCCTATCGCGAAGCGAAGAGGGTGCTGAAGCCCGGCGGCCATTATTTATTCAACGTATGGGACCGCATCGAGGAGAATCATCTCGCGAATGAGGTGACGAACGCCCTTGCAAGCCTGTTTCCCGACGATCCGCCGCGCTTCATGGTCCGTACCCCGCACGGCTACCACCATACGACATTGATTCGTGGTGAGCTGGAAAGTGCCGGCTTCTCTCGGGTGGTGATCGAGACGATAGCGGCGCAAAGCCGTGCATCGTCACCGCGCATTCCTGCCATCGCCTATTGTCAGGGAACCGTTCTCCAGACCGAAATCGAAGCCAGAGCGCCGGGAAAACTTGAAGCCGCGACGGACTGCGCCGCATCCGCAATTGAAGCGCGCTATGGCAGCGACGAAGTCGTCACCAAAATTCAGGCTCATGTGATTCTTGCAGCCGTTTAGAAACCGGGCCCGCGAGGCTCGCAGGGCCGGTGAACAAGCGTCGAGCTCGGATAGTCGAACTGCCCCCTGATATTAGCGGTTTTTTGTGAAGGTCGATATCTCAAGGCGTGGCGATGAGCCGGGATTGCCGGGCTTTTCAGTGTCACGGAACTTTCTGCAAACCTTCGTCATATTGTCATGCAATATAAGCATATGCGCTCCAGAAAAGGAGCGCAGAATGACGCCACAATCACTTGAACTTTCGGGTATCGGAAAAGGCTTTGGAGCTGACGATGTTCTGAAAGAAATCGATCTCTCGATCCGTCCCGGAGAATTTTTGTCCCTCGTCGGCATGTCCGGCTGCGGCAAGTCAACGCTGCTGCGCATCATCGCGGGGCTGGAAACGCCGGATCGCGGTTCGGTGACGATCGGCGGTCAGGATGTGACGGAGATCGATCCAAGTGACCGCAATCTGGCGATGGTGTTTCAATCCTACGCGCTTTATCCGCATATGAGCGTGCGCCAGAACATCGCGACGCCGCTTCGGATGCGACGTCTGCCGCTTGCTGCACGCTTGCCGCTGATCGGAAGATTTGCGGCGCCTGCCGAAACTTTGCGCCAGATCGATGCTGCCGTCGAGCAGGCGGCCGAGACCCTGCAGATCGCGCATCTGCTGGACCGCAAGCCGGCCCAGCTTTCAGGTGGCCAACGCCAGCGCGTGGCTCTGGCCCGGGCACTGGTGCGCTCGCCTGCCGCATTCCTCATGGACGAACCACTCTCCAACCTAGATGCAAAGCTTCGCGCCCACATGCGCGAGGAGCTTGCCGGGCTGCACCGGCGGTTGGGCGCGACGTTTATCTACGTCACCCATGACCAGATCGAAGCGATGACAATGTCGGACCGCATCGCGCTGATGTCGGAAGGTCGTATCGAGCAACTGGGCACGCCGGACGAGCTTTACCGGAAACCGGCGACACTGACGGTTGCGCGCTTCATTGGCACGCCGTCGATCAACCTGCTGCCGGTGGAAATCGATGCTGAAGGTAAGGTCACGGCTTTCGGCCGCGATCTTGGCGTCGAGGCCTCTGGTCGTGATGCCGGCCCGGCGACGCTTGGTCTTCGCGCCGAGGATTTGCGCCCGGGTGCCGAAGGCTTCGCGGTGCGGGTGACCCGCAGCGAAACCCACGGTGCGGACCGTTTCGTGAACTGCCGTCTTCTGAGCGATGAGACCGTCGCCATTACCCTGCGTCAGGCCGCGGGCGAGGTGTTGGGCGCCGATGAGAACGGCGTGATGAACCTCGGCTTTGCGCCGGAGCGCGTGCATCTTTTTGCCGCAGACGGCCTGCGTCGCAAGACGACGGTGCGTGAAATGGTGCCGGCATGACGGCGGTTGATTTTTCCTCGGCCACGCGCGCAAAGTCTCGCCCGCGCCTCTCGAAGGCGGACCGGCGGATGATCTGGCGTGGCCTGATGTTCGCGGCACCGGCAAGTCTGCTGCTTTTGGCGATCTATATCGTTCCCATATTCGTTCTGGCCGGTTTTTCCGTCACAGATTACAAGCTCGGCGCACTCTCCACCCGCTTTGTGGGTCTCGACAATTTCGTGAAGGCTTTCCACGACCCGGTCTTCCTGCGCGCGCTGGCGAATACGGCCATTTATGCGGTCATCGTCATTCCCTTCGGCGTTTTCCTGGCGCTCGGCGTGGCTTTGCTCGTTTATAATCGCAAGCGTAGCCGTGCCTTCTGGGAAGTCGCTTATTTCCTGCCCGTCACCGCAACGCTCGTCGCCATGGCGACCGTGTGGCAATTTCTGCTGCATCCTTCGCTTGGCCCGGTGAATGCGGCGATCAAGTGGTTCGGCTTCGAGCCCGTCGCGTTCCTCTCCAACCCGGTTCTGCTCATTCCCACCATGGCGCTGATGGGTGTCTGGCAGGTTCTGGGCTTCAACATGGTGCTGTTCCTCGCCGGCCTCACCGCCATTTCGAAGGATCTGCACGAGGCATCGAGACTAGACGGCGCGAAAAACCCGATTGACCGGTTTCTGACGGTGACTTGGCCGATGCTGGGGCCGACGACGATGTTCGTGGTGGTCACCACCTCAATCTCGGCCTTCAAGGTGTTCGAGACGGTTGCCGTGCTGACCAAGGGCCGCTTCGGTTCCGAAACCCTGCTTTTCGATCTCTATCTTGAAGGGTTCGAATATTCCAACACCGGTTATGCCGCCGCGCTGACGGTGATCTTCCTCGCTATCGTGTTGATCCTCTCGATCGGCCAGACGCTGCATATGGACCGGAAGGTGCACTACTGATGGCCGCGCTCCGCAAATACTTCCCGCATCTCGTGCTGGCACTCGGCGCTTTCGTGATGCTCCTGCCGTTCTACTGGATGATGTTGACGTCGATCCGCTCGCCTGCGGAAATATTCGACGTCTCGCTCTGGCCGATCCCGGCGAAATTCGATGCCGTCGAAAACTATACCCGCGCAGCGAGCCAGGTGCCGATGGCACGTTTCATGCTGAACGGCGTCATCGTCTGCGTCGGTATCCTCGTCGTACAGGTCCTGACATCGGTGCCGGCGGCCTATGCGCTGGCGAAGCTCAGGTTTCCGGGCCGCAAGCTGCTGCTGGGTCTCATCATCGCGGCACTCTGCGTGCCAATTCAGGCACTTGCCCTGCCGCTTTTCGTCGGTCTGGCGAAGACGGAACTGCTGAACACCTATTTCGCGATGATGATGCCGTTCTTCCTGTCGGTCTTCGCCATCTTCCTGTTCAACCAGTCCTTCCGCAGCTACCCGGATGAAATCATCGAAGCGGCCCGCATGGATGGTTTTTCGGAAATGGAGATTTGTTGGGGACTGGTGCTGCGCGGCTCGCTGCCTTCGCTCGCGGCTTTCTCGATCTTCTCGCTCGTCGCCCACTGGAACGACCTTTATTGGCCGATGATCGTGGTCTCCGACACCAATCTCGCCCCGCCGCCGCTCGGCATGATGCTTTTTGCGGATGTCGAATCCGGCGCCAATTACGGTGCCCTGATGGCGGGCGCAACACTGATTACCGCGCCAATGGTGCTGTGCTTCCTCCTCGCACGGCGGCATTTCATCGCCGGTATTACCATGACCGGCGTCAAGTGACGTCGTTCGAACTCCTCCTCCCAACCCATTTTGGAGAATGACATGAAAATCAACCGACGCGCTCTGATGGGCGGTCTGGCACTCGGCGTGGCCTTTGCAGGCCTCGCAACGCCGGTTCTTGCCAACGAAATCACGCTGAACGTTCTCTACAACCTGCCGGGTTTCACGAAATTCCATCAGCCGCTGGCCGATGAATTCATGAAGAAGAACCCGGATGTGAAGATCAACTTCCTCGCTCCGGCCGCAGGCTACAATGAAGGCCAGCAGCAGGTTCTGCGCTCCGCCGTCACCGGCAATCTGCCCGATGTTTATTTCTCGGGTTACAACCTGACGGCGGAACTGGTGCACACGCTCGCACCGCGCAACCAGATCACCGATCTTAGCCCATTCATCCAGGCTGAAGGCGGTCAGGCCTTTCTCGACAAGAACTACAGCCCGAAGATGGCAGCTCTCGGCCAAATCGACGGCAAGCAGTACGGCCTGCCGGTCAACGCTTCCTCGCCGATCATCTACATCAACTCCGACCTCGTCACCAAGGCTGGCGGCGACCCGGACAAGATGCCGACGACCTTCCCGGAGCTGATCGCTCTCGCCAAGAAGATCAAGGCACTCGACCCGAAGTTTGCGGGCATGAGCTACGACATCAATGGCTGGCCGGATGACTGGTTGTGGCAGGCGCTTGTTTTTGAACAGGGCGGCAAGCTCGTTGACGAAACGACCAAGACCGTTGCGTTCGACAACGAGATCGGCCTCAACGCCCTGAAGATGACCCGCCAGTTCGTCACCGAAGGTGGCCAGAACCTGCTCGACTGGGACCAGTCGCGCCAGCAGTTCGGTGCAGGCCTTACCGGCTTCATCTTCTCGACGCCCGCCCACGTTCAGACCATCACCGGCCTGGTTGGTGACCGCTTCAAGCTGAAGACGGCAACCTTCCCGCTCGACAACAAGGAAAAGGGCGGCGTGCCGACGGGCGGCAACTCTGCCGTTATCCTGACGCAGGAAAAAGCCAAGCAGGACGCGGCGTGGAAGTACCTGAAGTGGATCACCGGCCCCGAGGCGCAGAACACCATCGTGCGCATCACCGGCTACCTGCCGACCAACAAGCTGGCAACCGGCGCTGACTTCCTGGCTCCCTATTACGCCGAGAACCCGAATGTGAAGACAGCTTCGCTGCAGGCTGATCGTTCTCTGCCGTGGGCCGGTTATCCCGGTGGTGATTCCGTCCGCATCTGGCGCACCCAGCGCGATATCATCGGCACCGTCATGCGCGGTGAAGTGTCGCCCGAAGCCGGTCTCAAGCAGATCGTCGAGCAGACCAACGCCCTGCTGAAGTAAGCGACACCATGGAAAAGGCTGCGGGAACCACATTCCCGCAGCCATTTTATGCAGAGAGACCGACAATGAAGATCATCCAGATTACAGACACCCATCTTTTGCCGCCAGGCATTGCGATAAACGGCGTGGATCCCGAGAAGCAGTTGCGCGCGGCGATATCAGATATTGTCGAAAAACATCCCGACGCCGACCTTCTGGTGATGACGGGCGATCTTTGCAATTACGGCGAGCCGGAGGCTTATGAACTCCTTCGCGACATTTTGGCGCCCGTGTCATTGCCCGTGCGGCTGATGCTCGGCAATCACGACCGCCGTCCGGAATTCGTGGCGGCTTTTCCCGAACAGCCACGGGATGAAAACGGCTATATCCAGTCCTTTATCGATACCGAATTCGGCCGGCTGCTGTTTCTCGACAGCCACGAGGCCGATGTCATCGGCGGCATGTACGGTGCGGATCGCCTGACATGGCTGGACAAGGCGCTTGAAGGCGCTGGCGACCTTCCCGTGACGGTTTTCGTTCACCACCCGCCAATGGATTGCGGTATCCGGCATTTCGAAAACATCGGCATGCATGATGACGGCGCGGTTATGCAGCGTCTAGGCAGACATCCGGCCGGCGTGCGCCATATTGTTTTTGGCCATATCCACGTTCCGATGGCGGGCACCAGCGCCGAAGGCATCGCCTATAGTTCCGGCCAGGCCTGCGCGCATCGCTTCATCACAGATATCGAGGTTGTCGATCCCTTGTGGACCGGCGGCAACCCCTGTTACCGGGTGATCAGCCTCGGTACATTCGGCCTGCGTGCCTATGATGTCGAGGTGGGGCAGGTCGTGCTGGGGCAGGCCTCCGCATGCGAAGGCCCCTGATTGCAGGCAATAGCTGAGGCAACCCTCCGGTATGTGACGAGGCGATCCATACGCCTCATCAGCGGTTGCGGTCGGCTGCGATGCTGCGATCGCCCCGCAGCCTGTCGCGCCGATGCGCCACTTGCGGTCTGTCGATCAGATTTGATGGATCAAAGCCATGGTCCCGTTCACACCCTTGATCTATGTCAGTTTCATCGTTGAAACTCCGCGCCATAGTCACTGGTGAGGTGGCCAGCCACGTGACGCGCCATCTGGAATGCAGATCATGGAGAAGTGCATGCTTGAAAAGCGTATCCGCAACGCGTCCCTCTTGAACAGGATAGTCAGCGCCGAAGAGGCCGCTGGCCTCATTCAGGATGGCATGACGGTGGGCATGAGCGGCTTTACGCGGGCCGGCGAAGCAAAGGCGGTACCGCTGGCGCTGGCCGAGCGTGCGAAGACACACCCGATGAAGATCACCCTGATGACCGGTGCATCGCTTGGCAATGATCTCGACAAGACCATGGTGGAGGCGGGCATGCTGGCGCGCCGTATGCCGTTTCAGTCCGACCCCGCTTTGCGCAAGGCGATCAATGACGGCAAGGTGATGTTCATCGACCAGCACCTTTCTGAAACGGTCGAGCAATTGCGCGGCGGCCAGATCCACGGTGTGGATGTGGCCATCATCGAGGCGGTGGCGATTACGGCGGACGGCGGTATCGTGCCCACCACATCCGTCGGTAATTCGGCGAGCTTTGCCATTCTTGCTGAAAAGGTCATCGTTGAGATCAATCTGTCGCAACCCGACGTTCTCGAGGGGTTGCATGATATTTTCATCCCCGCAAAACGCCCTACCCGCATGCCCATTCCGGTGGTGGCAACGGACAGCCGCGTCGGTCTGCCGTTCATTCCGGTGCCGCCGGAAAAAATCGCCGCAATCGTCCTGAGCGACAAGAGCGACAGTTTTTCGACGGTGCTGCCACCTGATGACGAGACCAAGGCGATTGCCGGCCATCTCACCGAATTCCTGCTGAATGAGGTCCGTCATGGCCGCATGACCCACGAACTCCAGCCGTTGCAGGCCGGTATCGGTACCATCGCCAATGCCGTCATGCACGGTTTCATCGATACGCCGTTTCACGATCTCAAAATGTATTCGGAAGTTCTGCAGGATTCGACCTTCGAGCTTTTCGATGCGGGCAAGCTGACTTTCGCTTCCGGTTCATCGATCACGCTCTCCTCTGCCATGAACGAACGGGTCATGCCGCGACTGGCCGATTACAAGAGCAGGCTGATCCTGCGTCCGCAGGAGGTCAGCAATCACCCGGAGGTCATCCGCCGCCTCGGCATCATCGGCATCAACACCGCGCTGGAGTTCGATATTTACGGGAACGTCAATTCTACCCATGTCGGTGGCACTCACATGATGAACGGCATTGGCGGCTCGGGGGATTTTGCCCGCAACGCCTATATGTCCATCTTCGTCACCAAGTCGATTGCCAAGGGCGGCGCCATCTCCAGCGTCGTGCCGATGGTCAGCCATGTCGACCATACCGAACATGATGTGGATATTCTGGTCACGGAAATCGGGCTGGCCGATCTGCGCGGCCTTGCCCCGCGTGAGCGCGCTGCGGTCGTTATCGCAAATTGCGTGCACCCCCACTATCGCGATGCCCTGACGGACTATTTCCAGCGAGCGGTGGCACGCGGCGGACATACGCCGCACCTCATTGAAGAGGCGCTGTCCTGGCACAATGCCCTTCGCGAAAGGGGCACGATGCTGCCGCAGCGATAGAACTCGCCTGCACGCCACAATCACGTCTCGCGGCTTCGCAAGGCGGAAAAATTGGGTCTGTTTGGACACACCGGCGCGGAAATCTCCGCGCTTGCGCGATGGTTGCTGGCGCGGCAGTTCCGCCTCCGGTAGAAATTCCTGTCCTCTGGCCGCTATCCGGCTGCCTTTGGGTTGCAGGAGAATGATGTGATGCCCATCCGCTTCGTAGCCATAATCGCGATTGTTGCCCTGCTCGCTGGCTGCGGGGGGCGTCCCATCGGGGTCATGACGCCAACAGGGCAGACCGTGGCTGGAACCACGCCCGTCAATCTCCTAGTCGCCACCACGCGAGCGCCCTCGGACAATGCCGCCGTGCTTTTCGGCGGCGAACGCGGAACCGGCTTGAAGGTCGATGCCGTCACCATCTCCATTCCGCCCAAGGCCAACCGCAAGGTCGGGCAGGTGCAGTGGCCGAAGAAGCTGCCGCCTAACCCTCTGAAGGACTTCACCACGGTGGCGGTTGAGCCTGTTCGTTCCGAAGCGGAGACGAAAAGCTGGATCAGCAAACATATCCATAAGGACCGCCGCGTTCTGGTCTTCGTGCACGGTTTCAACAATCGTTACGAGGAATCGGTCTATCGCTTTGCGCAGATCGTCTATGATTCCGGCTCGGATGTCGTGCCTGTGGTTTTCACATGGCCGTCACGGGCGAGTATTTTCGACTATAATTACGACAAGGAAAGCACCAATTACTCGCGCGATGCGCTTGAGGAAATGCTGACCCGTCTGGCAAAGGACAAGTCGATCGGCGAGGTCACGGTCATGGCGCATTCCATGGGCACATGGCTTGCCGTGGAGGCGCTGCGCCAGATGGCCATCCGCAACGGCCGCGTCGATCCGAAGATAAGCAATGTCATTCTGGCAGCACCAGATCTCGATGTGGACGTGTTCAGCCGGCAGTTCGCCAGCTTCGGCAAGGCACCGCCGAAATTCACCCTGTTCGTCTCGCAGGATGACCGTGCGCTCAGCCTGTCGCGCCGCATTTCCGGCAATGTCGACCGTCTGGGCCAGATCGACCCTTCCGTCGAACCCTATCGCAGCCAGCTGGAAAAGGCCGGTATCACTGTTCTTGATCTGACCAAGCTGCAATCCGGTGACCGGTTGAACCACGGCAAATTTGCAGAAAGCCCTGAAGTCGTGCGCTTGATTGGCGACCGCCTCATTGCCGGCCAGACTGTGACGGATTCCGATGTCGGTCTGGGGGAGGCGCTGGGCGCGGTCAGCATCGGTGCCGCGCAAACGGTTGGAACGGCGGCAAGCGTCGTGGTCAGCGCGCCCATTGCGGTTTTCGATCCGCGCACGCGTGAAAATTACGGCAGGCAGGTGGAGAGGCTCGGCCGCTCTGTTGAAAACACCGTCGGATCGGTTGGTGATACGGCCGGCTCCGTGGTGGACGATCAGGCAGTTCAGTCTTCGCGAGTGAATTGCGACGCCGCCGCCAATCGTAACCGGGCGGAGTGCCGAAATCGCTAGATCATGATGAGAACTGGATGGCGAAAACCATAAGCGATTTTCGCCATCCAGCTCGCGCAGATTTGTATACAGCTTGTATTTTTACCTATATGGTCGGGTCAACAGCTCAACTTCCGGAGTAAGATCCCATGCGTTGGAAACGCACCCTGCAGCTTCTCGATGTTCATTGCGAAGGCGAAATCGGCCGTGTCGTCACCGGCGGCGCGCCGAAAATTCCCGGCAACACCGTGGCCGAGCAGCTTAACTGGATGAATACCGATCCAAAAGGGGAAGCCCTGCGCCGCTTTCTGACTCTGGAGCCGCGTGGCACGCCCATGGGGTCAGTCAATCTTCTGCTACCGCCGAAGCACCCGGATGCCCATACAGCCTTCGTCATTCTCCAGCCGGATCAGGCGCATGCCAGTTCCGGCTCCAATTCCATCTGCGCGACGACAGCACTTCTGGAAAGCGGCATGGTGGAGATGCAGGAACCGGAAACGGTCGTCATTCTGGAAACGGCCGCCGGTCTGGTCAAGGCCACCGCCACATGCCGCGACGGGCGCTGCGAAAAGGTCAAGCTGACCATGGTGCCGTCCTTCGTGCATGAGCTGGATGTGACCATCGACACGCCCGAATGGGGCAAGGTGACGATGGATATTTCCTATGGCGGTATCTTTTACGCGCTGGTCGATGTGCGCCAGATCGGCCTGACCATCGAAAAGGCCAATGCAGCGAAACTGGTTGCTGCGGGCATGATCCTCAAGGACCTCGTCAACAGTGAAATCACGGTCGTGCATCCCGAAATCCCCGCCATATCAGGCGTGGCCTATGTGATGTTCCGCGATGTGGATGCCGATGGTTCCATCCGCACCTGCACCACCATGTGGCCGGGCCGGGCGGATCGCTCGCCCTGCGGTACCGGCAATTCCGCCAATCTCGCCACGCTTTATGCACGCGGCAAGGTGAAGGTGGGAGACGAATACAAATCCCGTTCGATCATCGGTTCGGAATTCGATGTCGGCCTTTCCGCCGTCACCGAAGTGGCAGGTCGTCCGGCGGTCATTCCCACCATTGCCGGGCGCGGTTTCACCTTCGGGCTGCACCAGGTCGGCCTTGACCCCTTCGATCCCTTTGCGGACGGCTTTGCTATGACGGATGTGTGGGGTCCCGAAGCGGGCGGCATCTGAGGCTCGCTTCAAAAAAATGACATTTACAGCCGCCCGATGCCTCTCGGCGGCTGTTTTCCTGTGACGAAAGATGCTAAGCGGGCGCCAATTCCGTCATGCTCCGAGGTATCCCGATGAAGTCGCTCACCCTTCGCCGCCCTGATGACTGGCATCTGCATCTGCGCGATGGCGCCATGCTGGAAGGCGTGATCGGGGATACGAGCCGCCATTTCGCCCGCGCAATCATCATGCCGAACCTGGTGCCACCGGTGGTCACCTGCGCCGATGCCCGCGCCTATCGCGAACGCATCGTCAAGGCCATTCCGGCGGGCGACCGTTTCGAGCCGCTGATGACGCTTTATCTCACCGAGGACACGCAGGCCGACGACGTGGAAGAGGGCAAGAAAAGCGGCCTTATCACCGCCGTGAAGCTCTATCCGGCCGGCGCGACCACCAATTCCCACGGCGGCGTGCGCGACTTCAACAAGGCGATGCCGGTTCTGGAACGCATGGCGAAGATCGGCCTGCCGCTTTGCGTGCATGGCGAGGTGACGACGCCGGAGGTCGATATTTTCGACCGCGAGAAAGCCTTCATCGACACGGTTCTGGAGCCGCTGCGCCAGCGCCTGCCTGAGCTCAAGGTGACGATGGAGCACATTACCACCCGCGATGGCGTGGACTACATCAAGTCGTCCAAGGCCAATCTCGCCGGTTCCATCACCACTCACCATCTCATCATCAACCGCAACGCCATTCTGGTCGGCGGTATCAAGCCGCATTATTACTGCCTGCCCGTCGCAAAGCGCGAGGAGCACCGGTTGGCACTCCGTGCGGCCGCGATTTCGGGTGATGCCCGCTTCTTCCTCGGCACCGATTCCGCCCCGCATGTCGATCCGCTGAAGGAATGCGCCTGCGGCTGCGCCGGCATCTATACCTCGATCAACACCATGAGCTGTCTTGCGCATGTCTTCGAGCAGGAAAACGCTCTCGACAAGCTGGAAGCCTTCGCTTCCCTCAACGGCCCAGCCTGGTACGGGTTGGCGCCAAATGAGGAGACGATCACGCTGGTGAAGCGCGAGGAGCCGGTGTCGTTTCCCGCCAAGATCGAGACGGGCGCCGGGCCGGTGACCGTATTCGATCCGATGTTCCCGCTTCATTGGGACGTGAGCTGATTTTTTTTAATGACCGCCGGCACTGCCGGCGGTTTTGTTATGAAGGCCGAAAAAGGAGAACGCCTATGAACCATTTCACATTCACTGACCGCACTGTCGTTGCAGAACTGGTTGCGAAGATGTTGTGGGAAATCAAGGCGGTCCACTTCAATTCGGAAAGCCCGTACACCTTCGCTTCGGGCATGAAGAGTCCCGTTTATATCGACATGCGCAAGCTCATCTCCTTCCCGCGCATTCGCTCGGCGGCGATGGATTTTGCGGCGGCGGCGGTGATGCGCGAGGCCGGTTTCGAGAAGTTCGACTGTGTCGCAGGCGGTGAAACGGCGGGCATTCCCTTCGCGGCTTTCCTTGCCGAGCGTCTTGGCCTGCCGATGATCTATTGCCGCAAGAAGCCAAAGGGCCATGGCCGCAACGCCCAGATCGAAGGCCATATGCCGGAAGGCGCCCGCGTTCTCGTCATCGAGGACCTGACGACGGCCGGCGGCTCGATGTTCACCTTCATCGACGCCATCCGCGCGGCAGGCGGCATTGTCGATCACGGTATTGCGCTCTTCTATTACGGCATTTTCGAACAGGCCGAAGCGCGCTTCGCCAATGGCAATGTCAAGCTGCATTATCTCACGACCTGGCGCGATGTTCTGGCTGTTGCCCGGGCTGAAAAGCTGTTCGACGAAAAGACCCTGTCGGAGGTCGAGGCCTTCCTCGATAGCCCGCTGCCTTGGTCTGCAAAGCGCGGCGGCGTCAGCGAATTGCCGCAATCTTAATTTCGGATGCGGCCAGCCAGCTTGTGGCTGGCCTTCCGATCGATCTTCGTCTAAATCGATTTAAGTCCATTTGATTTGCTGTTTGAGGAGGACCGTAATGATCCTGTGTTGTGGTGAAGCCCTGATCGACATGCTGCCCCGGCAGACGACGCTGGGTGAGGCGGGTTTTGCCCCCTATGCAGGCGGAGCGGTCTTCAACACGGCCATTGCGCTCGGGCGTCTCGGTGTCCCGTCCGCTTTCTTCACGGGTCTTTCCGATGACATGATGGGCGATATCCTGCGGACAACTCTGCGGGCGAGCAACGTGGATTTCAGCTATTGCGCAACACTTTCGCGGCCGACCACCATCGCCTTTGTCAAGCTCGTCGATGGCCATGCCACCTACGCCTTTTATGACGAAAACACCGCCGGCCGGATGATCACCGAGGCCGAGCTTCCGGCCTTGGGCGCCGATTGCGAGGCGCTGCATTTCGGCGCGATCAGCCTCATTCCGGAACCCTGCGGCAGCACCTATGAGGCGCTTATGGTGCGCGAACATCAAAGCCGAGTCATCTCCCTCGATCCGAATATCCGCCCCGGTTTCATCAAGGACAAGCAGTCGCATATGGCCCGCATCCGCCGTATGGCTGCCATGTCTGATATCGTGAAATTCTCTGACGAAGACCTCGAGTGGTTCGGTCTGGAAGGTGACGAGGACACGCTCGCTCGCCACTGGCTGCATCACGGCGCGAAATTGGTCGTCGTCACCCGTGGCGCCAAAGGTGCGGTCGGTTACACCGCCAATTTCAAGGTGGAAGTGGCTTCCGAGCGGGTGGAGGTCGTCGATACCGTCGGCGCGGGCGACACCTTCGACGCCGGCATTCTCGCCTCGCTGAAAATGCAGGGACTTCTGACGAAGGCGCAGGTCGCTTCGCTGACGGAAGAGCAGATCAGAAAGGCTTTGGCGCTCGGCGCAAAGGCTGCTGCGGTGACCGTCTCGCGAGCTGGCGCAAATCCGCCCTTCGCGCATGAAATCGGATTGTAAAGGATATGGTTGAACCGTTTTGAAAAGGCGGTTCACCACTCCTGCCTGGGCCAGGGTCGTAAAAAACCGATATTTGGATATCAAGAAGCTTGTGTCGGCCGGTCTTTCACGAAACAAGCATCGCATGAGCGTTCCAACAACCCATCCTTTCGATTTCGACCCGACCTATGGCATGCGGCGCGAGCAGTTGCAGGCCGTTATCCCGCCTGAGGCGCCGCCGGGCTTTGATGATTTCTGGAAGAAGCGTTATCGCCGCGCGCTGGCCACGGATCCGCGACCGGTGCTGCGCAAGAGCAAACTCAGCCATCCCCGCTGGCATGTTGTCGATATCTCATACACATCCACCGGCGGCTTCCGCATCGGTGGATGGATGCTTCTGCCGCGCAAAGGACAGGTGCGGCGCGGACTTGTTGTCGGCCATGGTTATGGCGGGCGGGGAGAGCCCGATTTCGATGTGCCGGTAGAAGAAACGGCCGTGCTGTTTCCCTGTTTTCGCGGGCTTTCGCTAAGCGCCTGTCCGCCGATTTCGTCCGACCCGGCCCTTCATGTCCTCTACAACATCGAAAGAAAAGACGACTACATCATCGGTGGCTGTGTCGATGATCTGTGGATCGCCGTCTCCACGCTCGTCACGCTCTATCCATGGCTGGAAGGGCAGGTGGGTTACAGCGGCATCAGCTTCGGGGGCGGGATTGGGGCTTTGGCGATACCATATGATGCGCGCATCGACCGGGGCCATCTGGTCGTACCGACATTCGGACACCGGCCGTTCTGGCTGACGCTGCCGACCGTCGGCAGCGCGGATGCGGTCCAGACCTATCAGAAGACCCATGCCAATGTGCTGGAAATGCTGCGTCTGTTCGATGCCGCTTCTGCGGCTTCCCGCATAAAAGTGCCGATGCTGGTCGCGCCCGCCCTGTTCGATCCGGCGGTGGCGCCGCCGTGCCAGTTTGCGGTTGCCAATGCCCTGCCGTTCTCAAAATTTAATGAAATCTTCATCCTAGACGCGGGACATTTCGAATACGCTGACAGTGCATCCCAAGATGCGGTCCACAGGGACAAGGTCAGACAGTTTTTCAAGGTGCCATGAAACGCGAATATCTCCGCTGGTATAGTCAAAGGCTTCATCGTGATATGGAGCTGTTGATATTCGGTCATTCTGGCGCCAAGGTGCTGATGTTTCCCACACGCGACGGGCGCTTCTTCGAATATGAGGAAATTGGCCTTGTCGACAGTCTGGCCGATAAAGTGGAGGCCGGTCATCTTCAGCTCTATTGTATCGAGGGGCTGGCCAAAGAGACCTTTTATGCGGCCCATAATCACCCGTCCGAGCGCATTCGCCGCCATGCCGCCTTCGAAGATTATATTCTCAATGAAGTGCTGCCGCTGATGGCTGAGAAAAACCCGCATGGCGATACCATCGTGCAGGGCTGCAGTCTCGGCGCGTTCCAGGCCGCCAGCCTCGTCTTTCGTCACCCACATCTTTTCCGCAAGCTCGTCGCCTTTTCCGGCCGCTACGATCTGACGATGAAGGTGGAATCCTTCGGCGATCTGTTCGACGGTTACTACGATGACGATGTCTATTTCCACATGCCGAGCCACTTTCTGCCGGACCTCGCCTGCGGCTGGCGGCTTGAAAACCTCCGCCGCATCGACATGGTTTTCACCATCGGCGATGCCGATCCGTTTTTGGACAACAATCATCACCTGAGCCGGGTTCTTAACGACAAGCAGATAGGGCATCAGTTGCATGTCTGGGAGGGACGTGCCCATCGGGCAGGCCCCTGGCGCAAGATGGCGGCGCTGTATATCTGAGGCGACCGGCGCCGTCTCAGGCGAGGAGAAATTCCATCAGAGCATTCTGCGCGTGCAGAAGAAATGCCTTTGCGGGCCGGCTTTGACAGGCCGGATGGGTCATTGCATCTGCCGTCACTTCCTGACCACGGGCGACCGGTGGGCAGGGTAAAAAGATCACCTCGGGCTGCATCCTGTCGAGAAGGGATGCGGATATGCGGTAGTCGATCAGGATATGATCCGAACCGGCGGGCCAGGAATCGGTAATGACCACATCCGCGTCGAGCAACTCCGCCATATCAGAGCTGGCCCGGAAATTCGGGTTGATGAGCGCAGCATCGGTGACGTGCCATTGTTCGGGGTAAACTTGTGCGACCTGAATTGGCAGGGAAATCGAGGCCTCGACCCACGAGCGCAAAATATTGGCATCCGGCGCGACGCCGACGATCTTGAGACCGTCGACCCGGCCTCTCAAGCTTTTGATGTGGGCAAGATCGCCAAGCGTCTCGCAGGGATGATTGGACTTGGTCCGCGCGTTGATGACGGGTGCGCGCATTTCGCCCGCAAGCGCCCGGAGGGTCGAGAGTTCTTTCGTGCGGATAATGACTAGATCGAACCAGTTGTCGAGATAGCCCGCCAGGTCGGCAATTTCTTCGCGACCATTAAAGCTGATCGGGACGGTGACACAAATACCGCCCATGGCCTGAATGCCGAGATCGAAGGCAGCGGTGTTGCGCCAACCGGTGTCGTCGACGATCAGCCCGATGCGTTTTCCCTTGAGCAGCTGTGGCATCGTGCCCTTTGACCAGTCCTGCGCCAGACTGCCTGCACGGTCTATGATCGACAGCACCGCATCTTCAGGCAGGTCATGAAACGCCAGAAAATCCTTGCCTTGCCGCAGTGCCATATGTGCCTCCAATCGGCGTTCCATCGATGCTGAATTGAAAAAGCCGGAAGTTTCCTTCCGGCTTTCGTAATTATCAAGGGAGCAAGGATTTTACCCCGCCAGTCCCGACAGCGCTTTCACCAGACCCTGTGTCGAGCTGTCATGGCCGGCTGCACTTTCCTTGCCTTCAACGACGGGAAGCAGGCCGGTTGCCAGTTCCTTGCCAAGCTCCACACCCCACTGGTCGAAGGAGTTGATGCGGAACAGCACGCCTTCCACGAAGACGCGGTGTTCGTAGAGCGCGATCAGACGGCCAAGCGCAAATGGCGTCAGCTTGTCGTAGACGAAGGTAATGGACGGGCGGTTGCCGGTGAAAACGCGGTGCGGCGCGATGAAATCGGCTTGGCTGTCTTCCATGCCCTTGGAGGTGAGCTGGGCTTTCGCTTCGGCCAGCGTGCGGCCCTTCATCAGGGCTTCCGACTGCGCCAGGCAATTGGCGATGAGAAGCTGGTGCTGATGGCGCAGTTCCGGTTCGAAACCGTTGGCGGCGATCATGAATTCCGCCGGAATGACGCTCGTGCCCTGGTGGATGAGCTGGTAGAAGGCGTGCTGGCCGTTGGTGCCGGGTTCGCCCCAGACGACCGGGCCGGACTGGCCTTCGACAGGTGTCCCGTCGATCGTCACGCCCTTGCCGTTCGATTCCATGTCGAGTTGCTGCAGATAGGCAGGGAAACGCGACAGGCGCTGGTCATAGGGCAGGATCGCCCGTGTGGAATAGTTTAGCACGTTGCGGTGATAAAATCCGATGAGACCGAGCAGCATCGGTAGGTTTTCACGGATCGGTGCCTCGCGGAAATGCTTGTCCATGGCATGCGCGCCATCCAGAAACTTTCCGAAATTCTCCGGCCCGATGGCGATCATCAGCGGCAGGCCGATAGCCGACCAGATCGAATAACGTCCGCCAACCCAGTCCCAGAAACCGAAGATGCGATCGCTCTCGATGCCGAAGGCGGCAACCTTTTCCAATGCTGTCGAAACGGCGGCGAAATGGTGCTTCACAGCCTCTTCACCCAGCTTTTCGGCAATGAAACGGCGCGCGGTCGCGGCATTCGTCATCGTTTCGATTGTGGTGAAGGTTTTGGAGGCGACGATGAAGAGCGAGGTCTCGGGATCAACGAGCTTCAGCGTGTCGGCAATATGCGCGCCATCAATATTGGAGACGAAATGCGCACGCGTACCATCATGGAAAGGCGCAAGCGCCAGCGTCGCCATGACGGGGCCGAGATCGGAGCCGCCGATACCGATATTGATGATGTCGGTGATCTTCTTGCCGGTCGCACCTTTCAGGGAACCGGAGCGAATGGCGTCGGCAAACTTGCCCATGGCGGTAAGAACGGCGTTCACATCCGGCATCACATCCTTGCCGTCAACGAGAACCGGCGTGTTGGAGCGATTGCGCAGTGCGGTGTGCAACACGGCACGATCTTCGGTGAAATTGATCGCCTTGCCGGAGAACATCTCCTCGCGCTTTGCCTCGACGCCACCGTCGCGCGCCAGCTGTTCGAGAAGCGTGACGATTTCGTCATTAACAGCGCATTTGGAATAGTCCATCAGCAGGTCATCGAATTTGGCGCTGAAACGGCTGAATCGTTTGTCGTCGGCCGCAAAAGCAGCGCGCAGATCGGTTGCGGCTGTGCTGCTTGCCGTTGCTTTCAGTTTTTCGATGGTGGCCTGCATCTCGTGCTCCTCGGCTTCCTGGAAGGATGAGGAAACTATTCTTTTTCAGGCGACCAAATCAAGGCGACTTCGGTAAAAGAAATGGACTGGGAGAAAAGAAAAGAGCCGGTTACCCGGCTCTCGTCCTTCAGTTCAGATTGCGCAACTCACGCCGCAAGATCTTGCCGACGTTCGATTTCGGCAGCTCCGTTCGGAACTCGATGATTTTCGGCCGTTTGTAGTTTGTCAGGCTTTTGGCGCAGAAGGCCTTGAGTTCTGCTTCCGTCAGCGACTGATCCTTCTTGACGACGAAAAGCTTGACGGTCTCGCCGGAATGTTCGTCGGGAACCCCGATGGCCGCGCATTCCAGCACGCCGGGATGGCTGGCGGCCACTTCCTCGATCTCGTTCGGATAGACGTTGAAACCGGAAACGAGGATCATGTCCTTCTTGCGGTCGACGATCTTGGTGTAGCCGCGCTCGTCCATGAAGCCCATATCGCCTGAACGGAAGAAGCCGTCTTCGGTCATTGCTTTCGCGGTTTCATCCGGCCTCTGCCAGTAACCGGCCATGACCTGCGGCCCGCGAATGCAGATCTCGCCGACCTCGCCGGTCGGCAGGCTTTTGCCTTCCTCGTCGCGAATGTCGATTTCCGTAGAGGAAATAGGCAGGCCGATGGTGCCGCTGAATTCCGTGGCATCGAGTCTGTTAACGGTGGCAACGGGCGATGTTTCCGATAGCCCGTAACCTTCGGCGATTGGGCAGCCGACCATGGAAAGCCAACGCTCGGCCACCGGCCGCTGCACCGCCATGCCGCCGCCGAGGACGAGAATGAGCGAGGACAGATCGAGCTTGCGGAAATCCTCATTGTTCATCAGCGCATTGAACAGCGTATTGATACCCGGAAAAATATGCGGTCGATAATGCGACAACTCCTTCACGAAGCCGGGAATATCGCGTGGATTGGCGATCAGCAGGTTATGGCCGCCAAGCGCGATGCCCATCAGCGAATTCACTGTCAGCGCAAAGATGTGGCACAGGGGCAGCGCGCAGATGAAGTTGAGGACTTCTGGACGGTCCTTGCGTTGGGTGAAAGCGGCATCTAGCCACAGGCTTATCTGGGCCTTGTTGGCCAGAAGATTGGCGTGGGTGAGGATCGCACCTTTGGAAATGCCCGTCGTTCCGCCGGTATATTGCAGGAATGCGATATCCTGCGGCAGGAGGCGGACCGCCTTCAGGGAAAAACCCTGACCTTCCTTCAACACGGCCTTGAAGCTGATGGAGCCGGGAATAGCGTAGGCCGGCACCAGTTTCTTCACCTTGCGAACCACAAGATTGACGATATGTCCCTTGAGGCCGAGGAGATCACCCATGGCCGCAACGACCACATGTCTGACGGCGGTTTTCGGCACCGCCTGCTGCGCCACATGGGCGAAATTCTCCAGTACGAAAAGTGCTTTTGAGCCGGAATCCTTCAGCTGGTGTTCCAGCTCGCGCGGCGTATAGAGCGGATTGACGTTGACCACGATCATGCCTGCCCGCAAAATTCCGTATACGGCGACGGGGTTCTGCAGGATATTCGGCATCATCACCGCAACCCGGTCGCCTTTTTCCAGCCCTCTGGATTGCAGCCATGCGGCCACCGCGCGGGTTTCAATATCCAAATCCCGGTAGGTCAGGGACTTTCCCATGCTGGAAAAGGCCTTCCTGTCGGCAAATTTCGCGCAGCTCTTTTCGAGAAGTTCGACAAGGGAGGTATTGGCGGATGCGGGGATTTCGGAAGGTACGCCCGGCGGGTAGGATGCCAGCCAGCGCTTCTCTGCGCTGACATTTTCCGGATGTCCCAGGGACAATTCACTCATGCTTCTCCTCCCAGAGTCTCTGTCGCGCCGTGCGTTCGATGGAACGCATGAAAGGCGCCATAAGCTGCCTGATCATCATGAGACCCCCAATCAACCGGCGTAATGGCCGGATTGAGGGAACCGCATGTGGCGTCACCGGATCGACTGCTCCTCCGCTCCCCGATGACGAATGATAGACGTCTAATCACTTGACGTCCATCGTATCGGCAAAGCCTATTTAACTCTAACGTAAACGTCAATATTCCTGCCGAACATCTCGCAACCTCGTGAATGGAAACCTATTTTCCCCGCCTTTTGACTTTAATCCTGATTTGAGCGATCAACATAATTCGCAAAGCAGGGCAGGATTGGAAATGGCAGGCAACGCAGCGCTTGAACTGAAATCGGTCGGAAAAAGATTCGGCGATACGGATGTATTGTCCGATATCGATCTGGCCGTCGAACGCGGCGAAATCATTTGTCTGGTGGGACGTTCCGGCTGTGGAAAATCGACCCTGCTGCGCATTATAGCGGGTGTGGAAACGCCGGATCATGGCAGCGTTTGTGTGAATGGCGCAGTCGTTGCTGGTCCGGCTGGTTTCGTGGAACCGGAAAAGCGCAATATCGGTTTCGTCTTTCAGGATTATGCGCTCTTCCCGCATCTCACCGTCGAACAGAATGTGATGTTTGGTCTCAGGTCATTGCCAAAGGCCGAGGCCCGCCGCCGGGCTGCGGAGATGATCGAGCACGTTCATCTGCAGGAGTTGGCCAAGCGCTATCCCCACACGCTTTCGGGCGGTGAGCAGCAGCGCGTAGCCCTCGCCCGCGCCCTTGCCCCGCAACCCGGCCTGCTGTTGATGGATGAGCCCTTTTCCAATCTGGACCGGGGATTGCGCGACACTGTGCGCGAGGAAACGCTGGGCGTCCTGCGGCAACTGGGCACGACGGCGATCATGGTCACCCATGATCCGGAAGAAGCGCTTTCCGCCGGCGATCGTGTGGTGCTGATGCAGCGCGGTCGTATCGTCCAGAGCGGCACGGGCTACGAAATCCACGATCATCCCAAAAGCCGCTACGCCGCCGATTTTTTCTGCGCCTTCAACAAGATCGAGGGCAGGGTGAGGGAGGGGCGGGTGGAAACGCCGCTCGGGCCTCTGGGCGATGCGTCCGGTCTGGCGGAAGGTCTTGCCGCCACCGCCTATGTTCGCCCCAATGCGATTTCGATCATCGAGGACAGCGCAGCGAAAGACGGGATTGCCGGCGAAATATCAAGTCGTGTGTTCCTCGGCGAGATCGAACAACTCGGCATAGCCGTTCCCGGCCTTCCAGCCGACCTGCGCGTCAGGACGATGCAGCGCACACCCGCCAAGACCAAGGCCGTGCGCTTCGGCATCGATCCGAAGGGTGTCCTGATATTTACCTGAAGTTGAATGAGCGGATTTGCATGTTTATTTCCGCTCTATTTTCAACTGTTGGTGATCGAAACCCGTCTGAAAACGGCCAAATAAAACTTGATTTGATACGTCATGTATGATGTTTGCTCCCCCTATATTGCGCCATCGAAGAGGGAGACACACCATGACGAAATTTGCCAAACTTGCCCTGCTTGCCAGCACGGTCACTTTTGCAGCGGGATCAGTCAGCGCTGCTGAACTGAACATCTACACCACGAGAGAGCCGGCCCTGATCCAGCCCTTGCTGGAATCCTTCACGGCCTCCAGCAGTGTAAAGGTCAACACCGTATTCCTCAAGGATGGCCTTGCAGAGCGCGTTCTGAGCGAGGGCGCAAGCTCACCTGCCGACGTGCTGATGACGGTGGATGCCGGCAATCTCGTCGATCTCGCGGAAAAGGGTGTTACCCAGCCGGTTGAATCCGAAACCCTGAACAAGGCTATTCCGGCGGAACTTCGCGACGCCAAGGGCCACTGGTTCGCACTTTCCATGCGTGCCCGCGTTCTCTATGCGGCGAAGGATCTCGACCTTGCCTCCTTCAACTATGAAGACCTGGCAGATGCGAAATGGAAGGGCAAGATCTGCATTCGCGCCGGCCAGCATCCCTATAATACGGCTCTCTTTGCCGACTACATCGCTCACTATGGCGCAGCGGACACCGAAAAGTGGCTTGCCGGCGTCAAGGAAAACCTGGCCCGCAAGGCAGGCGGCGGCGACCGTGACGTTGCCAAGGATATCCTCGGCGGCATTTGCGATATCGGCATCGCCAACTCCTATTATGTCGGCCTGATGCGCTCGGGCAAGGGCGGCGAGGAGCAGGTGAAGTGGGGCGAAGCGATCAAGGTCGTTCTGCCGACATTCAAGAATGGTGGCACGCAGGTCAACATCAGCGGTGCGGCTGTTGCCAAGAACGCTCCGAACAAGGCCGAAGCCGTCAAGCTTCTGGAATACCTTGTTTCGGACGAAGCCCAGAAGATCTATGCCGAAGCCAACTTCGAATATCCGGTCAGGCAGGGCGCAGCACTCAACGACATCGTTGCCTCCTTCGGCGCTCTGAAGGTTGACAACAAGTCGCTGACGGAGATCGTCTCTCATCGCAAACAGGCGAGCGAGCTGGTCGACAAGGTCGGTTTCGACAAGTAAAGGCCAATTGGCGACAACAAGTTGGAAGGCGTTCGCATCCGCGGGCGCCTTCCCTGTATTTTCAAGAAGCTCATGAATCCAGACGCCGTCCAGCCATTGATGCCCCGCGCAAGACCAAGGTTTTCATCCTCCTTCTGGTGGCTGAGCCTGTCTCTGGCAGCGGTCTGTGGCGCCATGCTGCCGGTTCTGGCACTCGTCTCACAGGCGGTGCAGGGGTCTGATGGCCTTTGGTCCCATCTCGGTTCCAGCGTGATTTTGACGGCTTTGCCGGATACCGCCGTTCTGATGCTCGGCGTCGGGTTGCTGGCCGGTGTTATCGGCACATTTGCCGCCTGGCTGGTTACGGCCTATGATTTTCCCGGCCGCAAAATACTGGAATGGGCGCTGCTGCTGCCGCTCGCCATGCCCACCTATATCGTCGCTTACGCCTATCTCGATATCCTGCATCCGATCGGGCCGGTGCAGGGGGCGATCCGCTGGCTGCTGGGCTATTCCAGCCCGCGTGAATTCCGCCTGCCGGACATAAGGTCCATGACGGGCTGCATCATCCTGCTCGGTTTCGTGCTGTTTCCCTATGTCTATATTCCCGTGCGCGCCATGTTCCTCACGCAGGCGGGCAACCTGCTTGAAGCGGCACGCACGCTTGGCGTTTCCAGACGCGCGGCTTTCTTCAAGGTTGCGGTGCCTTTGGCGCGCCCGGCCGTCGCGGTCGGCATCAGCCTTGCCCTGATGGAAGCGCTGAACGATATCGGCGCATCGGAATTCCTTGGTGTCCGAACACTCACCGTTTCGGTCTATACCACATGGGTCACGAAATCCGACCTGCCCGGTGCGGCGCAGATCGCGCTTTCCATGTTATTCATCGTGGTGGCCCTCGTGGCATTTGAACGATGGGCGCGGCGTAAGCAGCGTTATACCGTGTCGGCGCAGAAAAGCAGGGAACTGGAGCCTGTGCGTCTCACCGGTCTTAAAGCTTGCGGTGCCTTTGCGCTCGGCAGCCTGCCGGTTCTGATCGGCTTCGTGGCGCCGGCAAGCTATCTCGTCACCGAGGCATGGAAGCGTTTCCGGTTCAGCGGACTGTCGTCCCGTTTTGCCGATGAGGCTCTGAATACCATCCTCTTTGCCGGACTGGCTACGGCGATCACTCTCGTCCTCGGCCTTGCGGTCGCTTACGCGATGCGCCTTGCTCCGGGACGCCTCTCGCTCTGGTCCTACCGGCTTTCCACGGTAGGTTACGCGGCCCCCGGCACGGTCATCGCCATAGGTGTGCTGATTGCGCTTGGCGGCTTCGACCGGTTTGTCGACCAGACCATGCGCGACTGGTTCGGCATATCAACCGGCCTCATTTTCATCGGCAGCGGTGCGGCCCTGATTTACGCCTATTCGGCGCGGTTCCTCACCATTGCGGCTGGCGGCGTCGATGCCGGCCTGAGCCGTATCCCGCAATCCTTCGATCACGCCTCGCGAACGCTGGGACGATCCGCAACACAGACATTCAGACAGATCCATCTGCCGCTTTCAAAGGCATCGCTGGCCGCCGCCGCCTTGCTGATCTTCGTCGATTGCGTCAAGGAACTTCCCGCCACACTCCTGTTACGGCCGCTGAATTTCGAGACTTTCGCAACCCATCTTTACGGTGAGGCGGCGCGTGGCACCTACGAGGAAGCGTCGATTGCGGCACTGGCGATTGTCGTCATCGGCATCCTGCCGGTCATGCAGCTTGCAAGGATCGGGCGGCGCAAGAGCTGACGCCTGCACCATAAATGACAGGCGCAAAACTGTGCGAGAAGCCAATAAGCTTCAAATCTGCCCAGAAAACGACAAGCATCCGGCCTTAATCCTGATGTAAATACTCAGCTTAATTGAGGTGCTGCGGCCTGCCGTATATAAACGTCGGTCGTGATCTGTTTCGGGGCATATCTTGAAAAATTTGCATGAGATGTTTTTGGGCCGCCTGGCTTTGGGAACGGCTGCCATTGTTTTGATGGCGCCATTGGTAGGTCACGCACAGCAGACGACCGTCCTGCGGGAGATCACCGTCGAGGGGCAGGGCGCGGAAAACGCCACTGGTCCGGTCCCGGGGTACGTTGCGAAGAAAAGCGCGACGGGTTCGAAAACTGAGATGGAAACGAAGGACATTCCCCAGTCCGTATCGGTCGTCGGCCGCAAGGAAATGGATGACCGCGGTGTCGTGACCAAGATCGACGAGGTACTGCGCTACACGCCCGGCGTTACGGCGGAGCCTTTCGGCACCGATCCGGATACGGACTGGTTTTACATTCGCGGTTTCCAGGCAACCCAGACCGGCGTGTTTCTGGATGGGCTGAACCTGTTCAGCTACGGTTTCGGCGGTTTCCAGATGGATGCCTATGGTTTGGAGCGGGTGGAGGTGCTGAAGGGACCGGCTTCGGTGCTCTACGGCGGCGCAAATCCCGGCGGCATCGTGCAGATGGTTCGCAAGCGCCCGCAGGATGAGCCGGTCCGCGAAACGGAAATCGGCATCAACAATTTCGGCAATGCCTTCTTCGGTTTCGATCTCGGCGACAAGATTGACGGTGAGGGCGCGTGGAAATACCGCGTCACCGGCAAGGTCTCGGGCGGCGATAATTACACCGACTACTCCGAGGATTTGCGTGGCTTCATCATGCCGCAGATCACCTTCGAGCCGGATGCTCAGACCAGTGCCACGCTCTACGGCTATTTCTCGGCGCTGGATCAGGTCCATGTCGGCAATGGCTTCCTGCCCTATGTCGGCACTGTGGTTGACGCACCCTTCGGCAAGCTCGACCGCAAGGCCTTTTATGGCGAACCGGATATCGACAATGGTCGCGTCTACCAGTCCATGGTGGGTTACGAAGTCAGCCACGAATTCGACAATGGCTGGAAGATCAGCCAGAATGCCCGCTACGGCCACCTCTACAAGCACGAATCCGGACCCTATGCGGGCGGCTGGGCCAGTACCGACGCCAATGGCCAGCCAATCCTCGATGCCACCACCAATGACTATATGCTGACCCGCTTTGGTTATGACGGCCTGTCGAAGGTCGACAGTTTCGGCGTCGACAACCGCGTCGAAGGCCAGTTCGATACCGGTGCTGTCAGCCATTCGTTGCTCTTCGGTCTCGATTATAAATACTACAAGCTGGATCAGGTGCAGGCGTGCTGCGGATCGAATGCGATCGGTGCGCTCAACCCGGTCTATGGTTCGACGCAGGGAACGAATTTCGTCTACGCCAATAACGTCGTGACGCAGCAGCAGATCGGCATCTATGCACAGGACCAGCTGCGTTTCGGCGATGGCTGGCTGGTAACGCTGAACGGGCGCTACGATTACGTCGATACCGAACTGAACAACAGGCTGCCAGCGGGTGTGTCTCGCCGCTCAAATGACGATGCGCTGAGCGGTCGCGCCGGTCTTGCCTATGAATTCGACAATGGCCTGACGCCCTATGTGTCGGCGGCCACCTTCTTCAATCCGCTCATCGATACACTTGCGGATGGCAGCTCCGCCGTACCCGAGGAAGGACATCAGTTTGAGGCCGGTATCAAATACGAGCCGACCTTCTTCGATGGCAGCATCACCGCCTCTGTCTTCAAGCTTGTGAAGGACAACGCCATCGTTTCCTATACCGCTGGCGGCGTAACGACGAGCGGCCAGTTCGGACAGGTGGAGTCCACCGGCTTCGAGCTGGAGGCGAAGGCCAATCTCACTGACAACTGGAAAACCATTGCCTCCTATTCCTATACCGATCTCGATATCACCAAGGACGCCAATCCTAACCTGATCGGCAAATCTCCGTGGATTGTGCCTGCTCACACCGCGTCGCTTTGGGTGGATTACGCCTTCACCGATGATACGTTTGAAGGTCTCAGTATTGGCGGCGGCGTGCGTTATCAGGGCAAGTCCTGGGCAGATGCGGCAAACACGCTGCGTGTTCCGGATGCTGCGGTCTTCGATGCCGCGATCCGCTACGAGAAGAACGACTGGACGGCATCCGTCAACGTCGCGAATGTCTTCGACAAGGAATACGTCAAGAGTTGCGCCGGCGTCTCGGTTTGCGGCTGGGGTGACAGCCGCACCATTACCTTCAAGCTTTCCAAGAAGTGGTAACGGGTAGCTGGCAGTTGCGGGAAAAATAGTTTGCCCCTATAAACATGAATAATCTTATCATGTTTATAGGGGCGCCTTTGCGCCTTGCGGGATCGAGAGGCCATGGCTTTCCGCGTTCGGATGGAAAATGAGATCGAGGGCTTTGCCGTTATCGGCGGCCCACGCTCGCGGGTGTGGAACGGCATCGTCGCCGATCTGTGGGACGTGCGTTGCGCATCGAAGGCGGGTGGCCGCTATGTCGGCAAGGACCCGCGTTTCGTTTTCCTGCTTGATATGGATGGGACGGATGATGGGCGGTTCATGATGAATCGTAGCCGCCGCGACAATTACGCGTCATCCGAAGCGAACCGCATTTCCTTCGTACCGGCCGACCTGGACGTACATGCGGAACTCAGCAATGTTTCCTTCGTGCGCCATCTCGATCTGCACTTCGATGCGGGATTGCTGGGGGCGCGGCTGGTGCAGGGGTTCGATCCGCACGGATTGCTCGATCCGCGCCTGATGTTCGAGGATGAGCGCCTGCTGGTGCTTGCGCGGCTGATCGCCGCCGAATGTGATAATCCAGACCCTTTGCACGATCTATACGGCGAAAGCCTCGTGCTGGCGCTGTTGACGGATTTCCTCAAGGTGAAGCGGGAGCCGGTCAAAAAACGCAGCAAGCTGGCCTCCTGGCAGTTGAGAGCGGCGACCGATTACATTCGCGAACATTGCCTGCGGTCGATAAGGCTGGAGGAACTGGCAGAACTCACCAACCTGTCGCAATCCCATTTCAGCCACGCCTTCAAGGCGTCGACAGGCGTACCGCCGCATCAATGGCAGATGCAGGCGCGTATCGATCGGGTCAAGGACCTGATGATGCGAACCGACATGGCGCTGACCGACATCGCCATCGCAGCCGGGTTTTCGGATCAGGCGCATTTTTCCCGCGTCTTCCGTAAAATGGTCGGCGTTTCTCCTTCCGTCTGGCAAAAAATCCGCCAATAGAGCTTTTTCCGCGCCTCCTGATCCGCGTCTTCAGTCCGCAGCGCGCGAAAAGCTTCGGAACGAATTTCCGGTGGAGGGGTTTACCAGGCGTAATACTCACGAGGAAAAACCAAGGAGGAAAGACGTTATGTTGCATCAAGAACCCCGTGCCGGGCAGGACCCTTACGTCAAGGATACACCGAGCCTGATCGCCAGCGACAAGGTTGAAGGCACGCGCGTCTATGGCGCCGATGGTAAGCATATCGGCTCGATCCAGCGGATCATTCTGGAAAAACGCGGCGGCCGTGTCGCCTATGCGGTTTTGAGCTTCGGTGGCTTTTTCGGAATCGGCGACGACTATTATCCGCTGCCGTGGGAAAAGCTCCATTATGACGAAGAGCTTGATGGCTATCGCATCGATCTCACCAAAGAACAGATCGAAAATGCGCCTCACTTCGCCAACCTGGACGATGATGACCTGCTGCATGCGCGAGACCGTAAGGTTTACGACTACTACGGCGTCGCACCTTACTGGATGTAGATCGAACGAAATACTGCACGCATGAAAATGGCCCCTTTCGAGGGGCCATTTGTCGTCTGAATATGGTTAGTGCGGATTTTTCTGCATCTCGGAAACCGCATCGGTAAAGCACTTGCGCGCTTCCTCCGGCGATTTGCGTCCATCAAGCGCAGCGCGGCAGGCGCTTCTGGCTCTCACGAAACTCAATCCGCGAATTTTGGGCCAGCCTTCCGTCAATAACATCAGTGCCTCGAACGGGCCGGCGATAACGCTTTTGCCCTTCGCCTCGAGATTGACCTCGACAGGCTCTGTCCATCTCTCGTTCTTCATCGTGCACCTCCCAGAGCAACGCGATCCCGAAATACACCCGACAGCAAAGCAACCCATGAACGCAGCCGTGTGTTACCGCTGATTAGAATAAGCGCAAGCGATCGAATTGACAACGGTGATCAACGAAAGCCGAAAAACGACAGAATCGCCAGAACGATGACGACGAGGCCCACGATGTAGATGATCTGGTTCATGATTTTCTCCTTAGCTGGTGTCATCACCATAACGTGAGGGAGAAGATGAGGTTCCAGTCGGTGTTACGAATTTAATCACGTACTAAAATATTGTGCGCATCTGATGGTTGTCCCGTCATATGCCGCGCAAATCTCATTTGCGCAGGATCACCCAGATCGCGTGAATGATGCCGGGAATGTAACCGCAAAGCGTGAGCAGGATATTCAACCAGAAATGCAGGCCAAGTCCGACCTGGAGAAACACGCCAACCGGCGGAAGAATGATGGCGATAAGAATACGAAGGACATCCACGATGGCAGGCTTTCCATTTGATTGCGACTTGCTGCTCAACGTGCGGAGGCCCGTTTGGTTTCAAAGGTTTTATGATTGCAGCAGCATCGCCATATGACGATTTCCGCCAGTGGACAACGCCGCGCCAAAGGCAACTCAGTGTCGGAAATGAATTTTTTAGGAAGAAATGGTGCCGCTTACGTGCATTGAACTCTGATATCACCGGCTATCGTTGATGATCACTGCGTGTCAAAAGTGCCAGATATCGGCCTTTATTCTTGTTTCGTTCACCATCATGCATTATCAATCGTTATCACCAATCCTCAAAACAAAAGGTGGATTGGAAGGTGGATTGAAAAATGGCTCGTTCTCTCAACAAACTGTCAGCCGCAGCAGTAAAGCACTCCATGGCCGGAAAGTATTCCGATGGCGGCGGCTTGTGGCTGTTCAAGCGTGAGGATGGAGGCGGCCAATGGGTTCTCAGGATCACGGTTCATGGCAGGCGCCGTGAGATGGGACTGGGCGCGATATCTGAGGTTTCTCTCAAAGAGGCGAGGGAAGAGGCGGAACGCTGGCGGGCTGTTGTCCGCGCTGGTCGAGACCCCATCAAAGAACGTGAGCGATCAAAGCGGGAATCGGCCAAACGCCTCCATCTGCTCAAAGACATTGCGGAAGATGCATATGAGAGCCGCAAGGCCGAACTCAAGGGCGACGGCAAGGCTGGCCGATGGTATAGCCCGCTTGAACTGCACATCATTCCGAAGCTCGGCAAGGTGCCAGTCGCGGAGGTAGATCAAACCATGATCCGCGACACGCTTTCCCCCATATGGCATTCCAAGGCAGAGACGGCTCGTAAGGCTCTCAACCGCCTCGCCATATGCTTTCGCCATGCTGCTGCTTTGGGCTTGGATGTTGATATCCAGGCAACCGATAAGGCAAGGGCGCTCCTCGGGCAGCAACGACATGAAGCAACCAACATCCCGGCCATGCCGTGGGCGGAGGTGCCGGCGTTCTATCAAGGCCTGTCCGAAGGTTCGATAACTCATCTTGCACTTCGCCTACTGATCCTTACCGGCGTCCGATCCCGGCCGCTGCGATTCCTTCATGTCGACCAGATCGACGGCGACGTGTGGACGATACCCGGTGAAGACATGAAAGGGCGAAAGGGCAAGACGCCAGATTTCCGCGTGCCTCTTACGCCTGAAGCGCTCGAAATCATCAAGGCAGCAATGCCGATATCTCGCGATGGCTTCCTGTTTCCAAGCATCAAGAAGGGCGTTATTTCCGACGCAACCATGTCGAGGCACATGGAACGCGCCGAGATGTCCTATCGGCCCCATGGGTTCCGCTCGTCGCTTCGAGACTGGATCGCAGAGGCAACCGACACGCCACACGATGTAGCGGAGACGACGCTGGGCCATATCGTCGGTGGAAAGGTCGAGCGCGCATATCGCCGGACTGATTTTCTGGAACAACGGCGCAAGCTTTTGCAGCGCTGGGCGAAACACGTCACCGGGCAAAACGGCCAGGTGCTTCAACTGATAAAAGGTGCCTGATGTTTTCCAAAGATGACTATCTCTCTTGCGATGATGTTATGGGATACGCCTTTAGATCTGCGGTGAAAAAGGATCGCTCCGCTCTCGATTGGTCAGATGAACAGTACAACGAACTCAGATACTCACAGTTCTGGGCCTTCGTAATGAGCAACCCAGCTGTTTTTGTTCTCCTGCCATCGGGAGAGGTGGTTAAGGGTAGCTTCGGATTGATCAGCCCCAAGATGGAATCTAAAGGCTCTTGCGGACACTTCTTATCCTTGACGACAGGTCGCCTCGGCGGCTTCGTTTCAGGTGAATCCGCTTACATCTCGTCTTTTCGGCTGACCAGATGGCTTTCGCAGTGGATACCGCCTCTCGGAGCATTGCTCGACTCCTACGAATTAATCATCGCGAGGAGATTTGCGAAACAGTGGCTCGGTCCGTTTTGGGGTGCATCTGTCATGTTCTCTAAAGAGGATGTCGAAACATTTTTCTTTCCACCTGAAGCAGGTCCTGAAGAAGAGCCGATAGTGCAGGGGAGTGAGGAGGATGTTTTAGCGCTGGAGATTATCAGCGGCTTTGACAACGGCGTGTTCGGCAGAAAGGAAGACGCGAAGGAAATCATCGCGCCTAAGGCCCGATCAGCGCGGGCATTCTTACGCGCATGGGACCGCGCAGCTTCGCTCCGGCCCGATATTTCAAGACCTGGGCGACGTGGGCTTAATCTCAGCACCCGAAACGATTAATTTTTTAATCGTGCAGACTATTTGTTCCTGATCCGTTCATGAACAATCACCTCATATCAACTGATATCGAGGCGATGCAATGAATATCAAACAGACAGAAACAGGGTCCGCCGATACCTTGCTTCGTGACAAGGAAGTGGCTGCCCAGTTGGGTGTCAGCGTCCCTACCTTTTGGCGGCGCGTTAAAGACGGCACAATCCCCAGACCACTAAAAATCGGTTCGCTGTCTCGGTGGCAGCAGTCGGACATCAGGGCGGTCATTGATGCAGCACGTGCTCGGAGTGTTGCAGTATGACTGGCGCCGACCACCAACACAGCGAAGCAGTTGTTCAGGCCGCACAATGGCTGGCCGAACAAAACCCTGTGCCGACGCCGATGGTGCCGGCGCTACGTGAGCGCTTCGGCCTCTCGGCATTGGAAGCATGCGAAGCTGCCGCCCTGTCGAATAAATATCGGGTATGGAGGCGCGCGCACGGATGACGGCCCCTCACGAAAAAGACGACATGAAAGAGATCGAGGTGAAAAGCTTCACGTCATGGAAGCTGGATATCCTCGACGCCATGTCCTGCGACACGGCGCTGGAAGCGATAGATAAGTGCGTTGCGTTTCGAGTGATGCAGCACATCAACATGAGAACGAAAGATGCCAATCCCTCCCTGACTAGGATCGCCGCTCAACTCGACGTCCATCGCGATACTGTCAGACGCAGTCTGGATCGTCTTTGCGACCCAAAAGGGGGCAGGCTCTGGATGACCCGCAGTCGATCCAGCCGAACGGAATCCTACAGCTATCAGTTCATCTCTGACCGCGTGAACATCGTCCTCGATGCAAAAATCGAGCGAGAGGAACAGGCAAAAGAGAAGGCAAAAGAGAAGAAGCGCAACCGCCTCGAAGTTGCACCTAAGCAACCTCGCGAAGTTGCAGCGGTGCATTTTCATGAGGTTGCACAGGTGCAATCTAGCGAAGTTGCAGGCGAGCAACCCAAACACCTTCAATATAACCACCTTATAGAAACACCTTTCAATTCTTGCTCTGAGGGGAGTGAGTCTCTCTATAGGGACAATGATCAAAGCAGCGCAGACGTAAGGCCATCGGCAGCAAGGAACGTCCCCTTTGCAATCCCGGCAGACGAGTTGATCGGTCGGCAGACGGTTTTGGTAATTGTCGACGGTCGCGGCGTTCCGGAAGTCATCCAGGAGAAGCTGCTCCAGTTCCTCATGCTCGGCATTCTCACGCCAGCCATGGCCGAAAGGTTGACCGCGCCGACCGTGGTAATCCCAGATCAGGAATCGGAATTCAACTCGTGGATCACACGGAACATTCCCGACCGTGCCAATCACCGGGAGGCATATCGGCTGCTGCGTGAGCGGAAGATGACACCCGAAGTTCTTCGGAGGCTGGCAGCATGAAGAAAGATCAGCTTGACCTTTTCGCCTGGGCCGATGCTCGGCCGTCAGCGCAGATCATCGATCTCGTGCCCATCATCGTGCGGAACATACCTGATGTGGATCAGCAGTACCCCGAGCCCGCCAAGGTCATTCGCCCGGCATTCGAGCGCAAAAGGAGCGTGGCATGAAATACGTGCTCATCTTCTTCATGGCTTACAGCAAACCTGGGGGGCCGGCCACCGCGGAGTTTGGCGACAAGGCCGCATGTGAGCATGCACGTTCAATTTTGTTCGATGGTGGCTTCGACTATCCCAAGCCCGATCTAGCCGTTTGCGTTCCCTATTCCACTGAGGTGATCAATCATGAGCCAAGGTAATCAATCCACCGCTGATCAGGTAACGAGAATGCCAATTATCGCTGATGAAGCGCCAGTAACGGATTATCGCACGCTCGACATTCTCGGATGGGCGGTGACCGACAAACCGACGCAGGAAGCCTATCGGAAATGCACCGGTGAGGATGCCGGCGCTATCCTTGATCGATATGTCGCGTGGGCGCGCGAGAACATCATCGGTGATGCCGGTTGAGCGGAGAGCTTTTCACCCAGACGGATCTTGATGGATGCGAGGGCTTAGGCCTTGCGCCCATCCTCATGCGCCATGACGAGATTATCAACCTGAAGATGGCCGTCCATGTGACCGGCCGGAGCGAGCGCACGATCAGGGACTGGTGCAGAGACTTTGGAATCGGGGTAAAGGCCTGCCCAGGCTCACCCCTGCAAATATCCGCGCCAGCCCTTGAGATGGTCAAACATGGCGATTTCGCTGCGCTCGAACTTCTCCGTCAGGGGAACCGACAGCACCCGCGGGTCAAGCGCATATTCGATCACCTAGGCCTCCCCCTTTGAAAAGGAATGCAACTGTGTATGCTGCATTTTGCCAAATATAAAACAGGGGGTTGAAATGGCAGTGCTTACACCTTTCTCGGTAAAGACGATCCGCGAAGCCGTAAATGGCGAGCTCGTTATGTTTCCTGATGAGCTAGGGGGAGAGCTAGCGATCAAATGCGGCCAGGATGAATACGGGTATTCTTTCCTCGCTGTTTTGAAGTCGGCAGAATCTGGTTCGCCTTACGCGACAAAAGTGCAGGGTGAGGCTGAGTGCCTTTCCTATGGGGTTTCTTGGCTGATCGAAGTCGATCGCGTGAACAGCTTCAGCCGATCCCAAGAAGTAGCGGAATCGGCTGGGTCCATTCATTTATCGAAGTCTGGTCCGGTAATGCGCTTTGCCGGCGATCACCGAGCTGGCTTCACTGGCATGTGGCTTGATCTGGTGAAGAACTCACCTGCATCTCATCCATATGATGCCCCTGCGACTAATCGATGGCGGCTGTGGTTAGATGAAAAAGATCGCAACAACCCCAAAGCCGATCCTTTCCTCATATTCCCTCTTCCGCCAAGGGCAAAAGCGTAAAAGGTTGCCGCACCCTTCCAATGCCAAATAGGTGAAAACCGTGGCCTAATGCATCTCGAACACGAGATCAGGAGGTTACGGTTATGTCCATCGTCGCCAAACAGCGAAAGCAGAAAGACCCGATCGTCAACGTCATGTTGAATGGCGGCCGGGTCACTTCGGGCTTCAGAACAGCCCTGTTCGCCGCTGCCAGCCGCGCCGGCGTCTCCGTGAATGAATTCGTACTCACTGCTGCTGCTGAAAAGCTCTGTGCTTCTGGCAGCCGGTTCTCTGGTGTCTTCGAGCCGGGTGATATCCCGCATAACGTCCAGAGCGCCGCATGAGCAAGAAGAGCCGCGCCATCCGCAACGACATCCGAACCTTGGAGTATCAGGTTGAGCAACTGTTCGATCTGGTCAGACGGCTGACTGAAAATCAGTAAAAGCTCATGAGCCACACCATCACCATACCGGAAACCGTGGGCTCTGCGGTCGGCGGCGCGGTGGCCCGACGCCTCCGTGTCGAACGGCAAGCCCTTGAGGCTGATTTGCCTCTCGCGAAAAAGCGCGAGGGAGAAACCCTCACCCGCGACAAGGTGGACCAGCACCCTTGGCCCCTCATGCACACCACGATATCGTTGATCGTCTTGCAGCGGCCGAGAGCCAGCATCAGGTCGGTTTCGGAGTTCAAGGCTATCGGGTCGATAGCTGAGAATAATGGCGCCGGGGGAGTTTTCGTCTTTCGACCCCGGCGCCATCGCTAGTGATAACCGTCTTTCTCGGAAGAGAACTCATGACTAAATCATCCCTTGGCATCGATCCCGCGGAATACGGCGTTTCCGATCCCCAGCACGCATGGCGGATCAGGAGGGCGCAGCGCGAGGCCGAGCGGCGCGAGCTGGTAATGCTTCGCAAGGAGCCGGAACGCCGCTTCTTCTTGCGCAAGCCTATTCCTTTCGAGGGGGATGGCTGGGTGGCTGATGAACACAAGGGTTATACGCTTGTGCTTGTGCGGGTGATGGTCGAGAGAAACCAGTTCCATCGGATGATGATCAAGACCGATCCTTCGACTGTGATCGATACTGAGGATTTCTGCAGGGCTTTGTATTTCCAGGCATGCCCCGCCACAGAGACCGGAAGCGGCAGCACCATCGTATCGGCCGAGCAGCACGCCAAGCTCATCCAAGCAGCCGGCATTCAAGTGACCCGTAGCGAGGAGGAGCAAGCTCATGACTGACATAGCAGCTCTCGGGATTTCGGTTGACACCAGGGATCTCAAGTCGGCCAAGAACGAATTCGTGCAGTTCTCGAACGCTGCGAAGGTTGCGGAGCGGGCAGCGTCCGGTCTGTCGAATACCTCGAGCAAGTTTTCCTCGGCCGAAATTAAAGCCATGGAAGCTGCCATGGGTGGTGTAGAGCGCGCCTCGACGGCTGCTGGGAAGGCGCTAGCCGCTGCCTCTCTAGCTGCGCAGCGCGCTGGCTCTGTTGGTTCATCCGGTGTGAAGGCACTAGGTCAAGCATCCGGTGCGGCGCGCGCGCAGGTGCAGAACCTGTCGTATCAGATGCAGGACATCATCACGATGCTCATCTCTGGGCAGGCTCCCTTCATGCTTCTTGCTCAGCAGTTGCCGCAGGTCACCCAGAACGGCGGGCAACTGAATGGCGTTTTCGCAGCAATGAAGCAGACGATTAGCGGTCTTATAAGCCCTCTCGGGTTGGCAACAACCGCGTTTGTCCTTATTGGCAGCGCGGCGGTTTCTTACTTCAGTGAGTGGATGAGCAGCGGGGTCGAGACTGATAAGACGTTGAAAGACCATGCCGATATGATCGAGCGAGTTGCTGAAGAATGGGGTAAAGCCGTTCCAGCTCTTCAGTCCTATGTCGCAGCACTCAAGGCTTCCAAAAGCAATGAGGAGCTTTTGACATCCACTCGATCCGTGGCCGACAAACAATGGGAGTTGGCCCGCCAACAGGTTGCCAATCTCAATGTGGAACTGAGCAACACGATCAGCCTCATGAACCAGGCTGGTACCGAAAGCACGACTGTTCAAGCTTTCCACGCCGCGTGGGAGGACGTCTCCGCTTCGGTGTCGAAAGGCGAACAGAACCTGAGCGCCGTAAAGCAGGTTCAAGACACGCTCGCTTCGGCGATAACGCAAACCGGTGTGCCGGCGCTGGTTTCATTCCAGGCCGCGTTTGCGGATCTCACACAGACCATGGCCGGCGCAACCAGACAGGCTGAAACCTACACGCAAGCCGCTCTTCAAGCGCTGTTGGTGGGAAAGAACGGTCCACAGCTTGGCAGCCTATCGCCGCTCTTCTCTGAGAACGGTAAATTCTATTCTGGCGAGGACTTCACTCCGCGTGATGCGCCAACGCCTTCCAGCCGGCCACTGATCGAGCTTGAAGGCCTTCCCGGCGCCAGCAAGACGAGCAGCTCATCCAAGCAGAAGGCTTACGAATCTGCCACGCTGTCGATCAAGGAACAAACACGGGCCTTGCAGGCTCAGACCCAAGCACAGGCGGCATTGAACCCGCTTGTCGAAGATTTTGGCTACTCGCAAGCGCGCGTGAAGGTGGCGACTGATTTGCTGCTGGCAGCCGAACGAGACAAGCGCGCAATAACCCCGCAGTTGATCTCAGATATCAACGCAATGGCTGAAGGCTATGCGGCTCAGGTCGTTGCCCAGAACCAGGCCACGGAGGCGACGAAAAGAGCGCAAGAGGCTGTGGCTTTCGCAAAGCAGGCGACGGCCGGTTTTCTGAACGAGCTTCGCAATGGGCTGCGCAATGGTGAATCCTTCTGGGAATCCTTTGGGAATGCCGCTCTGTCGGTGCTCGACCGGATTACAGACAAACTGTTGAACGATGTGTTGGATGCGCTGTTCCAAGTGGGCGGGGCGGGATCTGGCGCCGGTGGCGGCGGCTTGCTGTCGAGCCTGTTTGGCGGGCTTTTCGGAGGTGGCAAGGGCTTATTCCCGACTATGCCCGGTGCAGGCCTATTTGCCTCCGGTGGCTATACTGGTGATGGCGCGGCTTCAAAAGCGGCCGGAATTGTCCATGCTGGCGAATACGTTTTCAGTGCGGCAGCAACAAAGCGGCTTGGCGTCGGCAACCTCGATCGCATGCACATGGGCGCCAAGAAGGGGTATCAATCTGGCGGCTATGTCACGCCGTTCTCGGGCAGCACCGCGCAGGGAACCGGGCAGGCTGCAAATCAGAACGTTCATGTCACGGTCGGCGTATCTGTCGACCAGAACGGCAACCTGCAGGCTTACGTCAAGGACGTGGCCCGAGGAGAAGCTGCGCAGGCCACCGCAACCGGCCTCAAGCAGTACCAGCGTAGCAGACAGGACCGCTACAACGGCGGAGAGAACGTGGCTTAAGGAGAGACAGATATGGCGCGAAAAAGTCGCTCCACAGAGCATAATGGACCGAAGCGAGGCAAGGGAATCGGCCGGAAAGCCTGGGTCAAGCATGCGGCACGGAAGCAGCGGCGGCAGATAGCCATCGCGATGGAACGATAGAGGAGAAAAGACGATGGCGATTTTCAGTCTTATAGGTTTGGCCGGAGCCGCGCTCTTTGGTGGCACGGCATGCAAGCCAGTCGAGAAGAAGGGCAGCAAACGTTGAGCGCGCTGAACTGCTTCATCACGGACAGCGCCGGCTACCTGTATACGGACGGCGCGACCTATGACGAAAGCACCGGCGGCCATGTGATGGGCGTCGGCAGCAAGGTGTTCGCCCTGCCTCAGTACAACGCGGTGGTCGGCTTCGTCGGTGTGGGCTGGTCGAACGTCATGCTGTATGTGCACCTCGGAGAGAAGCGCTTCTCATGCTTTGACGACCTGAGAGAAGCGTTCGCAGGCCAGGTGCGAGAGACCGTCATTCGTAGTGCCGAGCAACCCCAGATGCGCGATTGGGGCTCGACTAGCATGGTTCTCATGGGTTGGTCGGAAAAGTCCAGTCGACCAGCCGCCACCATCGTTGACGTGTACGACAGCGAAAACGGCAAAGCTTTCATCCCAAGAGACATTACGGATTTCCGACACCCTGTCGCAGATGGGCTCCCTTTCGATCCACAGCATGCCGAACGCGACGGCTTGGCGCTGATGGAAGCGCAGCGGCGCATGGAGCTTCAGGCAATCGTCAATCCAGCGTGGAGAGGTCACTACGTGGGGGGCTTCTGCCAGCAAACGGTTGTTACAGCCGACGGCATCCATACTCGGAACCTCAAGACATGGCCGGATCGCATCGGCAAGGTCATCAACCCCAAGCGTGACGATGACGGCATGATGATCGCTGGCCCTGGCTGGAAGGAAAGACTGAGGGAGAACCGGACAGATGGCTAGCGATAACGGGAATTCTCGACAGGAGAAAATTGAGCGCATCATACGGATGTCGCAGGGCATGAAGCCTGAGCAGATTGATGCCGAGTTGGCGCAGAGTTACGAGCTGAAGCCGCATGAAGTCGAGGCAGCAGAGGCGTTTATTGAGGCCGTTTCATTGCCGAAATACAAGGCCGCTGGCGGTATAATGAAGATGGTGATTGATCACCCTCGGCAGGAGGTCGGTATGGCTGTCCTGATGCGAGCTATGGGGATCAGTGATGAAACACTCTTCTACGGGATAATCCGTCAGCTTACGAACGCCGTCTCGAAGGATCAGAGTGCGGACTTTGCAGAGCTCAACGCGGCCATATCCACCGTTGCAAGTATTGAGCCCCGAGATAACCTCGAAGCTCTTCTTGCTACCCAAATGGCAACCGTCCACATGGCAGCGATGCGGCATTCGCGGTCAATGCTGACTTCAGACACCTTTGAGCAGCTCGATATCCACGAACGGACAGTCAACAAGCTCATGCGGACCTTCACAATCCAGATGGAGGCCCTTCGCAAGCATCGCAACGGCGGCAATCAGAAGGTGGTTGTTGAACACGTTCACGTCCACAGCGGAGGCCAAGCCATCGTCGGCAACGTCACCCACGGGGGGCGGGGTGGAAATAAGAAAGGTACGCAATCCCATGGACAAGAAGATTTATCCATACCAGCTCGCGCCGCGGTGCTCGGCTATGTCGAAGCGGACAAAGTGCCAATGCCAGGCGCCGGCGGAGCGCGGAAAGACAGTCTGCCGGTTCCACGGAGCCCGCGCCGGAGCGCCAAAGGGGAAAAAGAACGGCGCATATAAGCACGGTCGTTTCACATGCGAAATGATCGAAGTCCGCAGGGAGATTGCCGAGATCGGGCGTCAGCATCGCGACATGATGGCGCATCTATCCGGTCGCGGCCGATAAAGCATGTGCAAAGCAATTCAAAACAAAATCTGATGATATTGTATCAACCCATCAGCGCCTGTTATATATTCGCCAGCGACCACGGATGAACTGGCGCAAGGGATTGGCCGGCCTCCCGAGGTAACGGCCTTTCTTTGCGTCTGGAGTTTCCCATCATGATTACAGAGATCGAAGTCGAAGGCATCGGCACCATGCGGCACATGAACGCTTTCCAGATGCGGAGAGCATTGCGCATTGCCGACAGGAAAAACCGGGCCATCGCAATGGCAGCATTTGGCATCGGATTGACTGTGCAGGATTTCAAGAAACTCAGCGCCGATCAGCAGCGCCTAATCTGGGATGCTCACAATCGCCTCACAGCGCCTGGTGCTGGCGCGCCCAGCAGCCCCGACGACGGAACAGGCGGCAAGCCTCCACGCGAATGGCAGAGGCTGTCAGAGGCCGAGAAGGCAAGCTATGGGCGGCAGCTGCTAAACGTCAAAGCCTCGCTGCCGCATGGTCACTTCCGGCGATGGGTAGAAGATAAGAGCGGCATCACATACAGCCAAGCGCAACGGTACATGAGCGCGGCCAAGGTTCAGGTGGTAGCCTAAAAGACGGAAAGCGTCCTTTAGCGATAGTTGACACACAATCCCCCACCGGATCATCTACGCGCATACGTTGGGGGCTTTCATGAAAACACTCGTTCAAACTGTCTTCGCTGGCTTTCTCAGTGTCGCACCTGCCATGGCCGCTGATAACTCATGCGGTGAAAAGTATTGGGCAGGAACCGGGTCGGAACATTCCATCGACCAGATCCCGGTTTCTGGCATTCAGAGCTTTCTCGACACATCGCCGGCGGTAGACGGAATCAAGTTCGACGTGACCATAAACGGGAAGGAAGTTTGGCTCGATATCGTGCAATATCCGCCTCAAGTCTCAGTGATCGCGTCTCTTCGTTCGCTCCTAGTGCTTGGTCGAGTGGTGAAACCTGGATACGACAAGCTGGTACTTGCTGACGGTGACAAAGGTCTGTTCCAAGTCAGCTATCAGGATATCCATGCCATTGGCTGCCAGTTCGTCTGGGGTGCGGAAGGAGGACAAAACCCTATCCACCTTTTGCGCGAGCTTGCCGACAGTCTGACGTACTACGCTGATGGCTCTAGGGTGGCGCCGCCCTTCACAGGATCTTTGATGGGTGACACAAGCGCCATGCTCGGGACGATGAACAAGATCGTCTATCCCGAATGGCTGCTAAAGACGGTCACAATCCAGTAATGATAATGACCCTTATCGTGAGTTTTCCTGACCTGAAATTCGATGTCAGCCCTTCTTGATGACGGCAACATTGTCATACTGCTCGTATTTGCCGGTCGGCCGGGTGGTGTCGAGAACAGCGATGCCGGCAAACTTGACGGTCGCTTCCGAGTCCACAACCTAGTTGTCCAGCGTGCCCTGCACGCAGACGTTGCCGAAGCCGATGCCTTCAACGTCTTCCGCGATGCGGGTGACGATGTCGTTCGGCTCCATGTTGGGGATCATGCCCTCAACCCAGCGGGCGTGAGTGGCCGTATAGGTGGTCTGGATCGCAGGCATTATGCGGCCCCCTTCTGGTTAGAGCCCATCCACGCCGACGTCAGATGATCGGTCATGGCCTTGTGGGCCGTGCTGATGGAATTGGTGTCGTTCTGCTTGACGCCATCCTTGACGACGGCAGCAAAAGGATCTGGAGCACCCTTGGCGGCTTCCTCGACCAGATGATCGAAGCGCGCATCGATGTAGGCTTCCGATTTGCCGGCGATTGCCGCATCACCGATCTTGGCGACGACAACAGCCTTGCGGATTGCCGCGTCGGAGAGACCTTCCGTCTTCACGTCCTTGGCGATTGCTTTTGCCGCGGTGATGAGATCGGCGCGTTCCTGCACACGCTTGTCGAGATCGGCGTCGGACAGAACCTTGCCCTTGATGGCATCGAGTTCAGCATCCTTCTTCGCCAGTTCGGCGTCCTTGGCCGCGAGTGCCGCGGTGTGGGCTGCCTCGGCCTTTTCAGCCTTTGCATTGGCATCAGCGAGCCGCGTCTGCAGGGTGCTGATAACCACGGCACCCTGATCGGTTACTTCAACCGGGATGCCATCGACGGTAACCGTCTTCAGGGTCATGATCGTTTCCTTCTTTGGATTGTGATCAGGGATGAAAGGGGCAGCGCCCCATGACGCACCGTCACCGATGCGAGCTTGAGAACCAGCCCGCGCCCGATCCACGATCGCGAGATGATTGATTTTGATGTTGGTCTGTGTGGCGTTGAACTGCTGGCCGTCGGGCGTTACGCCATCACCCCAAACGAGTTCGCAGGTGTACCCGGCGGAAAGTTCCCGAGTATCAGTCTCGACGCCCTTAATAGCCGCCGTGTCCTTTAGGATCAGAGGCAGTTCCACCCAGACGCCGTTGGGCTTTGCCGCAGTGCTGACCTCGCCAACAGAGAGTTCTTTCCAGTTGTCCGCAGTGACTGGTTCGTCTGGGTGGCCCATTGTCACTGGCGCGTGAGAAAAGCTCTGCAAACTGTCTCTTGAGAAGACTTCTTCAGCGGGGCGATAGACTCGCACCACCTGCATCTCTGGCTTGCCCACCTCATCGCCAGAATAAAGCTGGATGCCGGTGCGAACCGACTTTGCGTCGGCAATAAGGTATCCGTCGGCCGTCCGACGAGTGCCGGACACCGTTACAGCGTCGGTGAATTGCATGGCTTTAACTATCCTGCTACTTGGGGTCGCAAGGTTTTGGGGGCAGATATGAAGAAATCTTGGGTAATACTTCTCGGTACCACCGCTGCACTGATATGGGCCGCATGGGTAGCTCAGAAGTGGATATTTGCGATGTTTGGCGCGGACTGGAGCGTTACAAATCTAGGCGCCTGGGGAGACACCTTCGGCGCACTCAACGCTCTTTTTTCTGCGTTCGCGTTTATCGCAGTTCTATTCACCCTCAAACAGCAGCGGGACGAACTTGGGCGCCAGCAAAAACAGATCCTGGCGGCCGAGAGAGACCAGCACGTGCAAAGGTTTGAGCAAACGTTTTACGAACTTCTTCGCCTTCTTAGGGAAGCCCGCTCGGATGTCCGCTTTAGCCATACCGATCAGTACAAGGCCCTATTTTCTGGGCCTATGCCAAACTCGGCTTCAGAGTTCCAAGGTGCCGAAGCGTTTGCCCATGCAAATTTCGAGATGATATACTGCATCGGAAAATTGAACCCTGCCACACAAGCAGAGTTAGCCGAGCAACTAGCGGAAACGTACATGACTGCAGTTCATCTCAGGTATGAGAGCAGTTTTGCCCCGTACTACCGCCTACTATATACTATTCTTCTGCGAATTCATGAAGATAGCGTTCTCATCGACAAGGAGAAGCATCGGTTCGGGAACCTTCTCCGTAGTCAGCTAACCAGTCATGAAGTCGCTCTATGTTGTTACAACGGTTTGTCAGCAGTATCAGGAAGTTTTAAACAACTTCTGTTAGAATTTCGTATCGGCAAGTACCTACCCGAACACTTCGGTAAAGTTGATCTCAAGAGAGTTTACGACCCAAAGCTATTTTCGGGGCGCGACGAAAACCCTTGAGCAGCCGCAAGCGATTCCTCTTCGGAAGGCTCATTTTCATCAATCGAGCCGAACGCATCCACAGCAGCAGCGAGACCAGGCAGATTTCCATCTTTCTCGATGCGCGAGATGAGCGCCTTCGACACGGCCTCACGAGTGATAAGCTCCTGGCCCGCCCCAGTGCCTACGATTGCGCGGGCAGCTTCAGCGTTCAGCTTGAACACCTCGGCACGTTCCTTCTCGGTCTGGCTGTAGAGCGGTGCCCACTCGTAATAGATCTTCGGATCACGGCTCCCAGTTGCTGACCGGATAGCGATCTCGTCAAAGGTCTTCACCCGCAGCGAGGGGAAGCAGAGCGATAGAACCTTCGGGATAGTGTCCGACCATACCGATGTCTTGGCGTGATTGAAGCGGAACCTGAATATGACATGCCGAGAACCTGGGGCATTGATAGCCCTCTGGATGACCGCTCTGACGAGCAAGAATGTCTTTCCGGATCGAGACCCGCCGCGCGGCATGATATTGCGCGCAGGGCTAGCAAAGAGCCGGTTAGCCTGTCTTTGTTTCTCCGTCAGCGTTGCTATTACCATGCGTCACAATTCGGCGTCCTCTGCGGATATGCTGATGGCGATAGGGCTGCCACCCAGCCCCGAATGTTCAACCGACGCGAGCTTCGGGTGCATGTACGGCGCCGCATCCTTTGCGATGGCCGCCGCCGCATCGTATTCTCGCTTGCCGTAATGTTCTCGCATTGCCTTCAGCATGACCTCTAGCGGGGTCACGCCTTCCGCTGATGCGGCCCTGTCAGCAATTTCCTTAGTTTTGCGCGTAGCGGCTCCCTTGGGCCTACCAGCACCAGTCCTCTTGCCACCTCGCGTCAAATTTGATTTCCTTTGATTCAATTCAATCAATAAGAGCGAGAATATCTACATCATGCATTTCGTAAAAGGGCAGGTCGCACCATATAACTTCAACCCCATCAATCTCCGCTGCCCAGCATGTAGGCACATTGGCGCCTTCTCAAACGTCCACCCAGGGACAGATTTGGCTTGGAGCAACCAGTTAGGCGAAGACAGGGGAGCGCCAATCATGGACCCCCACAAGGCAAGTATGAGGAAATGCCCGAACGTAGAATGTCATGCTCTTGTTTTCGTTATAGAATCTATTCGCTCTGGCAAAGCCGTATACCCCCCTGAGGTGATAGACTTCGATGCTACCAACCTACCCCCAAGAATTCTCTCATCACTAGAAGAGGCAATAAAGTCTCATGCGGCGGGATGCTACAGAGCTTCCGCGCTTATGGTGCGTAGAGTTCTGGAAGAACTATGCGAGGACAAGAACGCCACTGGCGGCAACCTAATGCAAAGGCTGCAGGCGCTCGGAGGGACAGTCATAATCCCTGGCGAGCTGTTGGCAGCCGCCGATGAACTCAGACTTCTTGGAAACGACGCAGCTCATATTGAGGCTAAAACTTATGATCAAATCGGAGCCGATGAATGCGCGATAGCAATCGAATTGGCCAAAGAGCTACTCAAAGCAGTCTATCAGTACACCAGCCTTGTTGCTCGTCTTCAAGCTTTGAAAAAGCAATAATCGTATCGTGCATTCTTGAGTACTGGCATGGGTAACCTTGGGGGGATGAGATGGCGGAGAATTGGACGACTAAATCGGACGAGGAGGTCTATTCAGGGGCGGGCGAGCAGCCAGGCTCTCAAGCCTCATACTGGCGAGAAGTCGAGATGAAGCGCCGCGATTACCTTCTTGCCAAGAAGACATCAGAGGCAAATATTCAGGCGGCCGAAGCTCAAATCAGAGCATCTGACGCCACGATCAACACGGCGTACTGGACCAAGTTATCTGCCATAGCCGTTCTAGTGACGGCAATAATCGCGGCCGTGGCCTTGGTCGTTCAAATCGTATCAGTCCTCAAGTGACTGCCCGCTCTCCCGCTCTTGCACCGTGCTGGTCATCGACTTTGTTCAAGCGATGATGACCGTTATCGTCAGCGCAAAAAGCGCCGATAGCGCCCATATCGAAACAGTAAATCCTCGCCGTTAGCCTGTCAGAAAGCGTACGATAGAGAAGGCGTGGACAAGGCTCCGCAGCCCTCACTAAGGTCATTCCATTCCCACGAGAATCGGAGACTGAGCCATGAGTGAGCTGCAGGAATTGCTGAGAGCGAAAGCCGAGATCGAAGCGAAGATTGAGGAAGTGAAGGCGTCAGAGGTCGAGCGCCTGAAGCTTCAGTTTGTTGACCTAGCCACGCAGTTGCGGGAACTCAATTCCCTGCCATCCTCGCTTGTCGATCTGTTCACAGACAAGGCCGGCACCTTCAACGCGTATCGCACTCTGAGAGTGAAAAAGCCGGCTTGATGTGATGTCGCTCGCGCAGTTTGTCAGAGGCGCAGCGTCTGCGGAGCGTATCCGTGAAAGGATGATGCGATCTGGCTTCACGCTTTTCGGGCAGAAGTTATGGACCGAGGACGAAGATTTCATCTGCCGTCTTTTCCACCCTGATCTGTTCGCCCTTCGCCAGATCCTTTACAACAGGACCGAATGTGCCATCAGGAGCAGATGCAGGAAGCTCGGCCTGACTTCACCCAGAAGAACCTGGGGCCCACTCGACAAGCAGCGGTTACGCAAACTGTACCCTGAAGCTAGCCACCACGAGCTTTGCGCTGCGTTTCCTGGGATTGAGATCGAGCGCATCCGGAAGGTCGCCCACTATTACGGCTACCGTCGAAAGCGAAAGCCTTACAAGATCACCGGCGTCCAATCTCTCGACCAGTTACGGTCGCGAGCTTACGAAATCGGTTGGTACATGCCAGACGTCGATGACGAGGCTGGCACAGGCCGTTACTTCCGATCTCGCGGTTGCAGAAGCAAATACCCGAACTTCAAGGCCATCCAGCGAGGCGTCAAGGCGCTCGGTGGACACCTCGAGGCGGCTTGGGATGAGTAGCGAGAAGACCATTTATCGTGAGTTATTGTTCAGTTGCCAGCGCACGTATGTACATGCATAACGCGAAGGCTTTATGCGCCGAATGTCTTATTTCCGCACGTTGTCGCATCTATTTACATGTCATTCGCAAATCACGTATAGCATGCATTATACGAAACGAATTGCGCCGCGCTGTGTTATGCTGTCGTTAAACGCGCATTGGAGAACCGTCATGTCCGTAAGAGACGTCGCAGAGTACATACTGCGGTCGCACGGCGAAATGACCGCCATGAAGCTGCAGAAACTGGTCTACTACTCTCAGGCGTGGTCGCTCGTTTGGGACGAACGCCCCCTGTTCAACGAGACCATACAGGCATGGGCGAATGGACCGGTTTGTCGCTCCCTTTATTCTTGGCATCATCGGCAGTTCAGCGTGGTTCCAAACAGCATCCTACCGCCGACCGCTGAGCCGAACCTCGATGAGCGCGCACGCGCGACCATTGATGCGGTTCTGGATTTCTATGGGAAGCAGTCAGCACAATGGTTGAGTGATCTAACACACCTGGAAGCACCTTGGCTGCTTGCGCGGGAGCGGGCCGGCGTAAAGGACGGCGAGCCTTCCGAAGAAGAAATACTCCTCTCCGACATGCATGAGTATTATTCTGGAATTCAGCCGGGGAATGCTCAAAACCCATGAGCAAAAAGGAAGCTCGCATCGAACGCAAGCTTGCCAAGCAGCTGAAAGAACAAGAAAAATCTGCTCGCTTAAAAGTGCAGGTAGAGTCGCAGCAAGTTCCGCGCGCTGAAGCTAATCCGATAACGGAGAAGCTACCACGATCAGAGAGAGACCCCGTCAGCATCATGCAGATGCGAATGGAATACAGGATCCATGAACATGCGGACCGGGAAGGCGCCTGGTCTTGGGGTGAGCAAAGAAACTGGTGCCACTCTTCATATGGACCCGATAATGCCTGCGTTGTTCGGGCGACCATGATTGCGATGAGCGGCCTCCACTGGCATGAAATCATGAGCCAGACGACCGGTGGGAACGACCGTCACAAGAAGCATCATGCACAAAGTTGGGACACCTTGTGCCCTGAAGCCCAAGAGCGGTGGATGGAGATTGAACGTGTCGAAGAGGAGCTCTTCCGGTTTCGAACGGGTGGCAAGCAGCGTATTTGGGGTTTCCGCACCGGGCACGTTTTCAATATGGTTTGGTGGGATGCTGAGCATAAGATTTATCCCGTCGACTGATCAAAGAAATCCATCCCCTGCATGGTCTTTGAACCGGTCAGCTCGGCGCACATAGGTTTCCACGGTGCGCGGGTCGCGGTGTCTGGTCACTTCCATGATTCGGGATATGCTCGCTCTGTTCTCTGCAGCCGAGGTAACAAAGCCCGCGCGCAACGAGTGACCGGATAGGTTTGCAACATCGAGGCCGGCGGCGTCGGCATACTTCTTGACAATAAGCGTCACGGCTTGATCAGTCAGCGTCTCGGCCGTCAGGCGGTCACCACGATTGAAGCGACGGAAGATTGGTCCCGAGGTTATACCGGACGCCTGAAGCCACTCCTTGAGCCTGTCAGCGGGTTTCAGGGCCTTGCCGTTCAGGATTGCAACCGATTGGCCTTTCGCCTCTTGGTCGGTCTTGGACTTGGGCAGGAACACGTCAACGCCCTCATCGCTGAAAGTCAGATCCTCAACAGTGATCGCCACAAGCTCCGATCGACGGAACGCACCAGCGAACCCGAGCAAGAGCAAAGCCCTGTCACGCTTGCCCTTGAGGCTGTCAGCGTTGATCCTCGCCATCATGGCATGATAACGTCAACCGTCGCTGGAGCCTTTTGGCGGGCCGCTGTCCCCACTGTACGGCTTATACCCTTCAGGATGGCCGCCACGCCCGCATTGTCGGTCGGGTTATCAAGACCAGCGCCGCGGTGAAAGAAGCGGATAGCAGCCAGCTTGCGGGCGATTGTGGGAACCTTCTTGCCGGCGTCGGCAAGAGAGGAGGCATAATTCGCCACGGTCGCAGCGTTCGCCGGCAGATGCGATCTACCTCGATCAGCACACCAGTCGGCAAAGTCCTGCCAATCGCCTCTGTAAGCCCGCATGGTGTTGCTGGACAGCGCGGCGCGGCCATAGTCGAGGGCAGCGTCGGAGAGATCGGAGGCAGCCTCTATTCCCGGCTGCGAGGAGATCAACGTCAATGCGGACATTCAATGCTCTCCTGTCGAAAGGTGTGGTCATGACAACCATACCTTGGGTGCCTGTGTGGCGCAGGCGCCCCGAGGTATGTGTATTATGCACGTGCGAGAGGTATTCGCGTGACACGAATACCCTGAACGATGGCGTCAAGCCTCGCCCTTAAGCTTTGCCTTCGCCGCCGAACGCTTTTTCTCCTGCATCTTCGCGCGGAAGATCGCTCCCATACTAGGGCCGGCATCAATAGCGCCAATATTCATGGCTCGGTCCAAATCATCCCGGTACCAGAATTTCCGGCGTGATGTTTCGGTGACTCTCGGCGGCGGATAAGACGTCCCGACCCGCTCAAGAAAATCCTCGACGTGCCGTTCGCCGCAATAAGCAGCTGCCATGTCGGCCATCATTCGAGGCGGCCACGTATCAGGTGGGAAAGTCGGCGGTCTACGCACACTCATGGAGCATCCTGGCGCTTCGATTAGTAGCGATAATCGGGTTTCCCGTTACTCTGTTGAGCGGTTCAGCTTCAGGCGCGCACCGGTATATTCCCCGTTGGTAATCTCGACGCCATGCGCCGCGTAGGCGGCCTTGATCTTATCCTTTGTCGCCTCTGTCGCGGTGCCAGAGGTCTCGAACCTGTGCACGGTCGAGAAAGCGATACCGGCATTGTCTGCCAGTTCTCGGACAGACCACTTCAGGATCGCCCGAGCCGCCCTATTAGCCTCTGGTGTCAGTTCAGCCATGCTGTTTTCTCCCAAAATGAATACACTTGTATTTAAATGCTTGACGTTCACTACGCTTGTAGTTATGAATACACCTGTAAGCAAATCATAACAAGGGAAATCAAACAATGACACGCAACACAGTTAACGTCCGCCTCTCCAGCCTCTTCACTAACCCGGCTTTGAAGGCAGCCTTCGAACGCACAGAGCGCGACAATGGCGCGGCTCTGGTTGTCCCGGCTCCTCGCGATCCGCAGCTAACCGGTGGCGCTGCTCTCGAACTCGCATAAAGACCGCCTCCCTTTTTAGGGAGTGACAAAAACCTCTCGACAATTTGGAGAATGACAATGCCGAACAGCACAGTTCCGGCCAGCGCCGAAGGCATGCCCAAATTCGACCGCAAGGCCATCATGGCAGATGCATGGGAGCGTTACCGTTACATCCGTCGTCAATACTCCGCCAAACAGATCGAGCGCGGCATTGTGGACGCCTCTTTCTCGGCCTGTCTTAAGACCGCATGGCGCGTTGCCAAGCAGCGCCGCGAGGAAGCCCGCCAGGCTGCGAAGGTGGCCAAGGTGATGGAAACCCTTGCCGGTGAACGTCTCCGCGCCCTCCAGTCCGCTCTGGCCGATACCAATTACCTGTCACTCCGATACAGCGCCGCCGCTCGCCGCGCTGCGATCAAATCCGAGATAGCCGTCCTCACGGCGCACTGACTGCACCAACCAAAAATCAGGAGACACCATCATGCCGAACACGATTCCGGCCGCTGGCGAAGCTATGGCCATCGAAATGAGATCCCCGAAAAAGCAGCTTGACGCGCTTCTTGAAGCTGCAGTGAAAATCATCCGCGATAACCCCGATCTGATGATTGAGTCCGTCAGCGCCAACAAGCATGGCATTTACACGAACCTGACCATTCCCGGTACCGAGGAACATCCGTGGGTCAAGGCGCGTCGTTTGATGAAGGAACTTTCGGAAACCCTCGCTGACTGCGACAACGCGAAGTGGTCGGCTCACGTAATGCCGCCGATTCCAGCCTCCTTCAATGGGTTTGCTTCATTTCCTATGAGGGAGACTCGCGACGAATTGCCTGTTGATCATGTCGAGCGCCTGTCGTGGGAGCTTTCCGACGCCTTGAGCCGGTATCAGAACGGTGCCTTTCAAGCGGTGGTTCTTCCTTCCGTCTCGGCCGGTCACACAGTCATGCTGACCAAGGTCGGCGTGTTCGATCTGAGGGCAAAGGCATGAAGACGACCCGTCGCACCTTTCTCGGCGGCGCTGCCGTCGCCTCTCTGCCGGTCGCTGCTGGCGCCTGCGTTGCTGTAACAGCAATTCAGGGCGAGGCCGCCGCGCCTGCGCCCATCGCTGAAAACCCCGATCTGTTGGTGGCATATGCTCGCCTGCAGGATGCTAAAGCCGAATTGCGTGAAGCAAAGGACGCGTTGGAGTGGATCGCTGACGAGTGGCGGCACCTGTGGCCGCTCGCTCCCGAGGAATTGCTTGGCCCTGCTGGTGCCGACCGCCATATGGGGCACGCAGTAGGCGAAACGGACATTGTCGGCAATTTCATCCTTCGCGATTGCGCAACCCTCACCACGCGTCTTTCACCACAGTTCCGAAAGATTGACCGGTACGACTGCTTTTCAATCATCACTACGACGGAGGCCCAAAGCTGGCTGGAAGATTTTCAGCAGCGTAAGCCAAGGGGCCGGACGCCCGAAGCTCTTGCGCACTCTCAGGAAGTAATCGACCGCAATATTCGGAAATACAGCCAGCGCGTTGAACTTGCTCGCGCCTATGAGAAGGAAACCGCCCGGCTGCGTAAAGCCGCCGGCGTCGATGCTGCAAAACGCCGTATCGAGGATGCAAAGGAAGAGTTCTTTGCCGCATGCAGTGATGTCTCAAAGATACCCGCATTCGGTCCAGAAGGATTGCTTATCAAAGCAGAGGCCATCAAGGCGATCGGCTATATGGACGGCTTCACTCGAAGCGAAGGCATTGTTGCCGAGATGGCCCGCTTCATCCAGCAAGTAATCGATATGGGCGGGAGGGTGTCTGTATGAGCGCTCTCATCAACCGCCCCCTGCAGCACAACACGCTGAACGTCTACCGGACCTTGCCGCCGCACTGCATCGCCTTCGAAGTCACTGACCGACACAGCCTCCCCTTTATCGAGCCCGGGGAGGTGGTGGTGGTCGATACCGAAGACCGCACGCCGCGCGTAGGCGATATCTACGTGATTGAATGGATTGGCGGACGGCGCAATGTCTGTCAGGCCCGCCACAGCGCCATACCGTGGCAGAGGGATGCACAGGAGCCGCGCTGGCATGTCGGCTCTATGCGGACCACCACACCCGCCGAGTTCGAAGAATGGCTTGCTGCCTCAAATGAAGCGACCCGTAAAGGCTTGACGCCTCAATGGTGCGGTGGATGGGCTGAAGGACCGTTCGACCGTGACTATTTGGAAAGCAAGCTCGTCGGCGCCGTGATTGGTCTCTACAAGCCAAGCCGCGAGACGCCTGCATCGACATTTGTCGAGGAAGAGCTCTCCCTGTTGCAGGACACTGAAGCAGCGCAGGCGCGATTGGCCGCCATCATCATTCGCATTAATGGGAGTCAGCCATGACGAGAGCCCTGACTGAACTGAATATGCGCCGCGCTGAACTGGAAGCGCGGATTGAGGAACTTATCGCGCTCCTCGATCTTCTCGACGGCGACGAGAACCTAGAGCCCTATCTTGCTGGCACCGACCCCAACGACGAGGACCGGGAAGACGAGGACGAGCGGGAACCGGAAGAACTGGAGGAGAGCGGCGACGAGCATGAATGCTCTCGTGATGAACATGTGTGTTCTTCGTGGAATGGAGGTGCTCGTGACGCGGGTGGCAACGCCCGCGACCGCATGTGTTAATTTGGTATTTAAAGGCTGACCGCCCTTAATCGCCTCGCCGCCCGTTTATGGGTTCACGACCTAAATCGGCGACGCCAAAATGCGTAAGGGGGTTTCGTTGCTCTTAATTAGCTTAACTTCGTCCCACGGTACGAATGTCACTGATTTCTCGTCTCTGATAAACAGAAACAGCCCACTTTGACCGCGCAGCACGAGATGGGCCTTTGTCTCCACTTGATCGCCGATTTTTATTGATACAGGGCTAAGGTACCTATTGCTTTCTACCCACAGGCTACCCGAAAGAAAGGCGACCACAAGGCAGAGTAATGCGAGTGAGCTAAGCATCTTGTGCCAATGATGCTGACGAGCCTGAGTGTATGCCACTGATAAGAATACAACTATAGCAGCCGCAAACAGGGAAAGAATTTCCCCATAAACTAAGGCACGAAACAGAAAGAAAATAGACAGGATTAGTGTCGCGGCAAAGCATGCTATCTGTTGCTTTGTGCTCATATCCATTAGAAGCGCAAAGAAATCATAACCTCTACGCCTTAGTCTATTAATGCCGCCATCTGACGAATACAATGAAGAAATTAGTGCGGACACAAGCTTAAATATCACCACGGCCGTAGCCGTCGAAATAGCAATTGATCCTATCAGTTCCCCTCGATCAACAAGAGGAAGTAGATCTGGCCCTATTCTGTAAAGAACGCCAGCAATGAACGCCGCGCTGAGAGCTGCAACTGTGCTCCCGATTTTTATCCAAGGATTTTTTGAATATCTCTCAAATGCCGAAGCTATTCCTGTTTCCAGTAGTTCACGATCGAATTTCATTAGGGCTTCGGAATCCTGCTGTTTAGTTCGAGTGATTTTTGGTAAAAAGTTCTTAGAATTTGATTACTGTCGCAACCGAATTGTTGCGACGACAGCTCAGCAGCAAGAGAGTGGAAGCTTCGTGCTGCACCGATCGATTTCACCTCGCCGCGCTCTTGGGCGGCATCATATTCATCCGCCAACCGTCGCTTGGCGAGGTCACTTCCTAAGGTAACTTTTTCCGCCATCCTCCTTCAGGCAGTACCGTCCTCCGCGCGTGCCGGTGCAGTAAGACCCGCCAAGGCATGGCAATCCTTTGAGGTGGTCGGCGCCATATCAACCGCTCCCGATCCCAGCAAACCAAAACTGCCCATCGTTGCGCTGCATGACTTCTTGCTGGCGCTAACCGACCCGTCCAAGCAAATGAAAGTGTCGTCTTGGCATCGCTCTATGCCGCCCTTCTTTCCGCTGCACGGTGTGTTTGTTGCCGCTGCCGCTCCGGCTGCAAGCAAAAACATCGCCGCAATCACAAACCCCCTCATGAACCGCCCCCGCGTTGTGAGGGCGCAGTGTCCGCCAAAAAGGGTTGACGAAACATTCTTGGCGTTGGCTAAGGTTTGCAAGGGTCCAAACGGATGGACAAATATGGACATCAAGGGGAACGTCGGATTTTCTGCGCATTACGCGCGTGCTACCTGCTTATCAAAATCGGTGAGCAGCTTCCGTCATTTATTAGACTCGATCCGAAGGCTGGCCCAGTTCTCGCGGTACTGATCCATCCAGCCCGCGCCAAATCCGAACATGATACCCATGCGGTCATAGTCAGGAAGCATCCGGCGAAAGTCAGTATCCTTCCTCGACTGCCCCCTTTTGCCGGGTTCGGAAAGCCACACCTGATGGGAGGTCTTTATGACTTCGGCCACTATCAGGCTTGGAATGATAAAGGACTTCGGCTGCGTCGTTAGATCAACACCGAAATCAAGGAAAACGTAGAAGAGCCGGTCGGAGAATATACTCTCGTGTTTGCGGCCCATATGCCAGCCGCCGTCCGCGCCTTTGTCAGTCCGCGTCTTTACCTGAATGGCACAAAGCCTGTCGCCAATATCATCCGTGACTACGATATCGGCATTCGGCACTCCAGCTGGAGCTAGCGCCGCTATCAGACCGTGACGCAGCAGTTGGCACATAACAAAATGTTCGCCGGCAGCCCCGAGCAGCGATGTCGCTGAAACCATATTACCGATTCCCCCCATGTTTAAATGAGCGAAAGTTGCCAGAACGGATGTGGAGAGACAACGTCATACCGACGCTTGAAAGGTGGGCAGAAAGGTGGATGGAAAACACGGCAACGCATCTATTGCTTTGAAATGTCTTCACTTTTTCCGGAAAAATGGTGCCGCTTACGTGACTCGAACACGTGACCCCGTCATTACGAATGACGTGCTCTACCAACTGAGCTAAAGCGGCCCGATTGTGACCCGTTTGTTACGGATCAGCTTCATGGCGGGCTGATACAGGCAATGCTGACGGATTTCAAGCCTTGAATGCGCGGGTTTCGAAAAATCCGAAAAAAAGCTTTGCCTGCCCGTTGTTTATAGGTGGCCTCAGCCTCTCGCGCAGATGCGCTGTCTGGCTGCCTCATACTCGCGTACCAGCCGATCGACTAGGTCAGCCACCGGCTCCACCACCTTGACCGCGCCGATGCCTTGTCCGGCGCCCCAGATATCCTTCCAGGCCTTTGCGCCGCCGGTGGCGGTTTCGAAGTCCATCTTGGAAGGGTCCGCTTCCGGCAAGTTGTCGGGGTCCATGCCTGAGGCGACGATCGAGCTTTTCAGGTAGTTGCCGTGTATGCCCGTGAAATAGTTCGAATAAACGATGTCCTTGGCCTGTGCCTCCACGATCGCCTGCTTGTAAGCGTCGGAGGCCCGGGCTTCCTGCGTCGCGATGAAGGGGGAGCCTATATATGCCATATCCGCGCCCATGGCCTGCGCCGCAAGGATGGAACCGCCATCGGCGATGGCGCCAGCCAGCAGCAGGGGACCATCGAACCATTCGCGGATTTCCTGAACCAGGGCGAAGGGCGAAAGCGTGCCCGCATGTCCGCCGGCACCCGTTGCCACTGCAATCAGCCCGTCCGCGCCCTTGCGGATGGCGGAACGGGCGTGGCGATCGTTGATGACATCATGCAGCACGATACCGCCATAGGAATGCACGGCCGCATTGACTTCCGGTACTGCACCAAGCGAGGAAATCACCACCGGCACCTTGTATTTGACGCAAAGGCCGAGATCGTGTTCCAGCCGCCGGTTGGACATATGTACGATCTGGTTGACGGCGAAAGGAGCAGCCGGGCGCTCGGGGTTAGCCTTGTTGTGGGCGGCCAGATCCTCGGTGATCATTGCCAGCCATTCGTCCAGCTGGCTTTCGGGCCGCGCATTCAGCGCCGGGAAAGCGCCGATGACACCCGCCTTGCATTGCGCCAGCGTCAATTGCGGATGCGAAATAATGAATAGCGGTGACGCTATGACCGGAAGACGCAGATTGTCTTTCAGCACGGACGGCAGCATGTCTCCTCCCACGGATTACGTTTACGCGCACGTAAGTCAATATCGTGTTCGGCAGCGGATTGAAAGCGAAAACAGCGTCGTACTGGCCCGGCAGACCTGCGCTCACAGCGCCACAATGGATCGATTTTCCCCAAGGCAATCCGGTCTTTATCGCAAACGATGCTTGCGGAGGCGCGGCATAGCCGTTACCGAATCGTAAACCAATGGCGCACTGCCACATATTTTTTGCGAAGAGCAGTAGAATAAGGATCGGTCGTGAGCGGACTGGAAACGGCAATCAGAAATGCTCTGGAAAAATCGGACAGATCGAACGCCGAAGTTCGTGCACGAATTTACCAATCGTCCCGTCAGGCACTGGAAGCGGGCCTGCGCAAGCAGGGCATAGACGACCCGCAGATTGTGGGCCAGCAGCGCCAGCGGCTCGAAAGCCTTATCCATGTTATAGAGAATGAAGAGCGGAATCGTCTTCTGGACAGGGTGGAGCAGCAGTTGCGGCCGCCTGTGCCGGAAAGTGCGGCGCATGACGGCCCCTCGGTCGATCCCGTCTCACAATCGCAGCATCACGGCGATATGGCAGTCGAGCCGGAATTGCGTGGCGAAACGCGCGACGTGCGGCCTGGCGTCGCTGCCTCTCCGGAGCCGCTGAGTGCTGGACGTCGTAATGGAAAACCGCCAAGGAGAGGCTCCAGCGCAGGTGACGCCTCGCTCGCGTTTCGTCCGGAAGGTGCCGTTGGCCGCCGCAAGCGTCGCGGACTTTTCGCCCGGCTTTTCATGCTCGTATCGCTTCTGGCCTTTGTCGGTTTCGGCGCCTGGTGGGTCTATTCCTCCGGCCTGCTGCTCACGCCGGAGCAGCGCGATACCAGCGTGCCTAATCCGCCGGCACAAGTCCAGGCGGAGGACTTCAACGGTACTGAGCCCGCGCCGAGCCTTTCCGCCGGCCGCGGTTTTTCTGACGACTGGGTGGAAGTATTTAATGCGGAGCGCGGCAGTTCCGGAGTTTCGGCAGGCTCCCGCGCCAGTGTCGAGAACATCGCCACACCCGCCGGCAAGGCGATACGGGTGACGTCGAGAAGCGTCTCTCAGGACGGCGCAATCAGCGTCGAGGTTCCGGTGGAAGTGATGCGCGACATGGCGGGTAAATCCTCGACCATCTCGATCACGCTGCAATCCTCCAGCGATCGGCAAACGCAGGTTTCCGTAGCATGCGATTTCGCCACGTTGGGCGATTGCTCCCGTCACCGTTTCACGGCAACGGCCGAGCGTGCGGATATGCTGCTGAACACGACGTTCGAGCGTTCGCTTGCCCCGAATGCGCCCGGCAAGATCTTCATCAACAGCGATATCGATGGCAATGCCCGCCCGGTGAACCTGTACTCCGTGCGCATTTTGCCGGGTCAGTAAGAATCCAGCAAGAAGAGGGAACAAGCGCCGCAGCCGGGGCGCTTGTTGACGTCTCCCGGTCTTATTTCAGAAAACCCGGTCCTGATCCAAGGATCTTGTCGTCGATTTCGCCAATCGCCTTTTTGTCCTTGCCGTCGTAGTCAAGCGTATTGAGGATGTGGCGAATGAGGTTCACCCTCGCACGGCGTTTGTCGTTGGCGCGCACCACCGTCCACGGGGCGACATCGGTGTGGGTCTTTTCCAGCATCTCGTCGCGCTTTTGTGTGTAGTCGTCCCACTTCGTCAGCGCGGCGATATCCATGTCGGAAAGCTTCCAGCATTTCAGCGGGCTGTGGCGACGGTCATGGAAGCGCTCGATCTGCGTTTCGCGGCCGATATCAAGCCAGAACTTGAACAGATGAACACCCTCGTGGACCAGCATCTTTTCGAGGCGTGGTGTTTCCTTGAGAAAGCGCTTGTGCTCTTCCGGGGTGCAGAAGCCCATTACAGGCTCCACCCCGGCGCGGTTATACCAGGAACGGTCGAAGAGGACGAATTCTCCAGCCGTCGGGAAATGCGAGATATAGCGCTGGAAATACCATTGGCCACGCTCGGTCTCGGTTGGTTTGGTCAGCGCCACGACACGGGCATAGCGGGGGTTGAGGTAAGCGTGGGCCGCAAAGATCGCGCCGCCCTTTCCGGCAGCATCGCGTCCTTCGAAGACTGCCATCACCCGTTTGCCGGTGGCCTGCAGCCAGAACTGCACCTTGACCAGCTCCACCTGCAGCGCCTCGAGGGTGGCGTCGTACTCCTCCCGCTTCATCTTTTTGTCGTAAGGAAAATCTCCGGCGGAAAGCTTTTTCTCCTCCACCCAGTCGGGAAGAACCGGATCGTCGATGTCGAAGCTGCGCAGCTTGCCGCCAATGGTGATCTCCACCGATCGCTTCTTCGTTTCTTCGCCCATGCTTTCCTCCTGATGTTGTTGTGTAAAGGCAACTCGCTGCCAATGAGTTCATATCCACCCGCATAATTCAAGTGAAAGAGGATTGGTTAGCCGGAGTGCTACCGCAGTGACGATTGCGGCGCAGATTTTGCGCATATACGCTGTGGAAAATACGCGATGATGAATCTCTGTCATGAAGCTGGCCTATGAGACTCCGATGCGCTGTCAGGTGAAAGTGGAAAGTGTGCTGAAATGGCAGTCATGAAAGGCGAGAGTGGATTGAAGCTTTTTGCGAAAAAGCTTGGCCGAAACTGGTTGCCTGTTCTCGTCGTCAGCATGCTTGCCGTTGCTGCCGTTTCTGAGTTGCAAACGCCCTACATGCCCGCCGTCCTGTGGCTCTGCGCCGTCATCGCTATTTTGACCGCTTGGCAAAAGCCGGAGGAGCCGGCTAAGGATGAAACCGCAGCTGCTGAGGCGGAAGAGCCTGATGTGCCCGGCGAAAACGTCATTTCCGGGGTGAGGGCGGGTCTGGCCGTTCTGGATACGCCGGTCTTCATCCTCGATAAAAACGCAGGCGTTCTTTATCAGAACGGCGCGGCGGAACGCGCCTTTGGCCAGCTTCCGGCCGGCGCGCATATTTCCGCCCGGCTGCGTTCGCCGGGCTTGCTGGATGTCATTCGCGAGACCATCACCACCGGACAGCCCAACCAGGTCGAGCATTCCGAGCGTTTTCCCTCAGAGCGGGTCTTCATCGTCCGCATTGCCCGGGCGGATGCGGGAGAGGCGGCGGGTCCACCGTTCTACATCCTGTCGTTCCGCGATGTTTCGGAGCTTCGCCGCATCGACCGCATGCGCAGCGACTTCGTCGCCAATGCAAGCCATGAATTGCGCACCCCGCTCGCCTCGCTGCGCGGTTTCATCGAAACCATGCAGGGGCCGGCCCGCAACGACCCCAAAGCGCAGGAACGTTTCCTCGCCATCATGCTGGATCAGGCCACACGCATGAGCAGGCTGGTGGATGACCTCATGTCACTCTCAAGGCTGGAATTGCGGGCGAATATTGCGCCGGACCAGAAGGTCGATCTCGTCCCAGTCATCGGCCATGTCCGGGATGCGTTGCTGCCGCTCGCCAACGAGCTGGATGTGGTTATTACGCTGCATCTGCCCGACCGGCCGGCAGAAGTGCAGGGCGACCGCGACGAGCTGGTGCAAGTGTTTCAGAACCTCGTTGAAAATGCTTGTAAATATGGCCAGGAAGGCAAGGTCGTGGATGTCTGGCTGCGTGCCGAACCCGGTAAGCCGGTGGAGGTGAGCGTCATTGACAAGGGGCCGGGCATTCCTGCTGAACATGTGCCGCGTCTGACGGAACGGTTTTACCGCGTCAGTGTCGCTGACAGTCGCTCCAAAAAAGGGACCGGCCTCGGGCTTGCCATCGTCAAGCACATCCTCACCCGCCACCGCGCCCGCCTCATCATTAAATCGGAACTGGGCAATGGCACGGACTTTACCGTCAGATTCTGACATAGAGTACGTTACAGTCTTCAGCTTCGAAAAATTTTATAAATAAAATCAATAATTTAGGCTGTCACAAATCTTTCACCGAAGTGACATAAAAGGAAGTGGTTACGGTGGTTAAGAAGAGACCGCCGAGCGCATGCTAAGAGCGTCTGCCGCTATCGGCTGCGTCCACAAACAAGCCCACGACGGGAGAGACAAATGAACTTCGTTAAATTTTCCGCAGCAGCTCTGGTGGCTTCTGTCGCCTTCGCTGGCGCCGCCGCTGCTCGCGACCAGATCCAGGTTGCTGGTTCCTCCACGGTTCTGCCCTATGCCAAGATCGTTGCCGAAACTTTTGCTGAGACTTTCCCGAACTTCAAGGCTCCGGTTGTTGAGTCTGGCGGCACGGGCGGCGGTCTGAAGGCGTTCTGCTCCGGCGTCGGCGAAGGCACCATCGACATTGCAAACGCTTCGCGCCCGATCAAGAGCGACGAACTTGCCGCTTGTAAGGCCGCTGGCGTTGCCGACGTTCAGGAAGTGAAGATCGGCTACGATGGCATCGTCTTCGCAATGGACTCTTCCAACAAGGACATCAAGCTCGAGCCGAAGGATCTGTACCTCGCGCTCGCCGCTGAAATCGTCAAGGATGGCAAGCTCGTTGCCAACCCTTACAAGAAGTGGTCGGAAATCAACAAGGAACTGCCTGATGTAGCGATCGCCGCTTACATTCCGGGTTCCAAGCACGGCACGCGCGAAGTCTTCGAAGAGAAGATCATGGCTGACGGCTGCAAGGAAGCCAAGGCGACCGACGCCATCAAGGCGCTGATCACCGACGCCAAGCAGGCTGCTGCCAAGTGCGTTGCAGTTCGCAAGGACGGCGCTGCAGTCGACATCGACGGCGACTACACCGAGACGCTTGCCCGCATCGACGCCAACAAGACCGGCCTCGGCGTTTTCGGCCTGGCATTTTATGAGAACAACGCTGACCGCCTGAAGGTTGCGACCGTCAGCGGCGTTGTTCCGTCCACGGAAACCGTTGCCAGCGGCAAGTACCCGGTTTCGCGCCCGCTGTTCTTCTACGTGAAGAAGGCTCACCTGGGCGTTATCCCGGGCCTCAAGGAATATGTCGAGTTCTTCGTTTCTGACGAAATGATCGGCCCCGACTCCCCGCTCGCAAACTACGGCCTCGTTGCCGCTCCGGAAAAAGAACGCGAAGAAATTCGCTCCAAGTTCGCTGCCGGCGCTTCGATGTAATAAACAAGGAGGGGTGCGGCCTGCCGCACCCCTCTCTTCGCTCCGGTACCGTTGTGCTTAAGGCGGCTGTCTCCGGTTGACAGTTCCCATCCATCGCCGTCCACATAATTGTTGATGGATTACAGATGCATAGGATGTATCAACCTTGACGCTTGCCAGACTTTGTTACAGTCAGGCGGCAAGCATCTCTGGATGGTCCAGCGGTCTCGTTTTGATGACTTTTTGATTTGCCCGATATCGCACCGTGCTCTTGAGGCACGACGAGGGAACTCTAATGAACACATCGATCCTTTTGCTGATACTGGTGTTGATCGGCATCGGCAGTTATCTGCTCGGCAGCCGCCGCGCCGTTGCTTTGTCTGGTGGGCGTCCCTCCAGCATGCATTCCCGTGCCGGTTATCACGGTTCCTACGCTGTCGTCTGGGCGGTGCTGCCCGCAGCGCTCATTCTCTGTATCTGGCTTGTTATCAGCCCGCTGATCGTTACCTCTGCGGTGCGTGGCGAATTTCCCGAAGATGTGCGCTCCCAATCCGAAGCGCAGCAGAGCCTGACCTATGGCATGGTAACGTCCATCGCCCGCGGTCTCCAGCGTCTGACGCCGGAAGAAACCGCAAAGGTTGATGCGGATACGGCTGCGGTAAGATCGCTTCTGGCATCGAAGGGCGTGGCAATTGCCGGCGAACCCCAGCGTTTCATGGTCGATGCCGCCCAGACGCTGAATGCGATGACCTCCACCAGCCGCCTGGGCATGATCGCCACCGTGCTGCTGGCCGCATTCGCCGGTGCCGCTTATGCACTGCGTTCAATCGCGCCGCGTTTTCGGGCGCGCAACAGGGTGGAGCGGGTCATTCTCGCGGCTCTGGTCGTAGCGTCGTCCATCGCCATCCTGACGACCATCGGCATCGTCCTTTCGATGCTTTCAGAAGCAATCCAGTTCTTCACCATGGTTCCGGCGCACCAGTTCTTCTTCGGAACGGTATGGGATCCGCGTTTTGCCGCTGCCGGTGCGACCGACTCTTCCGGCCAGTTCGGCCTGATCCCGCTGCTCGCCGGCACGCTCTATATTGGTTTCGTCGCCATGCTGGTCGCCGTTCCGGTCGGGCTGTTTTCTGCGATCTATATGTCGGAATATGCGACGCCGCGCCTTCGCTCGATTGTAAAGCCGCTGCTCGAGGTGCTCGCGGGCATCCCGACAATCGTCTACGGCTTCTTCGCGCTGACGACCGTTGGTCCTTTCCTGCGAGACATTTCTACGCAGATCAGCGGTCTTGCGACAGGCAACTACGCCAACTTCATCCAGGCGCAGAGCGTCATCACCGCCGGCTTCGTCATGGGCATCATGCTGATCCCTTATGTTTCGTCGCTGTCTGACGACATCATCACCGCCGTGCCGCGTTCGCTGCGCGATGGCTCTCTCGGTCTCGGCGCCACGCGCTCTGAAACCATCAAGAAGGTCATCCTTCCCGCCGCTCTTCCCGGCATCGTCGGCGCCGTGCTGATGACGGCGTCGCGTGCGATCGGCGAGACCATGATCGTAGTTCTTGCGGCTGGCGTCGCTGCCCGCCTGCAGCTCAACCCCTTCGAACCCATGACAACAGTGACGGTCAAGATTGTCAGCCAGCTGACGGGTGACCTTGAGTTTACCTCGCCGCAAACACTGGTGGCCTTCGCGCTGGGCATAACTCTTTTTGCAATCACGCTTTGCCTGAATATCTACGCGCTTTACATCGTGCGCAAATACCGGGAGCAATATGAATGACCGACATCGTTTCCCCGGCGGCCGGTGCTGCCGCCGTGAACAAGGCCACGCGCCGTGATATCGGCATCAAGCGTCGCTATGCAGCTGAACGCCGCTTCCGCGCCTATGGATTGGCAGCAATCTCGTTCGGCCTCATCTTCCTCTTTCTGCTGCTCTGGTCGGTCGTATCCAAGGGTCACACCGCCTTCCAGCAGACGATGATCACCGTTCCGGTCGAGTTTTCCGAACTGATCATCGATCCAAAGAACGAGCGCGCAACCAATCCGGCAAAGCTGATGACGGCCAACTACCCCGTCCTCGCCCGTGATGCGGTGGCAAAGGTTCTCGGCGTCGCGCCGACGGATAAGGCCGGTCTTCGCGCCGTCAACGTCATGATCTCCGACAGCGTACGCACCCAGCTGCGTGATATCGTCGTCGCCGATCCGTCCGTCATCGGCACCACGCGCAGCGTCACGCTTCTGGCGTCGGGTGATGTCGACAGCGCCTTCAAGGGCCAGGTCGACATGTCGGGGGATGAAGCAAACCGCCGTATCTCGAACCAGCAGCTCGGCTGGATGAACCAGCTCGTGGAAAGCGGACAGCTTGGCAAGCATTTCAATACCGGCATCTTCGTCAACGGCGCTTCGAGCCGTCCGGAAGCCGCGGGTGTTGGCGTTGCGCTGATCGGCTCGTTCTACATGATGCTGATCGTGCTGGTGCTGTCGCTGCCGATCGGTGTTGCGGCCTCCATCTATCTGGAGGAATTTGCCCCCAAGAACCGGTTGACGGACCTTATCGAGGTCAACATCAACAATCTGGCGGCTGTTCCCTCCATTGTTTACGGTCTGCTCGGTCTCTCCGTCTTCATCAACTTCATGGGCTTTCCACGCTCGGCCTCGCTGGTCGGCGGCCTCGTCCTGACGCTGATGACCCTGCCGACGATCATCATCGCCACCCGCGCTGCATTGAAGGCCGTGCCGCCGTCGATCCGCGCCGCCGCACTTGGTCTTGGCGCTTCCAAGATGCAGACGATTTTCCATCACGTCCTGCCGCTGGCAATGCCTGGCATTCTGACCGGCACCATCATCGGTCTCGCCCACGCACTGGGCGAAACGGCGCCGCTGCTTCTGATCGGCATGGTGGCATTCGTCGCGAACTATCCGACAACGCCTATGGATCCGTCCACGGCCCTGCCGGTGCAGATTTACATGTGGGCGAACGAAGCTGAGCGTGCCTTTGTCGAACGGACATCTGGCGCTATCATCATCCTGCTTCTGTTCCTCATTCTCATGAATGTTGGCGCAATCCTGTTGCGTCGCCGCTTTGAGCGGCGCTGGTAGAGGGAGCTAGAGCAATGAACATGTTGTCGGAAGCAGCAGTTGAAAAGGCGCTGGACAAGAAAATGAATGAAGTCTCATACAAGATGATCGGCAAGGATGTTTCGGTTTATTACGGCGAAAAGCGCGCGCTTTACGACGTGAACCTCAATGTCCGCGAAAACACGGTGACTGCACTTATCGGCCCGTCCGGTTGCGGTAAATCCACTTTCCTGCGCACCTTGAACCGCATGAACGACACGATCGACGGTTGCCGGGTCACCGGCAAGATCACGCTCGATACCGACGATATCTACGATCAGCAGATCGACGTCGTGGAACTGCGTGCCCGCGTCGGCATGGTGTTCCAGAAGCCGAACCCGTTTCCGAAGACGATTTATGAGAACATCGCCTACGGCCCACGTATCCACGGTCTCGCCCGCAACAAGGCGGATATGGACCAGATCGTCGAGCATAGCCTGCAGAAAGCGGGTCTCTGGAACGAGGTGAAGGATCGTTTGCTGGAATCCGGCACGGGTCTCTCCGGTGGTCAGCAGCAGCGTCTGTGCATCGCACGCGCGGTTGCCGTCAGCCCGGAAGTGATCCTGATGGACGAGCCGTGCTCGGCGCTGGATCCGATCGCGACTGCGAAGGTCGAGGAACTGATCCACGAACTGCGCACCAACTACACCATCGTCATCGTCACGCACTCCATGCAGCAGGCGGCGCGCGTTTCCCAGCGTACGGCCATGTTCCATCTTGGTCATCTTGTCGAAGAAAACGAAACCGACAAGATGTTCACCAATCCGGACGACCAGCGCACGCAGGACTACATCATGGGCCGCTTCGGCTGATCCCCGGCCGGTGCTTTATCGTAACCGTACAAGACTGGTGCCTCTGCCGTGCCCCGCTGTTGGGCACGCGCATGCAGGCCAAGCCGGAGGAATAGACCATGACACAGACAACGACCCATTCGCATATCCTGTCTGCCTATGACGACGAACTGAAGTTTCTGACGCGCCGCATCGCCGAAATGGGCGGTCTTGCCGAGCAGATGTGCGGTGACGCCGTGCGCGCACTCGTCAATTCTGATGCTGCGCTCGCGCAGAAAGTCATTTCGGACGATACCATTCTCGACCATGCTGAGCGCGAAATTGGCGACAAGGCGATTGTAACCATCGCCAAGCGTCAGCCGATGGCGGCAGACCTTCGCGAGATCATCGGCACCCTGCGTATCGCCGCCGATCTCGAACGCGTCGGCGATCTTGGCAAGAACACGGCCAAGCGCGTTATCGCTGTCGCCGGCACCGGCGTTCCGCGCAAGCTCGCCCGCGGCATCGAGCATCTGTCCGACCTGGCGCTGGTGCAGCTCAAGGAAGTCCTCGACGTCTATTCCACGCGTTCCGCCGAAAAGGCCAATGCGATCCGTGAACGCGACGAGGAAATCGATGCCATGTACACGTCGCTCTTCCGGGAGCTTCTGACCTACATGATGGAAGACCCGCGCAACATCACCACCTGCACGCATCTTCTGTTCTGCGCCAAGAACATCGAGCGTATCGGCGATCATGCGACCAATATCGCAGAGACGATCTATTACATGACCACCGGCAGCCAGCCGGAGGGCGAGCGTCCGAAGGACGACAGTTCCAACACGCTTGGTTCGGTGACCGAGTAACAGACAAGCAGAAGCTTGCGGAGTTCAGCATATGGTGCCCAAGATTGCAGTTGTGGAAGACGAGGAAGCGCTGAGCGTCCTGCTTCGTTACAATCTCGAGGCTGAGGGATACGACGTCGACACGATACCCCGTGGCGATGAGGCGGAAATCAGGCTGCAGGAGCGCATTCCGGATCTTCTCATCCTGGACTGGATGTTGCCCGGTGTCTCCGGTATCGAACTGTGCCGGCGCTTGAGAATGCGGCCGGAAACAGAACGCCTGCCCATCATCATGCTGACGGCGCGTGGCGAAGAGAGCGAACGGGTTCGCGGTCTCGCTACGGGCGCTGACGATTATGTCGTCAAGCCGTTCTCGACGCCGGAACTCATGGCCCGGGTCAAGGCCATGTTGCGCCGGGCCCGTCCGGAGGTTCTGTCGTCGGTGCTCAAATGCGGCGATATCGAACTGGATCGCGAGACCCATCGCGTTCACCGCAAAAGCCGCGAAGTGCGCCTCGGCCCGACGGAATTCCGCTTGCTGGAATTCCTGATGACGTCGCCGGGTCGGGTGTTTTCCCGCTCGCAATTGCTGGATGGCGTCTGGGGTCATGATATCTATGTCGACGAGCGTACTGTCGATGTGCATGTCGGACGTCTGCGCAAGGCCCTGAATTTCTCGCACATGCAGGATGTCATCCGCACGGTGCGTGGTGCGGGATATTCGATGGAAGCCTGAGCGATGCGGAACCAGATAGTTTCGCTGGCGAAGTAGTGCACCAAAAAATCAGGAAGCCCGAAATCTGAAACGATTTCGGGCTTTTTCAATATGAATATCCGCCAAACTCGATGCCATTGTCCGTTTTGACCGGAGGAGATCGGCGGCGCGTTGAAATCCGGATTGAAGGGTCACGCCCGATAGTAAGGGGAAAGGGTGAGGCCTGCCATCAAGCCGCCCAGAAAGCGGCTTTATTTTTGTCATAAAAAAACGGGCCCGAAGGCCCGTAATTTTTGAGTGCTGAATGCGTGCCGCAACACTCAAGCCTTGCGGCGCTCGCTCACCGGCTGGTAGGCGAGTTTCGCATGGAACTTGCAATAGGGCGAAGATTCCAGCGCTTCACAACCGCAAAAATGGAAGTCGTCCTTCAGCGGATCGCCAACCGGCCATTTGCAGGTGCGCTCGGTCAGTTCCGTCAGCGTCAGGCGACGGGAAATCGGCGTGACAACGTTCTTGGAGGGAACGTAATCGAGCACCTGCGCGGTCTCGATATCGATCTCCTCGTGCAGCGCCGTTGCCGCGTTCGAACGGGTGAGGATGCGCGCCGGAGCCGCGTTGACGCGACCTGCGAAAGTCGTCGCACGCGGTGCAGGGGCAGCGGTGCGCTTCGGCGCGGAGCGTGCCGAAGTCACTGGACCGCCAGCCTTGACGCGTCCCGGCAGATTGAGACGATGGACCTTGCCGATCACGGCATTACGGCTGACGCCGCCCAGCTGCGCTGCAATCTGGCTGGCGCTAAGGCCCTCGGACCACAATTTCTTGAGCTTTTCGACTCGTTCGTCTGTCCAGTTCATGCCGCTTCTCCGCTTGTCGCGTGTATTTTCGGCAGAATCCCTCTCCGTCTCGCGCGCATGCCGCAAGCGTGGTTTCTGCCTGATTTTCGGTGACTAGTTCCGCCGCAATGCAGTCTAGTAATTAGCGATTAACCTAGTGCCAGCCCGACTCCGTGGCAAGAGTCGCGGGAATCATCTGGAATCGATTTTCCGGTTTTCCCCAACTTGCTGGCGTATTGAGTCTGAAAGGCAACACCTTGGGGCTGGCCCGCGGCCGCATACTAGTGCTTGAGAAGCCCGGGAAACGCTGACTTTTGTTGACATCGGCAAACGAAGTGACAATAGTGCCCCTGCCGCCGCAAGGCGGCATTTTGATTTTCAGGCGAGGGATAACCCCGCAAGCCTATTGACAACAGTTTGACAGCGCATCTGCGCAAGGAGTGATACAGCCATGGCCGAAGCCGGCGCGCCATTGTTTGATACGTTTTCAAGAGCCCCCCTGCGCTTCGAGCGCGGTGAGGGTGTATGGCTGTTCACGGAAAGCGGCGAGCGATATCTGGATTTTGCGGCCGGTGTTGCTGTCAACTCGCTGGGCCACGCCCATCCTCACCTCGTTGATGCGATCAAGACGCAGGCCGAGAAGGTCTGGCACGTCTCGAACCTTTATGAAGTACCGGGACAGGAAAAACTCGCCAGGCGCCTGACGGAAGCGACTTTCGCGGACAAGGTATTCTTCACAAATTCAGGCGCGGAAGCCCTGGAATGCGCCATCAAGACCGCCCGCCGTTATCACTATACCAAGGGCCATCCGGAGAAGTTCCGCATCGTGTCCTTCGAAGGCGCTTTCCATGGCCGTACACTGGCGACGATCGCCGCGGGTGGCCAGCAGAAATACCTCGAAGGTTTCGGTCCCAAGGTCGAAGGTTTCGATCAGGTTCCGTTCGGTGATGTCGATGCCCTCAAGGCCGTCATCACGGCTGAGACTGCAGCACTTCTGATCGAGCCCATCCAGGGCGAGGGCGGCATTCGCTCGCCCAGCAAGGAATTCCTGCAAATTCTGCGCGGATTGTGCGACGAGCACGGCCTGCTGCTGATTTTCGATGAGGTCCAGACGGGTGTCGGCCGCACAGGCAAGCTGTTTGCTTATGAACATACCGGTGTTGCGCCCGATATCATGGCGGTCGCCAAGGGTATCGGTGGCGGTTTCCCGCTCGGCGCATGTCTTGCCACGGCAGATGCCGCTTCCGGTATGACGGCGGGCGTACATGGCACCACCTACGGCGGCAACCCGCTGGCCATGGCAGTCGGCAATGCCGTGCTTGACGTCGTTCTCTCCGAAGGTTTTCTCGAGAAGGTCCGTGACGTCGCGCTGGTCTTCCGGCAGGGTCTGGCCTCGCTCAAGGACCGTTATCCTGACGTGATCGAGGAAATTCGCGGCGAAGGTCTGCTTCTGGGCATCAAGGCGAAGATTCCTTCGGGCGAATTGCTGCAGGCCATGCGCGCAGAGCATCTGCTTGGCGTGCCTGCGGGCGACAATGTCATCCGTCTTCTGCCGCCGCTCGTCACCACGGCGGAAGAGGCCCGTGAGGGTCTTGCACGTATCGACGCGGCTGCCGCCTCCCTGACGGTTGCGAAACAGGCAAAAAGCGCCTGAAAAAATCAAGAGCGGGCCTCTCTTCAGGGGCTCGCAAGCATGGGACAGATTAGAATGGGTTCACCAAAACATTTTCTGGACCTCTCGGCCGTCGGGTCGGAGGATCTGCGGACAATTCTTGATGATGCGCGCACGCGCAAGATTGCCACCAAAACCGGCACGGCGGAAAAGCCGCTTGCCGGCAAGATGCTGGCAATGATTTTCGAAAAACCGTCCACACGCACCCGCGTCTCCTTCGATGTCGGCATGCGCCAGCTCGGCGGTGAGACCCTGTTCCTGTCGGGCACGGAAATGCAGCTGGGCCGCGCGGAAACGATTGGCGATACGGCCAAGGTGCTGTCGCGCTATGTCGATGCCATCATGATCCGCACCACGGATCACTCGCGTCTGCTCGAGCTTGCCGAACACGCCACCGTGCCTGTTATCAATGGCCTGACGGACGACACGCATCCCTGCCAGATCATGGCGGATATATTGACGTTCGAGGAACATCGCGGCCCGGTCAAGGGCAAGACCATTGCCTGGACGGGTGACGGCAATAATGTGCTGCATTCGTTCGTGGAAGGCTCCGCCCGTTTCGGTTACCGCATGGCGATGGCAGTCCCGATGGGTTCGGAACCGCACGACAAGTTCCTGAACTGGGCACGCAACAATGGCGGCGAAATCTCGCTGTACCACGATGCCGACAAGGCAGTGGCGGGCGCTGATTGCGTCGTCACCGATACCTGGGTGTCCATGAACCAGGAACACAAGGCGCGCGGCCACAATATCTTCCAGCCTTATCAGGTCAATGAAGCGCTGATGGCGAAGGCCAACAAGGAAGCGCTGTTCATGCACTGCCTGCCGGCGCATCGCGGCGAGGAAGTAACGGATGCAGTGATCGACGGGCCGCAATCGGTGGTCTTCGACGAGGCGGAAAACCGGCTCCATGCGCAGAAGTCCATTATCGCATGGTGCATGGGCGTCATCTGACCGCTATCGGCCGGGTGCTTGAACTCGGCGATGCACATTCCCATCTGTGGGGCTTCGAAGACGCTCGTCGGCTTTTCGCTGGCGGGCCACCTCACGATTTGCACGATTTTCCCCGGAGGCGGTTTCGCTTCCCGGATCTCTGTGCGACAAGCTGAAAAAGTACATTTTAAAAGCCGGACTTTTGGACGGTAGCGGCGCAACGGCTGCGCCAAGGAGTTATGACATGGCAGATGTAACGGTTGAACTGGACAATCTCGATTTAGCTGGCGACGACAAGGTTGTGCCCTTTCAGGTCGAAGGTCTGGACGTGCGCGGTCGCGCCGTACAGGTCGGGCCGCTGTTGAATGCCATCCTCGAACGTCACGAATATCCCGAGATTGTCGCCCGCCTGCTCGCGGAAGCAACGGTTCTGACGGCGCTGATCGGCACATCCCTGAAATTTTCCGGCAAGCTGACTGTGCAGACCAAGGGCGACGGCCCGGTTGACCTTCTGGTGGCGGATTTCACCGCGCCCGAGAGCATGCGCGCTTATGCTCGTTTCGATGAGGAGCGGCTGGCGGAAGCTGTCGCTGCGGGGCAAACCTCGCCCGAACAACTGCTCGGAACCGGCATTCTGGCCTTCACCATCGATCAGGGCGTCGGCATGCAGCCTTATCAGGGCATCGTGCCGCTGGACGGTTCTTCGCTGGAAGAAATCGCCGGGGTTTATTTCCGTCAGTCGGAACAGCTTCCCACCCGCGTGCGCCTCGGCGTTGCCCAGTTCTTCGACCGTGACGGCGAAGGGAAGCCACGCCATAGCTGGCGTGCAGGCGGCGTGATTGCCCAGTTCCTGCCGCAGGCGCCCGAACGTTTGCGCATGCGCGATCTCCATGGCGGTGACGGCGACGAGGGCGATTATGAAGTGGCGGAGGACGATGCCTGGACAGAGGCGGTGTCGCTGCTGAATACGGTGGATACTGACGAGCTGACCGATCCGCAGGTGCCGGTGGAGCGTCTGCTTTACAGGCTTTTCCACGAGAGCGGCGTGCGCATCTACGATCCGCAGGTCATTTTCGACCGTTGCAGCTGTTCACGGGACAAGATCAAGGGTGTGCTGTCCGGTTTCACCGCCGAAGAGATCAAGGCGAGTGAGGAAGACGGTGCGATTGCCGTGACGTGCGAGTTCTGCTCCACGACCTATCGCTACGATGTCAGCGAGTTTGAAAACGTCTGACGAGGAGAGCCGCGCTTGTGAATGGCGCGGCTATTTTGTCAGTTCAGCACCCGCAACAGGCCGGGTGAATCCAGTGAAAAGGCGGGGATGGTGACGTTGAACACCTCGCCTTTGTCCGTTTCCATTTCATAGTGGCCAAACATAAGGCCTGACGGCGTATCCAGCGGGCAGCCGGATGAATATTCGTAACTGTCGCCGGGGTTCAGATGCGGTTTTTCGCCGACGACACCCGGCCCGTAGACCTCATCCACCTGTCCGTTCTGGTCGGTGATGTGCCAATAGCGGTTGACGAGTGTTATCGGAACATCGGAATTGTTCGAGATCACGACTTTATAGCCCCAGACATAACGATCGTCATCCGGGTCGGACTGCTCCTCGAGATAATACGGATCGACCGTTACCTCGATATCCCTTGTCAGAGCACGATACATACGCGCCACACCTCGATATTTTCCCTGCTGCCATCATCCTACACTACAGGTTCTGGCTATCGTCAAGAAAATGAATGACTTGACGACCACGCGCATCTTCTGTTGCGCCGTTTTTTCACCGTTAGGGATAACGGTAAAGGTAAATATTGGTTGCCAGACGCGGGCTTTCACCCAGGCGGGATGTGTGCCATGGCCCGACGGGAAGTCGGGCCATGGCGATATGTCGATTGAATCCTTAAACTGAAACGGCCGCAAGACCCTTCGCCAGATCTTCCAGCAGATCGTCCGTATCTTCGATACCGCAGGAAAGACGCAAGGTCCCGCCGGAAATACCCAGTTCGGCGCGCGCCTCGTCGGTCAGGTTCTTATGCGTCGTGGTGCCAGGGTGGGTAATGAGGCTCTTGGCATCGCCGAGATTGTTGGAAATCTTCACGATATCAAGCGCGTTCTGCAGTGCGAATGCCGCTTCCTTGCCGCCCTTCAGTTCGAAAGCCACGAGCGTCGAGCCGCCCGACATCTGCCGCGCGATGATGTCTGCCTGCGGATGGTCGGCGCGACCAGGATAGATCACTTTGGCAACCTTGCCGCTGTCGGCGAGGAAATCGGCGATCTTCGAGGCATTGGCCGTCTGCTGCTTGACACGCAGCGGCAGGGTTTCGATGCCCTTCAGCAGCGTCCAGGCATTGAACGGCGACATGGCTGGGCCGGTGTGGCGGAAATAGTCCTGCAGCTCTTCCTCAATCCACTTCTTGTCGGAAAGGATCACGCCGCCAAGGCAACGGCCCTGACCGTCAATATGCTTCGTCGCCGAATAAACGACGATATGGGCGCCGAGTTCGAGTGGCTTCTGGAAAAGCGGTGTGGCGAAAACATTGTCGACAACCACTTTCGCGCCGATCTGGTTGGCGAGCTTCGCCACGCCGGCAATATCCACCACTTCGAGCGTCGGGTTGGTCGGGCTTTCGAGGAAAAACAGCTTGGTGTTCGGCTGGATCGCCTTTTCCCAATTGTTGAGATCGCGTCCGTCGATCAGCGTGCACTCGATGCCGTATTTGGGTGCAAGCGTTTCTACCACCCAACGGCAGGAGCCAAAAAGCGCGCGGGCAGCAACGATGTGATCGCCGGCACGCAGCTGGCACATGATGGCGGCTGTCACGGCGGCCATGCCGGAGGCAAGCGCACGGGCGTCTTCCGCACCTTCCAGCAGGCACATGCGCTTTTCGAACATGTCATTGGTCGGGCTTGCATAGCGGGCATAGATGAAGCCATCCGTTTCGCCCTTGAAGCGCGCTTCGGCGGCTTCGGAGTTTTCGTAAACGAAACCCTGGGTCAGATAGATCGCTTCCGACGTTTCACCATAGGGTGAGCGTAGCGTACCACCGTGAACGAGCTGGGTTGCCGGGCGCCATTTATTGCTCATGTGATCACCTCAAAACAAAAAAACCGGTCGCAAAAGCAGACCGGTTCCTAGCACCCGGTCTTTTTAGCCACTTGTTTAACGTGGCTGCAAGCCGACCGGCCAAATCACCACGGGATAAGCTTGCCATACTGCCGTTACCGGCTTGCGTCAATGCTTTCCTTTTGGTTTTGTCGCCGTAAAAAGGAATGATGATCATGACCAGAACCACGGGCATTTTGGCGGATGGCGCGATCAGGGCGCTGTTTGCGGGCGGCAAGCTGAGAAGCGAGGCTGATCTCGATGGCGATCAGGTGCAACCCGCCAGCCTCGATCTGCGACTGGGCTCCAAAGCCTATCGCGTGCGCGCCAGTTTCATGCCCGGCCCCGGAACCCGAGTCATCGACAAGCTCAACCGCTTCAGCCTGCATGAGGTCGATCTGAGCGAGGGGGCGGTGCTGGAAACCGGTTGCGTCTACATCGTGCCCTTGATGGAGAGCCTGGAGCTGCCGGCGGATATGTCGGCTTCGGCCAATCCGAAAAGCTCGACGGGGCGTCTTGATATCTTCACCCGCGTCATGACCGACAATGCACAGGAATTCGACAAGATACCTGCGGGCTATGCCGGCCCGCTCTATCTGGAAATCAGCCCGCGCACCTTCCCGGTCGTCGTGCGCCGTGGCTCGCGCCTCTCGCAAATCCGTTTCCGCATCGGCCACTCGTTGCTCAACGAAGCCGAGCTTCTGAAATTGCACGAGACGGAGACGCTGGTCGCCAGCGAAACCCCTAATGTGACCGGCGGCGGCATCGCGCTTTCCATCGACCTTAAGGGTTTTGGCGAAAAAGGGCTGATCGGTTATCGCGGCAAGCATCACACGGCGGTGGTAGATGTCGACAAGAAGGCTCAGCACGATGTTCTCGATTTCTGGGAACCTCTATACGCCCGCGGCCGTGCCGAACTGATCCTCGATCCGGATGAGTTCTATATTCTCGTTTCGCGTGAAGCCGTGCATGTACCGCCACTTTATGCGGCCGAAATGACACCCTTCGATCCCTTGGTGGGCGAGTTCCGCGTGCATTATGCGGGCTTCTTCGATCCAGGCTTCGGCCATGCGCAGGCGGGCGGCACGGGCAGCCGCGCCGTTCTCGAGGTGCGCAGCCACGAGGTGCCCTTCATCCTCGAACACGGCCAGATCGTCGGCCGGCTGGTTTACGAGCACATGTTGCAAAAACCGGATGGCCTCTACGGCAGCGGCCTTGGCTCCAACTATCAGGCACAGGGCCTGAAGCTCTCCAAGCATTTCCGCACGGAGTAATGATCCTGTCGGGTGCTTGACACCCGATAAGAACTGTCCGATGTCTTGTGCGCGGCGCGGGTGTAGCTCAATGGTAGAGCAGCAGCTTCCCAAGCTGAATACGAGGGTTCGATTCCCTTCACCCGCTCCATATTTTCAAGGCAATCCAAACAACTTCCTGGCCAGCCAAAAGCGCGCATGTCACCGCCATCGCTGCGACAAACGTGCGACTATGCGATTTAGCTTGACTACAATTAAATTGCACGTAATAGTTGATGCGGTCGTAACATTATTGGGGGAGTGTTATGAGTCGCAAGCTTCTTTCGGAATTTCTTGGCACTTTCTGGCTCGTGTTCGGAGGTTGCGGCAGTGCGGTTTTTGCCGCTGCTTTCCCTGAACTCGGCATTGGCTTTCTTGGTGTCGCTTTCGCTTTCGGTCTGACGGTTTTGACCATGGCCTATGCGGTCGGCGGCATTTCGGGCGGTCATTTTAATCCGGCCGTTTCCGTCGGTCTGTCCGTTGCTGGCAAATTTCCGGCATCGAACCTCGTTCCTTACATAGTGGCGCAGGTTCTGGGGGCGATCGTCGCGGCGGGGGCGCTTTATGTCATCCTTACCGGCAAAGCCGGTGCCGATATTGGCGGTTTTGCCGCAAATGGTTACGGGGAACATTCGCCGGGTGGATATTCGCTCGTGTCGGCGCTGCTGATCGAAGTCATTTTGACGGCATTTTTCCTGATCGTCATTCTGGGATCGACGCATGGCAGGGTTCCCACTGGTTTTGCGCCGATCGCCATCGGCCTTGCTCTCACACTTATTCATCTGATCTCCATTCCGGTCACCAACACATCCGTCAATCCGGCCCGCTCGACGGGACAGGCGTTGTTTGTTGGTGGATGGGCGCTGCAACAGCTCTGGCTGTTCTGGCTCGCTCCGATCCTCGGCGGCGCAATCGGCGCCGTGGTCTGGAAACTTTTCGGCGAGAAAGACTAAGGCTCAAAGCCCGCTTTCTCCGGCCCGCACAGACATGAATGGGAAGCATTGTTTCTCCGAATGGTCGGGGAAACCTGTGAGGAGGATGACATGGATCTTACTTCGATATTGGCCCAAATTGTCGGCGGTGCGGTTGGTGGTTCGGCCGGCGGAAAAATACTCAAGGATTCCGATCTCGGTGCACTCGGCAACCTGATTGCCGGCGCTATTGGCGGCATCGGCGGAGGAACCGTGCTCGGATCGCTGCTCGGGACGGCGGGAACTGCTGCAGCTGGCGGCATGGATATAGGCGCTCTTGCCGGCCAGCTCGTTGGCGGCGGTGTCGGCGGCCTGATTGTCCAGATCATTGTCGGCCTCATCAAGAACAAGCTCGTTACCAAATAGAGCTGCTCGGCCGATCTTTTGCGAAGCGATAAACCTTGCCGATGGAGAAGCCTCGTTCGGCAAGGCGTTTTGGTTTGTGCCATATCCGCAGTGGCGGCGCAGAGGGAGCTGGAATTCGTTTGTAGAGTCTGGTCGTCAGGCCTTGTTCCTGATGACCGGCATATGCGGCGTCTTGTTCCAGACGAACGGCTTGGTTTTCAATTCCACCACGGCGCGCCATGCGGCGAGTGACAGCATCAGCCAGTAAAGCGGGATCGCCAACCAGCGCCGTCCGACCTGTTGTTTCTCATGAGCTATCATCCTGTTTCTGCCCATCAGTACGAAGATGGCGTAGCTTCCGAAAATATTCAGCGTATCGATGAAAAACAGAATGCCCTGCCAGGAAAGCAGCATATCCGTGCCGTTTTCCCGGATTGCCATGGCCATGAAGGCGAAGGAAACAAACAGCAAGGGATGGGCCAGCGACGACAGAAGCATGCCGCCAATCAGCAGCTGAAAGACGATATAGGCGATCCATCCCATGCGGCGCGCGGTCGTGAAGGGCGAGCGGGTCATGACCAGCCAGCTTTGCAGCCAGCCCTTGTACCAACGCGCGCGCTGGTTCAGCCAGACGGAAAGGGAGGTCGGAGCATCCTCCAGTGTCTGCCGCCGGATGACACCGCAGCGATAACCCAGCCTGTGCAGCCGGAGGCCCATATCGGCATCTTCCGTCACATTATACGGGTCCCATCCTCCCACCCGGCGTAACACGGCGGTGCGAAAATGGTTGGAGGTGCCGCCAAGCGGCAGCGGCAGCTTGCACGCTGCAAGAACGGGCAACATGCAGCGGAAAAGGCCGGAATATTCCAGTGCGAAACAGGCGCTGAGCCAGGAGGAGCTGGCATTGCTGACAATAAGCGGCGCCTGCACACAGGCCACCTCGTCCGGCTGGCCGCGGAAGGCGGCATAGGCTTCGCGCAATTGCAGCGGATGCGGCCGGTCCTCGGCGTCGTAAACGGCAACGAAAGTGCCACGCGCGCCGGAAAGCGCATAGGTCAGGGCCTTGGGCTTCGTGCGTGGCATGGATGGCGGCACCCTGACGATCTCGATATGCGGACCGGGATTTATCCGCTGGATGGCCTCGATCGTCGCTACGTCGTCTGCCTCGCAGACGAGCTTGATATCGAGCCGGGATTTGGGCCAGTCCAGCCGCTCCAGCGCATGAATGAGCTGCTCAACGACCGCCTCTTCGCGATAAAGCGGCATGAGAATAGTGTAGACCGGCAGCTCCCTGTCCTGCTGGAGTGGTATGACGGTTTTCGCATCGTTTCCTTTTGGCGTATGGACGAGTGCAAACAACCTGAAAAGCAAGGTGGAGAGATAAAGCATCGTGAGGGTGACGTGAATATAGGCCATGGCCGCCTGCGTATAAAACAGAAGCGACAGAACGAGCAGGGTAACGAAAATGCCGCTGACAAAACCCTGCTCGCCATGCAGCGTGATCTTTGCGGAATGCTGCGGCGCCGCGTTGAAAAGCTGATGTCGCGCATCTCGGCAGCGGCGTGCTTCGCCCGCCTTCCAGATTGCGCTGCGCATGGCCTGTGGCGTGGTCACGGCAAGTTCTTCGAGAAGATACGGACGCTGATCGAGGATGCCTTTCAGCAACTCCATCCTTGCCAATTCCGGGACGATCAGCAGCACTGGCTTACCTTTCAGCGGTGTCAACCGCAGGAGCCGTGGTTCGGCTAGTTGCGCGTCCAGGTGATTGAGGTCTGCCACACGACCCGGATCGATTTCCGGTCGGAACGGCAATCGCAACAATCTGGCAAAAGCACCGTAATACGCATCCGCATCGACCAGGCCGCTCGCCAGCAATTCGTCTTCCACGGTTGAGCCGTTTTTGAGGGCCTGCTCTTCGAATGCAGCGATGTAAGGCTTGCCGAACCCGAGCGAAGAGAGAAAGCGTGTTGGCCCATGCTCGTCCGGTTCGGGCGCTGTCCAAAGTGGATTGTCGCCGATGAGCGAAAACGCAATTTTTCGCCCCGCTGACGTCGTGCGGAACGATTCTCGTGTATAGTGCCTAAAATAATCCATGCATCGCCGCCGCCGCCATGGTAACGCCCTGCTTCTTGCTACGGACAGTATAGATGAGAATGATGAATGTAACGCGAAATATAGTTATTAGTTTTACTTTAGCTATCGCTTTACAATTCGGTGGTAATTTGGGAAAACTTCACGCGGAAGGTCTCTCGGACAGAAACCGCATGCCGGTGCTGTTTGATGCGCAGGAGCGGTTTCCGGGTGGCGATCTCTCCTCCGTGCCCCGGATCAGGTTTTTGATGTCGGTCGATTTTCCACCCTTTAATTTTACCGATCAGGAAGGCCGGCTTGCCGGTTTTCATGTCGATCTGGTGCGCGAAATCTGCGCCCAGCTGAAGGTTGAGAGCAAATGCCAGGTGCAGGCACTGCCGTTTGACGAGCTGGAGGCAGCGCTGGAAATGGGAGAGGGCGAAGCGGTGATTTCCGGCATTGCCACCACCGCCGATCTGCGCAAGAGTTTCACCTTCTCGCGACCCTATCTGCTGTTGCCCGCGCGTCTTGCCGTCAACAAGGCGGCGAAATTCACTGGCTCCGGCGCAGATGCCCTGTCGGGAAAGAAGGTGGGTGTGGTCACGGGCTCGCGGCACGAACAGATGCTCAAGGCATTTTTTCCCAAAGCCTCGGCTGAAGGCTTTAATGGTTACGAACCCATGTATGAGGCGTTGAAGACGGGCAAGGTGGACGCCGTTTTTGCGGATGGGCTGCGCCTGCCTTTCTGGGTTTCGGGAAGCGCGTCCGGTGCTTGCTGTGCGCTTTTCGGCGGACCTTATTTATCCGACAGATTTCTTGGCGAAGGCCTTTCCATCATGGCAGTTGATCCGGACGATGTGCTTGTACCGGCCTTTGATCAGGCGCTTGCCGCCCTTTCGCGCAATGGCCGGCTGGAAGAAATCTACCGGCGTTATTTCCCCTACGGGCTTTATTAGAGAAATCCGGTTTCATTCGGATCGGGGCCCGGATGACGTTCTATTTGGCGGGCGCAAAGGCTTCTTCGTTGCGCCGCAATCGCAAAAGCGCGATCCAAACGGCGGCGGCGATGGCGGCTTCCACGAAGAAATAGCTGCCGATCGTTCCGGAAATGCTGAAGGACCAGGTGAGGAAGGCGACGATAACGGAGCCGATGAGATTGCCGCTGTTCCATATCTTGGCGCGGATATCCTGCCGTCCGGATGCGCCAAGCGCCTCAAGCGCGGTCGCCGCAACGGCCATGGGCAGCACGACCCAGCAAAGGATACGGGTGATGATCGGCAGTGAGACGTATTCGTCGCCGAACAGTAGCGGCAGGAAGGGTGCGATGATGAAGATGACCAGCGCGCTGCCGACTGCGATGACAAGCGCTGCCTTCAGCACATTATAAGCGCGCTCTATGGTCTTTCCGATACCCTGCAGGGCGGCTGAGGCCGACCCCGGATAGATCAGCCGGTTCAGAGCCTCGACGGAGAGGTAGGAGCTGTCGAGAATTCGCCGGGCAATGGAGTAGCTGCCCAGAACCTCGGCGCTGGCAACGGCACCGAGAACGAGAATATCGGCATTGCCACGCACGGCCTTGAACAGGAACTGGGTGGAAAACAGGATGCCGATGCGAATTTCATCGCGAACGATCCGGAAAACCGGCCGACCGAGCCTGCCGATCGCCTTCAGCGAAATCACTGCCGCAATCGTATGGGCAGCCAGGTTCCACAGGGCCCAGGCCTCCACCGTCTCCACCTTGAAGATGAGACAGGCGACCACGGCGGCAATTGTGCGGGCAACGGCGAACATCACTTCCAGCTTGTTGGCGGAGGCGAAGTCGGAATGGGCGATGAAGCTTTGGGTCGAAAGCGAAATGACTTTCAAAAGGATGAGGTTTGTTACCAGGATCACGAAAGTGGTGATGAGGGTATGCAGCAATGTTTCCGACGTCGGGAAAAACACCGGGATCGTGACCATGCCGATGATGGTCAGCAAAATGCCGGTAGCGGCGCTCAGGAGATAGCTGTGGCCGAGCATCACGGGAAACATACTGCGATCCTGCGCCACGCGGCGGATCAGCGATTCCTGCGAACCGAAACCACAAATCTGTACGCCGAGATTGGTCACGGCCGTGATCGAGGCATAGAGCGCGAATTGTTCCACGCCGAGATGGCGGGCAAGCAGGGCGAAGGTCAAAAGCTGGGCGGCGCTGGACATCAAAAGCGCCCCGCCGGATGCCATATAGGTCAATCCCAGTCTGACTAGATGGCTGAACCGCGGCGTATTCAACGACACCTTATTCTCCGTGCTTTCCGGCGTCGCCGGGCGAATTCAAGATAACTGCCGTGTTTTTAAAATTGATGAACTGGAAAACCCGGCAAGGGGGCAATAATTCGAAGGCCGTTGACCTCTATGAATGGCAGTTGCCCAGTCTTAGCCTTCTTGAGGTAAGAGAGGGTTAAAGCAATTGTATAATAATGATGATAATGACTGTTATGGTTATTTGGACATGGCCCGGTTTCAAAAAGGGTTTCGTTGTTCGTCACAAGGCAGGCCAATGATCCGATTATCCTTTTTCGATGTGGCCGACGATGCCGCCTTTTACTGATACGCAGTCCATTCCTGTACAAAGCAACAGCATGTCGCTTACGGGCGGCCGTCGCGACGCGATTTTTTTCGTCGTCACGATGCTTTATATCTGGATTTCCGTTGCGCCTTTCGAAAATCTTGCGGCTGCACCCGTGCCGCACGCCGCCGCAAACCAGCTGACCGGGCTGGTAATTTCGCTGATGCTGGGTGTTTTTGCCCTGCGTCATCGGCTGACGGGGCTTTTGTTGCGGCCGCGTCTGCCCATTCTGCTGTTGTTTTCCTGGCTGGTGATTTGTTCGGTGCTTGGCTCCCAGCCTGGCACTTCGCTGCAACGTTTGCTCTTTACGGGCCTTCTTTGCTTCATCACCAGCGTCCTCGTCGTCATGCCGCGCGACAGGAGGCAGTTCGACCGGATGATGGCCATCTTCGCCGTCATCCTGCTGGCGCTCTGCTACTTCGGGGTGATCTTCCTGCGCTCGCGCTCGATCCACCAGCCCTACGATCTCGATGAAACGGCGCTCGCCGGCGATTGGCGCGGTATCTTCAATCACAAGAATGCCGCCGCTCCCGCCATGATCATTCTCGTCATGATCGGGCTTTACCTGCGCAATAGCTGGTCGACGGTCGGCGGCATTGTCATCACGCTTCTGGCAGGGTTCTTCCTCTGGAAAACCAACGGGAAAACCGCAGCGATGCTGTTGCCCGTCACTGTTGCGCTGGTCTGGGTCATGGAAAGACATGCCGGTCGGACATTGCTGATGATCGGAGGTCTTCTGGCTTTCCTCAACATCCTCGCGGTCGGCTCCACCTATTTTCCGAGCATACGGCATGTGGTCGATAGTCTGGGGATCGATTCCACCTTTACCGGCCGAACGGATATATGGCGCCTGTCCTTCGACACGTTTGCGCAATCGCCGATCTTCGGGCAGGGTTTTCAGGCATTCTGGACGAGTGACCGGCTGCTGGCGCAGGCCGATACTGCCGGCACCTGGGCGGTCACCGCCTTCCATGCCCATAACGGCTTTGTCGAAAGCCTGCTGAATGGCGGCCTGCCGGCCTTTGTTCTCATCGTCATATGGCTCGTCATCATACCCGCAAACGATTTTCGTATAGCTGTGAACAAGGGTACCGATCCGGCATTAACGCGGCTTTTTGCACGAATTTGGGTGTATGCACTGCTTTCTTCGTGTCTTGAGAGTAATTTCTTTACCGGAACCGGGCCTATCTGGTCTTCTCTACTGATTGCAATCTATTGTTTGAGGCATCAGGCGTACGACATACTTGAGCAGGGGCAGTAATTTGCAGACAGGCCGGGGGGCTTATGCATGACACAAAAAATCGGGACATTTGCAGACAGGATCAATAACCGGCTGGTGCAGTACTTTCCAGGACCGGCGGCGCTGATCAAAACGTCCGAACCAATCGTCTCCTTCACATTCGATGATGTGCCGGCGACCGCCTGGACAAAGGGCGCGCGCATTCTGGAAAGCGAGGGTGTTCGCGGGACATTTTATCTCGCAGGTACTTTTATCGACAGGCACTATGAACAGCAGGACATGATTTCAACCGAAGGCTGTTCGGAACTTGCAGCGGCTGGCCACGAGCTTGCCTGCCATACTTTTTCCCATCGCAAACTCTCGAGCTTTTCACGGCGCGGGCTTGAAGAGGATCTTGATCACAACGAAACCGTGCTGGGATCGTTCGCCAAAAACCGAGGCAGGCGGAATTTCTCCGTTCCTTTCGGCATGGCCTCGCCCGTCATGCAGCCCCTGTTACGACGAAGGTTCAAGACCGCTCGCGGCATCATGCCTGGCATCAACCGGGGCAGCATCGATCCGTACAATCTTGCCGGGGTGGAGTTGCGCGCGGACCAAAACTATCTCGATGCCGCCGATCGTTGGCTCGAGGATGTTTTGCAAAATGGCGGCTGGCTCATCATTTTCACCCACGATGTTTCGCAGACACCGAGCTTTTACGGTTGCCCGGAAGACAAACTTCAGAGCCTTGTCCGCAGGGCAGCTTCCGGCGGTGCGAAGATCATGACGGTTGATGCCGCGGCAACGTCACTCGGTCTGTAAAGGGATAGTATCGACGCCTGCTCTCTGAGTTGTGCCCGGGCAAGTAGGACGCCTGTCTTCGCAATGGCGGGTGTCTATTGGCTGGCCCAGATGATGCGGGCGATCCATTCCACATCGGCCATGTCAAAGCTGCGGTTCGGATGTTCGGGATTGAGCGAAAGAAGCTCGATATTCTTGGGGCTTTGCCGCGCCAGCACCTTGGCCATCACTTCGCCGTCTCGGCTTTTCAGCACCACGCGGTCGCCGCGCCGCACCTGCGCGCCCGGCTCCACGATCAGGATATCGCCGTCGCGGTAAAGCGGCATCATGCTTTCGCCCTGTACTTCCAGCGCGTAGACGCCCTGCTTGCGTTCGGGAGAAGAGGGGAACTCCACCACATCCCAGCCTTGGCCGGCCGGAAAACCGCCATCGTCGAAAAAGCCGCCGGAGCCCGCCTGCGCAAAACCGAGCAGGGGGATGGCATTGTCCGCACCTGAAGGCTGCATTGTCTGCGTCCTGCCGAAAGCATAACCAAAAAACTGGTCGACGCTTGCCCCCGTCGCCTCCAGCACCTTGGATACCGATTCCGTCGAAGGCCAGCGTTTGCGGCCATCCGGGCCGAAACGTTTCGATTTGTTGAACGAGGTGGGATCGAGACCGGCACGCTTCGCCAAGGCCGAAGGCGTCAGCTGGTGACGTTTGGCAAGCGTATCGATGGCGCTCCAGATCGTCTCGTGTGAAAGCATGATGAAAGCCCGCAGGTGGAGCCCGTGGCGGAAAAGCTCCTGTCGTTTACTCCGCGGAATCTAGACCATATCCCGTCAGGAGTAAAGAAAAGAAAGGAATAAAATCCTCTATTATGCCACCATGGCCGATGTGTTTATCTTGCTGAGCTGTATCACCGCCTGTGTACGGCTATCGACCTTAAGCTTCAACAGAATAGCGGAGACATGCGCCTTGATGGTGGCTTCCGAAACATTCAGCGCATAGGCGATCTGCTTGTTCAGCAGGCCTTCCGCCAGCATGCCCAGAACCCGGCTCTGTTGCGGCGTCAGCGTTCTGAGCCGGCCGATGAGATCAGCCACGTCAGGATCATGCTCCTTTTCGCCCTGACAGCTTGCCGGTATCCACACATCGCCTTCAAGAACCGCGCGAATGCCATCCCTGATATCGTCGATGCCCGAGGATTTGGAAATAAAACCGGAAGCGCCGAGTTCGATGGACCGGCGAACAGTGGTCGCGTCGTCCGTTGCCGAAACGATGACGATGGGCAGGCTGGAAAATTCCGCCCGCAGCGCCATCAGGCCTGAAAATCCGCTGACACCCGGCATGGCGAGGTCCAGAAGCATCAGATCGGCGTCGTTGCACGCCGTCGCGGCACTTCTGGCAGCCTCGAAATCCCCGGCTTCCATGATTGTCTGCTGCCCGTCGAGACCGGATACGGCCTGTTTTAGGGCGCCGCGAAAAAGCGGGTGGTCGTCTGCGATGATAATGACAAGTTCCGACATTCTGGCCCCCTCCCAAGGGCGTTATGCGGTTCTTTGAAAGGTATGGCGCACTCCCGTTTGCCGGCAGTCTAGACTACTTCCGGCTCCTCTTCTGAAAGGTTGCTCTAATCGGTTGCGTATTACAAGAAAAAGCTTGGGAACAGCCGTCGCGGCAATAAAAATGCCGTGGAAACTGTGGACAATCGACCCGCTTTGCGGCAAACCGCCCAGACTGAAAAGCCTTGGAAAGCCTTCGGAGAGCCCCATGCACGAAACGCCCGCGATCATTTACAAAATCGTGCCGGAGACGTTGTGGAATGCAGCCAGGGAACAAGGCATCTTCGAAGGCGCCGCCATCGATCTGACTGATGGGTTCATTCATTTTTCAACGGCAAAGCAGGCGGCCGAGACTGCCGCCCGGCATTTTTCCGGCCAGACCGACCTGCTTCTGATCGCTGTTGATGGTGCAGCACTTGGCGACAAGCTGGTTTATGAACCCTCGAGAGGCGGCGATCTTTTCCCCCATCTCTATGCGTCTCTTCCCTTGACCGCCGTGCTTTGGGAAACGCCGCTTTCACTTGGCCATGATGGCCAGCACCAGTTTCCGGAGATTTTGTGATGAGCGGATTATTTTCCTCAATCGGCCGCAAGGGCCTGTTTCTTGTCGATCCGGAAAAGGCACATGGTCTGTCCGTGGCGGCGCTGAAAAGCGGCTTTCTGCCCACCTGCATGGTGCCGCACGATCCGCGGCTGCAGCAGACCGTTGCAGGCCTCGTTTTCCCCAATCCGCTCGGCATGGCGGCGGGTTACGACAAGAATGCGGAAGTCCCGGGACCGCTTCTGAGGCTCGGTTTCGGCTTTACTGAAATCGGCACCGTCACGCCGCGTGGGCAATCCGGCAATCCCAAACCGCGCATCTTCCGTCTGGTTGAGGATGAAGGCGTCATCAACCGCCTCGGTTTCAACAATGAAGGCCATGCCGCGGCGCTGGAGCGCTTGAGGCAGGCGCAGTTACGCGGCATCGTCGGCGTCAATATCGGTGCCAACAAGGACAGCGAAGACCGCATCGCCGATTATGTGCAGGGCATCGAGGCCTTTTATTCGGTCGCATCCTATTTCACCGTCAACATCTCTTCGCCCAATACGCCGGGTCTGCGTGACTTGCAGGCGCGCGAAAGCCTCGCGGCACTTCTTGGCGCCGTGCTGGAGCGCCGCAGGGCAGAAGCCGAACGCTTTGGCAAACGCATTCCGATCTTCCTGAAGATCGCGCCCGATCTGACCGAGGAAGGGCTGGATGACGTGGCGGAAGAGGCGCTGGCCCATGATCTCGATGGCCTGATCGTCTCCAACACCACGCTCTCGCGTGAAGGCCTGCGGCCCGGTCCGCATAAGGGTGAGGCGGGTGGACTGTCCGGCAAGCCGCTATTCGAGCTTTCGACCACTGTTCTCGCCAAGATGCGCCGGCGCGTCGGCAGCAATCTGCCCATCATCGGCGTGGGTGGCGTTTCTTCGCCGGAAACGGCATTGGAAAAGGTAAGGGCAGGGGCCGATCTGGTTCAGCTCTATTCCTGCATGGTCTATGAAGGCCCCGGCCTGCCGTCGTCCATCGTCAAAGGCCTGTCGAAGCTGGTCTCTCGCGAAGGTGTGCACTCCATTCGTGACCTACGCGACAGCACGGTCGACCGCTGGGCCGACCGCAAGCTTGGATGACGATGACCTGAACGGTCGAGACGCTGCGTCGGTTAAGATAAGTGCTTATCGTGGTGGTGTGCTCTCCTGCCTCATCCCTGTGACAGGGAGAGGAATGAGGGTGGAGGGGGCGTCCCCCCGTTATCTCACGCGCAGAGCACCATCGCCCAATAGGGCCGGTTGCGGCTTGCGGCATCATAGGCAACCGCGACGCCAAGGCCATTATATGGTCCGAGCATGTTTTCGAGATGATGTTTCGAGCCGATCCAGGCCTTGACGACACGCTCAACGCTGTCCTGCCCGGCCGCCACGTTTTCCGCTGCTGGTAGCGGTACATTGCCGTCCTTCATGCGGATGAGGAAACTGTCGGTCAGGCCGATCAGATGCGCCATCTTCTGCGCCTTGACCATGCGTCCGGCCTGATAAGCGGCCGCACCACTTGCCGCACTACTGAAGGAGAGTGGCGAAAGTCCTTTCGAGCGGCGCAACTCGTTGACCATTGGAAGCGCTGCCGCGGTCTCATCGCGGGTGCCTGACGGCATGCCCTTGTTTGTAGGCACGGAAACACAGGCGGAAAGAACGGAACCGGCGGAAATCAGCACGAAGCCGCGCCGCGTAAGCGTCTGGAAAGATGTGTCGGTCATGTCAGCGGCGATAGCTCAGGAGGCGCAGGATGATGAAAATGGGTATGACGATCGTCGCGCCAAGGATCAGATAGTCGCCGATTGCGCCAAGCGCGTGGAAACCGCTGCGCCACAGATCAACCACGAAGTCGCGTGCGCCATAGATGATATTCCATGGCGTCAATCCGAAGATCGCCATCAGAAAGCCGACGAGCAATGAAACTACCAGCAGCTTCACCACGGTGCGGGCCACCGTATCACCCAGCATTTTGTTGACCTCACCGGCCATCAGCAAGTCTCCTGTTTTGTCCTGACATATGAAGCACGCTGCTTCGATGCAAGTTTCGGTGCACTATATCGCGTCATATTCGCAATTCCATGAGTGCGCCATGAAATAGGACTTGAGTTTTTTTATGGCTTGATAAATGACAGCCGACATCTTCTCAGGAAATCTTGAATGGCCCCAAACCAGTTTTCTTCCGGTGACGTCATTGCCGACCGCCGGGCGGACTATGCCCGCATGTTGGCGGAGAGCGGTGATTATCCCGCCGCCGCCGAACTCATGGAGCAGGCGCTTGAACTTGCGCCACGGTGGACGGCGGGCTGGTTTCGCTTCGGGGAATATCATGAAAAGGCGGGGGAAACGGACAAAGCCGTGGCGGCTTACGAAAAAGTCGCCGAACTGGATACGGAAGGGCTGTTTGCAGCCGAACTGAAACTCGCGGTTCTCGGCGCCGCGGACACACCGGAGCAGCCGCCGAGCCGTTATGTAGAAGGGCTGTTCGACGATTATGCCGACCGTTTCGAAACGTCGCTCGTCGAGAAACTGGATTACAGCGTACCGCAGAAGCTGGCGGAACTGATCGGCAAGGCGGCGGGAGGCGGCGTCTTCGACACCATTGTCGATATCGGCTGCGGCACCGGCCTTCTCGGCGTTGAAATCCGCTCCCTGGCGAAGCGGCTGGAAGGTTTCGACATTTCCCAGAACATGCTCGCCAAGGCGGAGGAAAAGGGACTTTACGCCCATCTCGGCCAGGCCGATCTATCGCTGGAAGCTGATGCCTCGGGACTGTTCGCGCCGGCAATGCCGCACCACCGCGCGGACCTCGTCGCCGCCGCCGACGTGATGATGTATCTCGGCAGTCTCGAAACCGTCATGCCCCTCGTTTCGGCCCTGCTTGTGCCCTCCGGTTTCTTCGCCTTTTCGGTGGAGGACGCAGGGGATGAAGATGGTTTTGTGCTGCGGGAATCGTTGCGTTACGCACATTCGAAAAGCTATGTGACCGGCCTTCTTGAGCGGGCGGGCTATTCTCTTATCGAAATCCGCAAAACCACCATTCGCAAGGATGCCGGAAAACCCCTTTCCGGCATTCTTTTTCTTGCCCGCGCCAAAGCCTGAACATTTCGTTTCTTGCCTTTTTCACGATAGGTCAGTCGTCCTTACGTATCCATCTTGATCGCGTGTTTGTTGCAGTGCAAAATGCGCGGAAACCTGAGGGAAAAAGCGTGAGCAGAACGAGAAGCGTTTACAGCATGTGGAGTTCGGATCCGGCCAAACATGCGCCCGTGGAAGACGTGCAGGGCATCGTTACCGGAGCTATCGTATCGGCGCTCGGTTTTTATCTGCTGAACAAGGTCGGCCTTTTGACCGGTGGCACCGCCGGCGTCGCCTTCCTCATTCACTATGCCTTCGGCATCAGCTTCGGCCTCCTGTTCTTCCTCGTCAATCTGCCCTTTTATTACCTCTCGTTCCGCCGCCTCGGTCTTGCCTTTTCCATCAAGACCTTCATTGCCATCGGTCTTGTTTCGGTGCTGACGGAAGTGGAAGCGCGCTGGATGGTCATTGACAGCATCAACCCGCTCTGGGCGGCGCTGCTCGGTGGCCTGCTCCTCGGTTACGGGTTGCTGGCGCTTTATCGCCATCGCGCCAGCCTCGGCGGCATCGGCATTCTGGCCATCTATATTCAGGACCGCTTCGGCATCCGCGCCGGCCTGATCCAGCTTGCCTTCGATGCATTCGTGATGCTCTGCGCCTTCCTCGTCATCGATCCGGCCACCGTCGTCTATTCGATTGTCGGCGCCTTCGTGCTGAACATGTTTCTCGCCATCAACCACCGCTCGGACAGATACATCGTTGTGCGCTGAAGAAAGTACGCTTGAAATCTCTCGCGCTTGGGCGCAATAGCTCGATCAAGGCCGGAAAATCAGGGGAACAGGCATGGGCGATACGACTACGCGCAAGCGCGTGAATATCTGGGCTTCTGCGCCCGATCGCCATTCGCTGCTGGAAGATGCCCAGGGCGTTCTGGCGGGCAGCATGCTGGTCTCGCTCGGCGTGACGCTGCTTTCCGCTGCGGGCCTCCTCACCGGGGGTGTGGTGGGTATTGCCTTTCTGGTGCACTATTCGATCGGCTTTAGCTTCGGCGCGGTGTTCTTCCTCGTCAATCTGCCGTTTTATTATCTCGCCTTCCGCCGTCTCGGCCTTGCTTTCACGGTCAAGACCTTTTGCGCCATTGCCATGACGGCGCTGCTTTCGGAATATATGCCGGGCTTCTTCGCTTTCGAAAGCATCAATCCCGTCGCGGCCGCCCTTTTCGGCGGGTTGACGGTCGCGGCAGGCATGCTTGCACTGTTCCGCCATCGCACTAGCCTCGGCGGCTTCGGCATATTGGCGCTTTATCTCCAGGACCGTTTTGGCTGGCGCGCCGGTCTCGTCCAGCTCGCCTTCGATGGCATGGTGCTGGCCTGCTCATTCTTCGTGGCGACACCCTTCGTCATCCTGTGCTCCATCCTCGGCGCGCTAGTCATGAACCTCGCGCTCGCCATCAATCATAGAAACGACCGCTACATCGCCATGTAACGGTCGTCCGGTGCAGGTAAAGCGGATCAGGCTGCTTTTGCTGCCGCTTCGACCGGGTGCTGCGAACGGAAGCCGACGGCGATGCGGTTCCAGGTGTTGATGGCACCGATGGCAACGGTGATCTTCACGATGTCCTCATCGGAGAAATGCGCCTTCAGGGCCTCGAAGGCGTCATCCGGAGCGCCGGTTTCGACAATCTTCGTTACCGCATCCACCCAGCCGAGCAACGCCCGTTCCTGTTCGGTATATACCGGGGATTCCCGCCAAACGCTCATCAGGTTGATCCACTGTTCGGAAAGACCGTCGTGACGGCTTTCCTTCACATGCATGTCCACACAGAACGCGCAGCCATTGATGATTGATGCGCGCAGCTTGATGAGATGAACGAAGCGGCGCTCGAGGCCGCTGCTCTGGACGTAGGTTTCGAGCGCCATCACGGCTTTGAAGGCTTCGGGGGATGCCTTGGCATAGTTCAAACGGGTTTTCATGTGTCTCTCTCCATTCGTGGTTCAGTTTGAGGGGCATGTGTCATCGTTCCGGGAAGCTGCGAAGCTCTCCGGTATTTCAGATGGTCGGGTCTTTTTAGGTTCTAGCGCGTCGCCGTCCTGCGCTCGTTCAGCTCCAGAAAGGCGCAGCCGCGTGCCGCAATGCCGCCGTCGTCAGTGGCGGCAAGGTCGCCCAGAATGTCGGCAATGCTGGTTTTAGCGAGTTCCGCCCGATAGGCTTTCTCCGCCTTCAGCATCGCGGCGTTGATGCCGCAGGGCTTGGTGAAATAACGTCCCGGCAGGGGGTTCGGCCCGCGCTGGCGAATTTCTGCGCAGCGAAAGGCAGGCTGTGGTCCCTCCACGGCCAGAACAATATCAAGCAGGGTAATCTTGTCGGTTGTCCGGGCCAGACGATAACCGCCCTTCGGCCCTGGTACGGTGGAAACTATTCCGGCACCGGAAAGCAATTGCAGGTGCTTCAAGAGATAACTCGTGGAAACGCCATGGAATTCTGCCAGCGCCGCCGCCGAAAGCACGCCGCCTTCGGAAAGTCCCGCTAACATGCCTACGCTGTGAATGGCCTGTTCAACGCCGTCGCCGAGTTTCATCCGATTTGCTCACGTTTGGTTTGCTTTAGTATCGTGGATATTATTTATCCATGACTATGCATTCCTGTCAAGCAGCTCTGTTCCGCTCTTCTTTTTTCAAGGTTTCTCACTACCTTGAAGGCGTGAAACACGCTGAGTCTCCCATTTCCGGCACGCATGTCGGCACCTTGCCCCTTTCATTCCAGAAATGGTTTGCCGAAAAAGGGTGGTCCCCGCGCGCGCATCAATTGGAGCTGATGGCTCGGGCGCGTGGCGGCGAAAACATGCTGCTGATTGCACCGACGGGTGCCGGCAAGACGCTGGGCGGCTTCATGGCGTCGCTCACCGATCTTGCTGAACGCGGCAAGGTGCCGCCGGGCTCCGCCTTTGTCGGCGTGCACACGCTTTACATCTCGCCGCTCAAGGCACTTGCGGTGGATATCGAACGCAATCTCACCAAGCCTGTCACGGAAATGGGCCTGCCGATCTCAATCGAAACCCGCACCGGCGATACGCCGCAGGCAAAACGCCAGCGCCAGAAGGTCAAACCGCCCGATATTCTCCTGACGACGCCGGAACAGGTGTCGCTGCTGCTTGCCAACAAGGAAGCCGAGCGCTTTTTCCGCGACCTGAAATATGTGGTGCTGGATGAGCTGCACTCGCTCGTCACCTCCAAGCGTGGCCATCTGCTGTCGCTCGCGCTCGCGCGGGTGCGCAGGCACGCGCCGCATGTCCGCTTCATTGGCCTTTCCGCCACGGTGGCGGAGCCGATGGATTTGCGCCGTTACCTGGCACCGCAGGGGCAGGGAGAACCGCCCGCAGGTCTTATAACAGTGGAAGGCGGAGCCAAGCCAAACATCGCCATTCTGCAGACGGAGGAGCGTATTCCATGGTCCGGCCATTCCGCGCGCTACGCCATGAAGGATTTGTATCCCGCTCTGAAGGCGCACCAGACGACGCTCATCTTCGTTAACACCCGTTCGCAGGCGGAAAGGATTTTTCAGGAACTCTGGAATGTAAACGACGATAATCTTCCGATCGCCTTGCATCACGGTTCGCTGGATGCCGGACAGCGCCGCCGGGTGGAGGCCGCGATGGCTGAAAACAAATTGCGCGCGGTCGTCGCCACCTCCACGCTCGATCTCGGGATAGACTGGGGCGATGTCGATCTCGTCGTGCATGTCGGCGCGCCAAAGGGGGCGAGCCGCCTTGCCCAGCGCATCGGCCGCGCCAATCACCGCATGGATGAGCCGTCAAAGGCAATCCTCGTTCCCGCCAACCGTTTCGAGGTGATGGAGTGCCGGGCCGCACTCGATGCGAACTATATCGGCGCGCAGGATACGCCCCCCATCGCGCAAGGCGCACTGGATGTTCTTGCCCAGCATGTGCTCGGTATGGCCTGCGCCGAACCTTTCGATGCGGATGATCTCTATCGTGAAGTGACCAGCGCTTCACCCTATGCCGATCTACCGCGTTCTACCTTCGACCGCGTTGTGGATTTTACCGCTACCGGTGGATACGCACTGCGCACCTATGAACGTTACGCCCGCATCCGCCAGATGAAGGACGGCCGCTGGCGTGTCTCCAATCCGGCGGTCGCGCAGCAATATCGCCTCAACCTCGGCACCATCGTCGAGGCTGCGGAACTCAATGTCCGCATGGTCAAGCGCAATGCCAAGGGCTCGGTCGGACGCGGTGGCATGTCGCTCGGCAAGGTCGAGGAATATTTCCTCGAGCAGCTGGTGCAGGGCGATACCTTCCTGTTTGCCGGCAAGGTTCTGCGCTTCGAAGGCATCCGGGAGAATGAATGCCTGGTGTCGCAGGCCTTTTCGATGGACCCGAAGATACCCTCCTATGCCGGCGGCAAGTTTCCGCTTTCCACCTACCTTGCGGACCAGGTGCGCTCCATGCTGTCCGATCCCGCCCGCTGGCAGTCGCTGCCGGATCAGGTGCGCGACTGGTTGGCAATCCAGAAGGAAAAATCGATCATTCCCAAGCGCGACGAGCTGCTGGTCGAGACATTTCCCTTCCGCAAACGCTTCTTCATGGTCATGTATCCTTTTGAAGGGCGGCTGGCTCACCAGACCCTCGGCATGCTTCTGACACGGCGGCTGGAACGGGCGGGCGCAAAGCCCATGGGCTTCGTTGCCACCGATTATTCGCTCGCCATCTGGGCCATGGAGGATATTGGCAGGCGGCTGAAATCCCGCCGCCTGTCGTTGGCGGAACTTCTCGACGAGGACATGCTGGGCGACGATCTCGAGGCGTGGCTGGACGAATCCTTCATGCTGAAGCGGACCTTCCGCAACTGTGCCGTCATTTCAGGCCTCATCGAACGCCGCCATCCCGGCAAGGAAAAGACGGGCCGTCAGGTCACGGTCTCCGCCGATCTTATTTATGACGTTCTTCGCAGCCATGAGCCGGATCATATTCTGCTGGAGGCAACCAGACGTGATGCGGCGGCGGGACTTTTGGACATTGGCCGTCTTGGCGATATGCTGAAGCGAATCAAGGGTCACACCACCCATCGTGCACTGGAGCACGTCTCGCCGCTTGCCGTTCCCGTCATGCTGGAAATCGGCCGCGAGACGGTGGCGGGCGAGGCGATGGATCAGGTGCTGGCCGAGGCCGCAGACGAGCTTATCGCCGAAGCCATGTCCTGAGGCATCAAACTGGAATGAAGGAACGACCACAAAAGTGCTGAGCCGACTGACATTGAGCGACAGGTTTTCCAATGGCTTCGAATGCCTTGGCAGCGAAACTGCCATCAACGGCGTCGCCGCCTGGTGTGACCCGTTGGGTGGGCTTTACCTGCCCGATCTGTCGCTGCTGGTTGTCTCGGACCTGCATCTTGAAAAAGGTGCGGCCTTTGCCCGGCGCGGGCGCATGCTGCCGCCTTACGACACGATCGCTACCCTCAAAATCCTGTCTTCCCTTGTCAGCCGTTACGATCCGAAGATCGTCGTCAGCCTCGGCGACAATTTCCACGATCGGGTCGGGTCCGAGCATCTGCCGCTTATGCTGCGCGAACTGATCCGCGAGATGGCCCGTGGCCGTGACTGGATATGGATCAACGGCAATCACGATCCGGATGGCACGGTCGATCTGCCGGGGTCTTCGGTAGATGAGATGTTTTATGGCAATCTCGTTTTCCGCCACGAGCCTAAGGTAGGAGATGCCGCGGGTGAAATCGCAGGCCATCTGCATCCCTCCGCCACTGTTCGCCGTCGCGAAAAAACGGTGCGGCGCCCCTGTTTCGCCACCGATGGTTCCCGCCTGTTGATGCCGGCCTTCGGGGTGATGAGCGGCGGACTGGATTTGCGGCACAAGGCGATGCGCGGCCTCTTTGACCACGCTGCACTCGTCGCGCATCTGATGGGGCGGGACCGCATCTATTCGGTACGGTTTTCAAATCTGCTCGGCTGAGCGCATCGCTTCGCCCGCCTATTGGCGGTATACCAGCACCGGTATCTTCGAGTTTTTCAGCACCTTGGCGGTAACGCTGCCGACAAGCATCTCGACGAAGCTTCTGCGCCGGTGTGAAGCCATGGCGATCAGGTCGCAGCCGGTCCTGTTGGCGATTTCGACAATCGCCTCATCCGGCCGTCCCGCCCGCGCCAGCAGGGCTTCGCAATCCAGCCCCATCGATGCGGCGTGCGCCTGCGTATCTCTCAGAAAATGCTCCGCCTCCTCGCAACGGTGGAATTCCTCTTCGGCAATGGCGGCAATGTCCTCGACATCGCTGGCAATCACGTGAAAGGGTTCGGACACCGTCACGACGGTCACCTTTGCGCCTGCCTCTCTGGCGAGAGCGAACCCTTGGTCGATTGCGATCTGCGCCAGCGGCGAGCCATCGGTGGGAATGAGAATGTGCTTGAACATGACATTTCTCCTTTTCATCCCGGTCACAACCGCACTTGCCGCCATAAGCTGCGTACGTGGTTGTAACGTCTTGAATTTTACCGCAAACCATTGAAGGAAGCGAACGCTATCTTTTACGCCGAGGGCGAAAGACGCGCTCTTTTACGGGAATGAAAAACACTCATTCCTTGCGGAAAATAATACTGGCACTCCAGCCCGTGACGACGGCGAGGAGAACGCACAGCGCGCCATAGGCAAGCGGTGTCTGATGCGCGGCATCCGTGATTGCCTGTTCCATGCCGGTCTTGACGACGCGCAGTTTCAGCTCGCGCTGGGCGATGAAATTGCCGCTCTTGAAGAGATAGGCACGGGCGGTATGCACGCCGTTCGGGACGTTGGCGGGCAGGCGCAGGGTTGCCCAGAACAGGCCGGTGCGTTCAAGCCGCACGCCGGTCGTGTCGTTGCGATAGATGCCGCTTGAAAGCCGCAGGCGCCGATAGGCCTCCTGAAAATCGAAGACATTGTCGGGCACGCCGGAAAACACCGCACTTTTGAGCGACAGATGTTCGACACCAAGCCCCATGGCCCGCAAGGTGCCAGGCGAAGCGACGGCGCTGATATCGCGCGTGCTGGCCATGGAATAGGATTCCGGCAGCGGCGTGAAGGTGATGGCGCTGGTATTGATCCAGATACCGGCCACGCGCTCCTTCTTGCGCACGGTCATGTAGTCGCTGGGGCCTTCGAGGGTGACGACGATATCATATTGGCCGATAGCGAGCAGCAACTGGTCGGTGTTGTTAAGAGCTCCGAAAAGCGTGAAATCCGCGCCGCGAAAATCGGAGGTGATCGGAATCTCCGTCGTCGATGCGCCGATTTCGATATTTTCCTGCAAGGACCGCTGCTGTGTGCCGGGAGGCAGGGCAAGCGGCGGTGTCTGCGCCGAAGCGTTAAAGGCAAGGCAGGAACCGATAAGCAGAAAGGCGCAAAGCAGCAGGCGGTGGGTCAATAACCTAACCCTCCGACGGCGACCGAAAACAGGTCTTCGGGGCGAACTACCAGTGCCACGGCAAGGCGAAGGGCGACTGCAAGCACCAGAAGCGCCAAAAGCGCGCGCAGCTGTTCGCCGCGCAGTTTCTGCCCGACGCGCACGCCATATTGCGCGCCGATGACGCCCGCGACCATCAAGATGAAGGCCAGCACCACATCGACGGAATAGTTCGTCGCAGCCTGAACGATGGTCGTATAGGCGGTAACGAAAATGATCTGGAACAGTGAGGTCCCGACAACGACGTTGGTCGGAATACGCAGAAGATAGATCATGGCCGGCACCATGATGAAGCCGCCGCCGACACCCATGATCGAGGTCAGGATGCCGATACCGAAACCCAGCGTGACGACGGGAATGATGCTGAGATAGATCTTCGACTTCTTGAACCGCATTTTCAGCGGCAGGCGGTGAACCCAGTTGTGATGGCCGGGGCGGCGCAGCGTCACCGTCTCATTACGGGCAGCGCGGCGCAGGGCGGAAATGCTCTCCTTCAGCATCAAGGTGCCGACAGTGCCGAGCAGGATGACATAAAGCAGCGAAACGATGAGATCGAGCTGGCCGATGCTGCGCAGGAAGGAGAATATCCACACGCCCACCGTAGCGCCCACAAGGCCGCCGACCAGCAGGACGCTCCCAAGCTTCACATCCAGCGTTCCGCGCCGGAAATGCGTGATCGAGCCGGAGACGGAAGAGGCCACCACCTGGTTTGCGCCCGTCGCCACAGCCACTACGGGCGGAATATTGTAAAAAATCAGCAAGGGGGTGATGAGAAAACCGCCCCCCACGCCGAACATGCCGGAAAGAAAACCGACGGCCGCGCCCATGCCGAGAATGATGAAAATGTTCACCGACAGTTCTGCAATCGGCAGATAGACAGTCACGGCTCGGACCTCGGGCAAATGGTTCCGGGCGGCAGGGCTTGTCCGGGTGTGGGGCCGCGCCGCGATTTACATTTTCTGTCTGAAAAGACCGGGCATGCCCAGCCTTCATCCGTCATGCCCGCGAGGGTCCGACGTGTCAACATTCAACGGTAAATACGTTGATAATTTGGAAACATAGCGATCAGGCGTGGGAGCAGCGCCACATTCCGGCGCCAAACTGCGGGGAAGCGGCCGGGGAGGCCGCCTCGTCCGTTGCGAAACGGTTATTTGTTGCGGGCGAGCAGCGCTGTCACCAGCTCGTTGGTGATGCGCCCGTCGGGTGTCTGGCCAACGGATTTCTGGAAATCCTTGATGGCGGTAACCGTGTTCTTGCCAAGCTTGCCGTCGGGCTGGCCGGCATCGAAACCGTTCTTGTTCAGGATTGCCTGAATGTTGCGGATCGCCTTTTCCATGTCCACGGAGGCAGTCTTCACGCCGTCCTTGCCAGCCCATTCCTCGGGCGGATTGACACTGTTGGCGTCTTCCGAAAGCGGCTTGACCTTCCACGCGTCGGCTTTCGCACTTGCGCTCTGAAGCTGCTGCGGGTTCATCGCTCCCGCAACCTCGTCACGCTTCTGGGCAGCGTCCGTGTCGCCATCCTTGGCGGCAATGGAGAACCACTTGTAGGATTCCTCGATATCCTGCTTCACGCCGCTTCCGCGCGCGTAGAGAATGGCAAGGTTGAACTGGCTGTCGCGGACGCCGAGTTCGGAAGCCTTGATGAACCATTGCGCGGCGGTGGTGAAATCCGGCTGGCCGGCCGCATCGGAGGCGAGCAGGACGGCGAGATTGTGCATGGCGCCTGCATTGCCCTGTTCGGCTGCCAGCGTGTAATAGCGCTTCGCTTCGGAAAGGTTGCGCTCGACGCCGTTCGCCTTCTCGTAAAGGTTGGCGAGACGATATTGTGCGGGAGCAAGGCCGCGATCCGCAGCCAGCTTGTACCATTTGGCGGCTTCCGCGCGATCGGCGGCAAGGCCGCGACCTTCGGTGTAGCGTGCTGCGATCTCGTACAGCGCCTGCGTGTCGCCTTTCGCTGCGGCTTCCGCCAGCGATGCTGGCTCGATACCGGCGGGAACCGCAATCGCGCCCTGGGCGGCGGCAGTTGTGGTAGCGGCCTGCACCGGTGCCTGCGGCTCACTCTGTGCGACAGTGCCTGATGTCGCCGCATCCACAGCAGGCGCATCGGCAACAGGCGGTTCATTGGCAAGCGGCGCGCCGCCAATGGTACGCGGATCGATGGTGTTTTCCGATGGTGCTGCGTTTTCGATGCTGTCGGCGGATGCCGCCTCCTGCGAATCGATAGCCAGTTCGGACGGAATGGTCACGGCCTTGTCGCCGGTCTCGGGAAGTGCGGAGACCGGGGCATCGCCCATCTTCTCTTCGATGACCGGTGCCGGGGCTTCCGTGCCGCCCATCATCGTCTTGACGAGCGGCATGGCCATCATCGCAAGAAGAATGGCGCCGATGCCGAGCAGCAGCGGGCGACGATAACGTGAAAGCGCCGAAGCGTCGGGCTTGCGATTTTTCTTGCCGGTCTCAAGCTTCTCCGGTGAGGTTTCCATGGCGGCAGCCTGCGCTGCGCGACGGGCGGCGGCGATGAAATCCGTGCGGCCTTCTGCATCCGCCGCCTTGCCGCTGGAAGCGACCTGGCTGGCGCGCACCCGTTCCAGTATTTTCTTGATATCAGGTGCGCCGGAGCCGGGCTCCAGAAGTTCGTTCTCCTGGCCCGCGGGCAGCACGTCGATCGGATCGAGCGAAGGGGCGGGTTCCACCTGCGTGCGGGTGGTGGTTGCCGATACGGGTTCTTCTGCCGATTTGGCGGTCTTCGCCGTGCCGGTTTTGAAACGCTTGGTCAGGCCGGCAAGCAGGCTCTTTTTCTCTGCTTTTGCGGGTTTTGCAGCGGCGGGCGGCACGATTGCCATCGCATCCGCGCCGTTTTCGCCGGCATCGCGCGTGTCTTCGAGAATAAGCTGTTCTTCGGTGATGTAGCCCTCTTGCGGGAAGATGGCGGCCGGCATGGCCACGTCTTCGCGGGCGGGCGTAATCATATGCTGCGCGACGTTGCGTGGCGCTGCCTCTTCGCGATAGGCGGGAGCGGGTGCGCGATTATCAAGGCTGTCCAGTCGACCGGCAATCTGCACCAGCGTTTCGTGCAGCGCCTCGAAGGTGCGGTGCGTGCGTTCTTCCGTGTTGCGGCTCAGCGCCTCGAGGCTGCGCAGATCGGTGGCAAGATCGGTCAGCATCGTCATATCGGCGAGGTTTGCGCCGGAGGAGACATTGTTGCGCGTAAAGGCGTCCAGAACGGCCTCGGCCGCCTGTCGAGCCGCTTCGATGATATACTCATCGTTGGACGCCATGTAGTCCTCGATCGCCGACATGCGGGCATCGAGTTCCGGCGACATGCCCGCCGGCTGGTGATGACCCGGCTGGCTGATTAGCGAGGAGAGATGGGCGATCTGATTTTCGAGGCTGAGCAAAGCGCCGCTGTCGGCGGGTGCGGCATGGGCGGTCTCGTCCAGACGGGCCGCGATATCGCCAAGCCGTTCTTCCAGGCGCGAAAAAGTGCCTTCGTTGAAACCAGCAACGGGCTGCGGCTGGCTGTAGCGATAGTCAAGGTCTTCGATGCGCCGAGAAAGCGTGTCGAGCCGTTCCGCCAGGCCGTCATTGACCGTGCCGTGATCCAGCGCGTCGATCTTGCGGGAAATGTCGCTGAGGAACGATGTCAGTTCCGCCTGCTGTGAGGGGCGCTGCGAACGCTCCAGAAGCAGGGAAAGCTGGTCCAGTCGCTCGTGCAGCTGTGCCGCGTCGCGCGCCGTGCTCAATTCGTCGATCTTGGCGGCCAGCGTTTCAAGACGGGCGGTGAGATCCACAGCAGGATCGGGCTTTGCGGCGGCAATACGATTGATATCACCGAGCTGTTCGGCAAGGCCGTTCAGGCGGGTTTCCAGCCGCTGTGCCAGTGCGTTGTCGGTGGCCTGTGCATTGTTGGAGCGGGCGCCAGTAGCGGCAATGGCGCGGCTGATTTCATCCAGTCGCTGGTCCAGACCGGAAAACTGTTCGGTAAAGGCAGCCTCGTTCGGCTGCATATGCTTGCCGAGCTGCTCCACAGCGCTTGCGATGGTGATCAGCTTTTCCTCAAGCACGCGCACGGCGGGATTGTTGCTCATGCCGCCGAGCTGGGTCTTGATGTCGTCGAGACGATAGGCGAGCGAGACGATTTCGTCCTGCAGCGAGGCCGTGTCGAAACCGCGCAACGTGTCTTCCACGGTGTTCCAGCGGCTTTCGATCCGATGTACGCTGTCTTCACGCGCAAGCTGATCGATGGTGAGGCGCAGGTCATCGAATTCATTGCGCAGCCCGTAGGCATCGGGAGAGGCCAGATTGCCGAGCTGGTCGATGCTGCTGGCAAGCCTTGCAATATCGTCGCGCAGGTCGCCGATGAACTGCTGGTCTTCCGCGATCGCGCGAATGTTTCGGATTTCGGCTCGCAGCCCTTGCGCTTCGCGCGCCACGCCTTCTGAAATATCGTGCTTCAGCTCATGCCGCAGGTTGACGAGCGCCTGCGCGATCTCCTGCAAGGCCGCGTCGTTTCGCTGCTGCTCCTGATAGGGCGGGATGGAGCGCGCGCGCGGTGCGGGGTTGGCCGCCGCGTTCTGCACGTCGTTCGGCCGGTATTCAGGCGCAAGCGGTCTGCTAATGGTTCGTTCCGGGCGCGCAACGGGCTCCTGCGGGCGCTGGAAGCTTGCCTCAAGCAGGCGCTGGCGCTGGCGGATTTCGTTGACCGGGTCGAGTTGCGGCGGGGTGACGGTGGCGCGTGGCTCGCGCGGCGCGGCATGGGCCTCGTTTTTCGGCTCAGCTGTCGTGGCCCGGGGGTCGCGCGGAAATTTCTGGCTCATCAGCCCTTCGATGCGGGCTTCAAGGCCTTCAATGGTGCGATTGAGAGCATCAAGAGACGACCTGTCGCTCGGGCTTTGGTTTTTCGATCGCAATCCGTTCATCTTCTCGCTCGCTTCGCTTCCGTCCGGCGTGCCCGGTGTTTGTTGCAACGGCTACCCGCCTGATAATGCCGTCGCACAACATGCAGCAATTCTAGAGCCGGTATTTGCCCCCATGGAGGAAAATGCTTCGATTGACGAAGCAGTTACCTCGTGTCGGAGAATTCACGAAACGTGGTAAAGAAGTGGTTAACTATGGTTGGAATTTTTTAACTTTTGCGGCTCGTAACGCTTTCGCGTGGGGCTGGCCAAGCATTGCGCGGAAAAAGGGCCATGACATTCGACCGGAATTTATTTGACGTTTACGCGCACGTCAAATATTGTCATCCCATATCGGCCGGATCGGCTCCGGCTTTCACGATGCGGAGGAACATCGGTAATGCCTGTTTACAAGGCCCCAGTTAAAGACACGCTTTTTATTCTGAACGACGTTCTTGGCCTCGAGCGGTATAACAACCTGCCCGGCTTCGAGGATGCAACCCCCGACATGATCGAGGCTATTACCGGCGAGGCGGCGAAACTTGCCGAGGAGCGGCTTTTCCCGCTGAACCTGTCTGGCGATCAACAGGGCTGCAAGCGTGCAGATGATGGTTCGGTTTCCGTTCCTGATGGTTTCAAGGAGGCTTACGACGCCTATTGTGAAGGCGGCTGGATCGGCCTCGCCGTACCGCCGGAATTCGGCGGACAGGGCCTGCCCTATACGCTGCATGCGGCGATTGGCGAGTATATGTCGTCCGCCAACCTGTCGCTGATGATGTATCCCGGCCTGACGCAGGGCGCCATCGCTGCCGTCCTCGTCCATGGCACGCAGGAGCAGAAAGAAACCTATTTGCCGAAGATGGTCGAGGGAACATGGTCCGGCACCATGAACCTGACGGAACCCCATTGCGGCACCGATCTCGGCCTGCTGCGCACAAAAGCAGTTCCGCAGGGCGACGGCAGCTACAAGATTTCCGGCCAGAAGATCTTCATTTCGGCCGGCGAACATTCCATGACTGATAATATCGTCCATCTGGTGATTGCCCGCATCGAGGGCGCGCCGGAAGGCACCAAGGGTATTTCGCTGTTCATCGTGCCGAAATTCCTCGTGAAGGAGGACGGTTCGCTCGGCGAGCGCAACGGCGTCACCTGCGGCGCGATCGAACACAAGATGGGCATCCACGGCAACGCCACCTGCGTCATGAACTATGACGATGCGACGGGGTATCTCTTGGGTGCGGAGAACAAGGGTCTCTCCGCCATGTTCGTGATGATGAACGAGGCCCGCCTCGGCGTCGGCCTTCAGGGCCTGTCCGTGGGTGAGATCGCCTATCAGAATGCGGTCGAATATGCCCGCGAGCGCATTCAGGGCCGTTCACTTTCCGGGGCAAAATTCCCCGATAAAAAGGCCGATCCGATCATCGTGCACCCGGATATCCGCCGTACGCTGATGACTATCAAGGCCTATAACGAGGCTGGTCGCGCCTTCCTTCTGTGGACCGCGCTGCAATCCGATATCGCCCACCGGTCGACCGATGAGAAAGAGCGTCAGACGGCAGATGACCTGCTCGGTCTCGTCACGCCGATCCTCAAGGGCGTGCTGACTGACAAGGGCTTCGACCATGCCGTGATGGCGCAACAGGTCTTCGGCGGTCACGGCTATATCGAGGAACATGGCATGAGCCAATATGTCCGCGATGCCCGCATCACCATGATCTATGAGGGTGCGAACGGCATTCAGGCGCTCGATCTGGTCGGCCGCAAGCTCGGCATGAATGGCGGCCGTGCCGTCATGGCGCTGTTCAAGGAAATCGGCGATTTCTGCGAGGAAAACCGCGCTGACGAAAAGCTTAGCCTCTACACCAAGGGCCTGAAGAAGGGCTTGAACGACCTGCAGGCCGCAACCATGTGGTTCATGCAGAACGCCATGGCCAAGCCAGACAATGCCGGTGCCGGTTCGACCGATTACATGCACCTCTTCGGTATCGTGGTGCTGGGTTACATGCAGGCCCGCATGGCGAAGGCGGCGAGCGAAGCCCTTGCGGCAGGTAGCACTTCGGACGAGGATTTCCTCAAGACCAAGCTTGTCACGGCGAAGTTTTATATGGAGCGCATCATGCCGGAAACGGCGCTACGCAAGGCCTGCATCGAAACCGGCGCGGACACCATGATGGAACTGGCTGCGGAAGCATTCTGACAGGGCGTGTCACGCGCCGAGGGAGAGAGTTAATGACCGACGTTTACATTTATGACCATGTCCGCACCCCGCGCGGACGCGGCAAGAAGGATGGCAGCCTGCATGAGGTGCCCTCCGTTCGCCTTGCCGCCAAGACGCTGGAAGCCATCCGCGACCGCAACGGGCTCGATACGTCTGCTGTCGATGACATCATCATGGGCTGTGTCGATCCCGTCATGGATGCCGGTGCAGTTATCCCGAAAGCCGCCGCCTTCGAGGCCGGTTATTCCAACAAGGCACCGGGAATGCAGATCTCGCGCTTCTGCGCTTCAGGTCTCGATGCCATCAACTTCGCGGCCGGCAAGGTCAAGGCAGGCTCCGACGATATCGTCATTGCCGGCGGCGTGGAAAGCATGTCGCGCGTCGGCATGGGCATGTCTGGTGGCGCCTGGTACATGGACCCTTCGGTCAACTTCCCCGCCTTCTTCATGCCGCAGGGCGTGTCGGCAGATCTCATCGCCACGAAATATGGTTTCTCCAGGGACGATGTCGACGCCTATGCTGTCGAAAGCCAGAAGCGCGCCGCGCATGCCTGGGAAAAGGGCTATTTCAACAAGTCCGTTATCCCCGTGAAGGACCGCAACGGCCTGACGATCCTCGACCGCGACGAACATATGCGCCCCGGTACGGACATGCAGGCGCTGGCTTCCCTCAACCCCTCTTTCCAGATGCCGGGTGAAATGGGCGGCTTCGAAGCCGTTGGCATCATGGCGCACCCGGAAGTGGAGCGTATCAACTACGTGCACCATGCGGGCAATTCGTCCGGTATCGTCGATGGCGCGGCCGCCGTTCTGGTTGGTTCCAAGGCGGGCGGCGAGGCGATGGGCGTGAAGCCGCGTGCCCGCATCAGGGCTTTCGCCAATATCGGTTCCGATCCGGCGCTGATGCTGACCGGCCCGGTGGATGTGACCGAGAAGCTTCTTAAAAAGACCGGGATGTCGCTTGCCGATATCGATCTTTTCGAACTCAACGAGGCCTTCGCCGCCGTCGTGCTGCGTTACATGCAGGCTTTCGACATCAGCCACGAAAGGATGAACGTCAATGGCGGCGCAATCGCCATGGGCCATCCGCTGGGTGCGACAGGAGCGATGATCCTCGGCACGGTGCTTGACGAGCTGGAGCGGCGCGATCTGAACACTGCCCTCGTCACGCTCTGCATCGGCGCGGGCATGGGCACGGCGACGGTTATCGAGCGGGTTTGAGTTACGGAGGGCTAACCCCAGGCTCCTCACCCTGTGCTCGTCACAGGGATTCCAGCAGCGCCGCGTCTGCGGCGCGCGAGAGTATTCCAGCCCAAAGACTTGGGCTGACTGGGTTCCTGTGACAGGCACAGGAATGAGGGATCGGGAAGTTCGGCGAAACGAAATTCAGGGAAGAGGAATCCCAAAATGAGCACTTATACCAATTTCACCATCGAGACGGACGCAGACGGCATTGCCCTTGTCACCTGGGACATGCCGGAGAAGTCCATGAATGTCTTCACTTCCGAGGTGATGGACGAACTGAACGCCATCGTTGACGCAACTGTCGCCGACGCTGCCGTCAAGGGTGTTGTCTTCACCTCCGGCAAGAGCACGTTTTCCGGCGGTGCCGATCTTTCGATGATCAAGTCGATGTTCTCCTTCTACAATGACGAGAAGGCGAAGGACCCGGATCAGGCAGCCGCCAAGCTGTTCGAACTGGTCGGCCGCATGACCGGCTTGTTCCGCAAGCTGGAGACCAACGGTAAGCCCTGGGTCTCAGCCATCAACGGCACCTGCATGGGCGGCGCTTTCGAGCTGTCGCTTGCCTGCCACGGTCGCGTCGCGTCGAATGCCAAGAGCCTCAAGATAGCCCTTCCTGAAGTCAAGGTCGGCATCTTCCCTGGTGCCGGCGGCACCCAGCGCGTGCCGCGCCTGACCGATGCGCAATCCGCCTTGCAGATGATGACCACCGGTCAGTCGCTGACCGGTGCGCGCGCCAAGGCCATGGGGCTGGTTCATCAGGTGGTGGATCCGGATCAGCTCATTTCCGCTGCCAAGCAAATGATCAAGGACGGCCTGAAGCCGGTTGCCCCCTGGGATGAAAAAGGCTTCAAGGCCCCCGGCGGCGGCATCTGGACGCCGGCCGCTGCCCAGCTCTGGCCGGCCGCTCCGGCGATCCTGCGCCGTGAAAGCGCCGGCAACTATCCGGCAGCACTTGCTATCCTGAAATGCGTCTATGAGGGTCTGCAATTGCCGTTCGATACGGCGTTGAAGGTGGAGCAGCGTTATTTCACCGAAATCCTTCGCTCGAAGGAAGCCTTCGGCATGATCCGCTCGCTGTTCGTTTCCATGCAGGAACTGGGCAAGGGCGCGCGCCGCCCGGCCGGTCAGCCGAAGACGGAGTTCAGAAAGGTCGGCGTCGTCGGCGCGGGCTTCATGGGCGCTGCCGTTGCTTATGTCACTGCCGCAGCCGGTATCCCCGTCACGCTGGTGGACCGCGATCAGGAAGCCGCCGACAAGGGCAAGGGCCATTGCGAGGAAAGCGTCAAGGCCGCCATCGGCAAGGGCAGGCTGACGCAGGATGAAGGCAAGGCCTTGCTCGACCTCGTTACCCCGACAGCGGATTACGCGGCGCTCTCCGACGCCGATCTCGTCATCGAGGCCGTCTTCGAAGACCGCGACGTGAAAAAGGCCGTCATCGAGGCCGTGGAAGCCGTGTTGCCGCAAGGCGCAATTTTCGCCTCCAACACCTCCACCTTGCCGATCACCGGGCTTGCGAAGAACTCCAAGCGCCCGGTGGATTTCATCGGCATCCACTTCTTCTCGCCGGTCGAGAAGATGATGCTGACGGAAGTCATCCTCGGCAAGGAAACGGGTGACAAGGCGCTGGCCGTCGCGCTGGATTATGTGGCCAAGATCAGGAAGACGCCGATTGTCGTCAACGATACGCGCGGCTTCTTCGTCAATCGCTGCGTGCTGCGTTACATGGCGGAAAGCTACGACATGCTGATCGAGGGTGTGCCGCCCGCCATGATCGAGAATGCCGCGAAATTCGCCGGCATGCCGGTCGGCCCGCTGGCGCTGAACGACGAGGTGGCGATCGATCTTTCCTACAAGATCCTGAAAGCAACCGTCGCCGATCTCGGTGAAAAGGCTGTCGATCCGCGCCATATGGAACTGGTGAAGAAGCTGGTGGAAGGCGAGGGCCGTTTTGGCCGCAAGAACGCCAAGGGCTTTTACGACTACCCGCCAAAGCCCGCCAAGAAGTCCCTCTGGCCCGGCCTGAAGGATCTCTATCCTCAGCAGAAGCCGGAGGATGTGGATATGGAAGTGCTGAAACAGCGCTTTCTGGTCACCGTGGCGCTGGAAGCCGCCCGCACCGTGGAAGAAGGCATCGTCACCGACCCGCGTGAGGCCGATGTCGGCTCCATCCTCGGTTTCGGCTTTGCGCCCTACACCGGCGGCGCCCTCTCCTATATCGACGGCATGGGCGTGAAGACCTTCGTGGCGCTGGCCGAGAAGCTGAGCGAGACCTATGGCCCACGCTTCAAGCCGACGCCGCTTCTGAAGGACATGGCGGCCAAGGGCGAGACCTTCTACGGTCGCTTCGATCCCTATGGCAGCACCGCGAAAGCGGCATAAGCCTTCAAGACACACAAATGAACAGGCCCTTCGGGGCCTGTTTTTTTATCGGCCTATCGTGCCGATACCGTCGCTTTATGTGCATCCTTTGCCCGGCTGGGGCGTTGAGAAGGCGTGAACGGGCGATGCGCGCCCGGTGCCGCAATTCAGGACACTTCAGGAGACTGCAATGAAGACATCGCTGCGATCCCATGGTTTCGACAAACCATCGGACCTTGACGACCACTTGGCTGAACTTGATGAAGAAGCTGCGGAGAAAGAGGCAGAAAAGCCCGCTGTCCGAGAGGCGCGTGCTTCCGCTACGGTGGACCAGTCGATACGCGCGGAACTGGACGAACTCCGCAAACAGTTGGAAAAGCTGCGCCGCGATGTGAAAAAGCTGGAATCGGCGTCCCATCCAACCCGCCACAAACCCACAGATATCAGGCACGAGAAAGACCACGAGAATTCGCGCCTGATGATGGTTGTGCGCTCCGTTGCCGTTACCTCGCTTGCCAGCCGCATCTTCGCGTCCTCACCCGTCATGGCGGCTCTGGTGGCTGTGGTGCCTTTTGCGCTTGGACTTGCCGCACGGCGCAGGGAAGGGGCATAATTGCCCCAAGCCGCCCAACCGCCGCTCGCCCGGATCAGCCGCGCCTGAATCCGCCACCTGACTGATGTCGATCAGTTCTGGCGGATTGCCGATAGCGCGTTTCCAGCCACGATAAGGCCTTCACAGCGCACGTATTCCAGCCATCCACAGGCGCCGTGAAAAAACTGTCAAAAAACTTCGCTATGGCGCTTGCCATGTCCGAACAAGATGTTATAACCCCGCTCACTTTCGGGGCACCAAACAGCCCCGCCCGCCAAAAGCGGAGGTTCTTCAAGGACCTGAAGTGCCCGGATAGCTCAGTTGGTAGAGCAGCGGATTGAAAATCCGCGTGTCGGTGGTTCAAATCCGCCTCCGGGCACCATTCTTCTTAATTTCATTTTTTCCTGAATTGAATGCGTGTTGCCTCCTCCGCGCTGGCGAGAGCAGATTGCTTCCGTTGTCATCGGTTTTTTAGCGCGGACGATGTAACTCGATGCGTTACGTCTGCCTACTTGTCCAACAATCGGAAAGCCGCCCGCAAGTGGATCATCGGATAAGACTCGTCGCAGGAGAGTTTCCTTGATCTTCAGGAAGGTAATTCACGCAAAAATTATCTGAGTCCGCGGTGCTACAGATGCTCCCGGTTATCCGTATTCTGCTCCGCCCGGTCCCGATAAAGCGCGGCGCGGCCGAGTAGCATCAGGGAAACCGGTGTCGTCACCGTCACGAAGATGCCGATGAAGATCTCGTGGAAGGCGAAGCGGTCGCCGGAGACGGAGAAATAGATGATCGAGGCCATGACGATGCCGCCGGTGCCCCAGCTGGTGCCGAGCGTCGGTGCATGCAGGCGCTCGTAGAAGCTGTTGAGCTTGGCAAAGCCGATGGTGCCGATCAGCGTCAGCGAGGCGCCCAGAAGGACGAAGAACGCCACCAGAATGGCGGCCCAGAGCGGAAATTCTGCGGCATTGTTCATTCAATCACCTCGCCACGCATCATGAATTTGGAAAGGGCAACGGTGGAGACAAAGCCAAGGATTGCGATGAGCAGCGAGGCCTCGAAATAGATGTCGTTGCCGGTGCGCAGGCCGAAGGTCAAGAGAAGCAGCATGGCGTTGACATAGAGCGTGTCAACGCCGAGCACCCGGTCCTGGGCGCGTGGGCCGATGGCGATGCGGTAAACGGAAATCGTCATGGCAATGGCGAGCATCAGCTGCGCGAGCGAAAAGGACCAGAAAAGGATAATCGAACTCATTCGAATATCTCCATCAACAGTTTTTCATATCGGTTCTTGATGAGGCTTATCCAGGCCGCCTCATCCTCATCGTCGAGAACATGGAGCAGAAGCGTGCCCTGGCTGGAATTATATTCGAGCCAGGCGCTTCCCGGTGTCGAGGTGAGGATTGTCGCCAGAACGGCCAATCCCATCGGATCGCGAATATCGAGCGGCACCGCGAGGAAACCGGATTTGCGATCTCTCTCGCGCTGGAACAGAATGATCTTCACGACGGAAATATTGGACAGGACGATGTCGTAAAGCACGATCGCGATCAGCTTGACGAGCTTGTGCCAGTTGCGGATGCGAGGTTTTGCCGGCCGGAGCGACGCCATAGCCCAGGAGGCGATGAGGGCCACACCGGTGCCTAGCAGCAGATGTCCGGCTGAAAAGCTGTTGATCGTCATCCAGAAGATGATCAGCGAAACCGTCAGCAGCGGGTAGGGCAGGACACGGCTTATCATGGCTGCGCCTCCGGATTGGTTCCCGCTCTTGGGGCGGAAATGACGCCCTGAATGTAGCTGGCCGGCAGATCGAGAATACGCGCCGTCTCCTGCATGTAGCGCATCACCGGCCCCGCCTGCACGGTCATGGCGAGTGTCAGTCCCAGCAGCAGCATGATGGGCGCTATTTCGATGACGAGAACACGCGGTACTGTGCCTTCGAGGGAGGCCCAGAAGGTGCGGATGCCCGCGCGGGTCATCGAGATCAGCGAGGCGAAACCTGCAAAGACAATCAGGAAGACCAGCCACCAGGAAAGGGTGGAGACGCTGTCATTGGCACCCAGCCCTGAAGGGTTGAGAATGGCGGTCAGCATGGAGAATTTGGCGATGAAGCCCGAGAGCGGCGGCAGACCGGCGAGGAGAATGCCGCAGGCTGCAAAACACGCCCCGAGCACCGCCATGGTGCCGGGCATGGTTACGCCGACTTCTTCTTCCTCTTCCTCCTCTTCGCCCTCGCCATAGGCTTCCATGGTTACGGCAAGAACGTTCGCGCCGGCATCCTGCCCGCGTTCCACCAGTTCGATCAGCATGAAGAAAGCGCTGATGGTGAGTGTGGAACTGACGAGATAAAAGAGCGCGCCGGCTGCAACCGTGGGATTGCCGGTGCCCATGGCCGCGAGAAGTGTTCCCGAGGACACCAGAACCGAAAACCCGGCCAGCCGCCCAAGCGCCTGCGAGGCAAGAACGCCGATGGCGCCGAAGATGATGGTGGCGATGCCGCCGACAAGCAGGGCATCATGGCCAAAACCGGCCGATTCCCCGGCCGTCTGCCCGAAAAGCAGGAAGGACAGGCGGGCAATGACGTAGATGCCGACCTTGCTCATGATAGCAAACAGCCCGCCGACAGGTGCTGAAGCCGAGCCATAGGCGGAAGGCAGCCAGAAATTCAGCGGCCACATGCCAGCCTTGACCAGGAACGCGATGCCGAGAACCGCAGCGCCGGTTTCAAGCAGCATGCGCTGGTCCGGGTTGAGGCCGTCGATGCGGTGGGCAAGGTCACCCATGTTCAGCGTGCCGGTGACGCCATAAATGAGGCTGACGCCGATCAGGAAGAACAATGCGGCGACGAGGTTGATGGCGATGTAATGCAGCCCGGCCTTGACGCGCTGCTGACCGGAGCCATGCAACAGCAAACCATAGGATGCCGCGAGCATAACCTCGAAGAAAACGAAGAGGTTGAAGAGGTCACCGGTCAGGAAAGCGCCGTTGACGCCCATCAGCATCATCTGGAACAGCGAATGGAAATGCGCGCCTGCCTTATGCCATTTCGCCAGCGAATAGATCAGCGAGGGAATGGCAAGCAGTGCCGTCAAAAGCACCATCAGCCCGGAGAGGCGATCGGCAACGAGCACGATGCCGAAGGGTGCCGGCCAGTTGCCGAGCAGATAGACCCCGCTCGAAACCACCGCCGCGATCTCGGTATTGACCGTCGAGTTCACCTCGCGGAACAGCAGGATGGCGACAACAAGCAATATCACGGTCGAGGCAAGGCTGATGGCGGCCTTCGCCACGCGCTGGCGCTCGTCGAAGAACAACAGGAGGGCTGCGGTGATCAGCGGCACCAGAATGGGCGCGATGACGATGTGGAAGGGGAACGACATCATTTCGACTCCCTCCCGTCCACATGGTCGGTGCCGGTAAGCCCACGGGCGGCCAAAAGCACGACGAGGAACAGCGCAGTCGTCGCAAAGCCGATGACGATTGCCGTCAACACCAGCGCCTGCGGCACGGGGTCGGCAAGCGTGGAACTGTCGACGCCGTTCACCAGCACCGGCGGCGCATTGGTCTTGATTCCGCCGACGCCGAAGATGAACAGGTTGACGGCATAGGACAGCAGCGAAAGCCCGACGATGACCTGATAAGTGCGTGGGCGCAGGATCAGCCAGACGCCGGAGCCGGTCATGATGCCGATCCCGATTGAAAGAATGAGTTCCATTACACGTCCTCCGCTTTTGCGGCTTCAGGCGTGCGAACGCGGTAGTTACGCAACGATTGGTGTGCCAGTGCTATAAGAATAAGAACGGTGGAGCCGACGACCAGCGAGAAGACGCCGAGGTCGAACAGCAAGGCGGATGCCGTCGGCATTTTGCCGATATAGGGTATCTCCGTGTACTGGAAATAAGAGGTCAGGAACGGATAGCCGAAGTACCATGACCCCATGCCGGTTGCCGCCGCCATCAGAAGGCCGAAGCCCATCCAGCGCAGCGGCAGGATGCGGATGCGATCCTCCGCCCAGCGCGCGCCGCCGGCGAGATATTGTAGCAGGAACGCGATTGCCATAGTGATGCCGGCCGCAAAGCCGCCGCCGGGCAGATCGTGGCCGCGTATGAACAGGAAGATCGAAAAGGTGACGATAACCGGGAACATCCATTGCATGACGATGGACGGTACATAGAGATAGTCGCGCACCGTATCGCCCTTGCTGCGGTCGGGCCTCTCCGCATCGAAGGCGTTTTGCATCTGCTGCTGTTCCGGCACCCCGATGCTTTCATGTGCAGGGCGGAAACGGCGAAGCAGCGCAAAGACCGTCAGCGCCACGATCGCCAGCACCGCGATTTCGCCGAACGTGTCGAAGCCGCGGAAATCGACGAGGATGACGTTGACGACATTGGTGCCGCCGCCTTCCGAATAAGCGCGCTCGAGGAAATAGGTCGCGATGGCGTTCGGCACGGGCAGGGTCATGACCGCATAGGCGATGACGGACATTCCAATGCCGCTTGCTGCGGCCAGCAGGAAGTCACGGGCGCGGCGAAGCTGCGCCGGCAATTCATCGCTGCTGTCCACCTTCTCGAAGCGTTTCGGCAGCCATCTGAGACCGAGCAGGATCAGAACGGTGGTGACGATTTCGACCAGCAACTGGGTGATCGCGAGATCGGGTGCAGAAAGCCAGACGAATGTGAGGCAGGTGACAAGGCCGGAGACGCCGAGCATGATGAGTGCGGCGAGACGATGATATTTCGCCTGCCAGGCGGCACCCAGCGCGGCGATCATGCCGATCAGCCACAGAATGGCAAAGATCGGATCGAAGGACGTCACGCGCGGCAGCGACAATGAAAATTCCGAGAGGAAAAGCGGCGAGAAACCGGCAAGAATCGCCACGAGGATCAGAAGCCTCAGCTGCGGCTGCAGGCGCCGGGTGCCGAGCGTGCTTTCCAGCCACCGCGCCCACTTCCAGGACACGGTGACGAGAATGCGCTCGAAGATGCGCTGTCCCCGAAGATGCCGGAAGATCGGCGGGCCGTCGTCGCAGCGGGAGAAATAGCCGCCGAGCAGGGCATAGATGGCAACGCCGCCGCCGAGTGCTGCAATACTCATGATGAGCGGCAGGTTGAAACCGTGCCAAATCGACAGGCTGTAGACGGGCGTTTGCGGACCGAGAACGGAAAGCACAGCCGAATGCAGGAACGGGCCGATCGACAGGCTCGGAACGATGCCGACGATCAGGCAGGCGAAAACGAGGAACTCGATCGGGAAACGCATCCAGCGCGGCGGCTCATGCGGATTGGGGTTCGGCAGGTCAACCGGCTTGGGGCCGAAGAAGACCGTGTGGATGAAGCGTAGCGAGTAGGCGACGGCGAAGGCGCCTGACAACGTCGCGACGTATGGCAAAGCCCGGTCCAGCAGCGAGTCCGCGTGGGTTTCGACGGCCTCGGCAAAGAACATTTCCTTGGAGAGGAAGCCGTTGAACAGGGGCACGCCGGCCATTGCAGCGCTCGCCGCCATGGCGAGCGTCGTGGTTGCCGGCATATAGGTGTAAAGCCCGCTAAGTCGCCGCATGTCGCGCGTGCCGGTTTCATGGTCGATGATGCCGGCCGCCATGAACAGCGATGCCTTGAAGGTGGCGTGGTTGACCATGTGGAAGATCGCTGCAACCGCCGCAAGCGGGCTGCCCAGGCTCAAAAGCGTGGTAATGAGCCCCAGATGGCTGATGGTGGAATAGGCGAGCAAGCCTTTCAGGTCCTGCTGGAACATGGCGAAATAGGCGCCGAGCAGCAGGGTGATGACGCCTGCAGCACCCACCAGCCAGAACCATTCCGGCGTGCCTGCCAGCACCGGCCAGAACCGCGCCAGCAGGAAAACCCCGGCCTTCACCATGGTGGCCGAGTGCAGATAGGCGGAAACGGGCGTGGGCGCCGCCATGGCATTGGGCAGCCAGAAATGAAACGGAAACTGTGCGCTTTTCGTCAGCGCGCCGCCAAGGATGAGAATAAGTGCGGGCAGATAAAGGGAATGGGCGCGGATATCGGCACCGGCCGCGATGATCTTGTCCAGATCGTAGCTTCCCGCCATGTGGCCGAGGATCAGAAGCCCGGCGAGCAGGCTGAAGCCGCCGATGCCGGTCACGGTCAGCGCCATGCGGGCGCCATCGCGTGCGCCGGCGTTCTGGTGCCAGTAGCCGATCAGCAGGAACGAGAAGATGCTGGTCATTTCCCAGAAGATCGACAGCAAAATGACGTTGCCGGACAGCACTATGCCGAGCATCGAGCCCATGAAGGCGAGCAGAAAGGCGAAAAACCGTGGAATAGGGTCCTGGGCCGACATGTAATATCGGGCGTAGAGAACCACGAGCAGGCCGATGCCGGTAATGAGGATCGCGAAAATCCAGGCGAAGCCATCCAGCCGCAGGGTAAAATTAAGCCCCAGCTGCGGCAGCCATTCCACATCGTATTTCAGCACGCCACCGCCACTGACATTTGGATAAAGAAGAATGCTGCCGACCAGGCCGAAGAGGGCTACGGCGCTTGCTACGTAGGCCGCGCTTGCGGCCGCGCCTTCGCGCGGCATGAAGGCCGTTATGAGAGCGCCGACGAACGGCAATGCGATAATAAATGGTAGAACGGTTGCAAGTGTCATATGCGGCGGCGGTTTTCTCTCTGGAATTGGAGCCTACGGCGGGTTTCCGACGACTCCGATCCCTCAAGGTTCGCAAGGAACCGAATGATGAGGACCGCCGGAATGACTAAGAGATAATATGCGGAGGTGCTCTTGGAATCACGTTCGCAAAGTCTCGGAAAGTTTGTGGCGCGATGGCAACAGGCGTGACGGCCGGTTTGGCGTCAGCCACGATCCGCAGGATGGTCGAGGGAAAACCGACGGGGCGAAGCCCCGGAGCACCGTTGTGAGCCTTGCAGCCGTGATCGTCGCCGGTGGTGCAGTCCTTATCGCGAGGCGAGGGGGAGTGGCTTAGGTCAGCCGTCTGCAATCGTTCCAGACGGCTGGTCTTTGAGATTGCCTTGATGCCGGATGGCGCCTGAAAGCCGATGATGACGAGCAGGCTCGCAACCACAAGACCGATCAACACTTGCGGATGGCGCCTTGAACAGCGGCATTTCTCCATCCGTAACAAGTTGGCGTCTCCTTGATCGTAAAGGTCTCTCTAAAGCATCACCGCTGAGCGAATATCCCGTTGATTTGTTTTAGGGGAAGGCGGACACGCTTGTCCAGCGCACAGGCTGGAAAAACCGCCCGTCGCGTCCGATTCCTTTTCGTTTTTGCCCGTTTGCGGCAAAGTAGGGGCGACAATGGCTAAAAGCTTTTACAAATTTTACCGTTTGACGCCGGTGCTGATGTTTCTTAACTTTCAAGCAAGGAATTAACCATAAAGATTGATGGTATTTCCACGGCGGAATGGGGTTATCTCCCCTTCCAGGCATGACGCCGCACTGCCGTACCGGGCCCGATCCGGTATTTCGTTTCTTGGTTCAAGAAGGTCAGGCAAGCGTCGATGCCGCATCGTCCGCGATGGGTATGTTCGTTCAAAAATCCCCCTTAAGGGTGCTGGCGTTCTGAACCTTGCCATTTGGCCGGGTTTTATCGGCCGTCATATTATTGGGGTCGTCGGTTGGGGCAGGACTTGCCATCAGAACAAGCGCGGAGATCGGCAGGCGCAAGCCTGGCGGGGCGGTTGCGCTTTGCCGGCCTCGACGAGACGCAATCCGATTTCCTGCGCAATTATCGCAGCATGCTGGAGCCTTACGTTAAGGCTGGCCTGCGCGATGTGATGAACCGTTTCCAGTCCATGCCGGACTGTTCGCCGTCTTTCGAAAGCGAAAACCAGCTCGACCGCCTGCACGATTTGCAATCCTCGCACTGGAGCGTGCTGACCGATGCGCGTTTCGATGGGCTTTATGCCGAGCGGGTGAAAGTGCTTTCCGATAATGCCGGTCGTATGGGTCTCGATCCGCGCTGGCAGATCGCCAGCCATGCCGTCGTTCTGGAACATCTTCTGGGCGGTCTGGTGACTGAGCACGCGCCGCGCTCCATCCTGCCCGGCAACCGTAAAAAGAGCCGCGAACTGGCGGAAACCGTCAAGAACGTCGTCCGTCTGGTGATGGTCGATACCGAGATTGCCGTATCGTTGCGCTTCAATGAATTGCGCCTGCGCCATGGCCGGGAACTGGCAGAACAGCGCGACAATGACCGCTCCGAAGCCGCAAGGTTGCTGGGCGAAGCGTTGACGGCATTTGCCGCAGGCGATTTGCAGGCCCGCATCGGCGGCGACGTGCCCGACGCCTACCGCGACGTTGCTGCCACTTTCAATGCGGCACTCGAGACGATTGGCGCGTCACTGACATCGGCGCAAAACAGCATCGGTGAAGCCGAGGCGCTGAGCGCGCGGTTTGCCGACATTGGCCGTTCCATGGCGGAGCGCTCCCGCCAGCAGGCCGCAGCCCTTGCCGACACCTCCCGTGCGATCCAGACGATGATCGGGGATGTGGCCGAAAACGGCGCCCGCATTTCGGCGGCGGAGACGGCGGTTTCCCATGCCCGTGAGGCGGCGGTCGAAAGCGGCAAGGCAATCGGTGAGGCGATAAACGCCATGTCGGATATCGAGCAATCCGCCGAGCAGATCGGACGGATCATCGGCACGATTGACGAGATCGCTTTCCAGACGAACCTTCTCGCCCTCAACGCCGGTATCGAGGCAGCACGCGCCGGTGACAGCGGACGCGGTTTTGCCGTTGTCGCGCAGGAGGTCCGGGCATTGGCCCAGCGTTCCGCAGACGCTGCAAGAGAGATCAAAAGCCTCGTTGGCTCCACGAAAAAGCAGGTCGAAGGCGGCGTGCACATGGTCAACCGCACGCAGGACGCAATCGGCGGTGTTGTCCGGCAGGTATCCGGCATCAACGACATGATCACTGAGGTCTCCCGGCACGCGGCAGAGCACGCCGGCGAATTGCAATCAGTCGCTGCCGACATCGGTGAACAGCAAAGACAGGCTGACCGGAACCTTGCCGATATGGGCAATGGCTCCTCGGAGGCCGATACGCTTCACACTGTCATTCTGGAACTCGGCCGCACCATTCGCGAATTCCGCATTGCCCGTCAGGGACAGGCGGCAGCTGTCGCCGCTACGGCTCGGCAGGACACATCATTTGTGGCCCGTGCGGATAACCGCACGGATTACGGCCAGGATTACCAACAATTCAGACGCCAAGGAGTCATGTAATGGCAGCCAGAAAAGCAGCTGAGGCGACGCTGAAACTGTCACCGGTGCTGGATCTCAACGAGGCATCGGCGCTGCACGGCAAGCTGATGACGCTGAGAGGAGCACCTTTGTCGGTGGATGCGTCCGAGGTGGAACGTATCGGTGCGCTTTGCGCCCAGGTCCTGATGGCCGGTGCGAAGTCCTGGGAAGAGGACGGCAAGCCGTTCGGTTTTGCCAGAGTGTCCGATGCATTCGACAAGACCATGAAACTGATAGGCGTCGAAATCGATCATTTGCTCCTGAAGGAGATCAAGAAGTGAAGAAAAAAGTTCTTACCGTGGATGATTCCAGAACGATCAGGAACATGCTCCTGGTCACGCTCAACAATGCCGGTTTCGAGACAATTCAGGCTGAAGACGGCATTGAGGGTCTTGAAGTGCTGGAGCAGAGCAACCCCGACGTCATCGTGACCGATATCAACATGCCCCGTCTTGATGGTTTCGGCTTCATCGAGGGTGTGCGTCGCAACGAGAAGTACCGGGCCATACCGATCCTCGTTCTGACGACCGAAAGCGACGCAGAGAAGAAGAACCGCGCCCGTCAGGCCGGTGCGACCGGCTGGATCGTCAAGCCGTTCGATCCTGCGAAGCTCATCGATGCCATTGAACGCGTAACTGCCTGATACGGGACATTTCACGATGGATATGAACGAAATCAAGGAAATCTTTTTCCAGGAATGCGAGGAACAACTCGCGGAACTGGAATCGGGGCTTCTTAAATTGAATGACGGTGACCGTGATCCGGAAACCGTCAACGCCGTTTTCCGTGCCGTTCATTCCATCAAGGGCGGGGCGGGTGCCTTCGGTCTGGATGATCTCGTGGCCTTCGCCCACGTTTTTGAAACGACCCTCGACTGCGTTCGCTCCAACAAGCTGGAACCGACACAGGACGTCCTGAAAGTCATGCTGCGTTCCGCCGACGTGCTGGCGGACCTGACCAATGCGGCAAGAGACGGCGGCAGCGTCGACGAAAGCCGCACCCGTGGCCTCGTCAAGGAACTGGAAGCCCTGGCCAACGGGGAAACCGTCCACGCATCCGCGCCGGTGGCAGCGCCGGTTGTCGCAAAGATGCCGGAACCCGTTGCGCCCAAGCCGACGGACGATAGCGGTTTCGAGCCTATCCCGTTCTCCTTCTCGGACTTTGCCGATGAAACGACGCCGTTGATGGAGACGCCGTCTTTCCAGATAACCTTCAAGCCGCACGCATCGCTTTATTCGAAAGGCAATGAAGCAGCCCTTCTCCTGCGCGATCTCTCGCGCATCGGTGAGATGAGCGTCAATTGCGACCTGTCGGAACTGCCCTCGCTCGACAAGCTCGATCCAGAAGCGTCCTATTTCTCCTGGACGGTTTCGATCTCGACCGACAAGGGTGAAGAGGGTATCCGCAGCGTCTTCGAATTCGCCGAATGGGATTGCGATCTCGAAATCACCCCGATTCTTTCGGAAACCGCTGCGGATGCGGAAGAGCTGCCGATGATCCCGGTTCCGTTCGACCTGTCGGCTCTCGACGGTGATGCGGAAGGGGAACCGGCCGTTGTGACCGCCGGGGCGGAAGAGCCCTACGTTGCCGCAGTCGTCGAGGTTGCCGTCGCAACGACGCAGATCGCCCAGAGTGTCAACGCCGCCATCGAAAAGCGTGAGGCTGCGGCAGCGCCGGCCGCAGCGCAGGCGAATGCAAATGCCGCGGCCAATGCAAGCGCCGGCCAGACCATTCGTGTCGATCTCGACCGTGTTGACCGCCTGATCAACCTCGTCGGCGAGCTTGTCATCAATCAGGCGATGCTGTCGCAGAGCGTCATCGAAAACGATGCGAGCGGCACGTCTGCCGTCAACATGGGTCTCGACGAACTCCAGCAATTGACGCGCGAAATCCAGGACAGCGTCATGGCGATCCGTGCGCAGCCGGTGAAGCCTGTCTTCCAGCGCATGTCGCGTATCGTTCGCGAAGTTGCCGACATGATCGGCAAGCAGATCCGCCTCGTTACCGAAGGCGAGAACACGGAAGTCGACAAGACGGTCATCGACAAGCTGGCCGAACCCCTGACGCACATGATCCGCAATGCGGTGGACCACGGCATCGAAACGCCGGAAAAACGCGAAGCCGCTGGCAAGAACCCGGAAGGCACCATCAAGCTTTCGGCCAAGCACCGGTCGGGCCGCATCCTTATCGAGCTTCAGGACGATGGCGCGGGCATCAACCGCGAGCGCGTCCGCCAGAAGGCGATCGACAACGATCTCATTGCCGCCGATGCGAACCTCACGGACGAGGAGATCGACAATCTGATCTTCGCGCCGGGCTTCTCTACCGCAGACAAGATTTCCGACATTTCCGGCCGTGGTGTCGGCATGGATGTGGTCAAGCGTTCCATTCAGGCGCTCGGCGGCCGCATCAACATCTCCTCGCGCCCCGGTCTTGGCTCGACCTTCACCATGAGCCTGCCGCTGACGCTTGCCGTTCTCGACGGCATGGTGGTAACCGTGGCCGGCCAGACGCTTGTCGTTCCGTTGACGGCAATCGTGGAAACCCTGCAGCCGGAAGCGAAGAACATTCACTCCTTCGGCGCCAACCAGCGGCTGATTTCCATCCGCAACTCTTTCTGCCCGCTGGTCGATGTCGGACGCGTTCTGAACTTCCGTCCGACCCAGGCCGATCCTGTGGAAGGCGTGGCGCTTCTGGTGGAATCGGAAGGCGGCGGCCAGCGCGCCCTGATGGTCGATGCGATCCAGGGACAGCGCCAAGTCGTCATCAAGTCTTTGGAAGCCAACTATACCCATGTTCCAGGCATTGCCGCCGCCACCATTCTGGGTGACGGACGCGTTGCGCTCATTCTGGATGTCGACGCCATCGTCAGCGCTTCGCGCGGGCAGCCACTGAAACAGGAAATGTCACTCGCGGCGACGGGTTGAAGGCGGATATCCAATGGCAGCACTTAATCTCAGCGATCAGCGACAGTCTCCCGATGACGTTCTTGCCAGCGGCGAATATCCGCTGACGAGACGCGATTTGTCGGAGATCGCTGCGATGATCTACGCGGATGCGGGCATCTATCTCAACGACACCAAGGCGTCGCTGGTCTATTCGCGCTTGTCCAAGCATATCCGCAATCTCGGACTGGCCGGGTTTCGGGAATATTGCGCACTGGTGTCATCGCCCGATGGAGCGGCTGCGCGCCGCGAAATGCTGTCGCACCTGACGACGAATTTCACGCGCTTCTTCCGCGAGAACCACCATTTCGAACACCTGCGCGACGAGGTCCTGCCGGGCCTCATTGCAAGGGCAAAGACTGGCGGGCGCGTCCGCATCTGGTCGGCCGCCTGCTCAGACGGGCAGGAGCCCTATTCGATTGCGCTCACCGTGCTCGCCATGTTTCCCAATGCGGCGGACTACGATTTCAAGATCCTGGCGACGGACATCGATCCGAAGATCCTGGCGCAGGCCCGTGCCGGTGTTTACGACGATAACGCGCTCGAAACCGTGTCTCCCGCCATGCGCAAGCAATGGTTCACGGAAGTTGATGCCGGCGGTCGCCGCAAGTTCCGCATCGATGACAAGGTCAAGCGCCTCATCACCTTCAATGAACTGAACCTGATGACGCAATGGCCCTTCAAGGGCAACTTCGACGTCATCTTCTGCCGCAACGTCGTCATCTATTTCGACGAGCCGACCCAGATGCGTATCTGGACGCGTTTTGCAGGCCTGCTGCCGGAAGGCGGTCATCTTTACATCGGCCATTCCGAAAGAGTGTCCGGCGACGCCAAGAACCTGTTCGACAATACCGGCATCACCACCTACCGCTACATTGGTCACACGTCCGGGAGGAAGGCATGAGCGCACTCGCACGGGTCCTCGTCGTCGATGATTCCCCCACCATGCGTGGCCTGATTTCCGCCGTCCTCAAGGCCGATCCGGAGGTTGAGGTGGTTGGGCAGGCCGGCAATGCCATGGAAGCGCGCGCCGCCATCAAGCAGCTCAATCCCGATGTCGTGACGCTCGACATCGAGATGCCGGAAATGAACGGCCTCGAGTTTCTCGAAAAGATCATGCGACTGCGGCCGATGCCGGTCATCATGGTCTCGTCCCTGACGCACCGCGGCGCGGATGCCTCGCTCGCCGCGCTTGAAATCGGTGCTTTCGACTGTGTCGGCAAGCCGGCTCCAGGCGATGCGCGCCCCTTCGGCGACTTGGCCGATAAGGTGAAGGCCGCAGCACGGTCGCAACACGCAGCTTACCGCACGGCGCGCCCGGAACCCGTTGTCGCAGCCCAGCCGACCCCGGTCAGCGATTATCGTGCCGGCCGCAAAGTCGTCGCCATCGGCTCCTCCACTGGCGGTGTCGAGGCACTGATTGCCGTGCTCCAGAAGTTCCCGGCCAATTGTCCGCCGACGGTCATCACCCAGCACATGCCGCCGACTTTCACCAAGAGTTTCGCGGAACGGCTGAACCGCATCTGCGCACCCGTCGTGGAAGAGGCGACGGATGGGGCGCGCCTGCAGACCGGCAAGATCTACCTTGCGCCGGGCGGTGAACGCCATTTGCAGATTTCCAATCGTAACGCGCCCTGCTGCCGGCTTATCGAGCGCGATCCCGTCAACGGCCATCGCCCTTCAGTTGATGTGCTGTTCGATTCGGTCGCCGAGCTTGCCGGACGCAACGCCGTCGGCGTCATTCTCACCGGCATGGGCCGCGATGGCGCGGCCGGGCTGCTGAAAATGCGGCATGCCGGTGCGCGAACCGTCGGCCAGAACGAAAAAACATGTGTCGTCTACGGCATGCCCAGAGTGGCCTTTGAGCTTGGCGCCGTTGAACTGCAATTGCCGCTGGCCTCAATCGGCGAAGAAATCCTGAAACTAACCACTGCCCGCAAAGAAGGTGCTGACTAATGTCTCTCGCAGAAAAGATCAAAGTTCTGATCGTCGACGATCAGGTGACCAGCCGGCTGCTGCTCAGCGATGCGCTGACACAGCTCGGCTTCAAGCAGATCACTGCCGCTGGCGACGGCGAGCAGGGATTGAAGATCATGGAGCAGCAGCCCCATCATCTCGTTATCTCCGACTTCAACATGCCCAAGATGGACGGCCTCGGTTTCCTGCACGCCGTGCGGGCAAACCCGACCCTCAAAAAGGCGGCCTTCATCATCCTCACCGCACAGGGCGACCGTGCGCTGGTGCAGAAGGCAGCGCAGCTCGGCGCAAACAACGTGCTGGCCAAGCCCTTCACCATCGACAAGATGCGCGCAGCCATCGAAGCGGTTTTCGGATCGCTGAAATGATTGAAGCTGCGGCCAAGCGCGTACATATCATTCAGGGCGAGTACAAGGTTGTCAGCGATCCCGACGTGGTCATGACGACGATACTCGGTTCGTGCGTGGCCGCCTGTCTGAGAGACCCCGTTGCCGGCATTGGAGGAATGAACCACTTCCTGCTGCCGGGAACGGGCAACGTGACCGGTGGGGATGCGACGCGTTATGGCGTGCATCTCATGGAACTGCTGATCAACGGTCTTCTGAAGAAGGGCGCACGCCGCGACCGGCTGGAGGCGAAGGTTTTCGGCGGCGCAAAAACGATTGCCAGCTTCTCCAATGTCGGTGAGCAGAACGCCATCTTTGCCATGCAGTTTCTGAAGGATGAAGGCATACCGGTCATCAGCTCCTCCACGGGCGGGGATCATGGCCGCAAGATCGAGTTCTGGCCGGTTTCGGGCCGTGCACGACAGCATCCGCTGAGCGGCGCGGAAACCCAGAAGACGGTCGCCATGGAAACGCGTCCGGTGCCGGCCCCCAAGCCCGTCGCCAACGACATCGAATTTTTCTAGTCACGGAGTTTCCAATGCAGATTGCAAACAACACCGGCACCACTCCGTTCGAAGAAGCCTTGCCCGACGTTCTGATGCGCGTGGTATCGGAACTGCACGATGTCGCCTATCTGATCGAGCGCATCGAGCCGCAACTGCTGGAAGCGACAAGCGGCGAATTGTCCAGCGATGGCGTCAAGCTCTTGCAGGGCATCGACCTTGCCGTCCAGAAAACCCGCGGCCTTGCCGAGTTCATCGATACCGTCACCGGCTCTATTCCCGGTGATTGGATCGTGGATGTCTCGACCGCGCTCAGCCTCGTCAAGCTGGCAGAAATGCAAAAGGCGCTGGGCGCAGCCATCCGCCACGGCCATTCGCAGCCGCTGGACAAGGTCGCCGGCGACTTCGATCTGTTCTAGACAGCATTCATCTGGCGGTTCCCTTCCTTTCGCGGATTGCGGATAAAGGCAACGCTCGCGCAAGCTTCGCACACTATTGTCATTACGGGGCCAAAAGGTCTCGGACTCTATGAATGACGGTGCGGAACAGAATGAATCTGTTAAATCAAATCCCTCAGGTCTTGAAGAATTTCGCGGCGCTGGGTCAGACACGGTTGTTGATGCTGGGCGGCGTGGGCATTTTGTCCATGGCCATTATCCTTGCAGCAGCACTTTACGTGAACCGTCCCGCTTACGAGACCCTTTATGTGGGACTTGAAAAAAGCGACCTCAACAAGATCAGCATTGCACTCGCCGAAGCGGGGCTGGACTTTCAGGTTGGAACGGATGGCGCCAGCCTCCAGGTTCCGGTCGGCCTCACCAGCAAGGCAAGGCTGCTTCTGGCCGAGCGCGGCCTGCCTGACAGTGCCAATGCCGGTTATGAGCTTTTCGACAATGTCGGTTCTCTCGGACTGACTTCCTTCATGCAGGAAGTGACCCGGGTTCGCGCGCTTGAGGGTGAGATCAGCCGCTCCATTCAGCAGATCGACGGAATTGCGGCCGCACGCGTCCATATCGTCATGCCGGATGTCGGTAATTTCCGCCGCGGTGAGCAGAAGCCCACCGCATCGGTCATGATTCGAGCCAATGCCACCGCCGGGCGCAAAGCGTCCGCTTCCATCCGTCATCTCGTCGCCTCGGCCGTTCCCGGCCTTGAAGTCGATGACGTGACGCTGCTCGATTCCACCGGCCAGCTTCTCGCTTCCGGTGACGACGTCACCAACGCCGCCATGAACCGCTCGCTGACGCTGGCGCAGAACGTTCAGCAGGAAATCACCACCAATATCGACAAGGCGCTGGCGCCTTTCCTCGGCATGGACAATTTCCGCTCCAGCGTGACGGCGCAGCTCAATACCGACAGCCGGCAGATTCAGGAAACCGTCTACGATCCGGAATCGCGCGTCGAGCGCTCCGTCCGCACCGTTAAGGAAGACCAGAAGTCCCAGGAAACGCAGCCCGATACGGCCGCGACCGTGGAACAGAACGTACCGCAGGCAGCGCCCCAGGGCGGCGCAGGCGGCCCGCAGTCTTCCGACCAGTCTGCCAAGAAGGAAGAGCAGACCAACTACGAAATCAATTCCAAAACGGTCGCCACCGTCAAGAATGGCTATACCGTCGAGAAGATTTCGGTCGCCGTGGTCGTCAACAAGGGTCGCATCGCCAAGATGGTCGGCGAACCCGTCGACCAGGCCAAGATCGACGCCTATCTTGCCGAAATGCAGAAGATCGTCACCTCGGCTGCGGGGGTTTCCTCCGATCGCGGCGATATCGTCACGCTAACGGCGATGGACTTCCTCGAAACGCAGCTGCTCGACGAAGCCGCAAGCGGGCCGGGCATCATGGAAGTGCTCAGCCGCAATTCGGCAGGCATCATCAATTCGCTCGCCTTCGTCGCTGTTGCTTTCCTCGTCGTCTGGCTCGGTGTACGCCCTCTGGTTCGTACGGTCACTGGCAACGGCGCGGCAGCAGGCCAGATCAGCCAGGAGACCGCAGGCCTCGAACTGCCGGATTTCTCTCCCGGCATGGATGCGGGTGCTGGTGGTCTCATGGAAGGGTTTGGGGCGGATTTCGGCTTCGACAGCACCGACGATCTTCTGGCAGGCGGCGACAGCGAAGGCACCTTCAACCGCCGGGTTCGCGAAGGACCCGAGCGCAGGCTCTCCCGCATGGTGGAAATCAGCGAAGAACGCGCAGCCAAGATACTTCGCAAATGGGCAGTGGAAAAAGCTGCATGATTTTGAAAAAGGCCGGGGTTATCCCGGCCTTTTGCGCATTTCCGGGTTCTTTGGTATCTTGGCGCCGCGCGCCGTCGCATTCCCGCTTTGGGACACTGTTTACAAAAAATTCAGCAACGATACAGTTTGCTGGGAATAGGCTGAGAATGCCGTTTATGGATTGGTCAGCTTTTCAGTATGTTTTTTAGGAATAGACGAACAAGGAAATACGTGGAAAGGCTGGTGTCAGGTAATGGCAAATCCCAGTCCGTTCCATAAAATGAAGTGATTCGGTCTCCGGGGGCTCACCATCCCATTTTGGTAAGCTTCTCGAATGGAATGATTCCATCCCGAGGTATAATCTCCCCATTGGGAGCAAGAGGGCGTAGGCGATTGAAAGTCGATGTTGATATCCGCAGGCTGTCTGCCAAGCCTATGGAGGGCATGGGTAAGCCCTTGCCACGCGACCAGCTTGCCAAGAACGTCGCAGCCTCGGCCGCTGCCGGCAACGTTTCAGGCGCGCTGGATCTGCTCGTAACCTACGCCGGCGCCTCGCATTATCTGCTGGCGCGGGAGGATCTTCTCGAAGAAACCGGACTGAAATTCATCATCACATCCGACTGGCCTTTCGATCTGGTGCGCAGGCTTGGTGCCGAACTCGCCAACAGCCAGAACAGATCGAGCGAAATGGAAAAGTGCCTTTCGCTTCTGCAGCCGCGATTGCTTGTTCTTCCGGACGACGTTTCTGTCCCTTTCGGCATCGACCGGCAATATTCGGCGCTTTCCTTCTGTGTGGGTCGCATTCGTCTTTCGCTTCTGCTGCTGTTTCCTGAACACTCGGTTCCTTCGCCGGATCGTCTGCGCGAAATCGCGCTTCTGACCGGCTATTGCGTCAGCTTCGGCATTGCCAGCGAAGCAAAGGCCGTGCGTGACATCGACCTCACAGAACGTGAGCTTGAGTGCCTGTTCTGGATCGCGGAAGGCAAGACAAGCGACGAAATTGCGATGATACTTGGCATTTCGCGCAATACGATCAATAATTACATTACAAGCGTGATGCGGAAAACCGCGACGAAAACCCGCTCGGAGGCAATCGCCTACGCCGTGCGCAACAACCTCGTATAGATGGTCGGGACCCATGGTACAGACGAAAGATAATGAGGGTACGAGTCAAAGCAGCGGTATGTTTTACCGCAGCCCTGTTGTGACAAGCCGGTCGGATCTGTTTCCGAAGCTGGTCGCCATGCAGAAACTGGTCGGCGCACGTAATTTCGTGGTGACGAAGGCTGCCGCCTCCGGCTTCCCCAACAAGAAGAAGCTGACCTGCGAGCTGGAGAACTGGGGCATGAATGCCGCCGAACAGAGCGCGCAGTTCATCCGCGCGGTCGGCGATATTCTTTTGGATCATATCGAGACATCGCTACTGCCGGTCATCTGGCGTAACAAGAATGCCGGCGGTTTTGCCGATCTTCCTGACGTGCCGGCTTTGATGCGCCGGATCGAGAACGATACATTGCCCTATGCGGGACTCGCTTTGCCGGTGCGGCTCGGCACGATCGGCAACGGCTACATCGTTTTCTGTGGCAGCAACCTCGTTCTCGACAACGAGGTCGTCATCGAACAGCACATTAAATGCTGCGAGATCATGGTCGATATGCTGGCGCTGGATGAGCGCAAGGTGGCACCGTCTGAAGCGTTGAGCGAAAGGGAAATCGCCTGTCTGCAACTGGCGGGTGATGGTCGTATCAGCGAAGAAATCGCGGTGAAGCTCGGGCTTTCGGTACACACCGTCAACGCCTATCTGGGTTCAGCGACGATCAAGCTCGATTCCGTCAACCGTATCCAGGCGATCGCAAAGGCCATCCGGCTCGGCTATATCCATTGATTGAGGGGGGCGGGCTTTCCCGTCCCTGTAAGCCGGCAGGCGCCGGCGCGGCTTGTGTCATCCACTCTAAAAGCTGCTATCGGTACTTCGCGTTTTTTTAACAGTTGCCAACTAGAACTTTTATAAGTTTGGTTTTGGGGAACTGTTTCATGCACAACCGGCTCTTTAAGTCCGTTGCGGGTAAGGTCGTCGTGCTGACGATCGGCCTGATTGCGCTCAGCGTCGCGGCAGTTGGTTTTTCGACATACATTCGCCTGAAGGACAATATCATCACCACTGCGCTGCGTGACACGCACAGCGCGATGCGCGGCATGGCGATCCTTTACGAGATGAAGGTCGGCGGCGTGGCCCTCGAAATGGTGGATGGAGAGCTCAAGAGTATCGGCCGCGCCAGCATCGGGACACTGCGCGACAATGATCTCGTCGACCGCACGGCTGCCGGTAATGGCGGCATCGCGACGGTTTTTGAAGCCAAGGCCGGCGATTATATTCGCATGACCACCAATCTGAAGAACGAAAAGGGCGAGAGAGCAGCGGGCACGAAGCTCGCCACCGACCATCCCGCTTTCGAAAAGGTCTCCAAGGGTGAGGGTTATTTCGGCGCCGCCACGCTTTTCGGCACCAATTACATGACCGGATACATGCCGGTTCTCAACAAGTCCGGAGCAACCGTCGGTATTCTTTTCGTGGGCGTTCCCATGGCCGTCTACGAAGCCCAGATTTTCGGCCTACGCGACCTGATGCTGATCTGTGGCGCGCTCGCCATGGTCGGCGTGGGATTGCTCGCCTATTTCGTCATCCGGCGCACCCTGCAGCCTCTAGGCAAGCTTACCGATGCGGTTAAGTCCCTTTCGCACGGCAATCTCGATACGCCGATCCCCTATGCCACCAATACCAATGAATTCGGCAACATCGCCCGCGCTCTCGTGATATTTCGCGAGAATGCGCTTGAGAAACTCGCGATCGAGGGCAAAAGCGCCGAGGAACGGTCCGTGGCGGAATCGGAGCGTCACCGCAACGATGCCGAGAAGCAGGAGCTGGACGGCCAGATCGAATTCGCAGTCAGCGAGATCGCGTCCGGCCTCGGCAGGCTTTCGCGCGGTGATCTGAGCCGCACGATCGAGACACCCTTTAACGGCCGTCTGGATCGTCTGCGCACGGACTTCAACGAATCCCTTCTCAACCTGCGCGATGCGCTGGGGCAAATCCGCGAGCGCACCCTGGTCATCCAGCATAGCGGTTTTGAAATCGAGCAATCGTCGGTCGATCTGTCGAAGCGCACGGAGAATCAGGCAGCCTCGCTGGAAGAGACGGCAGCGGCTGTCGAGGAAATCACCGCAACGGTCAGATCGTCGGCCGAGCGGGCGCGTGAAGCCAACGAAGCCGTCCGCATCACCAAACAGAGCGCCGACAGTTCCGGTTCGGTCGTCAGCAATGCCGTGGACGCCATGGGCCGTATCGAAGACGCCTCGCGCAAGATCGAGCAGATCATCGAGGTCATCGATGACATCGCGTTCCAGACCAACCTTCTCGCCCTCAATGCCGGCATCGAGGCTGCGCGTGCGGGCGAGGCGGGCAAAGGTTTTGCGGTCGTGGCGCAAGAAGTGCGTGAACTTGCACAACGCTCCGCGGACGCGGCACGTGAAATCAAGCAGCTCATCAACCAGTCAACGCATGAGGTGAGCTCCGGATCGAAGCTGGTGCAGGAAGCGGGCACGGTTCTTTCAGCCATCAGCCATCAGATCGTCGCCGTCAGCCAGCATGTCGAAACCATCGCGACGGCGACGCAGGATCAGTCCTCCGCGCTCCACAATGTCAACGGGTCCGTCAACCAGATGGATCAGATGACCCAGCAGAACGCGGCGCTTGCCCAACAGTCGAGCGCAGCCAGCCGGGTGCTGTCGGGCGAAGTGGAAGCGTTGCTCGATCTGGTTCAGCGTTTTCAGATGGAGCAGGGCTCGGCGACCGGCCAGGATCGACTGAGCCGCGCAGCCTGACATTGGAATTTTTGAAAGTCGAAGAGCTCCCGGATCGCAAGGTCCGGGAGTTTTTTTATTCTGCCGCCGCGCGGGCCGTGCTGGATATCTGGTTGATATAGGCCCGCAGCGCCGCCGGTTTGACCGGCTTATGCTGGACGGTAATCCCATATTTTTCCGCATCGCTGCGCACTTCCGGGCTGCGGTCCGCCGTCACAAGCAGGGCAGGGATCGTTTTGCCGTAGAATGTCCTGATCAGGCGGATGGCGCTGATACCGTCGCCGTCGTCGAGATGATAATCGGCAATGATGACATCCGGCACCGCTGACATTGTCAGGAACGGTTCTTCGAGTGTGGCCACTGAACCTGCGGGTAAGACCTCACAGCCCCATCCCGTCAGCAATAACGTCATGCCCTCGAGGATTTTCGGCTCGTTGTCGATGCAGAGTACCCTGACGCCGGCAAGCCGGTCGCTCGCCACCGGATTGGCGATCCCGCCAGCGGCCTTGGCTGGCGTCAGGCGGTCTGCCTCGCGCAGCAGGTGGATACGGAATGTCGTACCTTTTCCGGGTGTGGAAATCAGCTGTACCGGATGGTGCAGCATGCGCGACAGCCGGTCGACAATTGAAAGACCAAGTCCGAGGCCGGAGGCCGTTTTTGCACCCTCATCCAGCCGGGCGAATTCCTTGAAAACCGTGCGGAATTTGGATGCGGGAATGCCGATGCCGGAATCCGTCACCTGAATGACGACATCGCCTCCCCGGCGGCGCGCGCCAACGATAACCTTGCCACTCAGCGTGTATTTGATGGCGTTGGAGACGAGGTTTTGTATCAGCCGCCGCAACAGGTTGGGGTCGGAGCGGACGGTGAGCGAGGTGGGCATGACCACGAGATCGAGGTTCTTTTCCTGCGCCATAGGCGCGAAATCGGTTTCGATGCGTTTCAGCAGCTCGTTCAGCGGCACCGATGTCATGCGCGCTTTCATCGAACCGGTGTCGAGGCGGGAAATATCGAGCACCGCGCCGAGAATGGTCTCTACCGACTCGAGCGCCGAATCGATGTTCTGGACGAGATCGCTTTCCCCCGAGGCGCCAAGCCGCTCGACCAGCGAGGAGGAATAAAGCCGCGCGGCATTCAGCGGCTGGAGGATATCGTGGCCGGCGGCAGCAAAAAACCGTGTCTTGCCGATGTTCGCCTCGTCGGCCGATGCCCTTGCCTCCGCAAGTTCGCGGTTGACGCGGGTAAGCTCGACGGTTCGTTCCGCCACCCGCTGTTCCAGCGTTTCATTGGCCTGTTTCAGTGCCTGATCGCTCGCCACTCTCTGCGTGATATCGGTGAAGGTGGCGACGATACCCTTGTCCGGCATAGTGTTGGAGCGCACTTCGATGATGCGCTCACCGCCGCCAAGCACCAGCGAGAAAGGCAGGTCCATGGTCAGGAAACTGGTGATCAGCTGTTCCGTGTCGCCCGGCGGCATGTCGCCGCGCTCCTGCAGCATGGAAACGATGTCCGTCAGCGGCAGCCCCACCTGCCCGAATTGCTCAGGTAGATCGAGAAGGGTGCGGAAGCGCCGGTTCCAGATCGTCAGCTGCTGCGAGCTGTCGAAAACGGCGATGCCCTGGTCCATCTGCGCCAGCGCCGTTTGCAGCATGTCCTGATTATATTGCAGCGCCTCGCTTGCCTGATCCAGCAGCCAGGCCGTGTCGGCGCTGGTGTCCTCCGCCTTCTGGAGAATGATCGAAAGCACGAGACGGGCTGAGGAGGAGCCGATGGCGCTGCCCAGCAATTGTTCGGAGAAATGGATCAGCGCCATGTCGGCGGGCTGGTCGTCGTTGAGCTTCCTGCCCGCCGTCTTTTCATAGGTCGCCAGTGAGCGCAGCATGCGCTCTTCACCGAGATAACGGGCAATCGCGCTTTTGAGATCGCCGACGCTGACGCGGGTTTTCCAGCCACGCGTGGCGAATTGTGATTTCGAATGGCGCTTCACGAAGATGCCGGACTGGATGCGCTCCACCGGTCGCGGGTTGCGTGAAAGCGAGCCAAGTACGAAAGCCATGCTGTTGACGAGCAGGCTGAGGATGACCGCGTTCACAAAAGGGTCGGCCTCGGGACCGTTGAAGACCGTACTGCCAGAAAAGAGGAAGCCGAGAACGGTGGCCGCGACCTCCGAATTATCAGGCCCGCCGAAGCTTGGCAGAAACAGCAGGTAGGCCCAGACAAAAAAGCCTGAACTCAAACCGGCAATCGCACCGCGCGCATTGGCGCGCCGCCAGAACAACCCACCGAAAAGGGCAGGGGCCATCTGGGCGATGGCGGCAAATGCCAGGAGGCCGATGGAGGCAAGCCCGGTGGCACTATCGGCCGCACGGTAGTAGCCGTAGCCCAGAAGCATCACCGCAAAGATCGCTGTTCTGCGGATGTTGAGAAGCGTTTTGGCAAAGTTGTCCCGGTGCGGCGAGCGGTTCAACAGCTTCTGCCGCAAAAAGATCGGCATGACGATGTCGTTGGAAATCATGATCGACAGCGCGACCGAGGCAACGATCACCATCGCGGTCGCCGCTGAAAATCCGCCAATGAAGGTAATCAGCGAAACGACCGGCATTTGATGCGCGAGCGGCAATTGCAGGACGTAAAGATCGGCGTTGCCATTGGCGCCGAGCGTCAAAATTCCGGCAAGCGCTATCGGCAGCACGAAGATGTTGATCGCAATCAGATAAAGCGGCAGCAGGAACCCCGCCATGCGCAGCTCTTCCGGCGTGCGATTTTCAACCACGGTGACATGGAACTGGCGCGGCAACAGGATGATCGCGAAACCGGAAAGCAGGGTCATCACGATCCAGCGGCTGATGGGCGTGTGATAGGATATGGCCCGCATGGCCCGTTCATTGCCCGACGCAAGTTCCCACAAATGCGAGGGGCCGTCGAATAGGACGAACAGAACGTAAAAGCCGACGGTGCACATGGCGACGAGCTTGACGAGCGATTCCATTGAAATCGCCAGAATAAGCCCGTCCTGGTGTTCGGTGGCGTCGGTATGCCGGGTGCCGAACATGACGGCGAAGCCCGCCATGACGATGGTGACGAGCAGCGGCAGATCGAGGAAATAGAGGTTGCCGCTGCCAATGCCGTAATCGCCGGGATCGACCATCGTCGCCACCGAACTGGAAACGGCCTTCAATTGCAGCGCGATATAGGGAATGGCGCCGACAAGCGCGATGATGGCGACAATCATCGCCACGGTGGAGTTCTTGCCGTAGCGGGCGGCAATGAAATCGGCAACCGACGTCAGCTTTTCGGTTTTGGCAAGCTCCACGATGCGGCGAATGATCGGCATGCCGATGGTGAAGGCAAGGATCGGCCCGGTATAGATGCCAAGGAATTCCAGCCCCTTGTCTGCCGCAAGCCCGACGCCGCCGAAATAGGTCCAGGAGGTGCAATAGATCGCCAGGCTAAGCGCATAGACGAACGGCCGCCCCTTTTTGGGAGCGTTTCTTTTCCGGCTGTTCCTGTCCCCATAACTTGCAACCGCAAACAGCAGCAGGACATAAGCGAAGGCCGAACCGAATATGATCCACCCAGGAAGCACGCATCCTCCCCATGCAACAATCCCTGAAAACGAGCATAGGCGAATTCCGGGCCGTTGAGAATGAGCGCGGTCTGATCATAAAGTTCAAGACTACCGTGCAAAAAGCCTAATAAATGCAATCTTGACGAATTCCAAATGGGACAGGGAATCTATATGGTTGAACCCGTAGGGACAGTCACATAGCTTCAGCTCGCGAAGCAGGAGAGGGACCATCTGATGCTTAACGAATTTAAAACCTTCATTGCCCGTGGCAATGTCATGGATCTGGCCGTGGGTGTTATTATCGGGGCGGCGTTCAGCAAGATCGTCGATTCCGTCGTCAACGACCTTATCATGCCGATCGTCGGTGCGATTTTCGGCGGGTTCGATTTTTCGAACTACTTCCTGCCGCTCAGTTCCAGCGTCACCGCCAGCTCGCTTGCCGCCGCGCGCGATCAGGGCGCTGTCTTCGCTTATGGTAACTTTCTCACGGTCCTCATCAACTTCCTCATTCTCGCCTGGATCATTTTCCTGATGGTCAAAGGGGTCAACAAGCTTCGCGCTTCTGTCGACCGGAAAAAGATCGAGGAAAAGTCGGAACCGGCTCCGCCGCCGGAAGACGTCAAGCTTCTTACCGAAATCCGCGATCTGCTTAAGACGCGCTGAAGCTTAGATTGTCCCGGCGCGATATTGCTGACCATGGGTCAGCTTCCTCTCGCCGGGCATCCATCCATAAAGAAAATCCATGACTGTTGCACGGAATATCATGCATATCGCCCGTTCGATGCGATAAGAAGACACCAAACGGAGTGTCTTTAATGTCCATTTTGAACAGTCTGAGTGCGCGCTCTCTGGCGGCTCCCGAGAGCGGCATTGTCGAGGTCGTGAATTATGCCCGGGGACGGGACAATCTTCTGCCGCTTTGGGTCGGCGAAGGCGATCTGCCGAGCCCGGACTTCATCAACAAGGCGGCCATCGACGGGCTCAACAATGGCGAGACCTTCTATACCTGGCAACGCGGCATTCCCGAATTGCGCCAGGCGCTCAGCAGCTACTACGAGCGTCACTTTTCAGCCTCTCTATCCGCAGATCATTTTTACGTAACAGGTTCCGGCATGCAGGCGATTGCGCTTGCGGTGCAGGCGCTGACCTCGCCGGGCGACGAGATGATCTATCTCACGCCCACCTGGCCCAATATTGTTGCCGCCATCGGCGTGGCGGGCGCAAAGGCGGTCGCAGCCGGCATCGATTTCCACGATGGTCGCTGGGATCTCGATATCGGCAAGCTGGAAAGTGCGATCACCGGTAAGACGAAGGCGCTCTTTATCAACACGCCGTCCAACCCGACCGGCTGGACCGCAACGCGAGACAATCTTCGCGATGTTCTGGCACTCGCCCGCAAACACGACCTCTGGATCGTGGCGGATGAGATTTACGCACTTTATCACTATACCGGCACCCGTGCGCCGTCGTTCCTCGACGTGATGGAACCGGATGACAAAATCGTCTTCGCCAATTCTTTTTCGAAGAACTGGTCCATGACGGGCTGGCGTGTTGGCTGGCTTGTGGCGCCACCCGTCATCGGGCAGGTGATCGAGAACCTTATTCAATATTCCACCTCCGGCGTGGCGCAGTTCATGCAGCGCGGCGCAGTCGCGGCTCTCGACCATGGCGACGGTTTCGTCCGCGAGAACTACGAACGCGCTCTGACATCCCGCGACATTCTCTGCGATGCGCTGATCGCGACGAACCGCGTGGAAACATTGAAGCCGGATGGCGCTCTTTATGCCTTCCTCAAGGTGGACGGCGTGACCGACAGCCGCGCCACGGCTCTGGATATCGTTGACAAGACCGGCGTCGGCCTCGCGCCGGGCACCGCATTCGGCCAAGGCGGAGAGCTGTTTCTCCGTGCCTGCTTCCTGCGCAACCCAAAGCAGATCGAAGACGCAGCCGATCGGCTTGCGTCCTATATTCTCGGCAGATAACCGCAATCCTGCGATAGCCCGCCCTGCCGCGCCGAATTTGGCCGCGGCAGGCAGATTTTCTACCAAAAGAATCATGGCGAGCCGCTAAAACTACAACCTCACGGCGTACCAATCGACGTGCGGGCTTTTCTGTGCTATGCGCCTTGTGTTCCATTTATGAGAACATTTTCATCTAATAAATAAAACACACTTCATTGCGCTAACCAATCGTAAGCCACCTTTTCATAGGGGCGAGGGATAGGTGGGGTATTTGCTGTGCAAGTAATCAATGATGAAGAATTATTGGCTTTGATGGACGCAACAAAAGCAAACAGGGAAGTAATGTCATGGCTGTTCTGGTCACCGGTGGGGCCGGTTATATAGGAAGCCACATGGTGTGGGCTTTGCTCGACGCCGGTGAAGACGTCGTTGTTGTCGACCGTCTTTCGACGGGATCACGTTGGGCGGTCGCGCCAGCGGCGCGTTTCTATCTCGGCGACGTCGCCGATCGCGACTTGCTCGGCCAGATTTTCGAACACAACCAGATCGAGACCATTTTCCACTTCGCTGGCTCCGTCAGCGTCCCTGAATCGATCAGCCAGCCGCTCGAATATTACGAAAACAATACCGGCACGACCCGCGCCCTTGTTGCGGCGGCAGTCGGTCATGGTATCCGCAATTTCATCTTCTCTTCAACTGCCGCGGTCTATGGGAACCAACCCTTTGATGGCCCGGTGCCGGAAACGGCAGTTCTCAGCCCGGAAAATCCCTACGGCCTGTCGAAACTCGCCTCAGAAATCATGTTGCGCGATGTCGTGCAGGCGCATGATTTCAACTATGTGGCGCTGCGTTATTTCAATGTTGCCGGTGCCGACCCGAAGGGCCGTGCCGGGCCGTCCCCCACGGGTGTGGCGAACCTCATCAAGGTAGCGTGCGAAGCGGCAACCGGCCGGCGCGACAAGGTGGAGGTTTACGGAACAGATTATCCGACCGCTGACGGCACCGGCGTTCGCGACTATATCCATGTCAGCGATCTGATCGACGCGCATATGCTCGCCATGGCGCATCTGCGTGCTGGTGGCGGCACACGAACGCTCAATTGCGGTTATGGCGTCGGCTATTCGGTACTGGACGTGCTGCACGCCGTGCAGCGGGAATCCGGAAACGATTTCCCGGTTATCCATTGTCCCCGCCGCGCCGGCGACGTTGCCGCGATGGTTGCGGATTCGAGCCGCATCCAGTCGGAACTCGGATGGTCGCCGCGTTTCAATGATCTCACAACCATCGTTCGCACGGCCCTTCAGTGGGAGGCCAAACGTCAAGCCCAGCGAAGCGACAGGATTCTGCCTGGGCGGCATAAACTGGCAGCGATAGGCTGAGCGGCCGTTGGTTTTCGGGATGCGGTTCTACCTGACGGAAAAATAGAGGACCGGTCGATCCGAAAGAGTGGCAGCGGGAAGCCATTTCTCGCTGTCGAAAAAGCTGCGCGTGAGCTTCAGTCCCGGCAATTGTTCCGTTGCCAGCAAAATCAGGTTCAGCCGATGCGGCGCAGACGGCTCCGGCTTTAGGGAGACGGAAATACCGAAATGCTCTGCCTGATAGGGTTGCAGCCTGCGTGCCGGCTCAAGCATGCTGGCAAGGTCGGCCCAGCGCGTCTGCTCGATGATCATCGCCAACGCGTCCTCAAGCTTCGTCAGAATAACGGCACCATCAGGTGTCTGCGGCGCAACCACTTTCATCCTGATAGAGCGAACCTCGTCGGACGCCTCGCCTCTGATGTCGAGAAAAAGCGATGCCCGTTCCGAGGCGTTCGCCGTGTCCCCGACCACAAGATCGGCCATGCATTCGAAATTGCGGATCTTCACCGGGCTTGCGTGCCAGCCTTGCGGGTTGGAAAAGCCCGCCGCGGTAAAGCGGTCGCAGAGGTCCTTGCCGGACAGAACGAAGTCGCGGGCAAAGGATGCCCTGTCGCCGCCTTGCTCGAATTTCAGCAGATGCGGCGGTAGATTGAGCTTTTGGGCGGTAACCTTTTGCCGCTTGACGGGCTTCATCCGGGCTGGCTGCTCGGCGGAGCGTGTGGCAGGCGCAAGGTTGAGATAGCTCAGCAGGCTTTTGAGATGTTTCTTGTCATTGGCAAGCAGCACCGTTGCCAATATGGCAAGACAAACTGCCAGCACCGCAAACAGCAGCGCGCCAGGCCTTACTCTTTTTTGCAGGCTTGCGTCCATCGGGGAACCCTAATGGCTGCCGGGGGAGGGGCGTCAACCGGTTTTTGATATGGCTTTCGGGCTGTCGGCAACCCGGTGAATATACTGCGAGCTGAAGGTCATTAAAAATATTCTGTATTTCACCGCCGGATTTTCCGGCGGCGCAACGTTATTCGGAGGAATTTTTGAACGAGTCCTGCTCGTCCGCGCTGCTTTCGTCGTCGGCGACAGGAATGGCGTAGGAGCCGTTCAGCCAGCGGGCGAGATCGAGCGAGCGGCAGCGATCCGAACAGAACGGATAGTCTTCCCGTGTCGAGGGCCGCCCGCACTCCGGACATGGCTTCGTTTTCCGAAGCGGCGTAACATTTCCCGCACCTTCAGGAGATGATTTTGTCATGGTCTATCCTTCGAGCCAGCCCGACGTCACCTCGAATCCTTCACCGGAAAGAAGCGACATGGTCTCATACAGCGGCAGCCCGACGACATTGGTGTAGGAGCCGGTCAGTTTCTGCACGAATGAGCCGGCAATGCCCTGGATACCATAGGCCCCGGCTTTGCCGCGCCATTGCCCGGAGGCGATATAGGCGTCGATCTCGCGCGTGGTAAGGCGTTTGAAACGCACCTTGGTTTCCACAACCTTCTGACGGATTTTGCCGCCTGATGTCACAAGGCAGATGCCGGTATAGACCCAATGGCTGCGCCCCGAGAGAAGATGCAGCGCTGCGGAAGCCTCCTCGGTATATTCCGCCTTGCCGACAATGCGGCGACCCACGGCCACCACGGTGTCGGAGCCGAGAACATAGGCGTCTTTCCACGTCTGCTCGCTCTTCAGCGCCGCATGCGCAGCCTCGGCCTTCTGTAGCGACAGGCGACGGCACAGCGTGCGCGGATGCTCAAGCTTTACGGGCGTTTCGTCGATATCCATCGGCATCAGACGTGCCGGCTCGATGCCGATCTGGTGCAATAGTTCCAGACGCCGCGGCGAACCGGATGCCAGAACGAGCTTTTGTTTTGAGTTGGTCATTGCGCTGCCCGGGCTTCCGAATGCCGAAAACGGATTACTTGAAGCGATAGGTGATGCGGCCCTTGCTCAGGTCGTAAGGCGTCATTTCGACCAGCACCTTGTCGCCCGCCAGAACGCGGATACGGTTCTTGCGCATGCGGCCCGCAGTGTGGGCGATGATTTCGTGTTCATTCTCAAGCTTCACGCGGAATGTTGCGTTCGGCAGCAATTCGGTTACGATGCCCGGGAATTCGAGGACTTCTTCTTTTGTCATGTAAGGGTTTTCTTCCTGTTGATAGTGCCGGACCTGTCGTGTCCGGGAAAATTGCGCGGAAACTACACAATCCCGGCACATTTGTGAACCTCTAAAGCATCACGGCGAAAATCGGAACCGATTTTCGCCAGGTGGGAGGTGCGGATCGAATAAATGCCTGTCCTGTGCGGCGTTTGAAGTGTCTGGTCCGATCGAAACGGACACTCAACCTCAGTCTTTTGAAAGCGTATCCGCCGCCGGCTGCGGCCTACCTGGCAGGCGTTCGGCAATCAGCCTGGCAAGATGATCCCGCACCTCGCGGTAGGCATCCAGAATCTGGTCCCGCGTGCCGGTGATGACGGTTGGGTCCATGGTTGGCCAATAGACAACGTCGAGCGAGTTGGAGCGTGTCAGTTCAAGTGCTGCGTGATGAGCTTCGGGTGTCAATGTAATGATCAGATCGAAAAAATCATCCTCGATCTCGTCCAATGTGCGCGGTTTGTGTTTGCCGAGCGAAAATCCCTGTTCTTCCAGAACCGCATCCACAAAGGGGTCACGCTCGCCCGCCCGCACGCCGGCCGACTGGATGTAGATGCCGGGCGCCACCAGTCGTTTGGCGATGACCTCGGCCATGGGAGAACGGATGGAGTTCATACCGCACATGAAGAGGACCGATTTGGGAGCCTGTCCCCCATTTGGAGCCGTGGCGGGATCTCTCATCTCTAACCCCGCCAATAAAGCACACAGACAAGGGTGAAGAGACGGCGCGCAGTATCGAAATCGATTTTGATCTTGCCGGAAAGCCGGTCCATCAAAGTCTGCGAGCCGTCATTGTGAATGCCCCGCCTGCCCATGTCGATCGCCTCGATCTGGCTTGGAGTGGAGGAGCGTATCGCCTCGTAATAGCTTTCGCAGATCAGGAAATAATCCTTGATGATGCGGCGGAACGGCGTCAGCGACAGGATATGGGTCGAGACATCCTTCTCGTCTTCGGTCTTGATCGAGAAAACCAGCTTGGCATCGACCAGCGATATGTGCAGCCGGTATGGACCGCCCTCATGGCCGAATGGTTCGAACGTGTTTTCCTCTATCAGATCGAAAATGGCGACGGCGCGTTCATGCTCCACGTCCGGCGTGGACCGGCCGATGCTATCGTCCAGAACCACATCGCAGAGCCGGAAATCGCCTGAAGCCATCTCTTAACTTTCCGGGTTGAGGCGAATGGAGACGGAGCGCGCATGCGCGTCCAGCCCCTCCGAACGGGCAAGGGTGATTGCCGCCGGCGCAAGCTGCCGCAGCTGCTCAGGCCCGAGACGCAGGATCGAGGTACGCTTGACGAAATCCAGCACTGAAAGACCGGAAGAGAAGCGCGCTGAGCGCGCCGTCGGCAGAACGTGGTTGGAGCCGCCGACATAATCGCCGATCACCTCAGGCGTATGGCGCCCGACGAAGATCGCGCCGGCATTGCGGATATGCGCCATCAGCGCGTCCGGATCGTCAACGGCAAGCTCCAGATGCTCGGCCGCAATGCGGTTGGCCAAGGGAATGGCATCGGTGAGCTTTTCGACGAGAATGATCGCACCGAAATCCGCCCAGCTCGCCGCTGCCGTCTCGGCGCGCGACAGCCGCTTCAGCTGCCGTTCCACCGCCGCCTCCACCGCCTTGCCGAGTTCGGCATTGTCGGTGATGAGGATGGACTGCGCGCCACGGTCATGCTCCGCCTGCGCGAGAAGATCGGCGGCCAGCCAGTCCGGATCGTTGTCCCTGTCGGCAATGACAAGCACTTCGGAGGGCCCGGCGATCATGTCGATGCCGACAGTTCCGAAGACATGCCGTTTCGCGGCCGCCACATAGGCATTGCCGGGGCCGACAATCTTGGCGACAGGCGTGATTGTTTCCGTACCGTAGGCGAGTGCAGCCACGGCCTGTGCGCCGCCAATGCGGTAGATTTCCTCAACACCTGCGATGCGCGCGGCGGCAAGAACGGCGGGGTTTATCACGCCGCCATTCGCCGGCACGACCATGACGATACGCTCTACACCGGCAACCTTGGCGGGGACAGCATTCATAAGGACGGAGCTTGGATAGCTCGCGGTGCCGCCGGGCACATAAAGGCCGACAGCTTCGATCGCCGTCCAGCGTGAACCGAGGCCCACACCGATCTCGTCTTCGTAGATATCGTCCTTCGGCATCTGCCGCGCATGGTGTTTTTCAATGCGCCGGGCTGCGAGTTCGAGAGCTTCGATGACACTTCTGTCAACGGCTGCGACGGCCGCATCGATCTCTTCCGCTGTCACCCGCATCGAGACCTTCGAGAAATCGATGCCGTCGAATTTAAGGGAGTAGTGGGCAAGGGCCGCATCGCCGCGATTGCGGACGTCATCGATGATGTCGCGAACGGTCGCGTTGACGTCTTCCGAAACTTCCCTCTTGGTTGTCAGGAAGGCAGCAAATTTCTGTTCGAAATCAGTCGATGCCCGCTCCAGCCAGATTGCCACGCCATTACCCTCTCATTTTCCTCGCGGCGATCCCGCGAGGTGCACGAACTCACCGCAGAAAAATGCGGCTCTGGTATGTGGCATAAATCGAAACAGTGACGAAAGGCAACCGTTGCAATGGCGTGGAGAGCTTATTCGCTATCGGGATGATGCGGTTTGGCGGCAGTTTCCCAGGCGCCGCTCACATCCGTCAGCTGCGCCTCGATGCATTCGACATCCAGTGCGATAGCCCCGCCGCCCGAAAGCGTCAGTTCGACGGCGCCATCAGGACCTTCGCCGTTCTGCACGAAGCGGATTGCAAGGAGCGAAAGCACCTGTTCCTTATCAGTGCGATTGATGCCGTGCGAGCGGACGGCGGAGACCCGCTTCAGGAAAACCACGCTGCGGCATCGCTCCGGCGGCAGGTTCTTCTTATTCGCGCTTTCCCAGACGAAACGATTGGCGGAAAGTGTAAATTGGCCCTGCTTTGCCTCGAATGCAACGTCCTTCAGTTTGAAGACGCTGTCCTGCATGTGCGTCGAAATGACCGAGAGATCTTCAGTATCCAGCGCGAGCAATTTCAGGCCGCTCATCGTTTTCTTCCTTTTCCGCGGGGCCGCGCCCGCAATGTCTATTCCTTGTACAGGAAATAGGCAGTCGCGGCCCGCTCTGCAACGGGGAGAAAACGAATGAGCGGCGATGAAAGGATCAATCGCTGACGCGTTCGACCAGCGCACCGCAGCGGGTGAGCTTTTCTTCAAGCCGTTCGAAACCGCGATCGAGGTGGTAGACGCGCGAAACCATGGTCTCGCCTTCCGCCACCAGGCCCGCAATGACCAACGACACCGAGGCGCGCAGATCGGTTGCCATGACAGGCGCACCCTTCAGGCGGGTAACGCCTTCGATACGGGCCATCTGCCCGGAGAGCGAAATCTTCGCGCCGAGACGGGCCAGTTCCTGCACATGCATGAAGCGGTTTTCGAAGATGGTTTCGGTAATGTGGGATACACCCTGCGACCGGGTCATCAGCGCCATGAACTGCGCCTGGAGGTCGGTCGGGAAGCCGGGGAAGGGTTCGGTGACGATATCGACCGGCTGAATGCCGTTGCCGTTGCGCACGACGCGCAGACCGGTCTCCGTGTCGCTGATCGACACTCCAGCAAGCCGCAGCGTGTCCAGCGCATTGTCGAGCAGCGATGCACGCGTGCCTTCCAGCACCACATCACCGCCAGCCATGGCAACGGCCATGGCATAGGTGCCGGTCTCGATACGGTCAGGCAGCACCCGGTGGCGTGCGCCGGAAAGCGATGTGACGCCCTCGATGGTGATGGTGGAGGTGCCAGCGCCCTCGATCTTCGCGCCCATCGCAATCAGGCAGTGCGCTAGATCGACGACTTCCGGTTCGCGGGCGGCGTTGTGAATGACGGTGGTGCCTCTTGCAAGGCTCGCGGCCATCAGCATCACATGCGTCGCGCCGACGGAGACTTTCGGGAAGGTATAAACAGCGCCGATCAGGCCGCCCTTTGGAGCGCTGGCGTTGATATAGCCGCCATCGATCTCCATCGTTGCGCCAAGCGCCTGCAGGCCCTCGATGAACAGGTCCACCGGACGTGTGCCGATGGCACAGCCGCCGGGCAGTGAAACGCGCGCACGGCCTTCACGGGCCAGAAGCGGGCCGATGACCCAGAAGCTGGCGCGCATCTTGGAAACCAGCTCGTAAGGTGCGGTGGTGTCGACAATGGTGCGGCAGGTGAAGTGGACCGTGCGGGAATAGGCTTCGCCCTGGCTTTCACGACGGCCATTGACCGAAATATCGACGCCATGATTGCCGAGAATACGGATGAGCTGCTCGACGTCCGCCAGATGCGGCACGTTTTCGAGCGTCAGCGTATCGCTGGTCAGAAGCGAAGCGATCATCAACGGCAAGGCGGCGTTTTTCGCGCCGGAGATGGGGATGATGCCGTTGAGCTTGTTACCACCCGTAATTCTGATGCGATCCATGCGTCCCTACGGGCCTATGCCCGCCTTTCTCAATCATGCCTTGCGGAAATGCGCGTCCTTAGACGAGTTTCCGCGGCGTTTCAAATGATGCTGGTGAATTCTCTATGAGGATGATTCGTCCGTTTTTGCGGCAGGCAGGCCAATCGTCTCATCCGCATCGCCGGCCCGGCGCGCGCGAACCTGCTGTTTGCGCTTCTGGAGGTTTTCACGCAGCTTCTTCGCTGCCCGCGCCTTGCGCTCCGCTTCGCGTTGCCGCGCCTTCTCTCCGGGACCTGCCTGCGCGTTGCCGCTTGCCGCAAGGGCAACGGGGTCTTCTGAAGCGTTCACGGAAACCGCCGCCTTTGCCTGTTTGTCATGATGTTCGTTCATAAATTCAGCAATATCCGAAAAATACGTTTTTCAACAGGGGGAACGCTTTTTTGCCTCGCTTGTTGAAGAATATCGTTTTGCGACTTGCGCTCGTCAAAAACCTATGGCAATAGGCCGCCACGCTTGATGCTGAAGCAAACGCTTCGGCACCGGATGCTGCTATAGCTCAGGGGTAGAGCACTCCCTTGGTAAGGGAGAGGCCGAGAGTTCAAATCTCTCTAGCAGCACCATTTTCCCCAATAAAATCAGAAATTTACGCAACGTGCCGGTGGGTCTTGTCCACGATGTCGGCTTGCTTTTTCGCGCATTCTGCACTGGTCTCGGTAAATGTGAAAACCGCGCCTCTTGCGAAGCGCGGTTTCCATTTCCGAATATTCTGTTGCTGCCAGAGCGGGACGAAACCGCCCGTAGCCAACGGGCGCCGCTTACTGGCGGAATAGCGACAGGATATTCTCGGAGCTGGTATTGGCGATGGAGAGCGACTGGATTGCCAGCTGCTGCTGGGTCTGCAGAGCCTTCAGCTTGGTGGATTCTTCGTTCATGTCTGCGTCGACGAGGCGGCCGACGCCCTTGTCGATGGAGTCTGTGAGCTTGTTGACGAAATCTTCCTGAAGATCGAGGCGCATCTTGATGGAGCCGAGATCGGCGCTCGCGCTGATCAGCGATTCCAGCTTGGTGTTGACGAACTGGATCATGTTGTCGAGGCCGTCATTGTCCGTCAGCGGCTGGCCCTTGGCGTCCAGCAAACCGCTGAGATCCTTGGTGATGTCGAGATCGATCAGCGAGTAGCCGAGCTTCTGTGCCATCTGGGAATCTGCGGCGCCGGTTTCGAGGTAAATATTGTTATTGGACGAACCGCCGGTTCCGATTGCCGTTACAGTGGTGCCTACAGGCATCGGCGCGGTATTGTTGGCTTTTACGTAGAGGGCTTCACCCGCTGCGTTTTCGCCGATCTTGAAGTAGGTGCCGTTGTTTCGTGCGGTTGTCGCCGCAGCAACGGTTACGAGGCCGGTTACTGCGTCTGGAGCAGAAACTGTGGTCGTCGTCCCCGAGGGGAAACCCAGAAGCTGGGATTGCGTGAACACCTTTGCGGTAGAGGGCGTGTTTGTGGCAGCACCTGCGGGTGTGGTCGTGGTAATCTCGAAATTGCGCAGGGAGCCTGTATCGGAATAATAGGCGGCGCTATCGAGGATACCGTTTTTCGCCGCACCGGTCGAGGTATCGAAAAGGGCAGTCTTGTTGTCGACCTGAACGTTGATCGTCTTGACTGCAACATTGCCCGCGCCGTCACGGATGAAGGAGCCGACGATCTGCTTCGTTATCGGGGTGAGGTTGCCGGATGCGTCGCTAATCTTGCCCTTAAGCCAGTTTTCGCCGGAGAAGGAGGCGGATTCGCCGATGCTTTTCAGCTGGTCCTGGAGCTGACGGATTTCTTCCTGGATCTTTGCCTTGTCGACGCCGGCCTCGCGGGCGGCAACCAGCTTCTTGCTGATTTCCTTGACGACATCGACAGTGGTTTCCATGGCGGAATAGGCTGTATCGACCTTTGCGGCGCCGAGGCCGAGGGCGTCCTGTACAGCGGAAAGAGCACCGTTATCCGAACGCATGGTGGTCGCGATAGACCAGTAGGCGGCGTTGTCGGAGGCGGTTTTGACGCGCAGGCCGGAGGAGACACGCGACTGCGTTTCTTCCATGTCGCTGCCGATTGCGCGGAGGGTCTGAAGGGCGGCCATTGCCGCGACGTTCGTCAAAATGCTGGTCATAATTATTTGCCCCTTGATTGGCTTAAATGAAAAGGGACATTCCGGATTGCCGCCGGTAACGATCGCGCGGCTTGATGCCTGTTAACCTCTTTTTCGTCTTGGTTAACCAATCGTTTCGATGGCTAGGTTTTAGGGCCCGAATGGTTAACAAAGCCTAAACTGTCGTTAATAAAAATTAGGAAATAATAATTTCTCTTAACCATGACGGAAAAAGCCGCACCCTTTCGGATGCGGCTCGATTTTTTGGCGACGTCTTTTCCGATTAACGGAAGAGCGACAGGATGCTCTGCGAGTCGTTGTTGGCGATCGACAGGGCCTGAACAGCCAGCTGCTGCTGGGTCTGAAGAGCCTTCAGCTTCGTGGATTCTTCGTTCATTTCAGCGTCGACGAGACGGCCGATGCCCTTGTCGAGCGAGTCGGTCAGCTTGTTGACGAAGTTTTCCTGCAGTTCGATGCGCATCTTGACCGAGCCGAGGTCGGCAGCGGCGGACGTCATGCTCTGGAGCTGCTTGTCAACGAAGGAAACCATGGCGTCGAGGTACTGGTTTTCCGAGACTGCCGAGCCGTCGCTGTTCTTGAACGTGCCGGTCAGGTCCTTGGTGATGTCCAGAGACGTCAGGGAGTAGGTGAGCTGCGTTGCGAGCTGGGCGGTTGCGCCTTCTTCCAGGTAGATCTTGGTGGTGCCGTCGAGGCCAACGGCAATGTTGGTCTTGGTTGCCGGCGAGGTCGGCGCAGTCGTGTTGATTTTCACATACTGGTCGTTGCCAAGATTGAAGTAGGTGCCGTTGACGTCGGGGGCTGTCGCATCGGCGTTAGCGATCGTGACGATACCCGTTGCAGCAGCGGTTGTGAAGGTGACGGGGGTGCCGGCAGTTGCTTCCTTCAGGCCCTTCAGCTGGGCTTCAGTGTAAACCTTGGCTGCTGCAACCTTGGTCACCGGCTGGGCGGCGCCTACGCCGTCCGAGTCATTGGTGATTTCGAACAGCTTGTAGCTGCCCGTGGAAGAAAAATAGGCGTAGGAGTCGAGGACGCCCTGCTTGTCCTTTGCAGCGCCCGAAGACGTGTCGAACAGCACCGTGTTGCGGCTCAGGTCAACGTTGACGGTCTTTACGGACACGTTGCCGGCAGCGTCGCGGATGAAGGAGCCAACGATCTGCTTGGTGACGTTCTTCAGTTCGCCAGCACCGTTGCTGACGGTTGCCTGCAGCCAGTTTTCACCGGAGAAAGACGAGGAGCTGGAGATCGACTTCAGCTGATCCTGCAGCTGGGTGATTTCTTCCTGGATCTTGGACTTGTCGACACCGGGTTCGCGGGCGGCAACCAGCTTGTTCTTGATTTCCTTGACGACGTCGATGGACGATTCCATACCCGAATAGGCAGTGTCGACCTTTGCGGCGCCGAGGCCGAGGGCGTCCTGTACAGCGGAAAGAGCGCCGTTGTCGGAACGCATGGTGGTCGCGATCGACCAGTAAGCGGCGTTATCGGAAGCTTCGCCGACGCGCTGGCCGGAAGACACGCGGTCCTGCGTCGTTTCCATGTTCTGGCCGATGGAGCGCAGGGTCTGGAGTGCAGACATAGCTGCTACGTTAGTGAGAATGCTCGTCATAGTAAATTTGCCCCTTGAATGGCTGATTAAAGAAGGGACATTCCGGTCTCACCGGGAACAGCGCACAGCATCATGCCTGCTAACCTGCTGATTTTTAATGGTTAGCTCGCCGTTTCGATGGCTCTAGCTAACCTCCATATGGTTAATGAAGAGCTAAGGGTCGCAAAAAAATGCACACGCTGAGATTTTATTATGCAATCTTCGCGCGCATGCGCGCGTAGCCTGAAATGTTTAAAAAATAATAAAGCCGCACCCGTTTCCGGATGCGGCTTTGGTAAAAGGGCAATACGCTTGGGTCAGCCTCCGTCACGTTTGCCTGTTTCACGCAATTGCAAGACGGTCAGCCTCCGCTTGCGATCCTGCGTGTAGTGTCATTCAGGCCAGCGGCTATCCGCTTGTCCATGCCCAAAATCTGACAGCCGGTGCTTTCCAATTCCCTAATTTCAGGGCGCTCCCGGCGCTTCGCTCAAATCGTGGTAAATGCTTTCAAAGCAAGGATGGTAAACGAAATCTTCCCGTTTGCGGAGCACTCCACAAATGGAAAACCGCGCCCTTTCGGGCGCGGCTCGACTTTTGTAATTTTCGGTCCGATTAACGGAAGAGCGACAGGATGTTCTGCGAGTCGCTGTTGGCGATCGACAGAGCCTGGATTGCCAGCTGCTGCTGCGTCTGCAGAGCCTTGAGGCGGGTCGACTCTTCGTTCATGTCGGCGTCAACCAGACGGCCGATACCCTTTTCCATCGTTGCCGTCAGCTTGGAAACGAAGTCACCCTGCATCGAGATGCGGTTGGAGACCGCGCCCAGATCGGCAGCAGCGCTGTTGAGGGTTTCAAGCTGCTTGTCAACGTGGGTGATGAGCTTGTCGAGGATGTCGTTGTCCGTTGCAGCGGCAGTGCCGAGCATGGTGGCACCAGCGCCCTTGTAGATGCTCAGGTCGGAAATATCGAGGTTCGAAACCGACTGCTTAACGCCGTCTGCGACAGCTGCCTTGTCGAGGATGCCCGTACCCTTGCCGTCTGTTACAGCGCCGGTATCGAACAGAACGTTCGAGCCGCTGAGCTGCAGATCGACGCGCTGAACCTTGACGGCGCCAGCGGAGTCACGGGTGAAGGAAGCAACAACCTGCTTCTTCAGGTTGGCAATAGCCGCATCGTCAGTACCGGCAGCGAATGCTGCGCCGTCGTTGGATGCTTTCGTCTTCAGCCAGTTTTCACCGTTGAAGGTCGCGGAGTCGGCGATCGACGTCAGCTGCTTCTGGAGCTGGCCGATTTCCTTCTGGATCTTCTTCTTGTCGGCAGTCGGGTCCTGGGCAAGGATCAGCTTGTCCTTGATTTCCTGAACGACCTTGATCGTCGCTTCCATGCCGGAGTACGCGGTGTCGACCTTGGCTGCGCCGATGCCGAGTGCGTCAGAAACGGTGGAGAGCGCCGAAGCGTCCGAACGCATCGTGGTCGCGATGGACCAGTAAGCGGCGTTGTCGGAGGCGGAGCCTACCTTCAGGCCGGTCGAGATACGACCCTGCGTGGTCTCCATGTTGTTGCCGATCGAACGCAGCGTCTGGAGAGCAGCCATAGAGGAGGCGTTGGTGAGAATGCTTGCCATAGTATTTTGTCCCTTGTTTTTACGAGATACTGGAGTTGGGGACATTCCGGACTTTGTATTACCGGTCACAACGTTTCGGCTTCATGCCACTCGGTTCCGAATTACTTGCCTTTGGAAACCAAACCCGCTGTGTGTAGGGAGAATTTGGCAGCAAAGAATTGCCCAATTGTTAATTTGAGCATTAAGAAATACTAGAAAATACTTATGGTTACTGCGAAGTATATTTAATTGGTAAGTTTTTAATTTAAAATTATAGTTATCCGACCCCTAGCAAAAACGGTAACCAAAGGGTTAAAACGCGAAAACCCCGCAGCCGTGGGGCTGCGGGGTTAACAAACAGGATTAACGAAGATTATTTCGGCACAGTTGCCGTCAGTTGAACGATCTCACAAGGCTGCCGACCAGCAGGTTCCAGCCGTCGATCAGCACGAAAAAAAGGATCTTGAACGGCAGGGAAATCGAGGTGGGTGGCAGCATCATCATGCCCATGGCCATGGTGATGGTGGCGACGATGAGATCGATGACCAGAAACGGCAGGATGATCAGGAAACCGATCTCGAAACCGCGCCGGATTTCCGAAAGCATGAAGGCCGGAACGAGCACGCGGTAGTCGACAACATTGTCGGTCATCACGACCTGTCCGCGCTCGCGGGCGATATCGACGAACAGCTTCAGATCCTTGTCGCGCGTATTGGCGTTCATGAAGGTACGGAAGGGTTCGGCGATGCGCCCAATGGCCTGCTGTTCGTTGATCTGGTTCTGCAACAACGGCTGCACGCCGTCTGTCCAGGCTTTATCGAAGGTCGGCGACATGACGTAGAAGGTCATGAACATCGCCATCGACAAGAGGATCATGTTCGACGGGGTCGAGGCAAGCCCCATGCCGGAGCGCAGGATCGAAAAGGCGATCACGAAGCGCGGAAAGCTCGTGACCATGATCAGGATGCCCGGCGCGACTGACAAGACCGTCAAAAGGCCGAAGGTGCGGATGATCCATGCGGCGACGGATCCGTCTATCTGTGTATTGAACAGATCGGTCGGAAATTGCTGGGCGTTGGCAAGGCCCGGCAAAGCCAGAAGAACAGCGATGGTAACAAGAAATCGAATCATTCGATGACAAAGGTCCGGAACATGACCTTGGATACGCGCCCTTGAGAGCGCAGGTCAACTCGTTCCTGAATGTCATCCTTAAGATATTGAAAGCCGCGCGGCCCTTCCAACTGCTGAAGGGAAACGGTGCGGACGTAGGCCATGATATCCTGATGGATATCCTCCGCGAGATTGACCTCTACCGGACCCTTGAACATCAGCGCCACTTCAAGCCGCACCCAGTTCGTGGAGGGGTATGCAAGGTTGGTGGTGATGGGATCGAGCTGGACGATACCGTTCGCCTCTGCCGGGATTTTATCGATGCCCTCGCCCTTTTTCTCGCCATGTTCGCCGGCGGCAGCCGGGGCATGCGCCTCGGCGCCGGCGATCTTCGGGGCGACCATGCCGCCCACGAACCAGCCGCCGCCCGCACCCAGCAGGGTGAGGATTGCAACGCCAGCGATGGTCATGACCATCGGCGAGGATTTTTTCTTGCCCTCAGTCTGTTCGTTTTCCATGGGTCAGTCCCGCTTTCGCATGTCGGCGTCAGAGCGGCGAGAACAGGTCGACGACCTGCTGACCGACCGGGGGTTGCTGCACTTCCGTCAGGCGGCCGCGACCACCGTAGGAGATGCGCGCCTCGGCGATGCGCTCGTAGGAGATCATGTTCTGCGCATCGACATCCTGCGGCCTGACGATACCGCCGACGTTGAGGATGCGGATTTCGTGATTCACGCGCACTTCCTGCGAACCGCTGATGATGAGGTTGCCGTTTTCGAGAATGCCGGTCACCACGGCCGCCACCATCAGCGTCAGCTTTTCGGAACGCTTGGTCTTGCCCTTGGCCTGGGTGTCTGTGTCGGAGCCGTATTTGATGTTGGAATCTGCCTCCGGCGTCCAACCTAAGATTTCCGCCTTTGCCTTCCAGTTCAGGCCGCTGGAATTGGTACGGTTGCGCTCGGTTTCGTTGTCGAAATCGGCCTTGTCGTTGATCTGGATGTTGACGGTCAGGATGTCGCCGATGTTAAGCGCACGTAGATCCTTGAACAGCGCACCCTGGCTGTCGCTCCACAACGAATAGCCGCTCGCCATGTGCTTCGGCTGTTTCGGATACATGCCCATCTGCGGCGTCTGGCTGAATTGCAGGCCGCTGCCGATCGGGCTCATCGCGGGAGCGTTGCCGATTTCCTTCAGGGTCTGGTTGTTCTGGCAGCCGGCAAGCAGGGCAAGCGGCAGGAGGAGGGCCGGAAGACGCGGGGTCATGAAGGATCCTTCGAAGTGTTTTTGTCGATTGCCTGCGACATGATGCCGGCGACGATTGCGGCTTTCTGAGCATCCATTTCACTAAGGATGAGGCCCGATTGGCGCGGCGGAAGCTGCATGATGATGGCAGCCGCGATTTCCACATGCATCTTTTCGAGCTGCGGTGCTGCGGCATCCGCCTTCATCGTCTTGTAGATATCGACCAGATTGCTTTTCGCCTGCTCGAGGAAATGATTGCGGCGTGCCAGCCAGTCCTCATATTCCGCCTTGCGGTCCTGCAACGCGGAAATGCGCTCGTTGACGTCAGCCTGAAGCTTTTCCAGCTCCTGCTTCTGCATGAGATAGCGCTGGTCGCGGGCCGCATCGGCAATATTGGTGCAGAATTTCTGGATTTCATCCTGCGTGCTGAGTTCGGACACCACGTTCTGCTGGCTTTCGGCGCCGGCGGCGGGCAACAGGAAAAGCAGCGAGGCAACGGCCGCGAACCGGGCAAAGCCGTTCCTGAAAGCAGTTTTCTTCTGAAGTTCCATCATTGCAGCACGAGCTCCGCCTGAAGGGCGCCGGCAGATTTGATGCCTTGCAGAATGGCGATGATGCCGTCCGCCTTGAGCCCGATGCTGTTGAGACCGGCAACCAGCGTGCGAAGGTCAGGGCCTTCGACGATGGCGACCTTGCTGCCTTCCTGCAGTGCCATGATATCCGTCTGCGGTTGCACCGCCGTCTCGCCGCGCGAGAAGGGCGCCGGCTGGATGACCTGCGGCGATTCCGTCACCTGCACGGTCAGCGTTCCATAGCTCACCGCCACGCGGGAAATACGCACATCCGCGCCGATGACGATCGTGCCCGTGCGCTCGTTGATCACGACTTTCGCCGGCGTATCCGTCTGGACCGTCAGGTTTTCGATTTCCGCCATCAACCGGGTCAGGTCGGCGGTGCGGGGCTTCTGCACCGAGATTTCCTGCGAATCGCGCGGTTCGGCGATGCCATCGCCGTAACGGGCGCGGGCAAAGGCGTTAACGACATCGGCGACGCGCACCGCGGTCGAAAAATCGGGATTGCGCAGCTGAAGGACCAGATTGACCGAATCCTTGAATTTCGACGGCAGTTCCCGCTCGATGATCGCGCCGTTCGGCACGCGCGCCGAGGTCGTGACGCCCTGCGTCAATGTCGCTGCATCGCCCTGTGCCGAAAAGCCGTTGACGATCAGTGCTCCCTGCGCGACCGCATAGATCTGCCCGTCTGCACCGGAAAGCGATGTCATGATGAGGTTGCCGCCGCGAAGCGAGGAGGCGTCGCCGAGCGAGCTGACCGTCACGTCTACACGGCTGCCGGGGCTGGCGAACGGCGGCAGGTTGGCCGTCACCATCACGGCGGCGATGTTCTTGGCGTTGGACTGGCCGCCCTGCGTGGTGATGCCGAGGTTCTGCAGCATGGCGCGCATGGACTGTTCGGTGAAGGGTGAAGAGCGCAGGCTGTCGCCGGTACCCTGTAGGCCCACGACGAGACCATATCCGATCAGCTGGTTGTCGCGTCCGGCCTGCAGGGATGCGATATCCTTGATACGGGACGTGTCTGCCTGGGCTGGCGGCGTCGAGATGAAGGGCAGGGCCGAAATGACCAGAGCCGCACAGAGGATACGAAGCACTTTCATTTCGCCATAACCTGAATGGTTCCGTCCTTCATGACGGTACCGCTGACCATCACGCCGGAATCGATGTTGCGTACCCTTACGACCTCGCCGAGCGAGCCGTCGCTCATGGGCGTCCCGGACGCCATCAGCGTCATGTTGCCGATGTGGAAAACGAGTTTGACGCTCGTGCCGCGCACCACAAGTGACGGTTCACGAAGCGCAGCGATGGGGATTGTGCGGCCGGGAAGCAATGTCTGCTTGGAGATCATGCCTTCCACTTCGCTGATATCGCTCGCGTAACCAGCGGAAATGTTGGGGTTGGTCACTTCCACCGGCTTCACCTGTTCGGGCGTGATCGTCTCGCCCGGATAGATCGTGCGAGTAGGAACCAGCGCCGTCGGTGCCTGTGCAAAAGCGGGTGCCATGGCACCCAGTGAAAAGGCAGACGCAAGGCACATACGGACGAGTGCCGTTCTGCAGCTGCTATGTTTCCGGCCAAACCTCATGTCCGCCTGCCTTTCCGTTCTTACTTCAGGTTCTTGCTGACAATCGAAGCCATTTCGTCAGCGGTGGTGATGACCTTGGAATTCATCTCGTAGGCGCGCTGCGCCGTGATGAGGTCGGTGATTTCCTTGACGGCATCGACGTTCGAGCCTTCGAGGTAGGATTGCTTGATGTAGCCGTAGCTCGGATCGTCAGGCACGCCGATAACGGCGGCGCCGGAGGCCGGCGTCTGGGAAAAGAGGTTGTCGCCGAGCGGCTTCAGACCCGCCTCGTTGGCAAAGTTGGCGATGGTCAACTGGCCGAGTTCAGTGAAATCCGCAGCGTTGCCGATGCGGGCGGTCACCTGACCCGTGCGGGTGATTGTGATGTCCTGCGCGTCGGTCGGGATATTGATGTTCGGGATGACATTGTAGCCATCAACCGTCACGAGGTTGCCGTCAGCATTCTTGTTGAAGGCGCCGGCGCGGCTGTAGAGCGTCGAACCGTCGGCCGCCTCGATCTGAAACCAGCCCTGGCCGATGATTGCCACGTCGAGCTTGTTGCCGGTTTCGATCAGGTTGCCCTGGGTGTGGATGTTGCGCACCGCGGAAGTCTGCACGCCGAGGCCGATATTGGCTCCCTCAGGTACGATCGCCTGGTTGGCACGGTTCGGCACACCCTGCATGCGTTCGGTCTGGTACAGAAGATCGGTAAACTCTGCACGCGCGCGCTTGTAGCCGGTGGTGTTGATGTTGGCGATGTTGTTGGCAATGACTTCCAGATTGGTCTGCTGGGCGTCCATACCGGTGGCAGCGATGGCAAGAGCTCTCATGTCATTTTTCCTGCGGGGCTAGAGCATTTCCAGTAAAGGCGCGGAGCGGTTCTACGTCCGGAAATTGCTTAAAAACAAAGGCCTAGAGCGCGGCCAACGATTGGCTTCAAACCGGACGCGCTCTAGATCTGCATCTTGGTAATGTCGAGATAGGCCGACACGATCTTGTCGCGGAACGCGATGGCCGTTTGCAGCGACTGCTCGGCCGAAAGCACGGCATCGACCACTTCGCGTGTGTTTGCCTTGCCCTGAATACCTTCGAAAGAGGCCACTTCCGCCTTCTTCAGGTTGTTCATCGCATCCGTCGACATATTGCCGAGAACGCTTGCGAAGCTTGCGCCCGTCTGCTGGGCGGGCGTCGTCTGCTGGCTGCCGAAAATGCTGTCGGTCAGCGAAGAGACGTTGCTCGTGCCACGCGTGAGCGAGAGGGAACCGAGTTGTTTGATGCCGTCGATCATTGCGATGCTTTCAGAAGGTCGATGGTGGAGGCGACGAGGTCGCGTGTCTGGCGGATGACCTGGAGGTTGGCGTCGTAGCTGCGGTTGGCTTCGCGCATATCCGCCATTTCGATCAGAACGTTGACGTTCGGCATCTTGACCATGCCGCTGGTGTCGGCGGCCGGATTGCCGGGGTCGTATTCATGGACGAAATCGCCGCGGTCGACGCCAAGCTTCTTTACCGTCACGCGCTGCACGCCGCTTACGCGGTCAAGCTCGGAGCCGAATGTCACGGTCTTGCGGCGATAGGGGTCGGCGCCAGGCGTGTCGCCGGTCGATCTTGCGTTGGCAATGTTTTCCGAAACGATACGCAGTCGGGTGGACTGCACTTCCAGGCCGCTGCCCGCGATCTTGCTCGCCGCACTCAAGGGATCCATGGTTTACCTCTTTACCGTCATCAGCATCATGCGATGGAAGGATTTGACGAGACTGGCGTTCAGGTCGTATTGCCGCTTGATCTCGCCGGTCTTGGTCATTTCCTCAGCAAGCGCGACCGAATTGCCGGACTCCTGCATGCCGATCTCGTTATTGATCGGGTTGTCGCGCACCGCGATATTTTCGCTGAGCTCGCTAGCACCGAAATGGGCGGGATGGGTCTTCGCCATGCCAACCTGCTGGCTGGTGGCTTGCATGACCGCTTCGAAAGGACTGACATCCTTGGCGTGAAACTTGGGTGTGTTGGCGTTGGCGATGTTGGTCGCCACGACTTCCTGCCGCACGCTCAGCCATTCCGCTTGGCGGGAGGCCAGATCGAACAGTTGAATCGGTTGCATAGACTTCTCCATCTCGTATGGCCCGAACCTACGGTGCTAATCTTGCGTCAGACTTGCGGGGAGGGGCGCAGGTGCGGAAGCACTGGAGAATCTGATCCCGGAGGCGATTGCGGAAACAAAAATGGCGCGCCGGCAAATGCGGCACGCCATGGGATCGAATAGTGGATTGCGAAGACATCTCCGTCCTGCCGGACTGGATCCGGCGACGGCAGCAGACTTCAGCAGAGTGCCGGTCTGACTACTTCTCGGGATGATAGGTTTTACCGGAAGAGGTCTCCATCATCCACTCGCCGTCGCGCTGCTCGATTTTGGTCAGGCGCGCATTGTCGGGCAACGTGGAGCCCACCCGCACCATATACATGCCCGATCCGTCCTCGATGAGGGCGCGGCCGTTGGAGACATGCAGCAGGCGGAAGGAGGTCTGGCCCGGGAAGGGCTGGTCTTCAAGCCCTGCGGCGAGATTGTTCTGTTTTTCCTTACCCTTTTCGCTGACCGTCGCCGTCGTCAGCATGTCCGGCAATTCGCCGGGCGCTGGCGCGTCTTCCTTGTTGCGATTGGTCATGGCCAGGGGCGAAACGCTGAATACTTCGCGCGGACCGGTATGGGGCAAGTCGCGCGTGCGGTCGCCGTCTGCCACTCTCATTCCAAACTTGTCCTCGTTGAAGAACACGTACCAGGGGAAAAATGCGGCGGCGGCGGCAAGTCCTATTCCCGTCCACGCCAGAATACGGTCGGGCGTGAAGAAGGGAGGCTGCGGCTGTACGTTCTCGAGGTCGCTATCGTCGATCTTGTCGATCTGTTTCTTTTTCACGGGTCAGCCTCTCATTCTCGGGTTTACCTGTGGCTGATTATTTTGCACTCCACCGCGCAACGCGGTCGCCAGATCGGCGTAGGCGTCCTGCGCCGCCGGTTCATTCGGAAGCTGTTTCAGCGTTTCATAGATGATCGGAACCTGTTTCACCGCCATGTCGAGATCGGGATCGGTGCCGGGTCGATAACCGCCGATGAGGCGCAGATCCCGCGTTTCCTCAAAGCGGTGCACCAGCGCTTTCAGACGCGACACCAGCTTTTCCTGATCCGGTGTCCATGCCTTCTTGGCGAGACGCGAGATCGAGGCCAGAGGATTGATCGGAGGATAGCGGCCTTCTTCTGCAAGGCTGCGATCCAGCACGATGTGGCCGTCGAGAATACCGCGGGTCGAATCGGCAATCGGATCGTTGTGGTTGTCGCCGTCCACCAGAATGGAGACGATGGCGGTGATGGTACCGCTGCCTTCGGCGCCGGGTCCCGCCCGCTCCAGAAGGCGCGGCAATTCGGTGAAGACCGAGGCCGGATAGCCGCGTGCCACCGGCGGTTCACCCGAAGCGACCGCCACTTCGCGGATCGCATGGGCAAAACGGGTCACGCTGTCGATGATAAGAAGGACGTTGTCGCCCCTGTCACGGAAATATTCGGCGATGGTGACGGCCGAAAGCGGCGCCATCTTGCGCAGCATCGGGCTTTCGTCGCTGGTCGCGACAACGGCGACGGACTTGCCCATATTCTCGCCCATCGTATCCTCGATGAACTCGCGCACTTCGCGACCGCGCTCGCCGACAAGTCCGATGACGACCTTGTCGAAGGCATCGGCCTTGGCAAGCATCGATAGGAGCGTGGATTTTCCCACGCCTGAGCCCGCAAAGATGCCGAGACGCTGGCCAAGGCAGAGAGGCGAGAAAATATCGATTGCCCGGACACCCGTCTTGAAGGGCGTCTCCACCCGCTTGCGCGTCATCGACGGCGGTGCATTGCTGGAAATCGGACGGCGCTCCGTACCTGATGCAAGCGGACCCTTGCCATCGATGGGTTCGCCAAGCGCATTGATGGTGCGGCCGCACCAGCTGTCGTCAGGCGCAACGCGGAAGGCACCTTTGCGGATGACTGTGTCGTGAATGCCAATCGGCTCGCCCGGTTCGATGGGGCAGACGTAGCAGATATCGGGTTCCACGCGCACGACTTCGCCGAGATGGATACCGGTCGCGCTGCGATGGGCGACGAACTCGCCCAGCCTCACATGCCGCGACAGGCCGGAAACCGTGTAGTGTCCGGCGGCGATGGTGCGGACATGGCCGCCCGGCGCCACCGAAAACTCCGGATCGGCATAGTGCCCGGCAAGGCTGGCGAGCTGGGCGAGCTTCGGTGAAATCGCCTCGACCGTGAGCGTGGATTCCGGCATTGTCATCGCTCAGTTCCTTAACGTGCGCCGCCAAGCGTCTTGATGGCATCGCCGAAAGTGGATTCGGTATCGCGCATCAGCGACGAAATGCTCTCGAAGGCCCGGTTGACCTGGATGAGCTGCGTCATCTGGGAAATGCCGTTGACGTTCGACTGCTCGAGATAACCCTGAACGACGCCGACCTCGTGATTGTTGACGACCGGCGTCGGCGGGGCCACGGGCTTCACGCCGCTATTGGGATGGCGCAGGAAGCCTTTCGAGAAATCCGCCTGGAAGATACCGAGCGTGGCAACGATGTTGTCGTTCTGCCTGATCGCACCATCGAGACTGACGGTGATCGGGCCACCATTCGCATTGAGCTGGATCGGACCGCCGCCGGCGTCGAGAACCGGATAACCGCTTGAGGAGATGAGTGCGCCGTCCGGACGCATGGTGAAACGCCCGTCGCGGCTCAGGATCTGGCCGTCGGGTGTGTCCATCGCGAACCAGGCATCGCCCTTGATGGCGAAATCGAAACTATTGCCAGTCTGTTCGAAGGCACCCTGACGGGTGGAGAGATAGTCGTTACCCTGCGATACGAACGCCACCTTGGCATTCATGTCATTGTGGTTCTTGGCGACCATTTCGTCGAATTTCACTTCGGAACCGCGGAAACCCACCGTGTTCGCATTCGCCATATTGTCGGAAATGGTGGTGAGACGACGCTCCAGCGCAATCTGCGAGGAAAGGGCGACGTATAGTCCGGATTGCATATCATTTGCCTCCGAGTTTCAGGGAGTTGATGGAGATCAGCAGGTCCGGGGAAATGCCGTAGCCGCTGGAGGAGCCGAAAACGGCCAGAGGATCATAGGTCGTGGAGGGATTTTGCATTTCCCACATGATGGTGAAACGCTCGAGCAGCTTGCCGACCTTTTCTGGATTTTGCAGATCCTTGATATTGATGGATTTTTCGATAAGCGCGGCCTGTTTTTCGACGCTTCCTGCCGCAATTTCGTCAGGCAGGTTGTAGGCGGTGCGGAACACCTGCGCGAGCGCGTCGTCGGCTAGAAAATCGAGACCCGATTTGATCGTTGGTGCCTTGCGCTCGAAGTAAAGAGCAAGCCGGACACCGTTATTGTCGCCGCCCGCCTCCTGCTCCAGCGTCTGGCGGGTGTATTTGCTGATGATGCCGGACTGGGCCGCTTCGGTCGCAGTTGCAGCTGCACCGAGACTTGCAAAGTCGAGCGATTTCGCAAGGTCCGAATAGCGGCTGTCGGAAAGCTTGTTGGCGAAGGCGTTCTTGTCGGCCGTGCCTTCGGTCAGCACCTTGCGGATGAAGGCTTTCGCATAGGCCATGTCCTCGAGGCCGTTGGCTTTCAGCGCATAATTGTAAAGACGGGTATCGGCCATGAAGTCGTCGACGGATTTCACGCTGCCGATCTTCGACCGGTAATATTCGGTTTCGCGCGCCACGTCGGGTTGCTTCGACACACGCTCAAGCGATTTGCCGATGTCCTGACTGATCAGTCTGTAGCTGGTGTAGGTGGAAGTCACTGAACCGCCGCTCTCGTTTGATCCCGATACCAAGGCGCACGTCCGCCTTTGTCGGGATAATGCCGGATGTTGCTTGTGCGAAACTGGCTGCGGCGACGAGGGACAGAGGCTCCGCGGACAGGTTCACGCAAGCCACATTTTCTAGAGATGGCGGCATGGAACACTGTTCGGGCGTGGTCGATCAATGAATATTGTAATTGGACTTATAATCACCTTCGGCTGCATCATCGGCGGCTACATGGCGATGGGCGGCCATCTGAACGTGCTGGTTCAGCCGTTCGAATTGTTGATTATCGGCGGTGCCGGCCTAGGCGGCTTCATCATGGCGAACCCGATGAAGGTCGTGAAGGATTCGGGCAAGGCGCTCGGCGAGGCCTTCAAGCACTCGGTCCCGAAGGAGCGCAACTATCTCGACGTACTCGGCGTACTTTATTCGCTGATGCGCGACCTGCGCACGAAATCGCGCAACGAGATCGAGGCGCATATCGACAATCCGGAAGAATCCTCGATCTTCCAGAGCGCACCCTCGGTGCTGAAAAACAAGGAGCTGACGTCGTTCATCTGTGACTACGTCCGCCTCATCATCATCGGCAACGCGCGCAGCCACGAAATCGAAGCGCTGATGGACGAGGAAATCGAGACCATCCTGCACGACAAGCTGAAACCTTACCACGCGATCACCACCATGGGCGATTCCTTCCCCGCCATCGGTATCGTCGCGGCGGTTCTCGGCGTCATCAAGGCCATGGGCAAGATCAACGAATCACCGGAAGTGCTGGGTGGCCTCATCGGCGCCGCACTGGTGGGCACCATGCTCGGCATCATCCTGTCCTATTCGATCTGCAACCCGCTCGCTTCGCAGGTCAAGATCGTCCGCACCAAGCAGCACCGCCTCTACATCATCGTCAAGCAGACGCTGATCGCCTACATGAACGGCTCGGTGCCGCAGGTCGCGCTTGAATACGGGCGCAAGACCATCTCCAACTACGAGCGGCCGTCCATCGACGCCGTCGAACAGGAGATGATGAACCCCGGCGGCGAAAACAAGGCGGCATGACCATGGCTAAAGCTGCACAGCAAAGAGCACCCGTCATCGACACGTCGCTGCTCGCGAAACTTACGGGCGGGCTTTCCGACCGCAAGACAATCGCGAAGGTCGGCTCCGATATCGGCCATCTCTACAGCGAATTCCTGCCTGATATCTTTCACAGCGAGACCGGCATTGCGATAGACGTCGAATATATCGGCTCCGAATCGGGGCTGATGACCGATCTCATCGCCAATATCGGCGGCAATTTCTCGGTTGCGGATTGTTCTCTGCGCAACTGGTGCCCCAATTTCATGATGGCGGTCGGCAACGGCTTCGTCATCGCGCTCATGGAGCGCATGCTGGGCGCCGCCGCCGACACCATCGGCGAGCCGGACGAGCGCAGCCTGTCCCACATCGAACTCGACCTGGCGGCCATGGTTCTCGGGCGCATCGGGGGTGTCCTGCGGTCGGGCGTCAACGCGCCGGGCGGTTTCGAGGCGACGATCGACCCGCCCTTTACGGCCAATGGAAAAAGCGCCTTCGAGGAGATGATCGCCGGCCTCTACGGCGTGACAGTCCGCATGAAGATCGCCATCGGCAAGGTTTCTTCGGAATTCGCGCTGATCGTGCCGCAGCGGCCCCTGCTCAAGACCTCCATCGCCGCTCCCAAGGCTTCAGCCCAGGCGCTGAAGAAGCAGGCGGAATGGGTGGATTTGATCTCTGAGCAGGTGAAGAGATCGCAGGTAACGCTTGAGGCGCGCATCAAGCTCGAAACCTTGACCCTGCGGACGATCTCCAGGCTGGTGGCCGGCGACGTCATTCCGTTTCAGGATCTGAAGCAGGACGACATCGGTGTCGAGGTCAGCGCCAACGGCTCCAAGCTCTATAATTGTGAATTCGGCAAGTCCGGCGACCGCTACATGGTTCGGGTAAAGAACAATGTCAGCACGGACGACGAGATCTTGCGACATCTGATGGGTTAAAACCTGTCCACCTTTTTTGGGTTCTGGGCAGGCTGACGCAAGTTTCAAAGGGAATAATCAGCGCATGGCTACGAAGAAAACACCTGTGACCGATGATATGGCGCTGCCGTCGCTTGAAGATGGCGGTGAGCTCGACCAGGCTATCGGCGATCTGCGTGGCGTCCTCAAGACGGATGCGGAAGGTTCGCTGTCCGACTTTGGCGACTTCGGGGATTTCGGGAGCGTTGACGACGCTTCCGCCGACAGCGACCTTTCCGCCTTCGATGGCGGAGCGGGCGATTTTGCTATGAACGATTTCGCGGCCACCCCACAGGTCGCGGGCATCAAGGCGCCGCTCGGCAGTGGCCTGTCCGACAATATGGACCTGATCATGGATATCCCGATCGATGTCCAGATCGTTCTCGGCACCAGCCGCATGCTCGTCTCGGGTCTGATGAGCCTTGAAGAGGGTGCAACGATCGCGCTTGACCGCAAGATCGGTGAACCGGTCGAGATCATGGTGAATGGCCGCCGTATTGCGCGCGGTGAAATAACGGTACTTGAAGACGACGATACGCGCTTCGGCGTAAAATTGATTGAAGTAATGAGTACGAGAAAAGCCTGATCCCTGTGGGGACGGAGAGGAAAGACCATGATGGACTTCGAGGATTTCGGTAACCCGCTGGCAGGGAAGCCGTTGTCTCAGGCCGACAAGGCGGCCGCGGTGCTTCTTGCCATGGGCAAGGGCGTCGCCGGCAAGCTGCTGAAATTTTTCACGCAGCACGAATTGCAGATGATCATTTCCTCGGCCCAGACGCTGCGTGTCATTCCCCCTGACGAACTCGCCCAGATCGTGGCGGAGTTCGAAGACCTGTTCACGGAAGGAACGGGTCTGATGGACAATGCCAAGGCGATCGAAAGCATTCTCGAAGAGGGCCTGACACCGGAGGAGGTGGACAGCCTTCTCGGCCGTCGTGCAGCCTTCCAGGCCTATGAAGCGTCGATCTGGGATCGCCTGCAGGAAGCGGAGCCGGAATTCGTCGGCAAATTCCTGCTGCGCGAGCATCCCCAGACCATCGCGTATATCCTCTCCATGCTGCCCTCGTCCTTCGGTGCCAAGGTCCTTCTGACCATTCCCGAAGAGCAGCGCGCCGATATCATGAACCGCACGGTGAACATGAAGGAAGTCAGCCCCACGGCTGCGCAGATCATCGAGAAGCGTGTGGTCAACCTCATCAACGAGATCGAAGCAGAGCGCAATGCGGGCGGCTCCACGAAGGTTGCCGACCTGATGAACGAAATGGAAAAGCCGCAGGTCGATACGCTGCTCAGCTCGCTCGAAACGCTCAGCAAGGAAGCTGCCAACAAGGTCAAGCCGAAGATCTTCCTCTTCGACGATCTCATGTTCATGCCGCAGCGCAGCCGCGTCCTGCTGCTCAACGATGTCTCGGCGGACGTTCTCACCATGGCGCTGCGTGGCGCAACCATGGAAATCAAGGAATGTGTGCTGTCCAGCATCAGCCCGCGCCAGCGCCGCATGATCGAATCGGACCTCGCCGTGCCGCAGGCTTCCATCAACACCCGCGAAGTGGCGATTGCACGCCGCGCCGTGGCGCAGGAAGCGATTCGGCTGGCCAATTCCGGTCAGATTCAGCTGAAGGAAGCCTCCACAGAGGAACAATCCGCAGCAGCCTGAGCGGAAGCCGGTTGATAACCCGCCTTACAGGCAATGCCGGCCATTGCGATGGCCGGTCTCGGGCGCTAGTTTCGGAATGACGGCCTGCCGCGATCGGCGGGCCTTTTTTTATCCCGGGAACGTGCCTTGGCAGACGATCAGGACAAGGACAGTAAAACAGAAGACCCAACGGAGAAAAAACTCCGTGATGCGGCGGAAAAGGGCAATCTTCCCTTTTCCCGCGAGGTGCCGATCTTTGCTTCGTCACTCGCCTTTTACTGCTATCTGGTTTTCTTTTTGCCCGACGGCGCCGGTCGCCTCGGCGTAACGCTGAAGGACCTGTTCGGGCAGCCCGAACAATGGAACCTCAGCACCAGGCCGGATGCCCTGTCGCTGCTTTATTTCCTCGGCACGTCCATGGCCTATCTGCTCATGCCGGCCATGATCATGTTCATCGTCTTCGGCCTTGCCTCCTCGTTTTTCCAGAACCTGCCGTCGCCCGTGCTTGAGAGGGTGCGTCCGCAATGGTCGCGCATCTCGCCCGCAAAGGGGTTCGGCCGCATCTACAGCAAGCAGGGATTTGTGGAATTCGGCAAATCCCTGTTCAAGATCTTGATCGTTTCGATCATCATGTTCCTGTCTTTGCGCGGCGATTTCTACAGTCTCATCGACCTGATGTTCTCCGACCCGCAGGTCATTTTCGTCAGGGTTGTCGAGCTCACCAAAAAGATGATGGTCGTGATTCTCTTTTCGACCGCGCTGCTTGCCGCCGTCGACCTTTTGTGGACGCGCCACCACTGGTTCAGCCAGCTGAAAATGACGAAGCATGAGGTGAAGGAAGAATACAAGCAATCGCAGGGCGACCCGGTGGTCAAAGCCCGTCAGCGTTCGGTCGCCCGTGACCGCGCCCGCCGCCGCATGATCGACAATGTGCCGCGCGCGACACTGGTGATTGCCAACCCGACACACTTTGCAGTGGCGTTGCGTTACGTTCGCGAAGAAGGCGACGCGCCTGTCGTCGTTGCCAAGGGTCAGGACCTTATCGCATTGAAAATCCGCGAGATTGCGGAGAAAAATAATATCCCCGTTTTTGAAGATCCGCCGCTCGCACGCTCCATGTTTGCGCAAGTCTCGATCGATAGTGTGATTCCACCAGCTTTTTACAAGGCTGTAGCTGAGCTCGTTCATCGGGTTTACGCCATGAAGTCATCGAAAATACGGGTTCAATAAAACCAATGAAAAAATCCGCCTATTCTGAAAAGCGGGAAATGATCGTCGCAGAGGCGATCAACCCGATCGCCACCGAACTGCGCCTGCTCGATCCGGCCGACCTGATTTCATTGCTCAGATTCGAGTGCTACGGCAGCATTGCCGACCTCGTCTCGTCGGCCGCGGAGCTTTATTATCATCCGGGCACGATCAATTTCGGTGCCGGTGGCGAATACAGGCTCGAATGGGAAGGGGCGCCGGAGATCGTCCTCGATCTCGAACTGAAACCGCACGGCGCGACGGTTTATGCGCAATTGATTCTGGCCAACGAGCATGCTGCGGTCGAGATCAATCATGTTTCGTTTCAGAACCCTTCGGAAAATCCGGACGAGAACACCGAATTTCTCCGTCAGAGCCTGACGGCTGCCCGATTCGTGTCGGCCCGCCAAGGCGAAGCTGCCTGAACCAGTCCAGCGGACATTTTCATATATTATCCATTGCGCCTTCCGAATTCGCGGGCGCGATGGCTTCATTCGGGCACTTTTTCACCCGACCTTGCCTGAAGCGTGTCGGTTTATGCAAAACCGGCCTGTGAAGGCAAGGAACGCCTTGCAAATCAGCGTTGTTGTTTGGTACCTATCGAATTAACGATTTGTTAACGAACGGCAGGTCGCGGTGGCTCTTTTTACCATCGCTGATGCGCATGATGCCTCTGCTCGTTTTCGGCGCAGCGCCGGATTTTTCCCGACAGTACCAATTGGGTGGACCCAATGACCAGCATTTTGACCAATGCGGCGGCGATGGCCGCGCTGCAAACCTTGCGCATGATCGACAAGAATCTCGAGACGACGCAGGCGCGTGTGTCGTCCGGCTACCGTGTCGAAACGGCGGCGGATAATGCCGCCTACTGGTCTATCTCCACAACCATGCGCTCCGACAATGCAGCGCTCTCGGCCGTGCAGGATGCATTGGGACTGGGCGCCGCCAAGGTCGATACGGCCTATGACGCCCTTGCGAACTCGATCGAGGTCGTCAAGAAAATCAAGGAAAAGCTTGTCGCCGCCTATGGCGTCGGGGCTGACCGCGGCAAGATCCAGGACGAAATCAAGCAGCTTCAGGAACAGCTGAAGAGCACGTCGGAATCTGCCTCCTTCTCCGGCGAGAACTGGCTGCAGGCCAGCATCAGCAATGGTGGCACGCCGCCGGTTGTAGAACCCATCACCAAAAAGGTCGTCGCGTCCTTCACGCGCACCGGTTCGGGCAATGTCGGCGTCACCACGGTTGACTATGTGCTGGACGGCAGTGCCGTGCTTTTCGACCTCAGCGGCGGAAAACTCGGTATTCTCGACAAGAGCGCCGTTTTTGTCGCGAAGACGGAACAACAGATCACCCAAACATCGACGACAGCCGGCGTGACCACCAATGCGGGTTACGTCGTCAAGAAATTGACGGACGCCGAAATCGGCACGCTGAATGCGGCGACGCCGGATACGAATGCCGACCCGAGCGTCTACAGCAACGGAACGGTGAATTATCTTCGTTTGTCCGAGAATACCTGGGTCAAGGTGACGGCGACCAACCCTTCGAGCGGCACCACCACCGTCGCGGCGGCCTATCGGGACACAGGCAGCAACGATTGGTTCTATGACACGACCGGTGCGCCGACCTCCGTTGCCAGATCCCTCGGTCTTTCCGTCTCCACGCTCGATCTCGACAATCTCGATGTCGTGGCGGCAGCCATGAGCGGTTTTTCCGGTGGCACCACGAACTACACCGCTTCCGACGCCATCGATGTGATGATGAGTTTTGTCGACAAGCAGCTCGAAGCCATGACCAGTACGGCCTCCAGCCTCGGCTCCTTGCAGAGCCGCATCAACATGCAGGAGAACTTCGTCTCGAGCCTGATGGACGTGATCGACAAGGGTATCGGCCGTCTCGTGGATGCGGATATGAACGAGGAATCGACCAGGCTGAAGGCTCTGCAGACACAGCAGCAGCTCGGCATCCAGGCGCTCTCGATCGCCAATGCCAACGCGCAAAACATCCTTCAGCTCTTCAAGTAACCCGGCGTCGGTCCGGCGGGTTCGGGGGAGTTGGTTGCAAGGTTTCTGAAAACGGGGCCCGCCTTCATCCTCGCACAAGTTTGAACACCTAACGTCGGGGCAATATCGGGTGGATCGCATGGCGTGATCCGGCCGGAAACAATTGAAGAGACGGGCAGGGTAGCAAGGATGACGGTGGTGCCGCCAAACGGCTTTGATCGCAGGCAACGAAACATGTCTCGCCCCTTTGGCCTGTTTTGCCGGGGGCGGGCATGAGCGCGTCCATTGCAAGATATCTCAAGGATTTCGGTGACGTGCAGCCCGCGGGACTGACGTTCGGCGAACCGTTGGCAGACGTCGACGGCATTTCCGGTTTTGGCGATATTGCGTCCGGTTTCGATGAATTCGAGCCGCTCGACGTCGAAAGCGAAAAACAGGCCGCCTATGCCCGTGGTCACGAGGATGCGACCCGCGAGATCACGGAGAAAATGCAGGCCGAGCGCGAGGAGCTTCTTGCTGCTCATGCCGCAGAACTCGAAGGCTTACGTTCCGTCTATCTGGAAGAAATTGCCGTTTTCCTGTCGCTAAGACTGCGTGAAGGCATCGATGCGATCGCCACCAATCTCAGCGAACAGACCGCCAATATCCTTGCCCCGGTTCTGACCGAAGAGCTGTCGCTGAAGGCGGTTTCGGCGCTTGCGGATGTCGTTCGTGCCTCCATGCCGGATGGCGAGGCCGTGACCCTTGTCGTGAAAGGCCCGAAAGATTTGTTTGAGCAGCTGAAGACGCAGCCGGGCTTTGAAGAAGAGACGATGAAATTTACCGAGACGGCAGATATCGACCTCTCCGTTGAGTTGGGTGAAAGCGTGTTCGTCACGCGCATGTCCGCCTGGGCGTCCAGTCTTCGCAAGGTGATGAAATGAGTGAAGGCGAAAATCACCACCACGGCAAGAACGAGATCATCATCGTCAAACGCCACAAGGGCGGGCACGATGGCGCCCATGGCGGCGCGTGGAAGATCGCTTACGCCGACTTCATGACGGCCATGATGGCGTTCTTCCTCGTCATGTGGCTGGTCAATGCCGCAAACGAGGAAACCAAGGCCTCGGTCGCCAGCTATTTCAATCCGATAAAGCTGTCCGATGAAAAACCTTCGTCCAAGGGGCTGGAAAAGCCCGTGGACAAGGAAGAGGGCGTCGAGAAGAAAGACCAGTCCAACATAAAGGCGGAAAAGGTCACCCAGGGTTCGGCCGCTGCGACAGGTGAAGACCTGACGTCCCAGACCGGGGAGCAGTCGAACTTCTCCGAAGCGGACTTTTTCGAGAATCCCTATTCCGTTCTGGCGGAAATTGCCCAGCAGGTCGGGCAGCAGGCCAATGTCAGCGCCAAGGGCGAAGGTGGTGCTGCCGATTCCGGCCCGGCGACGGGTGCGAGCGGCGGTGAGGCTTACCGCGATCCCTTCGATCCCGATTTCTGGACCCAGCAGGTGAAGATCACACGTGCGGACCAGCAGCAAAATCCGGTCGAACAGCAGCAATCTGCCGAGAACAAGCAGCAGGACGCTGCAAAGGATAATGAAGCGGTTGCGGCTAAATCGTCTCAGCAGCCAGCCGATGGTGCAGATCACGGCAAGGCCATGGAAGTCGCCGCCGTGGTGCCGCAGCAGCGGCCGGGTGCCGCCGAGCAGGCAGCACTTACGCAGCCTCAGCCGGAGCAGCAGCAAGGTACTGCTGCGCAGAAGGAAGAGGCCAAAGAGCTGCGCCAAGAGATCGAGAAGCAGATATCCGGCATCAGCGGCAAGCTCGCCGAAGGTCTGGTGGTGACGCCCGCCGAAGGCGGATTGTTGTTGACCATTTCCGACCAGACGGAAACGCCGATGTTCAATGTCGGATCGGCTGTGCCCCGCGGCGAAATGGTCCTGGCCATGGAGAAGATCGGCAAGTTGCTTCAGGAGCGTGGCGGCAGCGTGGTGATCCGCGGCCATACCGATGGACGCCAGTTCAAGGGTGAGGCCAATGACAATTGGCGGCTTTCCATGGACCGCGCGCATAGCGCCTATTACATGCTGGTTCGCGGCGGCCTGTCGGAAGAGCGGGTGAAACAGGTTTCGGGTTTTGCGGACCGCAGATTGCAGGTGCCGGCAGACCCGCTGGCGAATGCGAACCGCCGTATCGAAATCCTGCTTGAGGCCGATCGGGGGTGAGTGTGACGAAATCCTCGAAACGTTGGGTTTTTCTTGCGGCGACACTGTGTGGTCTCGGTGCCGAACCGGCGAAGGTTTTTGCGCAATCGCAAGACAACCTCATGCCCTATGCCATGTTGCGCTCCCTGCAGTTCGTGCAGGATTCGGTCACCATGGGAGACCATTCGGCAACCGAAATGCAGCGGTTTCTGCTCCAGACGATCGACGAGCGGCTGAAGAGCGCACCTTCGGCGATCTTCAAGGATCCGCGCAATGTCGATGCGGCGCTTGTCTACGCGATGAGCGGCGGCAATCCGGCCACGCTCGAATTGCTCGTCGCGCGGGATGTGGACGGCAATTTCGACAGCCGCGTCGCCGATATTCTGCGCAAATATCTGTCCGGCAAGGGAACGCTGGTCGCCCAGAGCATCGCGGCCATGGTGCCCGAGTATCGCGGCACGAGAATTGGCGCCTATCTTGCACTGATCGGCGGCAATGTGACGATCCCCCGCGATCCGGTGGCTGCGCTGGGTTTCTATGACATAGCCCGGCTCGAAGCGCCCGGTACCATCGTGGAGGAGGCTGCACTCCGCCGCTCGCTTGCTATCGCCGTTGAAGACGGCGATGCCGGGCGTGGCGTCGAATATGCACAGCGTTACGCGCGGCGGTTCCTGCATTCGCCCTATGCCAGCCAGTTCGCGGACCTTCTGGTCTCACTGGTGGTCAAACGTGTCGATTCCATCGGGCACGACACGATAGAGGAAACATTCGCCATGATGGACGCGGAGAGGCAGAAGGAAGCTTATCTGCGCCTGTCCCGTCTCGCGGCGATCAGCGGCAAGGATTCGCTGGCGCGCATGGCGGCGTTGAAGGCGAAAGCGCTGTCGCCGGATATGCCGGACCAGCCGCAAGTTCAGGCAAATCTATATGAAAGCCTTTCCAATATCGGCACGCCCGATGTGGTGAGCGCGATTGAAACAATCGGGCAAATTCCCGAGGCCCAGCTTTCGGATCGCGACAGGGCCCTGCGGGACGCGGCAAGGGCAATCGCCGACCAGGTGGTTCGTCCGCCTTCCCCGCAGCCTGGCGCCGATCCCGGTGTCACGGCAGGGCAGGGGGCCGGGTCGGGCGCGCCCGCGAATGAGGCGGCCAGTGCCGAGACCAAGGGCATATGGAGAGTTGAAAACCACAAGGCTGAGGATGAGGGCGAGAACGTCCGGCAACTCGTGACGAGCGGCCGCAGTAAGCTCGATGAAATCGACAGCCTTTTGAAGAAAGGCGAGGGGGCACCATGATCGACGCAACCATCAACGCGATAGTGAATGCGCCATATAACGATCCGCGCGCTGGCAGCGCCAGTGTGAGGGACGACGCCAAAGGCGGAAGTTTCGGCGACACCCTCGCGACGGTCAGGGAAGAGCGCCCGCCGCAGGCACCGCATTCGCGTCATCAGCAGGAAGCGGGATCGGCTGAGGAGCAGAATGCGCAACCGGATGACGATGCTGAAAAGACGGATGTGCCGGTCAAGCGGCCCCCGAGCTTCCTGAACGTGATCGTCAAGGACCATTCCGGAGAAGGCCATGGTCACGAGGCGCTGGCGGAACTTCAGAATGCGATTAAGACGGCGCACACATCGCCTGAAAACGGCAAACCTGGCAAGAAGGTCAAGGACGCCGACAAGGAGAGCCAGACGGCGGCGGATGCAATCGATCCGAAGCTGGCAGAGCTGCAGACGCTCACGGCCAATGTCGGCGATATCGTGACAGCCAAGACGCCCCTTGAGGAAATTGCGCAGGCGATTGCCGGCAAGGCCGATGTCAAATCCGAAAAGGTCGAAACGGTCAGGGGTAAGGCTGATCCTCTGGCGAAGGACATGCACGCACGGACCGAGCTTGCCGGAAACGAAGCCGGATCCGGATCGGGCACTGAAGGCGACGCCTCGGCATTCCGCTTCGCATCTCCTCGTTCCGGCACGGCCCGCGCTCTCGATATGAGTACGGTTCAGCGGGATGGCCGTGTCGAGTTCGATGCCCGAGAAAGCAGTGGCAAGGCGACCGAGACGATTACCGTTCTCGATTCGCGGCGGTTCATTGGTCTGGCACCATCATCCAACGCCTCGGCTCTGACTGGCCTCATCGCCAATGATTCTGAATGGGTTAGCGCTATGCAGCCCGGCTCGTCGCTGTCCAATGAGGCGGCCCAGAGCAGCACCGGCAAAGTCGTCCATACGCTGAAGCTGCACATGACGCCGATCGAGCTGGGATCGGTGACGATGTCGTTGCGTCTTGCCGGTGATGAGCTTGCCGTTCACATGACGGTGGAGAACGTGGCCGCCTACAAAAAGCTTCAGCAGGACAGCAAGAGCATCCTCGAGGGCCTCAAGGTGCAGGGTCTGACGGTCGATAACATCACGATCAGCATTGCTTCTTCTGACAAGAGTGACCAAACGGGCACACAAGCCAACAATCAGCAAAATCAGCAGGCGCAGCAGCAGGGCCAACAGGCCGCCGCAGGGCGCAACCGTGACGAGTCCGGCACACGCGGCGGACGGCAGGGCAATGGTGATAATTTGGGGGTGCATAATGAAGGCATGGATGGCGCTCTTGGCTCTGCCCGCACTTCTGCTGACAACGGCGTTTACCTCTGAAAACGCCTCCGCTTCGGCAACGTCAGGTGTCTGTGAAAGGGAAATTCAGTCCGCCGCCCGGAAATACGGCGTGCCGGAGGGAATTCTCTATTCTGTCGGCCTGACCGAGACCGGTCGCAAGGGTCGGCTTGACCCCAACGCCATGAATATTGAGGGAAAACCGGTATTTGCCTCCTCCACCGAGGAGGCATTGACCACTTTCGAGACGGCAAAGCGCAACGGCGCCAAGCTGATCGACCTCGGATGCATGCAGATAAACCACTATTTCCATGGCGAAAACTTCACATCCGCGCGTGAAATGTTCGATCCGCGCCGCAATGTCGAATATGCCGCCATGTTTCTGCGCAATCTCCACAACAGGCACGAAACCTGGACCATGGCGGTCGCCCGCTACCATGCCGGGCCCAACAACGACCCGGCTCAAAAGAAATATGTCTGCCGGGTGATCGCCAATCTGGTGGCGACGGGCTACGGAAAATGGACCGCCAACGCGAAAAATTTCTGCGACGGATAACAACCATCGATTGTTTTGATGCGGTCAAGGACTCGCAATTTGAAATGTGGCGAGAGAAAGCCCTAAAAAAGGCGCCGCAAGCGATTTTTTCGGATTTTTGAAATTTTTACACAAAAATTTTGTACCGTATATGGTTAACAACCACTATATATAGATCAAATCGGCACAAAATGGTTAATCAATTATTAATAACTATCGATGATTTCCTACAGTTGTCGCTGAATCCCCCGATTCGTACCAATGCCGCATTGGAAAACACCACACTGATTCGGAGGCGGACGAATGATCGTAGTGGTTGATGAGCGCGAGCTCGTTAAAGACGGCTATACTTCTCTATTTGGGCGTGAGGGCATCCCCTCGACCGGTTTCGATCCGGTCGAATTCGGGGAATGGGTCTCGACGGCAGCGGACAGCGATCTGGCGGCCGTAGAGGCATTCCTGATCGGTCAGGGCGACCGGAGCTTCTCCTTGCCGAAGGCGATCAGGGATCGCACGACGGCACCGGTGATCGCGGTCAGCGACCAGCCATCGCTGGAATCGACGCTGGCGCTGTTCGACAGCGGCGTCGACGATGTCGTGCGCAAGCCGGTTCACCCCCGTGAAATCCTTGCGCGTGCGGCGGCGATCCGTCGCCGCCTGCAGGTTATCTCGAATTTCACCGATGCGGGACCGATCCGGGTTTTCTCAGACGGTCGTGATCCCGAAGTCGGTGGCGAGGTCTTTGCCTTGCCGCGGCGCGAGCGCCGCATCCTTGAATATTTGATTGCCAATCGCGGACGCCGCGTTTCCAAGGCGCAGATTTTCAATGCCATCTACGGCATCTTCGATGATGACGTCGAAGAGAACGTCGTGGAAAGCCACATCAGCAAGCTTCGCAAGAAGCTTCGCAAGAAGCTCGGCTACGATCCGGTCGATTCCAAGCGTTTCCTCGGTTACAGCATTGATTGGCAATAATATTCATTCATCCGCGTGGTCTTTTTCAAACGCGGTATTTCAGACAGCTTCACGCAAGCCAAACGCTTTACCTTCTCCCTGAAGATGACCACGAGGGTTTTTGAATGAGTATTTTCGGCACTATGCGAACCGGTGTGTCCGGCATGAATGCACAGGCTAACAAGCTGGGAACCGTTGGCGACAACATCGCTAACGCAAGCACCACCGGCTACAAGCGCGCATCGACGTCGTTCTCCTCGCTCGTTCTGCCCTCCTCGTCGGGCAGCTATGCGTCCGGCGGCGTGCAGTCCAACGTTCGCTACAGCATTTCAGAGCAGGGCAACCTGTCCTACACCACGTCGAGCACCGATCTTGCCATTCAGGGCAACGGTTTCTTCGTGGTTCAGGATGGTGGCGGCACGCCTTATCTCACACGTGCCGGCTCGTTCGTGAAGAATGCGGAAGGCTACCTGGAAAACGCAGCGGGCTTCCAGCTGATGGGTTACCCCTACGGGGCAAATGCGCCAGCTGCCGTCGTCAACGGCTTTACCGGCCTTGAGGCCGTCAACGTCAATAATTTCGGCCTGACAGCATCGCCCTCCACGCAGGGCAGCTTCCCGGCCAACCTCAATCGCGATGAAGCCGCTGTTGCGGCGGGCTCGCGTCCGAGCGACAACCTTGCAACATCGACGATCGGTAACAAGACATCGTTGACGGCGTACGACAGCGGTGGCGCGAAGGTTCTCTACGATTTCTATTACACCAAGACCGGCGCCAATACCTGGGAAGTGGCAGTCTATCGTCAGGACCAGTCGACCAATGGCGGCTTCCCTTACACGGCGACCCCAGCAGCGAACCTTGTCAAGGAATCAGTCACGCTGGCATTCGACCCGGCGACCAATAAGCTCACACCTACCTCTCAAAAGTCGATCACCATCAACGACACGGTCAGCGGCGTCCCGCAGGCAATAAGTATCGACCTGTCCGACATGTCGCAGTTCTCGACGAAGTTCACGCCCGGCACCGCGATCCTGAACGGTAACGGCCCGAGCCAGATCAAGGACGTGGAAATCGGCAAGGACGGCGTAGTGACTGCAGTCTATCAGGATGGTGGCCGCCGCAACATCTACCAGCTGGCGGTTGCCACGGTGCCGAGCGTCGACAACCTCTCCCCTCAGAACGGCAACGTTTATCTGCCGAGCAACGAGTCGGGCGTCGTCACCATCGGTTTCCCGCAGACGGGCAGCTTCGGTTACATCCAGAAGGGTGCGCTTGAGGGCTCGAACGTCGATATCGCCAGCGAACTCACCGACATGATTGAATCCCAGCGTATCTATACAGCGAATTCGAAAGTCTTCCAGACCGGGTCGGATTTGATGGATGTCCTGATCAATCTGAAGAGATAGTAATTCTCACGAGGACAAATGAATGTCGCTCACGTCAGCAATGAATACTGCGCAGTCGATCTTCAACAATACAGGTAAGCAGACGGACGTTACTTCGAAAAACATTGCCAATGTGGGTAATGCGAACTACGTCAAGCGAACCGCCATTCTCGGCACGACCATGTCAGGTGCAAGTATTGTCGCCAACGGCCGTGCCCAGAATGAGAGCCTCCTGAGGCAGACGATCTCCAGTGCATCCCTCGCTTCCGGCCAGAAAACCGTTCTGACCGGGCTCGAGGAGATGAAAAGCCTTTTCGGCGGCAACGATTACGAGAGTTCGCCTGCCACCTATATGAAGGAACTGCTGAAGAGCCTTGACGGTTATGCCTCAAAGCCGAGCGATTCCGCGCTTGCTGCGACTGCGGTTACATCAGCCGTGGATGTCGCCAATTCCCTGAACAAGGCTTCGTCCGAGTTGCAGGCGATGCGCCTGCGTGCCGACAAGGAAATGTCCCTTCAGGTCGACAAGCTGAACGGCCTGCTCGCGAAATTCGAGGAAGCCAACAACGAGGTCAAGGCGCAGACCGCGATCGGCGGCAATCCAAGTGACGCTCTCGACCAGCGCGAGACGCTGCTGAAGGACATTTCGTCCATCATCGGGATCAACGTCGTCAATCGTGAAAACAACGACGTGGCGCTCTACACGGCGGATGGCGCGACCCTGTTCGAAGTCGTGCCGCGCAAGGTTACTTTCAAGGCGCAGCCGGGCTACGACGCGACGGTCACGGGCAACGCGATCTACGTTGATGGCGTCGCGATCAAGGCGAGCAGCGGCAGCAACACGACAGCGGAAGGTTCGCTTCAGGGTCTGATGCAGGTTCGTGACGACCTGGCGCCAACCATGCAGAGCCAGCTCGACGAAATTGCGCGCGGCCTCATCACCATGTTTGCGGAAAAGCCGGCCAGCCCGACCAGCACGCTGCCGAAGATGCCAGGCCTCTTCACCTACGGCTCGCCTGCGGCCACAACCATTCCGGCAAGCGGTGTTGTCTCTCCCGGGCTCGCTGCGAGCATTACCGTCAACCCTGCGTTAATTATTTCCAAAGGTGGAAACCCGGAATTGTTGCGCGACGGCGGTATCAACGGTACCGCTTATGTAATCAACAGCACAACTTCAGGCGGAACCGGGTTTTCCGCACTGATCGACAGCTATGTCACTGCTTTTGACGCGCCCATGAATTTTGCCGCGTCGACACGTATCGATACGAATACAAGCATCCTGAAATACGGCACCAACTCGGTGGGGTGGCTCGAACAGGAACGATCCGGCGCAACTTCGGCAAACGAAGCGAAAAGCGCGCTCTATGAGCGCTCCGCCACCTCCTATTCGAACAATACTGCCGTCAGCCTGGATGAGGAGCTTTCGCTGCTCATGGATATCGAGCAATCCTACAAGGCCGCCACGAAGCTGGTGACCACCATCGACGACATGCTCAAGTCGCTGATGGATATGGTGAGGTAATAGATGAAAACGTCCTTCATTTCATCGCTGGCGATGCAGAACAGCATGCGCAGCACCATCCTCAAGGCCCAGCTTGAGATGACGAACCTCAATACCGAGCTGACCACGGGCAAACATGCGGACCTGGGCGTGACGCTGGGTGCCAACACGGCCCGCAGTCTTGACCTTAATCGCGATGTCGATCGTCTCTCTTCGCTCGTCAGCGTCAATTCCATCGCCACGCAGCGCCTCAAGTCCTCTCAGGCGGCACTTGATGGCATGGCAAAGGCCGCCCAGGAAATTCAGAAGGTTCTTGTTCCGAATACCAGCAGCGCAGCACCAACGCTGGCAACGGTCGCCAAAACCATTTCGAATGCGTTCAACACCTTCACCGGTTTTGCCAATACGGCAGTCAGTGGCGAATTTCTGTTTTCCGGCATCAATACGGATGTGAAGCCTATCGATGACTACTTTGCCGAAGGATCGACGCTGAAAGCAGCCTATGAGGTTGAGCTGAACGCGTTCATGGCGGCACAGACACCTGCGGTCGGTAACATTGCCGACCTGTCCAAGGATCAGGCCGCGGCGTTCATGACCCGTATCGAAGGCGTGTTCAACGGTACTACGCCGGTTACGAACCCACCGCACAGCGATCTGACGGCCGGCCAGAATTACGATTTCTGGACGACCTATGGGTCGAAGGCGAGCGACACGAACATGACGAGCCGCATCAGCCAGAACGAGGTGGTCGAGACATCGACCAACAGCAACTCGCAGGGCATGCGTTATTTCGCGATGACAGCAATGACGGCGATGACGTTCCTTGATGACAAGGTCCCAAGCGATGTTCGCGAACTGGTGGCGACCAGGTCGGTGACCAATATAGGCACGGTCATTAGTGGTTTGAACCAGCAGCAGAGCCAGCTCGGCCTTTCCGAAAGCCGTGTTTCGAAAGCGAACGACTCGCTCGCCGCCCAGAAAAAGATCATCGAGACTCATCTGCTGGATATCGAGGGGATCGATACCTACGAGGTGAAGACACGCCTGGATCTGCTCCAGCAGCAGATTGAAATTGCCTACAGCCTTACGTCGCGTCTGCAAAAAATGAGTCTGGTAAACTACCTCTGATGAACAGGGGTGGCGGCAGATAAAGGATACATGAATGTACCAGTTTTCCTACGCCGAAATCATGGAGGATGGTGTCGCAGACGCGAAGGATCGCGAGCGGCAGGCGTTGACAAAATCGATCGATCTACTGGTGGAGGCAAAGGATTCCTCTTCCCAGCGCCACACGATCGAAGCGCTTTTTTACACTCGACGGGTCTGGATCCGCTTCATTGAGGACCTCAAGCAGCCCGAAAACCAGCTGGCCATGGAACTCAGGGCAAATCTGATTTCGATCGCGATCTGGATTTTGAAAGAGTGCGAACTGATCCGGAAACGTCAGTCGACGAATTTCCAGGGTATAATTGACGTGACAACCATCATCAGGGATGGACTGAAATGAAAAGTACACTTCGAATCTCGCTGAAATCGGGCGAAAAGATTTTCATCAACGGCGCGGTTTTGCGGGTGGATCGCAAGGTGGCCCTCGAATTCCTGAACGATGTCACGTTCCTGCTTGAAAACCACGTCCTGCAGCCGGAGCAGGCGACGACGCCGCTCAGACAGCTTTATTTCATCGCCCAGATGATCCTCATCAACCCGGAAGGACGCGAACAGTCGACGAACCTGTTCCGCAAATCCGTGAGCATGCTGCTGAATTGCTTCCAGCATGAGGAGATTCTGGCCGAACTCAAGCGTATCGACGGTCTGGTTGCCTCGGGTAAGGCTTTCGAAGCGCTGAAGGCCATTCGTGGCCTGTACCCGACCGAGGAAAAGATCCTCAACAATCAGGAAATGACCCCCGCAACGATCGAGCAGATTCGCAAGGAGATCGCACCATGGCGGTAGATGCAGTCACGTCGGCAGCCTCTAACCCCTGGGCAAATGCCGGGGCGAGCAGCAACGACAAAAGCGCGGCCTCGCTTAACTACGACAGCTTCCTGAAGCTTCTCATCGCCCAGATGAAAAACCAGGATCCGACCAGCCCGATGGATGCCGGCCAGCAGATGTCGCAGCTTGCGAGCTTCTCGCAGGTTGAGCAGACGATCAAGACCAACACCCATCTGAAGAGCATGCTGCAGGCCGAAGCCCTGACGCGCGCTTCCGACCTGGTTGGCAAAACGGTCAAGAGCGCCGACGACAAGGTCACCGGCGTGGTAAAGGAAGTCGAAGTCTATTCGGACGGCGTCGTCGCCATCACAGAAGCTGGTGACAAAGTGCTGCTGCAGGCCGGTGTGACCTTCTCGAACGGTCCGATCGCGACTACACCTGATAGCGGCACCGATTCGGACGTGCCGGCAGGTTCCTGACATTGAAGAGGCGGCATGACGCCGCCTTTCCGGAATAAAGGATGCGACGATGAACGAGGCCGATGCGCTTGATATCATGCAGGCGGCAGTCTGGACGGTTCTCGTCGCGGCCGGTCCCGCCGTTCTCGCGGCCATGATCGTTGGTGTCGCCATCGCCTTCATCCAGGCCCTGACCCAGGTTCAGGAAATGACGCTGACCTTTGTCCCTAAAATCGTAACGATCATGATCGTTCTCGGCGTTGCCGCCCCGTTTGTGGGCGCGCAGATCGCCCTTTTTTCCAATCTCGTCTTTTCGCGGGTTCAGTCGGGCTTCTGACGCCCGGCCCGTCTGGATGCCATCCTCGCGCAAGCTTCAGCGACTAGGGATAGGCTGAAGCATCGGGCTGAATTGCGTCAGCGATTTTAGAAAACCGGTGCCGCGGAACCGTGCGGCGGCTTTTCCGTCGCCCTTCTCATGAAGAGACAGGACGATTTTATGGCGCAACCACCAGTCATTTCCTTGCCCAAGGTAAGCCCGAGCATGCGGGATGTCGGTTTCGCATTGGGCATCGTGTCGATCCTCTGCGTGCTGTTCCTGCCCATTCCGGTCGTTCTGGTGGATGTCGGTCTGGCCTTTTCCATAGCACTTTCGGTCCTCATCCTCATGGTGGCGCTCTGGATACAACGTCCGCTGGATTTCTCGTCTTTTCCAACCGTGCTGCTGATCGCGACCATGATTCGCCTGTCGCTGAACATTGCGACGACGCGTGTCATCCTTTCGCACGGCAACGAGGGGCCCACGGCGGCGGGCGGCGTGATTGCGGGCTTCTCCAGCCTCGTCATGTCGGGCGACTTCGTGATCGGTCTGATCGTCTTTCTGATCCTGATCACCGTCAACTTCATCGTTATCACCAAGGGTGCCACCCGTATCGCCGAAGTCGGCGCGCGCTTTACGCTGGATGCCATTCCCGGTAAGCAGATGTCGATCGATGCGGATTTGTCCGCTGGCATCATCGATGAAAAGGAAGCGCAACGCCGTCGCCGCGAACTGGAAGAGGAAAGCTCGTTCTTCGGTTCGATGGACGGTGCCTCGAAGTTCGTACGCGGCGATGCGATCGCCGGCCTGATCATCACCGCGATCAATATTTTCGGCGGCATCATCATCGGTTACTTCCGCCACGGCATGCCGATCGGCGAGGCTGCCGATGTTTTCGTAAAGCTTTCGGTCGGCGACGGTATCGTTTCGCAGATCCCGGCCCTTATCGTGTCGCTGGCGGCTGGCCTTCTGGTGTCGCGCGGCGGCACCTCCGGATCGACGGATCAGGCCGTCATCAATCAGCTGAGCGGATATCCGCGTGCCTTGATGGTCGCAGCCATGCTGATGGGGCTTCTTGCTGTCATGCCGGGATTGCCCTTCCTGCCCTTCACGCTTTTGGGCGGCATCATGGCCTTCGGCAGCTGGTATATTCCGCGCCAGGTCGAAGCGGAAAGCGCGCAGCGCCGTCAGGAAGAGGAGGACAAGGTTCTCCAGACCAACGAAGCGGAAAAGGACTCCGTCAAGCAGGTCCTCAAGACGTCCGAAATCGAACTTGCCCTCGGCAAGCAGGTTTCGACCCGCCTCCTCGGTGCGCATCAGGAACTGGCTTTCCGTGTCGGCAAGATGCGCAAGAAATTCGCGACCCAATACGGCTTCGTCGTGCCGGAGATCAAGGTCTCCGACGACATCATGATCCCGGAAAAGGCCTACCAGATCCGTGTCCATGGCACGACGATCGCGTCGAGCAATCTGCGCGTTGGCGATGTTCTTGTCGTGACGGGGGCAGGGCGCAAGCCGAGCATTCCGGGCGACGAAATCCGCGAACCCGCCTTCGGCATGCCGGCCGTTTCCATTCTCGAGACATTCACCGAGGATTTGAAGCGCGAAGGTTTCCACCCGATCGACAATGTCTCTGTGGTGCTGACGCATCTGAGCGAGGTCATTCGCAACAATCTCCCGCAATTGCTGTCCTACAAGGACGTCAAGATCCTCATCGACAGGCTGGACCCGGAATACAAGAAGCTTGCCGACGAAATCTGCTCGTCGCACATGTCCTATTCCGGCCTGCAGGCCGTGCTGAAACTGCTGCTCGCCGAACGTGTGTCGATCCGCAACCTGCATCTCATTCTGGAAGCGGTCGCCGAACTTGCCCCGCATGTGCGCAAGACCGAGCAGATCGTCGAACATGTACGGGTGCGCATGTCGCAGCAGCTCTGCGGCGATCTTGCCGACAATGGCGTATTGCGTGTGCTTCGCCTCGGCAATAAATGGGACATGGTCTTCCATCAGGCGCTCAAGCGCGATCAAAAGGGCGAAATCGTCGAATTCGATATCGATCCCCGCCATCTCGAGGAATTTTCCGAGCAGGCATCGAAAGTTATCCGTGAATTCATGGATCGCGGACTACCCTTTGTCCTTGTCACGTCGCCGGAAACACGGTCCTATGTGCGCATGATCATCGAACGACTCTTTGCGACCCTGCCGGTTCTCTCGCATGTGGAACTGGCCAAGGGGCTGGAGATCAAGATTCTGGGCGCCATTTCATGATAACCGACCCGCAAGGGACAATTATCGCATTGTTCCTTGCAATTTGCCGTATCGGCGCCTGCTTCATGACCATGCCGGGCTTTTCCAGTTCGCGCATCTCGCCGCAGATACGCATTCTCCTGTGCGTTGCGGTGTCCATGGCGCTTCTGCCGGTACTGTGGGATACGATCTATCCGAAAGTCTCCGGCGCAAGCCAGGGCGCCGTTGTCGGCCTCATCTTCACCGAGATCGTCATTGGCGCAATGTACGGGCTGATCGCGCGGTTTTACACGCTCGGCTTCCAGTTCACGGGCGCGCTCATCGGCGCATCCATCGGGCTTAGCGCTCCCGGCGGAGCGGATGCCGTTGAAGACGTGCAGGAAAACCAGATATCGAACTTCATCACCTTCGGTGGGCTCATGGTGCTGTTCATCCTGGATTTCCACCATATCGTCCTGCGGGCGCTGGTCGATTCCTACGCCACGACACCGGTCGGCGCGCTCATCAGCGGCCAGAAGATGCTGATAACCCTGACAGACACGCTGCGCGCCTCCTTTTCCATCATGCTGCGGCTTGCCAGCCCCTTTGTAATTTACGGTCTGATGTTCAACGTTGCGGTCGGCCTCATCAACAAGCTGGCGCCGCAAATCCCAGTCTACTTCATATCGACGCCTTTCGTTCTCGCGGGCGGTATTTTCATGCTTTACCTGTCGATCGCGGCCCTCATCCGGCAATTCGTGGATGGTTTCGGCCCGGTCTTCATCGGCTTCTGATCTGGAGAAAACGCCATGGCTTCGGACAAGCGTTCGGCCAAACTCAAGCGCCTGGTAACGGTCCAGCGCCACATGGAGAAAATGGCCGAGGTTGAACTGGCCGACACCACCCGCGTGCGTGCCGAAGTGGCGCAATCCATGGAGAACGTGCTTGACGCGATGAGTTCCATGGAGCCGGTCCACCAGACGTTCTCCAGGCACTATTCGGATCGTTACGGCCGCCTTGTCGTCAAGGACCGTCAGCTCTCCGGCGTGCAGCAATTGCAGGAAAACAAGGTGCTCAAGGAAAAGACCAAGGCCGACCGGCTGGAGGACAGGATGCATCTCGCGCGCGATCTCGAGGATCGGGAGGCCGACGACAATGCAATCTATGATCTGTTAGAAATCACGAACGCATCCCGGACACCAGCCTCCAGCAAGGTTGGCGATCCATAGTCTGTCCCGTTGTTGCATCGTTGGGCGTCCAGAGAGACGTATTCAGCGGTGTTTCTTGATTGAGCGAACGCCCCGGTTTTAATGCCGCCCGTTCGTCAGCTCGGGAGTTCTGGACGTGGCGATATCGGTTATAAGCGATCTGGTGATGGATGTGGTTCGCGCTGCGGACCCTCAGGAAGTGCAGGTCGCCCAGGAAAAATTGAAGGCGAACAAGGCGGCTTTCGCTGCGACGAGCCTTGCCGATTCGGGCAAGGGCTTTGGCGCTGCCATTGATATGCTTGACAGCGCCACCTCGAAGGCAGGTCTCGGCAATACCAACATCCGCTCTGCCCGTACCGAAGTTCCGGAAACATATCGCAAGTATGAGGCTTCCGTGCTTCAGACCTTCGTTGCCAACATGCTGCCGAAAGACAGCGAGGAGGTCTACGGCAAGGGTAACGCCGGCGAGATCTGGAAAAGCATGATGGCGGAACAGTTTGCCGACACGATTTCCAGAAATGGCGGCGTTGGCATTGCAGAACAGGCCTACAAGGATGCGTTGCGGAAAGCCGAGAGCAAAGGCATTACCGACGTATCCATGAATGACAAAGACCATAATGCTGCAATTCGGATGGTGGCGGAGTTCGAAAGGCAGGTCCTCGGCGTTTCCAATGATAAAACGGACGAGGCTTGAGCATGATAAATCATAACGAGGAGACAAGCATGGACCTTATGTCGAACGACCACCGCATCAAATCCGTTCTCGGCCGTCTTGAAATGATCATCGACAATGAGAATGACAATATCGGTAAGGACCCCCAGTTCGATTTCAAAGTCTCCAATGCCCATAAAAGCCGTTGCCTCTATGAGTTGACGATGTTGTTCCGCGATACGCCCCATGAGGAAATCGCCGCCGGACATCTCGATCAGGTGCAGGGCATCAAGTCCAAGCTCGCGACCAATGCCAGCCGCGTCGAGGCGCATCTGAATGCGGTTCGCGCTGTTGCGGATCTTCTCAAGACCGCGATTCAGGAAGCCGATACGGACGGCACCTATTCCCAGGAACAGTTCATGTACGGCGCAGCCTCCTGATGTTGAAGCTTCTTCTCACCGGCGTCTGGGTTTGCGCCGTCACGCTCGGCGCGGTGTATTTCTCCGTCCAGATGGCGACGGCCCCCTCGTCGGGAGATGAGGCGGGGGCGAAAAAGGCAAGTCTGCAGCTGGTCAAAGGCGAAAGCATCACCATCCCCGTCATCAATGACGGTGGTGTGAACGGTTATTTCCTCAGCCGCATTTCCTTGCGTGTCGACAAGGACAAGATGGCGAAGATCGAACTGCCCGCAACGCAATTGATGACCGACGAACTCTTCACGCTTCTGGCGGGTTCTTCCATGGTCAACATCGCCAATATCTCCACCTTTGACCCTGATGTCTTCAAGCAGCGCATCCGAGAGGGGCTGAACAAGAAACTCGGCGACGAGGTGGTCGGGGACGTCCTGATCGAGCAGCTCGATTATCTGTCGAAGGCCGATATTCGCGAGCAAAAGGGCAACGGCTCGCCCCGTTCGGTCAAGCTTGTCGAAGGCGAGAAAGTCGACACCGGAAAAGAAGCGGCCCCAAGCCACTAACGGCGGCGCGGTGCAGGCCACCGGTCTGGTTAATCGCCCCTTTCTATTTTCCGGAATATTCGATCGGTTGCCTTCAGGGTAAATTCAACCAGCACCTGTATAAACAGACCCATGAGCTGCCGTCCCGCAAACCATGCGCCGGATTGGCGGCGGTGGATTTGGCATTCGGGGGCTGGCATGAATTTCGCAGCAGATTTTGCGCGGACGGGATCGCAACGGAATATTCACGGACTGCGCGTCTGTGATCTGGACTGGAACGGGGCGCTGGAAATGGTCAGCGGCCAGGCTTCGGCTTGTGATGGCCACACGATGCTCTCGTTTCTTACCATCCAGAATGCCAGGCTGTCCCTCAAGGACATTGCTTACAGGCAGATTCTGGAAAGCTGTCTGCTTCTGCCGCAGGGCAGGGGTATGAATGCCGCCGCACGGGCCGAAAACGGCAAGCCTCTGCCCGAGACCATCGATGGTGTTGCCTTCGTCATGGCACTTCTGACCTATATGGCGGTGCCGAAACGTATCGGCGTTGCGGGGGATGATGCAGCACAGGTCGGAGAGGTCCTCGCCAAGCTGCGCGCACATGCGCCCTGGCATGATTTCGTCATGCTGAATCGGGATACGTCGGGCGTGAAGGTGGATGTCGTGCTGGCGGGCATGCTTGCGGAAAACCAGGAGAAATGGCTGCATCGCAGCATCAATCGCGATGATGCGCGTCTCGTCATCGCGGTCGGTCCCCTGTTCAAGGTGCTGGCGTCCGAAGTGGCTGGCATGCCCGAAATCTTTCGCAAGCTGCATATGAGCTGGCTTTACAGCCTTTGCGCCGAGCCCTGGCACATCGCGCTCGGCAAGGGCTGAGGCGGGTCGGCAAAGCCCGCGTTAACCATTTGTTTGCCACGATCCTTTAACCTCCCGTAAGGTTTTGAAAGCCGCCTGTTGCGGGCGGCGCCGAGCGTGGCAGACGGCTTCAGATGGTTGATCACAGTCCCGATATGATGGCGACGCGCCCTGATGAGGATGGTGTTGCCGTGCCTGCGTCGCAATTTCGCAAACATTGTCTGCGGCTTCTGACAGCCGGTTGCGTAGCCGCCGCCACCGTTGTGGGGGCTGCACTTCCGCTGCTGCTCATCGATTCCGGTTTTCGCGGATATGTTTCGCAGGCGCATGTCGAGGTTACCCAGACCGGCTACGACGCACCCGATGCGGCACGCTTTCTTGCCATGGCCCGCCGCACCCTGCTTTCTCCGTCCGGTCTGGACCGTATAACGGGCGACCTCAAATTGAAGCCCGCCGACATGGTCGGCGTTCGCAATCAGGGCGAACTTGGCCTGCTTTTCGACCTTTTGACCGGGGCGGATACCCGTTCGCTTTCCCCGCGTGAAGCATTGAACGGTGCTGTGGGCGAGGCGATCCGTCTGGAACTGACGCCGGATGAAAACACGCTGATTGTAACCTCGAAGGCAGCGACGCCGGAAACCGCGATGCGGCTTACGGATTATCTTTCGATGCGTGTTATGGCGGATGGCAAGGCCGGCACCATGACGCCCGCCATGCGCGAGACGGAGCGGGCGCGCACCCGGTTGGACGAGGCGGAAGCCGCCTTGAACGGTTTCCAGATGCGCCACGGCGAGGCCGTCCTGGCGGAAGTGCAGCAACTCGAGCAGCAATTGCGCGACCTCAATGACAGCCTTGCGGGGACGACCCAGCAGCAGCAGTCGCTTCAGACGGATCTGGCGGTGGCCACCGGCCTCAAGCCGAATGACGTATTGTCAAAGCCCCTGCCGTCAGGCGCTGCTTTCTCTGTGCTTGAGGACATCAGGCAAAGACATGCAAGTGCCAGCATGGCGCTTTCAGGCGTCTCGGTCGATTACGGCCCGAAACATCCCCGCCGCATCGCCGCCCAGAATGCCGTAGATGCCGTGCAGGCGCTTGTCGCTCCCGCATTGCGTCAGCTGGTCGATGGCTTGCGCGCCGATGAGAAGCGCGTCGCACAGGAAGTTGCAACCGCGAACGCCGAACGAACGAAACATCTCGACCGCCTGAGCAGCCTTGGTGTCACGCCCGGTGAATTCTCCAGATTGCAGGGTGAACTGGAAACGGCGCGAAATGCCTATCTTGAGGCGAGCGAGCGTCGGGACATGTCCTCATCCACCACAACCGCCGTTGAGACCCGCCTCACCAGGAAGGCCGGACCGGGCGAATTGTCGCGCGACCTCACACAAGCCGCTATGCTGGCAGGCGGTGGCGCGTTGCTCGGCCTGCTGGGCAGCCTGTATCTCCTGAGCTACCGTCGCCATGACGAGGAGGAGGCACTCGTCTTTGATGATGCGCACGTTCTGCCCTCCGAAAAAGCGCCTGAGCAATCGGGGCAGTTTCCCGAGTTCGAGCCGATCGAGCCGGATGTGTTCCATGATCTGGAAGAACCGGCCGCGGATAGCGAATTCGAGCCGGAGGCTGAGTTCGCGGACTATTACGCCGGGGCGGCGAACGATAGCGGATTCGATACCGATGACATTCCGCTGGACGAGCGTGTGCGGCAGGTTCTGATGGGCAACCGCACCGTCAGGAATACCCCCCAGACGACCCCGGAGCTGCCGCCCTTGCTCAGTGAAGCCCTTGCCGGGCATTTCGATCACGAGCAGGCCGAAGCCGAGGAATTGGCGGAATTGAGACGCGAGTTGGCGCTCTTGAGGGAGCGCCTCGCCGATTACGCCGAGCATCGCGACGACTACCGCAAAACTGCCTGACGAAGCTGCATTTTTGCTTGCATTCCTGCAAAGTCGGCACCATACGGGGCCAACGTAATCCAGCAGGAGCAGGACGCATGGCAGTTGTGATTGACGGAAAGGCAAAGGCGGCTTCGGTAACGGAGGCGGTCCGCAAATCGGCAGAAACGCTTGAGGCGGAACAGGGTGTGAAGCCCGGTCTCGCGGTTGTCATCGTCGGCAACGATCCGGCCAGCCACGCTTACGTGAATTCCAAAAGCAAGACAGCCAAGCAATGCGGCTTCAATTCCGTTCAGCACACGCTGCCGGAGGAAACAACTCAAGATCAGCTTCTGAAGTTGGTCGGCGAACTGAACGCCGATCCCTCCATCCACGGCATTCTGGTACAGCTTCCTTTGCCGAAACACTTCAATTCCGATGAGATCATCCAGTCGATCCTGCCCGAGAAGGATGTGGATGGCCTGAGCGTGCTGAACGCCGGCAAGCTGGCGACCGGCGATCTCGCAACCGGCCTCATCTCCTGCACGCCAGCCGGCGCCATGCTTCTGGTGCGCAGCATTCACGGCGAAGATCTTTCCGGCCTGAACGCCGTGGTCATCGGCCGCTCCAACCTCTTCGGCAAGCCGATGGGCCAGCTTCTCCTGAACGCCAACGCCACGGTGACGATGGCGCATTCGCGCACCAAGGATCTCGCCACCGTCTGCAAGACGGCCGATATTCTCGTGGCGGCGGTGGGTCGCGCGGCAATGGTGAAGGGCGATTGGGTAAAGCCCGGCGCCACCGTCATCGATGTCGGCATCAACCGCATTCCCGCTCCGGAAAAGGGTGAAGGCAAATCGAAGCTGGTCGGTGACGTCGCCTATGATGAGGCAAGCGCAGTCGCTGCTGCCATCACCCCCGTTCCGGGCGGCGTAGGCCCGATGACGATTGCCATGTTGATGGCCAACACCGTCATTGCCGCCTATCGCGCGCTTGGAAAGACCGCACCGAAGTTCTGAAATCGGTAGTTACTCTTTCGGAGCGGGTCCTGTGGAGGCGCGGACGACAAGTTCCGCCTTCCAGAGTTCCTGATGAGGTTCGGTCTGGTTAAGCTTGATCCGGTTGATCAGGCGCTGCCCGACACGCACCCCCGCCGCCCGCAGGGATGAGCGGGTGGTGGTGAGAGGCACCGAGAAATTGTCGGGCTTCAACAGCGGCAACACATCGTCATGGGCAATCAGCGAAATATCCTTGCCCGGTTTCAGGCCGCGCTGGTTGAGCGAGCGGATCACGCCGAGTGCCAATGCGGTACTGGCGCATACAATGGCGGTTGGTCTTTCCGGCTGTGACAACAGCGCTTCCATGCCGAGATAACCCTCCTCGTCGGTCATGCTGCTGTGTCTTGTGTGTTCGGGGCGCAATGTCAGCCCATTTGCCGTCAGCGCCTTTTCCACCCCGAGACAGCGGCGGAAGGTGAAGTCGTAGCCCTCCGGCCCGTTCAGAAGCCCGATGCGCTTGTGGCCAAGCTGAAGCAGCAGCTGGGTCGCATCGCGAAATGCGGCCTCATTGTCCACGTCGAGAAAGGGATAATCCTCTTCCACGCCGATGGAGCGGCCATGGACGAGGAAGGGCAGGGAAAGCGATTGCATCATGGCGATGCGGGCGTCGTTCTTCTTCATATAGGCGAGGTAGATGCCATCAACGCTGCCGCTCGCCGCCAGCCCCCGCAGGGCTTCCCGTTCCTTTTCCGGCTCCGTGGGGGTGATGACGAGGTGAAATCCGCTGCGAGCCGCTTCTTCGCCTAGACCGCTCAGGAATTCGCCGAAATGCACATCCGAGCGGTGGTGCTCGCCAACCGGCATGACCAGTCCGATGGAGCCGACCTTGCCAGTCGCCAACCGTTGCGCCGCGGCATTCGGGCGATATCCGGTCTTTTCGGCGGCGTCCATGACGCGGCGGCGCGTCTCTGCGCTCACCTCGGGATATCCGTTGAGCGCTCTGCTGACGGTTGTCTGAGAAATCCCCAGCAGTTGCGACAACTGTTTCAGGTTCATGTTTGTTTTTCCTCCATGCGCGCGCATCGGAAATGGCAAAAGCCTCTCCTCTAACTCCCAAAGCGCTTTAGTTTTTTACCAGTCCCTGCCGGTTTTCTCAATCGAAAACGATAGCCGCCTTTCTAAGTAAGTATGACTATTCATACGACAATGCGGCATGTCCAGCGAAAGAGCCTCTTGACTCCTTCTCAATGACAATGAGATGAATAGGCAGCCAAAGCGCTTTGATTTATGGGAGATGCTTTGAGCCTTTTATGTGATGGGAGGTAAATCACATGCAGAAGACCTTTTTGGCGACGGCGGCTTCTATAGTGCTGCTGTCGGGTTCGGCCTTTGCCGCCGATCTGAAATTCGCGCCCGGTCAGGATGCCAAGTTCAACTGGAAAAGCTACGAAGACTTCAAGGCGGCCCATGCCGACCTGAAAGGTCAGACGCTGACGATTTTCGGGCCCTGGCGCGGCGAGGACGAGGCGCTGTTCCAGACGGTGCTGGCCTATTTCTCCGACGCGACCGGCGTGAACGTCCGCTATTCCTCCTCGGAAAACTACGAACAGCAGATCGTCATCGATACGCAGGCGGGTTCTCCGCCCAACATCGCCATCCTGCCGCAGCCCGGTCTTCTGGCCGATCTCGCCGCCAAGGGTTTTCTGGTTCCGCTCGGCGATGAGACCGCAAACTGGGTCAAGGACAATTACGGCGCTGGCCAGTCCTGGGTTGATCTCGGCAGCTACAAGGGCAAGGACGGCAACAAGGCTTACTTTGCATTTCCCTTCAAGGCCGACGTGAAGTCGCTCGTCTGGTACGTACCTGAGAACTTCGAGGAAGCGGGCTATAAAGTGCCCGAGAGCATGGAAGACCTGTTCAAGCTGACGGACCAGATCGTTGCCGATGGCGGCACACCCTGGTGCATCGGCCTCGGTTCCGGCGGTGCGACCGGCTGGCCGGCAACGGACTGGGTGGAAGACCTGATGCTGCGCACGCAGCCACTCGACGTCTATCAGAAATGGACGACGAACGAGGTGAAGTTCACCGATCCGGCCGTCGTTGCGGCAATCAATGAATTCGGCAAATTCGCCAAGAACGAAAAATATGTCAGCGGCGGCGTTGCGGCTGTCGCCTCCACCGACTTCCGCGACAGCCCGAAGGGTCTCTTCGACATTCCGCCGAAGTGCTACCTCCACCATCAAGCGTCCTTCGTGCCGTCCTTCTTCCCTGATGGTACCAAGGTCGGAACGGATGTGGATTTCTTCTATATGCCGACCTATGCCGCAAAGCCTGAACTCGGCAAGCCGGTTCTGGGCGCCGGCACGCTCGTCACCATCACCAAGGAAGCGCCCGCCGCCAAGGCTTTCGTCGATTTCCTGAAAACCCCGATCGCCCACGAAGTCTGGATGGCACAGTCCAGCTTCCTGACGCCGTATAAGGGTGTGAATGTCGATACCTATGCCAATGAGCAGATGAAGCGCCAGGGTGAAATCCTCACCTCCGCGACCACCTTCGGCTTTGACGGTTCCGACCTGATGCCGGGCAAGATCGGCGCGGGTGCATTCTGGACCGGCATGATCGATTTCGTCGGCGGCAAGTCGGCCGATCAGGTCGCTGCCGATATCCAGAAGGCCTGGGACGGCCTGAAGTAACCTCAACAGAGCTTGGCCCGGCGGTGATGCCGCCGGGCCTTTGCCAACGGAACGGCCGTCGACCGCATAAAATCAGCGCGGCGCGGAGAGGATCAAGGGAGGGAACATGGCTCAACAACTCGTTTCTGCCATCGGCGTCATGGTGGCCGGCGTTTTTGCCTGCGCTGCCTATTATTGGCTATCCGACAAACTGTTGCAGGTAATCTTTCCCGTCCGCTCGGGAGACGTGTTGCAGGCGTCCCGCAACCTCAACCGCCGCGCGTCGGTCAGGCCCTGGCTGTTCATCGGCCCCGCTCTTCTCCTTCTTCTCGTCTATCTGGTCTATCCCGTCATCGCGACGCTCATCCTCTCGTTCTATGACCGGACCGGCGCCGAATTCGTAGGTCTTGCCAATTATCGCTGGGCATTTTTCGATGCCGGCTTCAGGCAATCGATCTTCAACAACATCCTCTGGCTGGCCGTGGTGCCGGCCGCCTGCACCTTCTTCGGCCTCGTTATTGCCGTCATGACCGACCGCATCTGGTGGGGCAACATCGCCAAATCCATCGTCTTCATGCCGATGGCGATCTCCTTCGTCGGTGCCTCCGTCATCTGGAAATTCATTTACGAGTATCGCGCCGAAGGTCAGGTGCAGATCGGCCTCCTCAACGCCGTCGTCGAGTTTTTCGGCGGCAGCCCGGAGGTATGGATTTCCATGCCCTTCTGGAACAACTTTTTCCTGATGGTCATCCTCATCTGGATTCAGACCGGCTTTGCCATGGTCATCCTGTCGGCAGCGCTGCGCGGCATTCCGGAAGAGACAATCGAAGCGGCCGTCATCGATGGCGCCAATGGCTGGCAGATCTTCTGGAAGATCATGGTCCCGCAAATCTGGGGCACCATCGCCGTCGTCTGGACAACCATCACCATTCTCGTTCTCAAGGTTTTCGACATCGTGCTGACCATGACCAACGGTCAGTGGAACACCATGGTTCTCGCCAATCTCATGTTCGACTGGATGTTCCGCGGCGGCGGTGACAGTGGCCGAAGTGCGGTCATAGCGCTCGTCATCATGGCGGCCGTCACCCCGATCATGGTCTGGAACATTCGCCAGGCGAACCGCGAGATGGAGGGCCGCTGAGATGGATATCGTAAAACGTCTGCGCCGCGTCGGCCTGCCGCGCCTCATCGTCCATGCCAGCGTGCTGGTCGTCGTGCTTCTCTGGCTTCTGCCCACACTCGGTATTCTCGTAAGTTCCCTGCGCGACAAGGACCAGATCACCGTGTCGGGCTGGTGGACGGCCTTTTCCAGTTCCGAGCAGACCGCGGCGGTTCGCCTTGCCGACGCTGCCGTGCAGAAGCAGGACGGGAACCGCTACGTCATATCAGGTAATGTTTTTGAAAGCGGACAGGGGGGCAAGGTTGCAGCCTTCGGCGTTCGCGTGCAGGAGCCGACGGCCTTCAAAGCCGGTGAAGCGGCAGATATCGGCGACGGGGAAACGCTGCTCGTCAACACCGATGGCACCTATGAATACAGCAAGGCCTCAAGCTTCGAGGGCTCTCGCGGCAAGCGCGTCTATATTTCCGTCGCGACACCGCCGGTCTTCACACTCGACAATTATCGAACCGTCCTGACCTCCGAAGGCATCGGCCAGTCCTTCGTCAACTCGCTGACAGTCGCCGTGCCGGCAACCGTCATTCCGATCCTCATCGCCGCCTTTGCCGCCTATGCGCTGTCATGGATGAGCTTTTCCGGCCGCAATTTTCTGATTGCGATGGTGGTGGGCCTGATCGTCGTACCGTTGCAGATGTCGCTGATACCGCTCCTGAAACTCTACAACGAAATCGGCAATATCTTCGGCGTTCCGTCCAAGACCTATGCCGGTATCTGGCTGGCGCACACCGCCTTCGGTCTGCCGCTCGCCATCTACCTGTTGCGCAACTACATTTCCGGCCTGCCGAAAGAGATCATCGAAAGTGCGCGTGTCGACGGCGCGAGCGATTTCGAAATCTTCGTCAAGATCATCCTGCCGCTGTCCTTCCCGGCGCTCGCCTCCTTCGCCATCTTCCAGTTCCTGTGGACCTGGAACGACCTGCTCGTCGCCATGGTCTTCCTCGGCACGCAGAAGGATGAGCTGGTGCTGACCGGTGCTTTGAACGCGCTGCTCGGTTCGCGCGGCGGCAACTGGGAAATCCTCACCGCCTCGGCCTTCGTTACCATTGTCGTGCCGCTCGGCGTCTTCTTTGCCCTTCAACGTTATCTCGTGCGTGGCCTGCTCTCAGGCTCCGTCAAGGGAGGCTGATTATCCATGAACGCCCATACCAGACAGGATGAGACTATGACCGCTCCGGTGACTTCCGCTTTGACGCCCAACAAGGATTGGTGGCGCGGCGCCGTGATCTATCAGATCTACCCGCGCTCCTATCAGGACTCCAATGGCGACGGCATCGGCGATCTCAAGGGCATCACCGACCGGTTGGCGCATATTGCCGGTCTCGGTGCCGACGCCATCTGGATTTCGCCCTTCTTCACCTCGCCAATGAAGGATTTCGGTTACGACGTCTCGAATTATGTCGATGTCGATCCGATGTTCGGCACGCTTGCCGATTTCGACGGGTTGATCGCGGAAGCGCACCGTCTGGGTATCCGCGTCATGATCGACCTCGTCATGTCGCACACGTCTGACCAGCATCCGTGGTTCGTGGAAAGCCGCGCCAGCCGCAACAATCCGAAATCGGAGTGGTATGTCTGGTCGGACAGCAAGCCGGATGGCACGCCGCCCAACAACTGGCTGTCGATCTTCGGCGGCTCCGGCTGGCAGTGGGACCCCACCCGCATGCAATATTATATGCACAACTTCCTGACCTCGCAGCCGGATCTCAACCTGCATAATCCGGAAGTGCAGGAAGAACTGCTCAATATCACCCGCTTCTGGCTGAAGCGCGGCGTCGATGGTTTCCGCCTCGATACCATCAACTTCTATTTCCATGATCTGGAATTGCGCGACAACCCGGCGCTGGCGCCGGAGCGCCGCAACGCCTCCACGGCACCTGCGGTCAATCCCTACAATTTCCAGGAACATCTCTACGACAAGAACCGCCCCGAAAACATCGCCTTCCTGAAACGCTTCCGCGCCGTGCTGGACGAGTTTCCGGATATCGCCGCCGTTGGCGAAGTGGGCGACAGCCAGCGCGGACTCGAAATCGTCGGTGAATACACCTCCGGCGACGACAAGATGCAGATGTGTTACGCCTTCGAATTCCTGGCGCCGGATGCGCTCACGCCGCAGCGTGTTGCCGATGTGCAGGCGGATTTTGCCAGGGCCGCACCGGAAGGCTGGGCCTGCTGGGCTTTCTCCAACCACGATGTCGTTCGCCATGTCAGCCGCTGGGGCGAGCATGTCGAGGATAAGGATGCTTTCGCCAAGGTGCTCTCGGCGTTGTTGATGACGCAGCGCGGCTCCGTCTGCATCTATGAGGGTGAAGAGCTGGGCCTTACTGAAGCCGATATTGCTTTTGAGGATTTGCAGGACCCCTACGGCATTCAGTTCTGGCCGGAATTTAAGGGCCGCGACGGTTGCCGCACACCGATGGTGTGGGATGCGGGCCATGCGCAGGCCGGCTTCTCGACCTCGGACAAGACCTGGCTGCCCATTCCGGCCGAACACAAGCAGCGTGCCGTCAGCGCCCAGCAGGGCAATGAGGCATCCGTGCTGGAGCACTACCGCCGCTTCCTTTCCTTCCGCAAAAAGCATCCCGCTTTTGCCAAGGGCGGCATCGAATTCCAGCCAGTGGAGGGCGACGTGCTGAGCTACACCCGCACGCTCGGCAACGAAACCGTTCTGTGCCTCTTCAATCTGTCCGCGACACCGGCAAAGGCGACGCTGCCGGAAGGGAACTGGGAGGTTCTCGAAGGCCACGGCTTTGCAAACGGTGTGGACGGCAGAAGCGTAGAACTTCCGGCATGGGGCGCTTTCTTCGCCCGTTACGCCTGATAGAGCAGGGAGGAACAACCCATGACAAGTCTCGTTCTCAAGGATATCCGCAAATCATACGGGCAGGTAAAAGTCCTGCACGGCATCGATCTGGAGATCGAACAGGGCGAATTCATCGTTTTCGTCGGGCCGTCCGGCTGCGGGAAATCGACGTTGCTGCGCATGATTGCGGGTCTGGAGGAAATCACCGGCGGTGAGATGTTTATCGACGGCCAGCTGGTCAATGAAATCCCGCCCTCGCGTCGGGGCATTGCCATGGTGTTCCAGTCCTATGCGCTTTATCCGCATATGACTGTTTACGACAACATGGCCTTCGGCATGAAGATCGCCAAGGAAAACAAGCAGGAGATCGACCGCCGCGTCCGCGCCGCTGCCGAAATCCTGCAGCTGACGCAATATCTGGAGCGCTTGCCCAAGGCTCTTTCGGGCGGCCAGCGCCAGCGCGTCGCCATCGGCCGTGCCATTTGCCGCAATCCCAAGGTGTTCCTGTTCGACGAACCCCTGTCGAACCTCGATGCCGCGCTGCGCGTGGCAACCCGCATCGAGATCGCCAAGCTCAATGAGCAGATGGCAGACACGACGATGATCTACGTCACCCACGATCAGGTGGAGGCGATGACGCTGGCCGACCGTATCGTCGTTTTGAATGCGGGTCGTGTGGAACAGGTCGGCCCGCCGCTGGAACTTTATGAAAACCCCGCCAACCTCTTCGTGGCGCGGTTCATCGGCTCGCCCGCCATGAACATCATTGCGGCAAAAATTGCCGTAACCGGAGAGCGGACTTCGATCGAACTTGCCGGAGGCAAGACGCTGAACATCGTCGTTCCCACGCCTGCAACCGAGCAGGGCAAGGCCGCGAGCTTCGGTGTCCGGCCGGAGGATTTGAGCATCGTCACCGGCGACGATTATCTTTTCGAGGGAAAAGTCGCGATTGTCGAGGCTCTCGGTGAAGTGACCCTGCTTTATCTCGAAGCGCCCAAGGGGCAGGAGCCGATCATCGTCAAGGTACCGGGCATCGTATCCGTCGCCAAGGGTCAGACCCTGCGTTTTGCGGCACCGCAGGCAAAGCTCCATCTCTTTGATGCCGAGGGCAAGAACTACCGCAGATAGTTGCGGAGACAATGGCCGGTGAGCTTCAGGAAACATGCCCCGGAACGTCCCGTTCCGGGGTTTTTTCATGATATTTTACCGCTGTGGAAAAATGCCAAAAATGTTCCGTCTTCGGTCTGTTTAAGGTGACGCTGATATGAATTGTTAAAGACTACGTTTTAATCTTGGAGACGTTGAAAGAGCATGGAGGTCAGGGCGTGCAGAGCAGTGCGGGTGTTATCAAGAACAGTTACCTGACCAAGGAAGAATCCTTCATGTACGACCGCGAAGGCCGGTTTCGCATGGAAGACACCATGAATGCGGCGCGCATCGAATATACCGAGAAGGCCGTCATGCATATGGCCGCTCGCCGTTGCGACGTCATTCGCATTTCCCAGACCGAGGCCGTGCTGGCACTGCTGACGAAATACAATCTTCCGAACCAGTTCTATCTGGATATTCCCGACGCCCGCATCACCAAGATCGGCTGCGTTATGTTGCGCGTCAACGCCAACAACACCATCCACGTCCGTTTTCTGCGCATGTTGACGCAAAAGGAACTCGACCGCATTTTCGTGTTCAGCACACATCCGGCGCACAAGGACCGGAAGCTCGATATCCGGTCTTTCTAAGGAGCTGGAGAATCTCCGGCTTCAGGAAAGCCCACCCAGAACCGTCTGCTTCAGCTTCACATCCGGCACTTCCGCAAAGGCAAGATCGCTGCGGCCGAAATAGGATTTCTGGTTGGTGGCGGACCAGTCGTTGCAGACCAGTTTGTAGCGCTCTCTTGCGACCGGTTTTTCCGGCATGGCGTAAAGATAATCGCCGGTGCGGTCAGCAAGCGGAATGTCGCCGTCCTGATTGCAGCGCTTGAGGATTTGCGCAAGCGTTTCGCCATCCACTTCCGTCACCATCAGCTTGCCGTCGAAACGCAGCGAGGCGTTGAAATCGTAGCGGCGGATATCGCCCCTTGGCAAACCAGCGCCGAAGGAGGTGTGGCCAATGAAGCCGACATCCGCGCCGGTTTTTGTGGCGATCAGCTGCGCCACACGGCGTCCTGCCTCGTCAACTGTCATCGCCTTTTCCGTTTTGCCGACAACCGCCTTCTCTTCTGCCGTCAGATGTTTGTCGAGTGTCTGTTCGATCAGGCCTTTGAGCGCCGGGGAGGAGGGGGCGTCGCTGTCAATGGCGACGGTCTCGATCGTCGGCGCCTTGCCAGAAGCTTCGATCGTCGCAATGGCCATGGATGTGCACCATGAGCCCGTGTGGACATAGCGCGTCGCACCCTGTTCATGCACGAAGTTCAGGTGATCGTGGCCGCCGACCAGCAGGGTGCCATCGGGCAGCAACGGCAGGATATCGCGGTCGGCAACGACACCGGCGTGGCTGAGAACGATGTTGATCGCCTCCGGCTTGACGATTGCAGGCAGATTCGCCTTGGCCCATTCCACAGGCTGCGGAATATCCAGCATCTCACGCGTCGCCTTCGGATAGGTATTGATCGCGTTGGTGGCAAGGCCCGCAACGACGACCGGCCGTCCGCCCACACTCACCTCCGCACTGGCCGGTGCATAGGGTGCGCCGCTGCGCTTGTCGATGATGTTGGACAGCACGGTGATGCCGAGCGCGCGGGCACGACTGACGAAATTGGCGAGGTCGTTATCGATATCCGGTTCATGGTTGCCGATATTGATGACGGTGGGCGCGAGCCTGGCGAGCGCCGAGAGGAACGTCCACTCGATTTCGCCGGACGACCGTGTCGCCACCGCATTGCCGGTTTCGAACAGGTCGCCGTTCAGAAGAATAATGTGGGGCGTCTTTTCAGCCGCGATGCGCATTTCTATGGCCGCTAGGAGCTGCCCGATGCGCTCATAGGCCGAATGCAGGTCGGAAATCACGATTGCACGCAGGGCCACATCCTGCGCCTCCGCCGGCGTTGCCACCACCATCAGCGGCAGTATGGCGGTACCAGCCATAAGCTTCAGCACGTCACGGCGTTTGCTTGAGAAAATCGTCATGTCTGGCCCCATCATCTTGAAATGCGTCATCGTCCCGCGGCTGGCTGAGAAGCCCCTATAGGGCGATCATCACAGCCGCATGACAAGTTTGGCGTTTAAGAGACGGGAAATAAAGCGGTTTCAGCGCGGGTTGTGCAGGTCATGCCAAGAGGGTGCGGAGGCGAGGCCGAATCCGGCCTTCGCCTCCGGGCGATCAATGGAACAGAACGCTGGCGCCCTGGTCGGCAGGGCCGACATTACGGCGGAACGGGGCGAAAAGTTCGCGGCCCATGCCCCATTCGTTGGCGGAAAGGTCGGCGCGCGCCGGTTCGCGCTTTGCCAGCTCTGCGGCTGGAACAAGCACTTCAAGCGTTCCGGAAATGGCGTCGAGACGGATGATGTCGCCATCGCGGATGAGCGAGATCGGGCCGCATTCGGAAGCTTCCGGCGTGACATGGATGGCGGCCGGCACCTTGCCGGAAGCGCCGGACATGCGTCCGTCCGTTACCAGCGCCACCTTGAAGCCGCGATCCTGCAGTACGCCAAGTGGCGGTGTCAGGCGGTGCAGTTCCGGCATGCCGTTGGCCTTCGGACCCTGGAAACGGACGACAGCGATGAAATCGCGGTTGAGCTTGCCGTCCTTGAAGGCATCCTGAAGCTCCTGCTGGTCGTTAAAGACGATCGCGGGCGCCTCGATGATATGGCGTTCGGGCTTGACGGCGGAGATCTTGATGACCGATTTGCCGAGATTGCCGGTCAGCATTTTCAGACCGCCGGTCGGCTGGAACGGCGTTTCAATGCTGGCGAGAACCTTGGGGTCGTGGCTCTGCTCGGGAGAAGGCTCGCGGGTCACTGCGCCGTTTTCGTCAAGCTTTGCATCCACGGTGTAGGCTTCGAGCCCCTGTCCGAAGACGGTGCGGACATCGTCATGCACGAAGCCCTGTTTCAAAAGCTGCTTGATGAGGAAGCCCATGCCGCCTGCGGCGTGGAAATGGTTCACATCCGCAAGACCGTTGGGATAAACGCGGGCGAGCAGCGGCACGGTATCCGACAGGTCGGAAATATCCTGCCAGGTGAGGATGATGCCGGCTGCGTGCGCCATGGCGATCAGGTGCATGGTGTGGTTGGTCGAGCCGCCCGTCGCGTGCAGGCCGACGACGCCGTTGACGATCGAGCGCTCATCGATCATTTCGCCCGCAGGCGTGAACTCGTTGCCCTGTGCGGTGATGGCGAGCGCCCGCTTGGCGGCCTCGCGTGTCAGCGCGTCGCGCAGCGGCGTGCCGGGATTGATGAAGGAAGAGCCGGGCATGTGGAAACCCATGATCTCCATCAGCATCTGGTTGGAATTTGCCGTGCCGTAGAAAGTGCAGGTGCCGGGACCATGATAGGATTTGGACTCTGCCTCCAGCAGCTCGGCGCGCCCAACCTTGCCCTCTGCATAAAGCTGGCGAATGCGGGATTTCTCGTCGTTCGGCAGGCCAGTGGTCATTGGCCCGGCGGGGATGAAGATGGAGGGCAGGTGACCGAAGGAAAGCGCTGCGATGACGAGGCCGGGAACGATCTTGTCGCAGACACCGAGATAGACGGCGGCGTCGAACATGTTATGCGACAGGCCGATGCCGGCAGCCATGGCGATGGCATCACGGGAGAATAGCGAGAGCTCCATGCCCGGCTGGCCCTGGGTTACGCCGTCACACATGGCAGGCACGGCACCCGCGACCTGCGCCACGCCGCCGGCTTGCGCTGCGGCCTCGCGGATGATTGCCGGAAAGGTCTCGTAGGGCTGGTGCGCCGACAGCATGTCGTTATAGGCGGTGATGATGCCGAGATTACCAACCCGGTCGCCGGCAAGGAGGTCCTTGTCGGCGGGGGAACAGACAGCAAATCCATGCGCGAGGTTACCGCAGGAGAGAGTGGAGCGATGAACGCCCTTCGAAACCTGCAGCCGCAGCCGCTCGAGATAGGTCTCGCGGTAAGGCTTGGAGCGTTCGACGATGCGGGCGGTAATGGCCTGAATGCGGGAATCGGCGGACATGAGCGTTCATCCTGTTCGTTGGTCGAGAACCGGTGTTCCGGGAGATGAAGGACCGGTTATCGTGTTTTCGTCTTGTGTCGTCGGGCGCTGTCGCGGGGCCGCTTGCGCGGCAACCGCATCCAGTTATGGCGCCCAGTAAATATCCAGGGCGGTTTCTGCCCGGTTCAGCACGGCGCGGATCGGCATTTCGTCCTCATCCTCGCCCGACTGTGCTTTTTCAAGCGTCGCCTTTTTTGCTGCACCTTCGATGTGGAGCACCAGAAAACCTGCATCGTGAAGGCTGGAGAAGTTGAACGTCAACCGTTCTTCCCCCGCGGTTTCCGCCGCCATGGTCAAAACGCCGCGCGGTTCGTCAAGGTCGAGCGCTTCGTAGAGATTGTCGCCACCGGGAAAGAACGATGCCGTATGCCCATCCGTTCCCATGCCCAGCACGACGACATCGAAAGGATCGCAGATCGCTTCGGTCTTGACGGTCGCAAGCGTCGCGGCATCCTCAGGCGAGGCCGCGGGCTGGAACAGCGGCACGAAATAGGCCGCCTTCGCCTTGTCCTGCAACAGGTTCTCGCTGACCAGCCGGTGGTTCGAGCGCTCGCTCTCCGGCGGCACGAACCGTTCGTCCACCAGCGTCACGCTGATGTTGCTCCAGTCGAGATCATGATGGGAAAGCGCCTGGAAGAACAGCTTGGGCGTTGAACCGCCCGAAACGGCAATGCTTGCCGTTCCGTATTCTTTCGTTGCCGCGTCTAGACGCGCGGCAACATCCGCCGCCAGGGTTTTCGCCAGTTCAGCGGCTGTGTCGAAGACATGGATTGTTTCGCTCATACCCGCGCCCTCAGTCAGCATCGTGCCAGGTGCGGCCGTCGCGCTCGATCAGTGCGATCGAGCCGCTCGGACCCCAGGTTCCGGCAGTATAACCCTGTACGCCCTGTCCCAGCTCTTCCCAGCTCTTGAGGATCGGATCGACCCAATCCCAGGCCGCTTCCACTTCGTCGCGGCGCATGAACAGTGTCTGGTTGGAGCGGATGGTATCCATCAAAAGCCGCTCATAGGCATCGGGGCTGCGCACATTGAAGGCTTCGGCAAAACTCATGTCCAGCGAGACCTGACGCAGACGCATGCCGCCCGGGCCGGGATCCTTGATGAGCAGCGACTGCTTGACGCCTTCGTCCGGTTGGAGGCGAATGACCAGCTTGTTGGCTTCGATCTTGCCGGCCGCATCGTCGAAGATCGAATGCGGGATCTGCTTGAACGTGACGACGATTTCCGAAACGCGGGTCGCAAGGCGTTTTCCCGTGCGAATGTAGAAAGGAACGCCGGCCCAGCGCCAGTTGGCGATTTCGGCCTTGATGGCGACGAAGGTTTCCGTGTTGGAAACGCCGCCCTCCAGCTCCTCCAGATAACCTTTCACCGGGCCGCCTGCGGAAGCGCCGGCGCGGTACTGGCCGCGAACCGTCAGCTTTTCGACATTGCTGGTGTTGATCGGCTTCAGCGAGCGCAGGACCTTGAGCTTTTCGTCACGCACGGCTTCCGCGTTCATGGAAGCGGGCGGCTCCATGGCAACGAGGCAAAGCAATTGCAGAATGTGGTTCTGCACCATGTCGCGCAACGCACCGGCCGTATCGTAATATCCGGCGCGACCCTCAAGGCCGACAGCTTCTGCGACCGTGATCTGCACGTGGTCGATATGGGCGGAATTCCAAAGCGGCTCGTAAAGCGCGTTGGCAAAACGCAGTGCCATCAGGTTCTGCACCGTCTCCTTGCCGAGATAGTGGTCGATGCGGAAGATCTGTTCTTCCTTGAAGACATGGCCGATGGTGTCGTTGAGTTCCTGCGCCGAGGCAAGGTCGCGGCCGATCGGCTTTTCAACGACGATGCGGGTCGAGCGGGTGATAAGCTTGTGTTCGCGGATCTTGTCGGCGATATCGCCGAAAATGCCGGGCGCAACAGCGAGATAGAAGGCGCGTATGCGCTCCTTGCCCTCATCGAGCAGCTTCTTCAACACGTCCCATCCGTTGCCGGATTTTGCGTCGACGGGAACGTAGAAAAGCCGGTTGAGGAACAGCGCAACCTGCGCATCATCATATTCGCCCGCCTTCAGATGCTCCTTCAGCGCGTCCTGCGCGAATTTGCGATATTCCTCATGGCTCATGACCGAACGCGACGCGCCGATGATGCGGGTCGGCTCCGTGAACTGGCCTTCGACCTGACGGTGATAAAGGGCCGGCAAAAGCTTGCGCTCTGCCAAATCGCCTGTGCCGCCGAAAACGACACAATCAAAAGCTTCAACAGGAATGATCTGACTGCTCATATCGATACTCTCGATCTTCAAGGGTTGGGGCATCCATAATCTAATCGATTTAAAAATGCCAGTCTCAGTTATGTGAAATTATGAATTTTGGTTTCACGGGTCGAAAACCCGTACCGATTGTCATTGAGTGATGCCGGCTAGAAAGCAGGGTTCTTGAACAAGCCTTTGGCCGGCGGCGGAACGGAAAAAAAGAAAAAAACGACGATTGCTGCGATTTTCCCCATCCATGATCGCGGTGATGGCTCATCGACCTTGTGCGAGGCATCTATACTGTCCAGCAGCAGTCTTGCCTCATGCCGCTGCCACTCCGGCACCCGGATTTCCATGCCTCCGAAAGCGACCGTCAAATGCCAGTTCACGGAAACGATATGGGCCGAGGGCACGGTGGTGTGGATGCCATAGGCGCGCAGAAACGAACACGTCACGGCGGTTTCCGCCATCCCGTAACCGGTCGCAATCGTTACAAGCCTGTCGCTAGGTCTTTCCATCAGATCTCCAGAGGTGGGCGGATTTCCTAAAACCTGTCTCGCAACGCGTACCATGAGAGCGCCAGAAAAAGCAGCGGTGCCCGCAGCGATGCGCCGCCGGGGAACGAAGGAACCTTCAACCGCGCGAATGGCGCCAGCATATCCTGTCTGCCGAGAACGAGATCGGCATAGAGCTTGCCGCAATAGTTCGACAGCATCACCCCGTGTCCGGAATAACCGCCGATGGAGGTGACCCCTGGCATTACTTCCCGCACGAACACCCGCCTTGGCAGGGTGATGCCGACGGAGCCGCCCCAGGAATGGGTGATCTCGACATTTCCGAGTTCGGGATAGATTTCCGCGATCTGCCGGCGAATATGGCTGGAAATGTCGCGTGGCGTATCGGCCGTATAGGCCTCGCGCCCGCCGAACAGCAGCCGGTTGTCGACCGTCTTGCGGAAATAGCGCACCACGAAACGGGAATCGGCCACGGCTTCCTTGCCGGGAATAATGTCGGGATAAGCGTCAAGCGGCGCGGTCGCGCCGATGAAGGAGCGGATGGGCATGATATGGGCCGCCGTCACCGGTTCCAGATTGCCGATATAGGCATTGGTCGCAATCAGCACCCGCGTTGCGGTCAGCGTGCCGGAGGGCGTTTCGATGATGGTCTTGCCGCCCGCCTGGCGTATGGATTTGGCGGGCGTCATTTCATGGATGCCGGCGCCCGCCTCTTTTGCGGCTTTCGCAAGCCCGACCAGCAGCTTCAGCGGATGGATATGGCCGGTGCCGGTATCGCGTGTGCCGCCGAAATAATGGCTGGAGCCGACACGTCTGCGTGCGTCCGCCCGCTCCATGTAGGAAATATGCGGATAGCCGTAGCGATTGTTCATCGCATCGACGCTTTTGCGGTAATCGTCTTCGTAAGCAGCCTTGTGCGCCACATAGAGCTGCCCCGGCAGATACTCCATGTCGATGCCGTGATCGCGGGCGAAGTTGAGGACGTAGTGCTTGGCATCCTCGGCGATATCGAACAGTACCTTCGACTGCTCGAAGCCGATCTCGTCTTCCATCTCGTCGGGAAACGAGCGCTGCCCGGTGCCGAATTGCCCGCCGTTGCGGCCGGACGCGCCGTCGCCGAAACGATGCGCCTCGATCAAGGCGACGGAGACACCGTTGGCGGCAAGATTAAAGGCGGCCTGAAGCCCGGTATAGCCGCCGCCGACGACCGCGACGTCCACTGCTTTCGACCCGTCGAGCGCCGGATATTGCGGCCGCTCCTGGGCGCTTGCCTGATACCAGGAAATCCCCGGCGCTATCGGGCTTTGCCACGTCATGCTTCAGACCTCACACGTTGAGAAGCAGGAATTCCCGCTCCCATGGGCTGATGACCTGCATGAATGTCTCGAATTCCCCGCGCTTCAGGCCCGCATAAAGGCCGACGAATTCATGGCCGAACACCCGCTCGAACTGTTCTTCGCCTTCCAGCAACGCCACGGCTTCAAGCAGCCCGCGCGGCAGGTCGATGGAGCCTTCATTGGCCGTATCGGCGGTCGGTTCGGTCGGCTCGATATTGTTGACGATGCCGAGCCAGCCGCAGGCAAGCGAAGCGGCAAGCGCGAGATAGGGATTGGCATCCGAACTCGGCAGGCGGTTTTCGACACGCCTTGCCTGCGGGCTGGAAATCGGCACGCGGAAAGCCGTCGTGCGGTTGTCGTAACCCCAGGCATTGTTGACCGGGCAAGCCATGTCAGGTGTCAGGCGGCGATAGGAATTCACGTAAGGAGCAAGCATCACCAGCGCGTTCGGAACATAACGCTGCATGCCGCCGACGAAGGCGAAGAACTCCTTGGATGGGCCGCCGTCCTTGTTGGAGAAGATATTGCGACCGCTATCGATCTCCACCACCGACTGATGGATATGCATGGCCGAACCCGGCTGACCCTGCATGGGCTTGGCCATAAAGGTGGCGTAGATGCCATGCTTCAATGCTGCTTCACGGATCGTGCGCTTGAACAGGAACACCTGGTCGGCAAGTTCGATCGGATCGCCATGGCGCAGGTTGATTTCCAGCTGGGCCGGGCCTTCCTCGTGGATCAGGGTATCGATCTCGAGGCCCTGTTTTTCGGAGAAGTGATAGATATCGTCGATCAGTTCGTCGAACTCGTTGATGCCGGCGATGGAATAGCTCTGCCCACCGACGATGGACCGTCCTGAGCGGCCCTTCGGCGGATGCAGCGGATAGTCAGGGTCGTCATTCATGGCGACCAGGTAGAATTCGATTTCCGGCGCGACGACCGGCTTCCAGCCTTTTTCCGTGTAAAGCGAAAGCACGTTTTTCAGCACGTTGCGCGGCGTATAGGGAACGAAATTACCCTCGGCATCCACGACATCGCAGATCACCTGCGCGGTCGGGTCGCTTTCCCATGGCACCACGGACAGCGTGGAAAGATCAGGCACAAGCTTCAGGTCGCTGTCGCGCGGCTCATAACGGAAGTTTGCCGTCTCATCCGGGTATTCGCCCGAGATCGTGTGGCGATAGAGCGCGGAGGGCAGGGCAAGCGAGGTGTCGCCCGTAAATTTCGCCGTCGGCATCATCTTGCCACGCGCAACCCCGGCAAGATCGGGTGTTATGCATTCAATATCCTCGATACCGCGCGCCCTCAACCATTGCGAAGCTTCGCGCCAGGAGGAAACGCCACGGGTAGAGGAAAGGTCGAGGGGAGGTTTCTTTGCCATGGTTGCCTGTTTCTTCGGGCGGAGCATGGTTTTCTTCGGGGGCATGTATCACCGGGTCTGTGTTTCGACTGGCGCCATCATAACCGGAGTTTGGCAATTGGCGAGGGGGAAAGCGCCATTGACAACGGGCGACACTTCGAAAAGAGGAAAGGGAGAAGCAAACGGAAAGCAACTATGGCAGACAAATGTGACGTGCTGATTTTGGGGGCGGGGGCTGCCGGCATGATGTGCGCCATCCGTGCCGGCCAGCGCGGCCGCTCCGTCATCATCCTCGACCATGCCAAGGCGCCGGGCGAGAAAATCCGCATCTCCGGCGGCGGCCGCTGCAATTTCACCAACATCCACGCCGGGCCGAAGAATTATCTCTCCGCCAACCCGCATTTCGCCAAATCCGCACTTGCCCGTTACACGCCGCGCGATTTCATCGCTCTGGTCGAAAAACATCGTATCGCCTGGCATGAAAAGACGCTTGGGCAGCTGTTTTGCGACGATAGCGCCAAGGACATCATCCGCATGCTGCTTGGCGAAATGCAGGCTGCAAAGGTGAAATTGAGGCTCGAAACCGCTGTTTCTGATGTCGCCCATGATGGCGGCCGGTTTCGCTTGACGACCTCCGGCGGCGTGATCGAGGCGGAAAGCCTTGTGGTCGCAACGGGCGGCAAGTCGATCCCGAAAATGGGTGCGACGGGTTTTGCCTACCAGATCGGCGAGCAATTCGGCCTGTCGCTCATCGAGACGCGCCCCGGCCTCGTGCCACTGACGCTTGATCCTGCGGCACTGGAAAGACTGAGCCCCCTTGCCGGTGTTGCCGTGCCAGCCGAAATTTCCCATGGCAAAACGGCTTTCAACGAAGCACTTCTGTTTACCCATCGAGGCCTAAGCGGCCCCTCAATCCTGCAAATCTCCTCCTATTGGCGGGAGGGCGATACGATCCGCCTGAAACTGGAGCCTGCGCGCGATATCGTCGCCTTGCTAAAGGAAGCGAAACAGAAGAACGGCCGCCAGTCGGCCCAGACCGCTCTTGCGGAAATCCTGCCGAAACGGCTGGCGCAGCATGTCGTCGAAAAATCGGGGCTGACCGGCAACCTTGCCGATATGTCAGACAAGGCTCTGGCGACCCTGGCAAATGAGGTGCAGGACTGGCAGATCAAGCCAGCCGGTTCCGAGGGATATCGCACGGCGGAAGTCACGCTTGGCGGCGTGGATACGACCGGCCTCGATTCCCGCAGCATGGCAGCGAAAACCGTGGCCGGCCTCTATTTCATCGGCGAATGTGTTGACGTGACCGGCTGGCTGGGCGGTTATAATTTTCAGTGGGCCTGGGCCTCCGGTCAGGCAGCAGGTGAATTCGCCTGAAACCGCTCGTATTAACACCTTGTTAACAGGCACGGAGTCATCCTGACAGAATGCCAGCAAAGCCGAATCTCGTTGGGGTTCCGCTGTACATGATGTCATGCTGGAGGCTCTTAACAGGGCATGGGTCGGTTGAGTTTTTCGTCAGGAGCCCGCGCATGAACAGATCCGCACATCGCCGCCCTCGCGCCATTGCTATCGCCCGCGCCGAAAGCGAGAGCAGGCAGTTGGCCTTTCGCCTGACTGCAATCGCAGCTGGTGCCGTGGCTGCCCTGGTCGCCCTTTTTTACTAAGGTCAGGCTCTTCGCTTTCGCCCTTGCAGCAATCGCGGTAAAAAGCCGCCACGGCCAGGATGCCTCGGCCATATCGGCATAGAATTTCTCTTCTTGCCGGATGGCTTCCCGCCGCGTGCGCGGCGTCTGGTTTTCGATGATGGCCAATGCTGAATAAAATACGTGCATGTCACTCTCCATGTTGCGGAGGGCCATGATGCACGCCGTTTTTTGATTTATCTGCGCAAGAAAATGCGCTACGTTTTTCATAAATGAAAAACGTCACTTGGGATTCATACCAACTTTTCCTCGATGTGTCACGCAGCGGCGGCCTTACGGGTGCTGCGGCGCTGACGGGTTTGAGCCCTGCGACTATCGGGCGACGCATGATCGAATTGGAGGAGCGCATTGGCAAGGCGCTGTTCCAGCGCAGCCAGACGGGATACGCGCTGACACCGAATGGCCGCGCGCTGTTTGACCGCCTTCAGGCGATGGAAAACGCGGCAAAGGATATCGAGGGATGGCAAAAGGCGTCGTCGGCCTCTTCCGTCGTGCGCATTGCCGTCGGCACCTGGAATGCCTGGCTGCTTGCAGTAAATTTCTCCGCCATCTGCACGGATCGCGATGATTTCCGCATCGATCTTTTCATCGCCGAACAGAGGGCGTCTTTGGCGCACCGTGAAAACGACATCGGCATTCGCGCTTTCGAGCCCGAGGAACGCAACCTCGCTGCCATAAAGACGGGGGAGGTGGCCTATGCGCCCTACAGGCTGCGCAACGCCGCCGCTTCTGTTGCCGACCGGTGGTTGGCGGTGGCGGAAGAAAACGCCATTTCCGCCTACCTGCGCTGGCCGCATGAAAACCGGCGGGACAATATCGTGGTGACCGTCAACAGGCCGACGGCACTGCTCGATCTGGCACTGGCGGGAGCAGGGGTTGCCGTGCTGCCGTGTTTCGTGGGCGATGCCGATGCGCGGCTGATGCGTGAGGGTGACGAAATCGAAGCGCTTCGTCACAATCAGTGGATCGTCATGAACAATGACGATCGCCACCGCCGCGATATACGGACGGTGGCGGACCGGATGATGCGTCTCATCAAGCGACATTCCGATTTGTACGCCGGACGAAAAAGCCGTCCGGCATGAGCGGTGTCACGCAGCAGCACTTCCCTGCGCAACGATGACCGGGATCAGAAGATCGCCCCAGTTGCCGCCCCCGCCGTGATGGCGGGCTGAGCGGACGAGTTCAACGGAAACACCGGCCTCAACTGCCTTCATGACGGCCTGATTCAGGCGGTGCAGATCGTTGGCCAGCATGCGGATGGCGACCTGTTGATCCTGCGTCATGGCGGAGGACTGCTCCTCGGCGCGTTCCTTGACGTGGGTCTTGATGGGGTTATGGGCATTCATGGTATTTCTCCTCTCTTTATTGGTTGGGGTTCTTGATGCGATTTGCAAGCCCTTCCCGTTCAAGGGAAGGGCAGTTTTCCAGTTTATTCCGCCGCCGGGCGGAACTGGTCGTGCTCGGTGGATTCCTTCATGGCGGTGGTCGAAGACGTGCCGCCCGAGATTGCCAGCGACACGGCGTCGAAGTAGCCGGTGCCGACTTCGCGCTGGTGTTTGGTGGCGGTGTAGCCGTTAACCTCGGCCGCGAATTCCGCTTCCTGAAGCTCGGAATAGGCCGCCATCTGCCGCTCCTTGTAGCCGCGCGCCAGTTCGAACATGCCGTAATTCAGCTGGTGGAAGCCGGCCAGCGTGATGAACTGGAACTTGTAGCCCATCGCCCCGAGCTCGCGCTGGAACTTGGCAATCGTCGCGTCGTCGAGGTGCTTTTTCCAGTTGAACGACGGCGAGCAATTGTAAGCCAGCTTCTTGCCGGGGTGCACCTTGTGCACGCCCTCGGCAAACCTGCGCGCCTGCTCGAGATCTGGCTTGGAGGTCTCGCACCAGATCAGATCGCAATAGGGCGCATAGGCCACCGCACGGGCGATGCAGGGTTCAAGACCGTTCTTCACCTGATAGAAGCCCTCGACGGTGCGGCCGGCATCGTAATCAACGAAGGGCTGGTCGCGCTCGTCAATATCAGAGGTCAAAAGCTTGGCTGCCTCCGCATCGGTGCGGGCGATGACCAGCGTCGGCACGCCCATGACGTCGGCTGCAAGTCGTGCCGCCGTCAGGTTGCGAATATGCGCCGCCGTGGGGATCAGAACCTTGCCGCCGAGATGGCCGCACTTCTTTTCAGATGCCAGCTGGTCTTCGTAGTGAACACCGGCTGCACCGGCCTCGATGAATGCCTTCATGATCTCGAAGGCGTTGAGCGGTCCCCCGAACCCGGCTTCCGCATCGGCAACGATAGGCGCGAACCACGTGTCGACCGAAAGGCCCTTGCCCTCTGCAGTCTCGATCTGGTCTGCCCGTTGCAAGGTGCGGTTGATGCGCTTTGCAAGCTCTGGCGCCGCATTGGCGGGGTAGAGCGATTGGTCCGGATACATGGCGGAGGCCGTGTTGGCATCTGCCGCAACCTGCCAGCCGGAAAGATAGATCGCCTTCAGCCCGGCGCGAACCATCTGCATGGCCTGGTTGCCGGAAAGCGCGCCGAGCGCATTGATGAAATTCTCTTCGTTGATCAGCTTCCACAGCCGGTTGGCACCCATCTCGGCGAGCGAATGGCGGATTTCAACGGAGCCGCGCAGCCGCTCCACGTCGGCGGCGGTATAAGTGCGCTCGATGCCGTCGAAGCGTCCCTGCGGTGCGCCCGGAACAAGGTTGTAAAAATCCGTCATACTTCTCTCTCCCATGACAAATACAGTTTCAGAAACGTGCTATCTTCAACTGTGTGAAGCGCCGTTCGATGTGACTACATTTACATTTTCATGAGTTTGCGCGCCAGAACAAACATAAAAACAGTGACTTGAAAGAGGTTATGCTGTAGTGTGCATGACAGGGTGGAGCTGTAAAATTGTAAATTTTGTAAAAGCCTCATGCCCGGCGATTTTGTAACAGACTTGTATGAGTCTTTCGATGTGAGGTTGAGGCTGTGTCGGAAAACAAGATTTTTGCTGGCCCGCGCGTACGTCGTATTCGCAATGGTCTGGCCCTGACGCAAACGGCCATGGCCGAGGCGCTGGCAATCTCGCCTTCCTACCTCAATCTCATCGAGCGCAATCAGCGGCCGCTGACCGTGCAGCTGCTCTTGAAGCTCGCTTCAGTCTACAAGGTGGATCTGGACGACCTGCAAGGCGAGAGTGCCGGTTCCGCCGGGCAATTGCGCGAGGTCTTCGCCGATCCGCTCTTGGTGGGCGAGGTGCCGTCGCCGCAGGAGCTGATCGAGGTGGCAGATGCCGCGCCCAATGCGGCAAGTGGCGTCGTCAAGCTGTACAGGGCGTATCGGGAACAGGCGCAGCGCCTTTCCGACCTCTCGGATCTTCTGGCGCGCGAAGGGCATGAGACGGCGCTTTCCTCCACCCGACTGCCGATCGACGAGGTGCGGCACGTCTTTGAAAACCGGCCGGCCTATGACCATTTCATCGATGTGGCGGCAGAAGAACTGCACAGGCAATTGTCGGCGGGCGAAGATCTCGCCGCGGGCCTTCGCGCATGGCTTCAGAAAAACCACGGTATCGTGGTCAGAACTCTGCCGGTCCATGCCATGCCCAATCTGCGGCGGCGTTATGACCGCCATTCCATGCGGCTGTTTTTGTCCGAGCGCCTGTCGCAGCCGGATCAGCTCAGGGAAATGGCGATGGAAACCTGTCTTCTGGCGCTTCGCGACGAGATTGGCGCGGAGCTGGAGACGCTTGGCCTGAAGGGGGAGGAGGCGCGGCGCATCGCCCGCTTCGAGCTGGCGCGTTATGCCGCCCACGCCCTGATGATGCCCTATGGTGCGTTTTTGAGTGCCTCCCAGCGCGCGAAATACGATCTCGATGTCCTGCGGTCGCGCTTCAATGTGTCGTTCGAGCAGGCCGCCAACAGGCTCGTCAGCCTGCAACGGCCGACGGCTGCGGCAATCCCGTTCTTTTTGATGGAGACTGACAATGCCGGTAACCGTTTCCGTCTTGCGGGCGCCGGTGGTTTCCCGAGGGCACGGTTTGGTGGCCTCTGTCCGCGTCTTAATATCCACGCAGCTTTTGCCCAGCCGGGGCAGGTGCTGGTGGAGCCGGTGGAGATGCCTGACGGTGACGCCTTCCTGACTGTGTCGCGCACACTTGAAGGCCCGCAGGCCGGTTTCGGCGAAAGGGTGCGGCGAACGGCAGTGCTTCTGGGCTGCGATCTCGCCCAGGCCGGGGAGACGGTCTACGGGGCTGCCGGCGCAGGTGGGCCGACCATTGCCATTGGTCCCTCGTGCCGGCTGTGTGAAAGGCAGGGCTGTCTGTCGCGGGCGGAGGCCCCGCTGACGAGGCCGCTCGGCCTGGACGAAATGGTGACCGGTCTTAGTGTTTTCGACTTCCAGTAGAGGTTTCGCATTACTTTTTTTCCGGTGGAACACATTCGGTTGAAAATGCTGTGCTGCACATTTCCCCCTTGCTCCCTTTTGTTTTCCTTTCTAGTCTCACTAAAAAAGGGGATCACGCTTCCGTCACGAGGATGCGTTAACAGGAGAAATCATGAAAAACCGTTCGCTCCGTTTCACTTTGGCTCTCACGACGGCGCTCGTTGCTGCAGGCTCGGCAATGGCCCAGGAGAAGGTCGTTCACGTCTTTAACTGGTCGGATTATATCGACGAATCGATCCTCACCGATTTCACCAAGGAAACCGGCATAAAGGTCGTTTACGATGTATTCGACAGCAACGAACTCGTGGAAACGAAGCTTCTGGCCGGCAGCTCCGGCTACGACGTGGTGGTGCCGACAGGCCCCTTCCTCGCCCGCCAGATCAATGCCGGTGTTTTCCAGAAACTCGACAAGTCCAAGTTGCCGAATCTGAAGAACATGTGGCCGGATGTCTCCGAGCGTCTGGCGAAATACGACCCCGGCAACGAGTATGCCGTGAACTACATGTGGGGCACAACAGGCATCGGCTATAACGTCGCCAAGGTGAAGGCAGCTCTCGGTGATGTTCCGGTCGACAGCTGGGATATTCTCTTCAAGCCGGAAAATGCCGAAAAGCTGAAATCCTGTGGCATCAATATTCTCGATGCATCGGACGAGACCTTCGCCATCGCGATGAATTACCTCGGCAAGAACCCGGACAGCAAGGAAACGGCCGATCTGGAAGCGGGCGGTGCCGTCTATTCGAAGATCCGTCCCTTCGTGAAGACCTTCAACTCCTCCGCCTATATCGACGAGCTGGCAAATGGCGACAGCTGCATCACGATCGGCTGGTCGGGTGACATTCTTCAGGCGAAAAAGCGTGCCGAAGAAGCCAAGAACGGCGTCGAGGTGAACTACGTCATCCCGAAGGAAGGCACCTATATGTGGTTCGACAACCTTGCCATCCCGGCGGATGCCAAGAATGTCGAGGAAGCTCACACCTTCATAAACTACCTGATGCGCCCGGAAGTCATCGCCAAGGCGTCCAACTATGTTCAGTATGCGAACGGCAACCTTGCCTCGCAGGCACTGATGGATCCGTCGGTTGCCAAGAACCCGGCGGTCTACCCCAATGCCGAGACGATGAAGAAGCTCTTCACCATCTCACCCTACGGACCGAAGGAACAGCGCGTCTTGAACCGTGTCTGGACGCAGATAAAGACCGGTAGCTGATAGCTCCGCGCGCTGGTTGAGAAACGGCCGGCGGGCCTGTTTCTCTAATACCTTGCCGGCAGGTCACGCAACCTGCCGGCGCTGCCCGCCTCATGGCATCGGACCGAAAAGTGTGACGCGGTTTTCGGGAAATCCGATGCTCAAATCTACAAAATCAACGGGATTTGAGGGTAGGGTGAATGGCGAAAACTCTGGGGCCGGTCAAACGCAAATTTAGCCCTTGGGACAATCCCGATGCGGTTCCCTTCATCCGTTTTGAAAACGTCACCAAGCGGTTTGGCGATTTCGTCGCCGTCGATAATCTGACGCTCGATATTTACGAACGGGAGTTCTTTTCGCTGCTCGGTCCTTCCGGCTGCGGCAAGACCACGCTGATGCGCATGCTGGCCGGTTTCGAGGAACCGACCAATGGGCGTATTCTCCTCCAGGGCAAGGATATTTCCGGCGTGCCGCCCTACAAGCGCCCGACCAATATGATGTTTCAGTCCTACGCCCTTTTCCCGCATATGTCGGTGGAGAAGAACATTGCCTTCGGTCTGGAGCAGGACGGTCTGCCCAAGGCAGAAATATCCTCGCGGGTCGAGGAAATGCTGCGGCTCGTCAAGCTCAGCGAGTTTGCCAAGCGCAAGCCGAGCCAGCTTTCGGGCGGCCAGCGGCAGCGCGTGGCGCTTGCCCGCTCGCTTGCCAAGCGGCCGAAGGTGCTTTTGCTGGATGAACCGCTCGGTGCGCTCGACAAGAAGCTGCGCGAGGAAACCCAATTCGAGCTGATGGACATCCAGACCAATCTCGGCCTCACCTTCCTGATCGTCACCCATGACCAGGAAGAGGCAATGACGGTGTCGGACCGGATCGCGGTCATGGACAAGGGCATTGTGGTGCAGGTGGCAACACCTGCCGAGATCTACGAGGCGCCGAACAGCCGTTACGTGGCGGATTTCATCGGCGACATCAATATTTTCGACGCCAATGTCGTCACTAACGCGTCCGATATCGGCAAGCCGGGACTGGTGACACTCGATTGCGACGGGCTGACAGTTGCGGTGGAGCAGGAATGCGCCGCTGTCACCGGAAGCCGGGTTTCTTTCGCCATCCGCCCGGAAAAGGTCCGCATCTCGCTCGATCAACCCACCGACAGTGCCGTCAATTCCGCTTATGGCGAAGTCTGGGATATCGGCTATCTCGGTGACTTCTCGGTGTTCATCGTCAAGCTTGCCGATGGTCGTGTCATCCGTGCAGCGCAGGCGAATGTCTCGCGTCTCGTGGATCGCCCGATCACCTTTGGCGATATGGTGTGGTTGAACTGGAAACAGGATTCCGGTCTTGTGCTAACGCACTGAGGGAGGCTTTTATGGCGATCACCACTCCTGAAAACCGGCAAAGTCCCTGGCGATGGCTGGTCGTCGCGGTTCCCTATTTCTGGCTGATGCTGTTTTTCGCAGCGCCCTTTTTTATCATTTTCAAAATATCGCTTTCGGATACGGCGATATCCATGCCGCCCTATACGCCAGTCTTCGAAGGGTTTTCGAAGCTTGGCGCGTTCTTCTCGCAGCTGGATTTCGAAAACTACCTGTTTCTGACGGAAGACCCGCTCTACATCGACGCCTATCTCTCGTCGCTGCGCATCGCATTCATCTCCACCTTCCTGCTGTTGCTGATCGGTTATCCCATGGCTCTTGCCATGGCGCGTTCGCCGTCATCCATCCGCCCGACGCTGGTGATGCTGGTCATCCTGCCGTTCTGGACCTCGTTCCTGATCCGCGTTTACGCCTGGATCGGTATTCTGAAGCCCGAAGGTCTGCTGACGGTGCTGTTCCAATGGCTCGGTTTTCTGGGGCCGGACCAGCAGGTCAATATCTTCCGCACCGAGACGGCGATCTTCATCGGCATCGTTTATTCCTATCTGCCGTTCATGGTGCTGCCGCTTTATTCGGCGCTGGAAAAATTCGACAATACGCTTCTGGAAGCGGCGGCCGATCTGGGTTGCCCGCCCTGGAAAGCCTTCTGGAAGATTACCTTCCCGCTGTCTCTGCCGGGCGTGGTGGCCGGGTCGATGATCTGTTTCATCCCGATAACCGGCGAATTCGTCATTCCCGATCTGCTTGGCGGTGCGCAGACGCTGATGATCGGCAAGACGCTCTGGACTGAATTCTTCGGCAACCGCGACTGGCCCCTGGCATCCGCCGTTGCGGTGCTGCTTCTACTGTTGCTGGTGGTGCCCATCGCCATCTTCCAGAACCAGCAGAAGAAAGTCGGGTGAGGCCATGAAACGCGGAAAATTCGACATCACCGTCCTGACCCTCGGTTTTGCCTTTCTCTACATCCCGATCATCATCCTGATCGTCTACTCCTTCAATGCCTCGAAGCTGGTCACCGTCTGGGGCGGATTTTCGCTGCAATGGTACAAGTCCATGTGGTCGAACCAGGGACTGATGGATGCAGCCTGGGTGACGCTTCGTGTCGGTATTTTGAGTGCCACCATCGGCACCATCCTCGGAACGCTGGCGGCGCTGTCTCTGACGCGCTTTGCGCGCTTTCCGGGACGCGTGCTGTTTTCGGGCATGATCTATGCGCCGCTCGTCATGCCGGAGGTCATTACCGGTCTGTCGCTGCTTTTGCTGTTCGTGGCCGTCGGGGTGGATCGCGGCTTCTGGACGGTGGTCATCGCCCACACCACCTTCACCATGTGTTATGTGGCAATCGTCGTGCAGTCGCGTCTGTTGACCTTTGATCGCAGCCTTGAGGAAGCAGCGCTCGATCTCGGTTGCCCGCCGGTCAAGACCTTCTTCAAAATTACCCTGCCGCTGATCTTCCCGGCCGTCATCGCCGGCTGGATGCTGGCGTTTACGCTGTCGCTCGATGATCTCGTGATCGCAAGTTTCGCCACCGGTCCAGGTGCGACGACGCTGCCGATCAAGATTTATTCGCAGGTTCGTCTTGGTGTCACACCTGAGATCAACGCCATCTGCACGATCCTTATCGGGCTTGTCACAATCGGCGTGATTGTCGCTTCCATCGCCTCCAAACGCACGGAACTCCAGCGGATGAAGGACGAACACGCAGCCACGCGCAACTGATCGAATATTCCTCTCCGATTTCTACGCGTTACTGTTGAGGCGTCGATAAAATTAGAAACCTGTAATTTAGTTTTTGACTTTTACGGTCTCAAAATAGGAATTATCGTCGGTAATTGATCGATTTTGGTTTTAACCGCTTGTTAATAGGAGTTGGCGGAAAGTAAATCCCAACGCAGGGCTGTCAAACTTTAGATAGCCGGGATTGATAATTTCCATATGGCGAGGTTGTCCCCCTTTCTCTCGTTAAAAAAGCACAACTAATACAGGCGGCCGAGAGGCCGCCTTTCTTTTTGCCGCCATGCGGGTTGCCTTCAGCGGTTTTCCGGATGATCCATCGATTTCGACACGAGAAGCACGGGGATAAGCCCGGCAATGATGATGATGATCGCCGGCACGGCGGCATCCTGCACCCTTGAGCGGGACGCGTCTTCATAGACCAGCGTGGCAAGCGTGTTGAAGCCGAAGGGCCGCAGCAGGATCGTCGCCGGCAGCTCCTTCATGGATTCGATCAGTACCAGAAGAAAGGCTGTCAGCGCCGCAGGCCGCATATTCGGCAGCAGCACCTTGAACAGTGTCTGCAACCGGTTGCGCCCAAGCGTTCGCGAGGCCATGTCGATATGCGGCGAGAGCTTCTGGAACCCGGCATCAAGCGTTCCCTCCGCCATGGTCATGAAGCGCACGGAATGGGCGTAGATGATGGCGAAGGCAGTGCCTGACAGCAGCAGGCCGCTCGAAAATCCAAAGTGGGAGCGGACAAACCCGTCGACGTGATTGTCGAGACCGGCCAGGGGAATGAGCACGCCGATGGCGAGCACCGTTCCCGGCACGCCATATCCCATGGAGCCAAGTCGCGCGGCCACCTTTGACGTGCGCGAGCGCTCGGTGCGGATGGCATAGGAAAATACGAAAGCCGCAATCAGAGTGACGAAGGCGGCGGAAAGCGAGACCTCAAGACTGTGACCGAGTGCTTTCAGCAGTTTCGGCGCAAACAGCGCATCCAGCCTTTTCGCGGCGTAACCGCCAAGAACGATGACGGGAATGAGGAAACCACTCGCCACGGGAACGATGCAGAAGAGGCTCGCAGACCAGCGCCGCCAGCCGCGAAGGCTTTTCAACCGGTGGCGTTGCGCCATGGTCGTGGCTTTTGGAGCGGCAAAGCGCTGTTTTTCGCGGGCATTGCGTTCGATGAAGATCAACGCACCAACGATGAGCAGAATGACGGCGGCGATCTGTGTCGCATTGGCAAGATTGCCGCGATTGAGCCAGGTCTCGTAAATCGTGAAAGTCAGCGTCTGGACACCGAGATATTCGACAGCGCCAATATCGTTCAGCGTTTCCATCAGGACCAGCGAAAGACCGATGGCGATCGCCGGCCGCGCCATCGGCAATTGAACGGAAAAGAATACACCAAGCGGTTTCGCACCAAGCGTGCGCGCAGCTTCGGCCGCAAACCGTCCCTGCATGGAAAAGGCGGCGCGGGCCGAGAGATAGACATAAGGGTAAAGCACCGAACTCAGAACCACCACGGCGCCGCCAAGCGAGCGTACGTCCGGAAACCAGTAGTCGCGGATGCTGTGATAGCCGAAGGCGGCGCGAAGGGCGCTTTGTACCGGGCCGGTGAAATCGAGGAACTCGCCGAAAGCATAGGCTGCCAGATACGAGGGAATGGCGAGCGGCAGGACAAGTGCCGCCGACAATACCCGCCGCAAAGGGAATTCGAATGTGGTGACGAGCCAGGCGCAGACAATGCCGAAGAATGCCGTCGTTGCGGCCGTCATCGCCAGCAGCAGGAAGGTGCGCAACCCGGCGCGCGGCAGAACATTGGCTAGAAGGTGTTGCCATCCTTCCGTGCTGCCGGTCAGCGCCAGCCAGAAGACTGCCAGAACAGGCATGGCGGCGATCGCTGCGACGATGACCGCCGTGATGGGCAACAATGAAACGCGTCTTGTTGCCGGAATGGAAACCGTCATGGAAATGCCAGCCTGATGTCCTGCGAAAGCCTCAACCGGCTGTCCGTTTAGCCGGCGGTTCCCGCATTGCTACGCCCGCATGGCCTCAGTTGGCAAGAACCCGCTGCGACGGAAAGGTAATTTCCACCAGCGTTCCCTCGTTCGGTGTCGAGGTGATGGAGAAGTTCGCCCGGTTGGCGTCCACCATCGCCTTGGTCAAGGGAAGGCCGAGCCCGGTGCCATCGCCGCGCACGCGCTTGCCCGATGACGCCACCTGCCGGAACGGCTTCATGGCCTGTTCCAACTCAGCTCGGGTCATGCCGATGCCGGTGTCGCGGATACGCAGCGCGACGCTGCCATTGGCCTCATAGGCGGTGGAAACCACGATCTGGCCGCCTGATGGCGTGAAGCGGATGGCGTTCGACAGGATGTTGAGCACGATCTGCTTGATCGAGCGCAAGTCGGCAACGATCTGTGGAACGGATTGCGAAAGCGCCGTGCGGATGATGACACGCTGATTGTTGGCCTGCGGTTGCACCAGCGAGACCGCCTCGGCCACCGTCTCGTTAAGCGGAACCGCGATGAAATCGACATCCATCTGCCCGGCTTCGATCTTTGAGATGTCGAGGAGGTCGTTGACGATATCGAGCACATGCCGGCCCGAACGTCCGATATCATTGGAATATTCCACATAACGCGGATGACCGATCGGCCCGAAACGCTCGGTCGCCATCATGTCCGCGAAGCCGATGATGGCGTTGAGAGGCGTGCGGATTTCGTGGCTGACACGCGCAAGAAAATCGGTCTTGTGCGCATTGGCGGTTTCCGCCGCGCGCTTGGCGTTGCGTAACTCTTCTTCCGTGCGCTTCCACTGGGTGATGTCACGGATGACCACGCAATAGCCGTGCGAGGATTTGAGCCGCCCGATCGTCATGAACAGCGGCAGAAAACCGCCGGATGCCTCGCGGCCAATCACCTCGCGGCCATCGTTCAGCACGCTGGCGACACCGTTATTGGCTAGGCCGGAAAGATAGTCCAGCACCGCGCGCTGGCTTTCATGCGCAAACAAGGTGACGAAGGGCTTTCCTGCGATTTCGCCATTGTCGTAGTTGAATAGCGCACTGGCGGAGCGATTGAGCGAACGGATTTCGCCGTCGTCTCCCAAAAGCACCACGCCATCCGTTGCCGTTTCCAGAATGGAATGCAGTTCTTCGACTTCGCCCTGCAATACGGAAACGCTGCCTGCGTCGGCATTCGCCGTTTCGTCCGCTGACGTATTCTCGTTGGCTGCCGTAACCGGTGCCTGCTTTTCTTCCAGCGGAACCAGCGACAGCATCAGCGCCTTGGTGTCTTCCCAGCGGATGGATTGCAGCCGTGCCTTGACCGGAATGATGTCATTTTCGGCGCTGACGACGACCATGCCGCCTTCGTTATCAGGCATATCCTCAAGCTCCTGCCGTTGCAGCAGGGCTTCCAGTCCACCGACCTCGTCCAATTCATCAAGAGAGCCGTAGCCCGTCAGCCGCAGGAAATCCGGATTGGCATGGATCAGCCTGTCACCGGCATGCACCAGCAGTGCCACGGGCATCTGGTCCAGCGTTTCGGCGCTCAGCGCATCGGCGGGGCGCAGCGGTGGGCTAACCATCGCAGCGGCGATATCGGCCGCCGGTACCACCTCGGTGAAGGCGACTGTTTTTTCTTCGATCTGGATTTCATCGGCAGGCTTGTTCGTGGCCGCAGGACGTTCGCCGCGAACATAGTCCGCGAAGAGATCGTCTTCCTCAGCCGGTTCTGCGGCATTAACGTCTTCTTCCAGCACGGGCGGCAGGTCCACCTGTGTTACCGCGTCGATATCGTCTTGGATGTGCTGTGCAGCCGGATCGGTAGAAGGAGCATCTTCTTCCGCCTTCGGGCCCTCGTCTGAAACGGCATCTACGGGTGCCAGCGTCCGGCCGATTTCGCGGAAGGCGGCCTGCTCGCCTGCGGTCAGGCCCTCGCGGGAGCGCCAGCGGCGCTCTTCCAGATGGACGACCTTGTCGGAGTAGGTTGGCTCCGGCTCCGGCTCTGGTTCCGGGGTCGGTACGATTTCCAAGGCCGGCACTTCGAATTCCGGCGGGCTGTAATCGTGGGGCCGCTCTTCGTCCGAAATCTCGGCTGGCGCATCTTCAGCGGCCGGGGTTTCCTCATCGAGCTCATCGAGAAAAGCCAGCAATTCCTCGTCTTCATCCTCGGCAGCCGGCTGCGGCAAAACCTCGGTTTGAAGGATGTCTTCGCCGTGCAGGAAGGTGAGGCCGGTGGCGTGCGGATCCTCTGCGGCATCGGCCAGCCGCACGATGCCGAAACCACGGAAACCGTCAAATTCGCGCGAGCGCGTATAGGTGGGAAGGGCGGCGAGATCGATCGGCACCATCAGGGACGTGCCTTCAACCGGCCAATAGATCGTCTTGCCAGACCAGGTATCACGGCGGCCGAGAAGCTCGCGAATCTTGCCTTCCGGATCGAGATTGAACAGTGCCGCCACATCGGCAAAACTCATGCCTTCGACAGCTGCCGCCTTCGCGCCCACAGCTTCTGCAAATTCGTGCGAGATCGAGCTGAAGCGGCCCTCGGCATCGATTTTCCAGACGAAACGGGATGCACGCGCACCGGCGTTGAAGACAAAAGGCCGGGGTTCGTCGGTCTGTTCCACGGCCGCCGGGGCATCCTCTTCAACGGGTGCAGCGTCCTGCGCCGCTATTGTTTCAGCGACCTCATCTTCCGCCTCTGCGCGCTCCACGTCCGGGGCCTGTTCGGTATGGTCTTCGCTGGAAGCCTGACCAGCTGCCGGAACCTCTGCCTCATCCGCATCCAGTTCGAAGATATCGGCAATATCGTCCGTCATAGCCGCATTCGCAGCCGTATCGGCATCCTCCGGCGGGATATGCGCCGGAGCATCCGTTTCTTCTTTTGCCGCAAGCAATGGCAGGACGGCTTCCTCATCCTGTTCCACCGTCACTTCGTCATCGACGTCGGAAGGCAGTTCCGGCACGTCCTCCACATCTTCTATCCCGGCGACGGCGTCGAGCACGGAATCGAACGAGGCAGCCGTTGCGGCAACAGGCGCGGTCTCGGCAACCGGCAAAGCCGGTTGGGCGGCGGCCGGGTTTTCCTGCGGCTTGTCTTCGGCAAAGCCGTTAACGGGATCGAGCGTCCCGAGCGCGGTTTCGACCACGAACAACAGATTGAGTTCTGGCGATGTTGTGATCTGGCCGGCGGCGGCGGGCATGTAACCCTTGCCGGTCGGCACGGGCCGTTTGACGAGGTGGCCAGCCTGACCTGCGGCCATCCTAACCAGCGTCTTTGCCGTATGCGGCGTGATGCCGAGCGACGCAAACTTGGCCGAAGCGGCAACGACCTCGTTATCGCCATTGATGACAGCGATATGGATATCGGGATCGTCAAAGCCTTCAATCATGCGCCTTGCGCATTCCGCCGTGTCAGGTGCGGCCTGATCGGTGAGGGCGGAAAACAGAATAGCAGGCTGGCCCGGTTCGGCCTCGATGATTTCCGCCTTGGCGGTAACGGCAAGGCTGCGGAAGCCCGCATTGATACGAATGGTAAACGACAGGCTGTCGCCGGTCTTCGAAAGACGCGCCGCCGTCGCGGCCAGCTGCCGGAAGGTCACGTCCTGCCGTTTGGGCCCCTGTTCCAGAAAATCATAGACCATCGGCGTGCCGAACAGCGCTGCACCGCGCCCATTGGCCCAGAGCGCGCTCTGAAGATCGAGCGAGAACAAAGCCATCGCCTCGCCGCGCCCGAAACCTTCGCGCACCCGTTCATGCACTGCGATATCGATAAAGGGATACTGGACGGCGGGCATGTCGAAACCTATTCTGGCACTACCGGACCTTGCGAGGCTTTCGGCTTCCTCATGAAGCTGAAACGTAAACCCGCTGAGGCACCACGTTAACAGAATTTTAAATAACTTCACAGGGCGGCGCGGTCCACCGCCGCCTGAATGAATCGCCAAATAGAGTTAACATGAACAGGCCCGGCGAGACCCGTTCTGGCCCCGTTCCAGATTACAAGCGGTATACCCGGCTATCGACTGTTGCCAGCTCTGGCGCCATGAAAACCGCTTGCCTTTCCAAGCCTTTTTTCGCAAAATTCGCTGAAGGACTTGCAAATAGCGAAAACACCTTTTATGTCACCCCCCGTGGCGCCGGTTCGGCGTTTGATGTGCGGTTGTAGCTCAGTTGGTTAGAGCGCAGGTTTGTGGCACCTGAGGTCGGAGGTTCGAGACCCCCCAACCGTACCATCTCCAATTTCCTAAAATTCCTGAAAATCATTGCAGCGATTTCAAACCCGATTTGGGTTATCGCAAACGCATGTCTTTGCTGCGCGTCGACGGTGCGGTTTCCTCGCTTCCAAAAACCATTTGGCTAAAATCTCTTGCGCTGGTATTGTCCGCCCAACGAAACCTTATGAAAGCCAGCAGCATAGCGTCTACGCTTGTGCGCGGCGAAATGGACAAGACAGTGATCGACCCCGGAAACGGCCCAAAGCCGTCGGAACAAGGGGCGTCGGTGGCAAACAAAGGGAAAGCGAAGCGATCCCGTCGTGGCAAGAAAAACAGGCGTGACGGTAAACCCCGTGACGTTGCTGTGCTGTCGCATGATGTTGCCGCGGATGTTCCGGCCGGTTCCCCCTATGTATCGGCTCTCGAGCCGGATGCCGAACCGCGCAAAAGAAAGCGGCGTCGGCGTTCCCGTGGCAAAGGCACCTCCCATCAGACGCCGCCTGCTGCCAGTGAACAGCCAGAGGCTGTCGTCGCAACGGATGCCACCAATCCATCCTCCGTGCCGCCTGCCGGTGGTCGCAAGTCGCGTAACCGCAAGCGGGCTCACCGTGATCCGCGCAGCCGCGATCCGCAGGGTCGCCCGCTGGTTCCCTCCCATGCGCCCCGACATGTTGGCAAGCAGAACGGTCGCGCCAATGGGACGGCTCAGGAACCGCACCGGCAACAATCCGAAATGTCCGCCCGTCACGGCGCCCGCCATCAAGAGCATGGCTCCGAATTCGCAACGGACATGTATGCGGCGCTCGATCTCGGAACCAATAATTGCCGACTGCTGATCGCGCAGCCGACACGGCCCGGCCAGTTCCGGGTCGTCGATGCCTTTTCGCGCATCGTCCGGCTGGGCGAGGGGCTGGTATCGACCGGCCGTCTTTCAGACGATGCCATGGATCGCGCGGTGGAGGCTCTCAAGGTCTGCTCCTCGAAACTTGCTGGACGCCCGATCAGGCGTATGCGCCTCATCGCCACCGAAGCTTGCCGGGCAGCAACCAATGGCGAGGAGTTTCTGGAGCGGGTTACCCGGGAAACCGGGCTCAAGCTTGAGATCATCAGCCGCGAGACGGAAGCGCGTCTCGCCGTTTCGGGTTGCGCCTCCCTGGTCGGGCGTGAAGCTCGTTCGGTGGTGCTGTTCGATATAGGCGGCGGATCGTCGGAAATCGCGGTCATCAAGGTCGGCGAAAACCGTTCCAACCGGCTCGCCAACCACATCACCCACTGGACATCGTTGCCGGTCGGCGTTGTTACCCTCTCGGAACGCCATGGCGGCCGCAATGTGACGCCGGATGTGTTTGCCGCCATGGTGCGGGAAGTCGAAGGGCTGCTGGATGCCTTCCAGTGCCCGCCTCTGGCGCCACTTGCGCATCACGAGGATTTTCACCTGATCGGAACCTCGGGTACGGTGACGACGCTCGCGGGCGTTCACCTCGACCTGCCGCGCTACGATCGCCGCAAGGTGGATGGCCTCTGGCTTTCAGATACCGAGGTGACGGCGATGCAGGACAAGCTTCTGGCATGGGATTTCGCCGGCCGCGCCGCCAATGCCTGCATCGGTCCTGACAGGGCCGATCTGGTTCTGGCCGGCTGCGCCATCCTCGAGGCCATTCGCCGTCGCTGGCCGGCGCGGCGCATGCGTGTGGCCGATCGCGGGCTGCGCGAAGGCCTGTTGACGGATATGATGGCGGATGACGGCGCATGGCGGCGTAACCGGATAAGGCGCATGCAGATGGCACGGCAGGACAGAACGGAAGGTTTGACATGAGCAAGGCGCCCACAAGCACCAATCGCACCGGCCGAAAGATCGGTCAGAAGGTCAAGAAGACCAAGCTCAAGGCCTCATCGCGCCGCTGGCTGGAACGTCATATCAACGACCCCTATGTGCAGCGCGCCAAGCTTGAAGGCTATCGCGCCCGCGCCGCCTTCAAGCTTCTGGAAATCAACGACAAGCACCAGATCCTGAAGGGTGCCACCCGCATCATCGACCTTGGTGCGGCACCCGGAAGCTGGTCGCAGATCGCTTCTAAGGTTACCGATTCCACGGAGGATGATATCCGCGTCGCCGCTATCGATTTTCTCGAAATCGATCCCATCCCCGGCGTGAAGATCCTGCAGCTCGACTTCCTCGATCCGACCGCACCGGACCAGTTGATGGAGGCCGTTGGCGGCACGCCGGATCTGGTGCTGTCCGACATGGCGGCACCAACCACGGGCCACCAGAAGACGGACCACATCCGCACCATGCATCTGTGCGAAGTCGCGGCCGATTTCGCGGTTCAGGTGCTGGCGGAAGGCGGCCATTTCCTCGCCAAGACCTTCCAGGGCGGCACGGAAAAGGCATTGCTCGACATGCTGAAGAAGAACTTCAAGCAGGTCCTGCATATCAAGCCGGCGTCCTCGCGCTCGGAATCGGTCGAAATGTTCCTGCTCGCCAAGCATTTCAAGGGCCGGACAGCCGAAACGCAGTCCGTTATGCACGTGGATGAGGCGGACGAAGACTAATCATTCTGCCGGTTGCGAGACCTTGCCGCGGTGGCCGGAAACGGCCGCGCCCGCTTGCGCGTCCATGCGGATGATCGGCACGATTGCAAACAGCGAGACCAGCGCCACGATGGTGAAGGCAACGTGGAAATCGGCAAGCTGCAGATGCGAGCCGGATAACATGCTGCTGACTTCCAGGATGGCGGCTGCGAAAGCCACGCCGAGCGCAAGGCTGATCTGTTGCAGCACGGACGCCATCGAAGTTGCCTGACTTGCCTGGCTGTCGTCTATATCGGAATAGCTGAGCGCGTTGGATCCGGTAAAGAAGAAGGAACGGGCAAAGCCCGCCGTGACCAGGCAGATCATGATCAGCGGGTAGGGCGTTTCCGGCGTGAAGAAGCTGTTGGCGAGCGTCGTGAAGGCGCCGACGATGCCGGCTCCGATCAGCGTTGATCTGAACCCCGTTGCGGCAAAGACCCGCTTGGCCATGAATTTCGTGGTGATCGCGCCGATTGCCCCGGCAAAGGTGATCATGCCTGATTGAAACGGGTTGAGCCCGAAACCGATCTGCAACATCAACGGCATCAGGAAGGGAATGGCGCCCGTGGAAATGCGGAAGGCGGTGCCGCCAACGGTGGCCGCCCGGAATGTCGGGTTGCGGAAAATGCGGAAATCCAGAATGGGGGCAGGGTGGTTTGCCGCGTGGCGCACATAAAGAAAGCCGCAGATGAAACCGATGACCGTCGAAGCGATGCCGATGGCGGGCGGCAGTGCCGGAAGGCTGACGACCGACACGCCGAAAACCACGCCCGATGCTGCGAGACCGGATAACACGAAACCCTTGCCGTCCATCGGTGGCGGATTGGTGGTCTCGATTTCCGGCAGGAAGATCGTCGACAGCCAGATGCCGATGACGCCGATGGGCACGTTGATGAGGAAAATCCAGTGCCATGAAAAATAGGTGGTGATGAAGCCGCCGATCGGCGGGCCGGTCAGAGGGCCGACAAGCGCCGGTATCGTCAAAAGCGCCATGGCGGAAACCAGTTCGCTGCGTTGCGTCGTCCGCAGGAGGACGAGGCGGCCAACGGGCGTCATCATCGCCCCGCCCATGCCTTGCAGGAAGCGCGAAACGACGAATTCGAATACCGATGACGAGACCGCGCAGCAGATCGAACCGACGACGAAGACGCCGATGGCGAAACGGAAGATTTTCTTCGCGCCGTATTTGTCGGCCATCCAGCCGCTGATGGGAATGAAGATCGCCAGCGACACCATATAGGCCGTGAGTGCGAGCTTGAGCGTGATCGGACCCACATGAAGATCGGCCGCAATGGCCGGAAGCGACGTTGCGATGACGGTGGAGTCCATCTGCTCCATGAAGAGAGCGACTGCCAGGATCAGGGGAATGATGCGGTTCATGAGGCTGCCTGCGGCTCTCCGCTGCGACAATGGTATCGCAGTTCCTCCTACGCCTGATGGGCCGACTTGCCAACACGTTAATTATCAATTTCTGAAGTTCCGATCAAACCTGCGTGAGGCAGGTTTTCTTGCAACTTTCTCGCTCTATTGTCCGTTGGGCAAAGTGACATTGGCGAGAATCGGGAGAAAAATGATGACTCAATCCTTGAGCATGAGCAGACGCGGCCTTATCGGTGTGGCGGGAGCAAGCGTTCTCGGCGCGCCGCTTCTGATGGCGCGCACCGCAACGGCGCAGACGAACCAGCCGCAAACTTCCATGGAGATCAAACACGCCATGCCGCCTGAAACCAATCGCTTCAAGCTTGGTAATTTCGAAGTGCTTGTCGTGAAGGATGGCGCGCGCGCCGCGCCCAATCCGGGCGAGACCTTCGGCACCGATCAGTCGGCGGAAACCGTCGGCAAGCTGCTGGAAGACAATTTTCTGCCGAAGGAGCAATTCGTCAATTCCTTCTCGCCGGTTCTCGTAAATACCGGCACGGACCTCGTGCTGTTCGACACGGGTTTCGGCGAGTCCGGCCGTGGCGCCGGTAACGGCCGTCTTATCGAAGGCATGGCGGCTGCCGGTTACTCTCCTGACGACGTGACCGTGGTGGTGTTGACCCACATGCACGGCGACCACATTGGCGGATTGATGGAAAAGGGCGCGCCGACCTTCTCCAAGGCGCGTTATGTTTTCGGCCAGGCGGAATATGATTTCTGGACGGACGAGAAGCGGGTTGGCACGCCTGCCGAAGGCGGCCAGAAGGGCGTCATCGCCAACGTCAAACCGCTGGCGGAAAAGGCGACCTTCATAGGCGACGGCGCTGACGTGGTTTCCGGCATCACCGGCATTGCGGCGTTTGGCCATTCGCCGGGCCACATGATCTTCCGTGTCGAATCGGAAGGCAAGCAGCTGATCCTGACGGCTGATACGGCCAACCATTTCGTCCTGTCGCTGCAAAAGCCGGATTGGGAAGTGAAGTTCGACATGGACAAGGCGGCGGCCGCTGCAACCCGCAAGAAGGTCTACGACATGATCGCCACGGACCGGTTGCCGTTCCTCGGCTATCACATGCCTTTCCCGGCTGTCGGTTACGCGGAAAAGCTGGATACGGGGTACCGTTTCGTGCCGAAGTCCTACCAGTTCGACATCTGATGCATATCGCGCAAAAGTGTTAAGCGGTTTTGCGATAAAGACATGCGTAAAAACAAGCAGTTAAAGCGCGTCGTGCGGAACAGGGATCCACAGGACGCTCTTTAACGCCTGCTGCAATGCAGCAACAGAATAAGCCCGGAAGGTCATTCCGGGTTTTTTCTATTTCCTTCCTGTCATGAACGTGTTACCAGCCCTCGCCAACTTCCAAGCAATCCTTGCAGGGCGCCGGGGTGAACTTTTCGTTCCGGGACGGCCACGCATTTTCATTATGAAGGAATTTGGTCATGGCACGCATCATTCAAACACCCACTGGTTTGGACGCCCTCACATTTGACGATGTGTTGCTGCAACCCGGACATTCCGAGGTTATGCCGGGACAGACGAATATCGCCACCCGCATTGCCCGTGATATCGATCTCAACCTGCCGATCCTCTCTTCCGCCATGGACACGGTCACGGAAGGCCGCCTTGCCATCGCCATGGCGCAGGCCGGCGGCATCGGCGTCATCCACCGCAACCTTACCCCCATCGAACAGGCCGAAGAAGTCCGGCAGGTAAAGAAGTTCGAGAGCGGCATGGTCGTCAACCCGGTCACCATCGGCCCGGATGCCACGCTGGCAGAAGCACAGGCTTTGATGAAGGCGCACGGCATTTCCGGCATTCCGGTGGTTGAAAACGGCGGTGCAGGCGGCCACAAGAATGGCCGTCTCGTCGGCATTCTGACAAACCGCGACGTGCGTTTCGCATCCGATCCGCAGCAGAAGATCTATGAACTGATGACCCGCGAAAACCTTGTTACGGTCAAGGAAAGCAGCGTCGATCAGCAGGAAGCGCGCCGTCTGTTGCACAAGCACCGCATTGAAAAGCTGCTGGTGGTGGATGGAAAGGGCAATTGCGTCGGCCTCATCACCGTCAAGGATATGGAGAAGTCGCAGCTCAACCCCAACGCCACCAAGGATGCGCAGGGCCGTCTTCGCGCCGCTGCCGCCATCAGCGTCGGTGCCGATGCCATCGAACGCGCAGAACGCCTCATCGATGCCGGTGTTGACCTTCTGGTCGTTGATACCGCGCATGGCCATTCGCAGCGCGTGCTCGATGCCGTTTCGGTGGTCAAGAAGATGTCGAACTCCGTTCGCATCATCGCCGGCAATGTTGCGACCGCTGACGGCACCAAGGCACTGATCGATGCCGGCGCCGATGGCGTCAAGGTCGGTATCGGCCCTGGTTCCATCTGCACCACCCGTATCGTCGCCGGCGTTGGCGTTCCGCAGCTTGCTGCGATCATGGCCTCGGTCGAAGTGGCCAATGCTGCAGATATTCCTGTCATCGCCGATGGCGGCATCAAGTTCTCGGGCGATCTGGCGAAGGCTATTGCCGCCGGCGCCTCCGCCGTCATGATCGGCTCGCTTTTGGCCGGCACGGATGAAAGCCCGGGCGAAGTGTTCCTCTATCAGGGCCGTTCCTTCAAGGCCTATCGCGGCATGGGTTCCGTTGGCGCCATGGCGCGCGGCTCCGCCGACCGTTATTTCCAGGCGGAAGTGCGCGACACGCTGAAGCTCGTTCCGGAAGGTATCGAAGGTCAGGTTCCCTATAAGGGTCCGGTCTCCGGCGTCCTGCACCAGCTGGCCGGTGGCCTGAAGGCTGCCATGGGTTATGTCGGCGGCGGCACGATCAAGGAATTCCAGGAGCGCGCCACCTTCGTGCGCATTTCCAGCGCGGGCTTGCGCGAAAGCCACGCCCATGACGTGACGATCACCCGCGAAAGCCCGAACTACCCCGGCGCGGTTTGATCTTTCGAACCGAATCCGCAACAACATAGTCTCAGTATTTGGCGCTCCCCGATTCACGCCGGATCGGGGAGCGTTATTGTGATTGGAGGAGAAAGCATGTCACCAACGACCGCAATGTTCTGGCCGATGATAGCCCATGCATTTCTCGTGTTCGTTCTTTACGCCCTACTGCTTTACCGCCGCAAAAAATACACGCTGACGGACCGTGATACCGCGCTCAGATATCGCGATACGGGACAGGAAGGGCGCGAAAGCTATCTGGTCAACCGAAACATTGCCAACCAGTTCGAGCTTCCGGTTCTCTTCCACCCCGTCTGCCTGCTGCTTTATATTACCGACGCGGACAATATCGTTACCGTCGTTCTGGCCTGGCTGTTCGTGATTTCCCGTTATGCGCACTCCTTCGTTCACGTCACCAGCAACCGTTTGCGTTATCGTGCGCCATTGTTCGCGATTGGTTTCGCGCTTCTCGTCTGCCTCTGGGGCTGGCTCGCCATCTGGTTGGCGCTGGAGTGAGATGGCACCGTAAGGTTGCTTCATAAGTGAGACAATCGCGCCTCTAAAATGCTGCGATTTGCGATGGGTCAATTCCGTGACGCCCCATCCCCGGTAGTCTCTGCCTCGCCGTCGAGAATTTCAGGCGAGCAGAGATTAGGGAGTATGTCATGGCTAAAACAATGAAGGCCGCGGTTGTCCGCGCATTTGGCAAACCGCTGACCATCGAGGAAGTGGCGATACCGGATCCCGGCCCGGGTGAAATTCTCATCAATTACAAGGCGACCGGCATTTGCCACACGGACCTGCACGCCGCAACGGGCGATTGGCCGGTCAAACCCAATCCACCATTCATCCCCGGCCATGAAGGCGTCGGCTACGTCGCCAAGATCGGCGCTGGCGTGACCGGCATCAAGGAAGGCGACCGCGCCGGCACGCCGTGGCTTTATACCGCCTGCGGATGCTGCATTCCGTGCCGTACCGGCTGGGAAACTCTTTGCCCAAGTCAGAAGAACTCGGGTTATTCCGTCAATGGCAGCTTTGCGGAATACGGGCTTGCCGATCCGAAATTCGTTGGCCGACTTCCCGACAATCTGGAATTCGGCCCCGCTGCACCCGTGCTCTGCGCCGGTGTCACCGTCTACAAGGGTCTCAAGGAAACCGAAGTGAGGCCCGGCGAATGGGTGGTAATTTCGGGCATTGGCGGGCTTGGTCATATGGCCGTGCAATATGCCAAGGCCATGGGCATGCATGTCGTTGCCGCCGATATTTATGACGACAAGCTGGAGCTTGCGAAAAAGCTGGGCGCGGATTTTACCGTCAACGGTCGGGCGCCGGATGCGGTGGAACAGGTGCAGAAGGCGACCGGCGGCGTCCACGGCGCGCTCGTGACGGCGGTTTCGCCCAAAGCCATGGAGCAGGCCTACGGTTTCCTGCGCTCCAAGGGCACGATGGCACTTGTTGGCCTGCCGCCGGGCTTCATCTCCATTCCGGTTTTCGAAACGGTGCTGAAGCGCATCACGGTGCGTGGCTCCATCGTCGGCACAAGGCAGGATCTGGAGGAGGCGCTTTCCTTCGCTGGTGAAGGCAAGGTAGCCGCCCACTTCTCCTGGGACAAACTCGAAAACATCAACGACATCTTCCGTCGCATGGAAGAGGGCAAGATCGACGGCCGTATCGTCGTGGACCTTGCCGCCTGAGACAGATGACCAGCGGCGGCGCTCACGCAAAAGTGTGCCGCCGCTTGTTCACCGAGTAGCAATCTGCGCTATCCTCCCTGTGCATCTGCGCGTTCAGGGAGAAGAGAGCGATGGACGACAAGCCGAAGATTACGCAGGCCATGATCGACGCTTACGATGAATATACCCATCTCAGTCTCGATCGCCGCAAATTCATGGAAAAGCTCAGCCTGCTTGCCGGGTCCGGCGCAGCTGCTGCCGCAATCGCGCCGCTTCTTTCGGCCAACAGCGCCCGTGCGGCAATCGTCGCGCCTGATGATGCGGGTATCGTTGCGGAAGAGGTGACCTATCCCGCCCCCGGTGGCGAGATGAAGGGCTATCTCGTCACGCCGAAATCGGTTTCCGGCCCCATTGGCTCGGTTATCGTCATCCATGAAAACCGGGGCCTGAACGACCATATCCGCGATGTGGCAAGACGCGTGGCGCTTGCGGGGTTCAGGGCGCTTGCGGTTGATTTCCTGTCGCCGCAGGGCGGCACGCCTTCGGATGAAGATAAGGCACGGGAGATGTTCAGTGGCCTCGATATGGAGGCAACAGTCGCCAATGCCGAAGCCGGTCGGGTGTGGCTCGCTGCAAGGCAGGGTGCGAACGGCAAGGTTGGTGCGGTCGGTTTCTGCTGGGGCGGCGGGCTGGTCAACCGGTTCGCCACCAAATCGGCAGGCCTGAATGCCGGTGTCGCCTATTACGGCCAGCAACCGCCGGCGGCCGATGTGCCTGCTATCAAGGCGCCCCTGCTGTTACAGTATGCCGGTCTGGATGAGCGCATCAATGCCGGTATCGACGCGTATAAAAAGGCGCTGGAGGAAAACGGCAAGACCTTCGAAATCTTCGTTTACGACGGCGTCAACCACGCCTTCAACAACGATACATCCTCGGCGCGATACGACAAGGCCGCGGCCGATCTCGCCTGGGGCCGGACGACGGAGTTCTTCAAAAAATATCTGGCGTGATGGGGTTTTGGTCCGCTGTGACGGACAACCCCTGAAATCCCGCTCTAGACGCCGCCAGCCCCGCGTTTCAAATGCTCATCAAGCCGGGGCATGATCTCAACGAAATTGCAGGGCAGGTGGCGGTAATCGAGCTGGGCTTTGAGAATACCGTCCCAGGCATCCTTGCAGGCGCCGGGAGAGCCGGGCAGCACGAAGATGAAGGTGGCGTTTGCCACGCCGCCGGTCGCCCGTGACTGGATGGTGGCGGTGCCGATCTTTTCATAGGAAATGCGATGGAAGATGGCGGAAAAGCCGTCCATGCGCTTTTCGAACAGGGGTTCCAGCGCCTCGGGTGTCACGTCGCGGCCTGTAAAGCCGGTGCCGCCGGTGGTGATGACCACATCTACGCTCCCGTTGAGCGTCCAGTCGCGCACGGTGTTGAAAATAGCAGCCTTGTCGTCTGCCACGATGGTGCGGGCGGCGACCTTGTGTCCGGCTTCCTCTATGCGTGCGACTAGCGTGTCGCCGGACTTGTCATTCTCAAGCGTGCGGCTGTCCGAAACGGTCAGAACCGCGATGCCGAGGGGAATGAAGGGTCTTCCGCCTGCCATGGCCTTATCCTCGAATTGTGTTGTCTTCAGATGGTCCGCGTCGCCTGAAAATACCAGCCGGGGCGCTTGTTTCGAAGCGATGTTTCCGCTTTTCGGGCGGCCTCGAAGGAATGAAATAGTCCAAAACAGGTGGCACCCGAACCGGACATGCGCACAAGGGAAGCACCTTCCTGCGACAGCATGCCGGCGATTGCGCCGATCTCCGGCAGAAGCGCCTTGGCGGGGACTTCCAGATCGTTTCGGCTTTGCGCCAGAAAATCCATCCAGCCGCCTTCTTTGCGCTCCGGCAGGGGCGGGTTGGCCTTGTCGAGCAATCGCCGAAAAATCTCCGGCGTCGAGACCGCTTTCAGAGGGTTGGCCAGCACCAGAAAGAATTCCGGCAGATCGGAGACCGGCTCGATATCCTCGCCGATACCTCGTGCGATGAGTGGGCGGCTTTCAAGGCACATCGGCACGTCAGCGCCAAGCGCAAGCGCGATGGGTGCGAGATTTTCAGGAACAATCCTGGCATTCCAGTGCCGCAACAGCGCCCGCAGTGTCGCTGCCGCATCCGCTGAGCCGCCGCCAATGCCGGAGGCGACTGGCAGGTTCTTTTCGAGATGGATGGCAACCGGGCGTGCCGATTGACCTGCCGCCACAAGCGCATCACGCAAAAGGTCTCTGGCACGGACGACGAGATTGTTGCCGCCATCGCCTGCGCGCAGCAGATCGCCAAACGGGCCGGAGATGGAGAAAGTGTCGGCATCGGCATCGCGAACATGGATCGCGTCGCCTGCTTCGGTGAAGGTCACCAGCGTCTCGAGCAGATGATAACCATCTGCCCGCTGACCGGTTACATGCAGTGCCAGATTGATCTTGGCCGGGGCCGCCTCGGTTGTTTCGACAGCCCCGGTAATGTCATCCGCGCGCATGTCGCGTCAGGATTTCTTGTCCGGGGCAGGGGCAACAGGGGCCGGTGCTGGCGGAGCCGGCGGCTGCGGCGCGGCCTCCTTCTTGGCGGTGTTTTCGGCGTCCTTTTCCAGCGGCGGCAGGCCGTTGGCAATCTTTTCCTTCACCTTGGCCTTGTCCAGATCGTCATTGTCGCCAATCAGCGCGCGGTTCCACTGATACACGGCCTCGATCTTGCGACCGACACGCCAGTAGGCATCGCCCAGATGATCGTTGATGGTCTGATCGCCGGCCTTGAGCTCGATTGCCCGCTCCAGTTCGGTGACGGCCTGGTCAAACGCGCCCAGCCGGAAATGCGCCCAGCCAAGCGAGTCGACGATATAGCCGTCATTCGGCCGAAGCTCGACCGCGCGGCTGATCATCTTCATCGCTTCGTCGAGGTTGATACCCTTGTCCACCCAGGAATAGCCGAGATAGTTCAGCACCTGCGGCTGTTCCGGGTTGAGCTCGAGCGCACGCTTGAAGTCCGGCTCGGCCTTGTCCCATTCCTTCAGGCGCTCATGGGCGATGGCGCGCTGGAAGAACACGGTCCAGTCCGACTTCTGCGGCACGGCACCGATCACCTCGACAGCCTTGTCGTAGTTTTCGGCCATGGCCTTGTAGTCCTTGGCGTCGGAAAGCACGCTGCCATAGGCGAGGTAAGAACGGATATCCTTCGGATCGGATTGCAGCAGGGATTGCAGGTGGTTGCGCGCTTCCTCCACCTTGCCCGTCTGCGCCAGCGTCAGCCCGAGCTGCAGCTCGGAGATGCGGTGCATCGGCGAATCCTTCGGCACGTCGCGGTAGAAGGCGATGGCGCGGTCGGGCTGTTTCATCGCCTCAGCAAGTCCGCCGAGAAGGATCAGCGTATCGGCGCTTTGCGGATCGAGCGCCCGCGAGGTCTGAAGGTAAAGCGTGACGATCTCTTCGGCACCTTCGCGGTTCAGCGCGCCCGCGATGGAAAACATCACGGAAGCCGCGCCTTCAACGGCATTGGTGATCTGCTGCGGCGGCTTCTCGCCCTTCTCGATGGATTGGCGAAGCGCTTTGAGAGGCGCATAGTTCGGCGCAAAAGTGTCGCCGACCGCAATTGCGTCCAGCGCCTTCTGCTTGTTGCCGGCTGAAGCCTCCAGCCGTGCAAGCGCCATCACCGCGCGCATATAGGTGTCGGAAGCGGTTGCCCCGCCTTCACGATCCGTCACGGCCTCATTGAGGCTCTTACGGGCAGCATCTGTGTTGCCGGCGACAAGGGCGATCGCGGCGGCATTGTATTTCTGGAAAATCGAAATCCAGCCCGGACCCTTCATGTTGTTGACGAGGGCCAGCGCTTCCTTGGGCTTGCCTGAACCGGCGCGCGCCCATGCCGTCAGCAGCGTGTTGACCATGCGGTCGAGATCGTTCGGGCCGGTATATTTCAGGATTTTCTCGGCCTTGACGAATTCCTTGTCCTTGATGGCGTCGAGGCCGCGCACGATGGTCGTCACGCGTTCGACGGAGGTATCGTCCTTCATCGAATCGGCAATCTTGGCGCCAGCCTCGAAATTGCCGCTCAACAGTTCGGCGATCATCAGGCGCTGGCGGATTTCCGAGTTGGCCGGATCGAATTCCAGCGCCTTCTTGTAGAGCGAAATCGCGGTGGGGTAATCCTGATCGACATCGGCATTGCGCGCGGCAAGGAATGCGCCGGAGAAGGTATTTACCTTGGCAGGATCGAAAGTAACGGCCTTGGCTTCCGTTTTCGTCTCCGCAAAGCCGGGGCTTGCACCCGCGCCAAGTGCGAGAGCGGCGGCAAGAGCCGCGCTGCAGAGAAGACGAAGTGCTGGTTTACGCCGCATGAGGGAACCTTTGCCTTTGTGCAGAAGCACGGAAAAATCAGTTTCCATTGTTTGGTCACGATAGAATGGCTTTTTTGAAGCAACCCCGCAAGAAATTATGGCCCGCGCCACAATCTCCCCTTGCGGGACACCCAGTCCGAAACAGCGGCGGACGGTCTTGTCCATCCGCCGTTTGCCTGAGGCCTCCAGCGTCAGTTGAGACGCTCGATGCAGAAGTCGATGACTTCCAGAAGCGCGTTTTTCCACGGGCTTTCCGGCAGCGGTGCAAGCGCATCGCGGGCAATGGTGCCGTAATGCGTGGCGCGGCCGATCGTATCGCCAAGACCGTTGTATTTGGTGATGAGACCGAGCGCCTTTTCGAGGTTCTCGTCGCTGCTTTCACCCTTTTCGATGGCGTTGCGCCAGAAGGCGCGCTCATCCTGCGTGCCGCGGCGATAGGACAGGATGACCGGCAGGGTTATCTTGCCCTCACGGAAATCGTCACCCGTATTCTTGCCGAGATCGGCGGATTTGCCGCCGTAATCCAGCACGTCGTCAACGAGCTGGAAGGCGAGGCCGAGATTCATGCCGTAGGATTTCAGCGCGCTGCGGCTTGCCTTGTCGGTTTTGGCGACGATGGGGCCAACTTCCGCGGCCGCTGCAAAAAGGGCGGCCGTCTTGGCGCGAATCACCTGCAGATAATCGTCCTCGGTCGTTTCCATGTTCTTGGCGACCGAAAGCTGCAGCACTTCGCCCTCGGCGATGACGGAAGCGGCGGTGGACAGCACGTCGAGCGCATCCAGCGAGCCGACGTCCACCATCATGCGGAAGGCCTGGCCGAGCAGGAAGTCGCCGACGAGAACGCTTGCCTGGTTGCCCCAGATGGTGCGGGCGGTGGACTTGCCACGGCGCAGATCGCTTTCATCCACCACGTCGTCATGCAGCAGCGTCGCCGTGTGCATGAATTCCACGCTGGTGGCGAGCTTGATATGGTGGTCGCCCTCGTAACCGAACATCGAGGCAGAGGCCAGCGTCAGCATCGGCCGCAGGCGTTTGCCTCCGGACGAGATCAGATGGTTGGCCACCTCAGGTATCATCTGGACATCGGAACCGGCTCTGGAAAGGATAAGCTGGTTCACCCGTTCCATGTCGGCACGGGTCAGGTCGACAAGCGGCTTGACGGATGCGAGTTTGTTTTTGCTTTCTTCAAGCGGTATGACGACGCCCAAGGGACAGGACTCCTGTTCGAATTTGAGTTCGACAATAAAAACTGGCGCCTGTCGCGGCAAGGGGCGAATTGCCGCTAGCCATTCAAAAAAATGGGAATTTGGGGCTTATCCATGCGTGAACTGATCCGTACCAACGATGCCGTGCTGTTATCCTTCGCCGAAAGCCTGATGAAGGACGCCGGCATCCATTGCCTTGTCGCCGATCAGGCAATGAGCATTCTGGAAGGTTCGCTCGGTCTTTTGCCCCGCCGGTTCCTGGTGGAGGAAGACCGCGCCGGTGAGGCCCGCCGCATTCTCGTGGATGCCGGTCTGGGCGACGAATTGCGCAACGAAGAGGCGTAAACGAACGTGGGCGGCGAGATTTCGGAAACTTTGGATGCGTTTCACCGGGGCCGTTTTCACATTCTCCAGCCCAAGGGCAGGGGACACCGCGCCGGCATGGACGCCATGCTTCTTGCCTCGATGGTGGCGGACGAGCGCGCCTGCCGCATAGCCGATCTCGGCGCGGGCGCGGGCGCGGCAGGTTTCGCTGTCGCCACGCGGCTTGAAAAGGCCGAAGTGACCCTGTTCGAACGTTCGCCGGAAATGGTGGAATTTGCCCGCCGCAGCCTGGCATTGCCAGAAAATGCCGCTTTTTCCGCCCGTGTCAGCGTGCGTGAGGCCGACGTGACACTGCGTGGCAAGGCGCGCGTCGAGGCCGGACTGCCGGACGGGCATTTTCACCACGTCATCATGAACCCGCCCTATAATGATGCAGGCGACCGCCGCACGCCCGATGCGCTGAAGGCTGAGGCCCACGCCATGACGGAGGGCCTGTTCGAGGACTGGATCAGGACCGCAGGTGCGATCACGGTTCCAGGCGGGCAGCTTTCCCTTATTGCACGGCCGCAATCGGTGGCGGAGATCATTGCCGCCTGTGGCAGCCGTTTCGGCGGCATCGAGATCACACTCATCCACCCACGCCCCGGTGAGGACGCGGTGCGCATGCTCGTAACAGCGATCAAGGGGTCACGGGCGCGGCTGTCGTTCCGGGCGCCGCTCGTCATGCACGAGACCGGTAGCCATGCTTTCACGCCCATCGTGGATGATCTGAATAATGGCCGCACCGCCTATCGCCGTAATGTAAAGGCAATCGGGCCTGGCCTATAAATTCGCCGTTCCTCCGGCCGCAAACCATTGTGTTTTGCAGGGCAATACATACATCCGTGACGAACAGGCAAATGCTGCGAGGAGTGAATTGTGGGTTTTCTGAAGTATCTGGTGCCGAAACGCTTTCGCAAAAAAGAACTCGTCATCCCGGTTGTGCGCATGCATGGCGCCATCATGGCTGGCGGCAACCAGTTCCGCCCCGCTCTCAATCTTGCCTCCTATGCACCGCTGCTGGAAAAGGCCTTTGCCATCAAGGACGCGCCAGCTGTCGCCATTTCCGTGAATTCTCCCGGTGGCTCGCCGGTGCAGGCGCGAATGATCTATAATCGCATCCGCCAGCTTGCCGAGGAAAAGGACAAGAAGGTCCTGATCTTCGTTGAGGATGTGGCGGCCTCCGGTGGCTACATGATCGCGCTTGCCGGCGACGAGATCATCGCCGACCCCACCTCCATCGTCGGATCGATCGGCGTCGTTTCCGGTGGTTTCGGTTTCCCGGAAATGTTGAAGAAGATCGGGGTGGAGCGCCGCGTCTATACGGCCGGCGAGAACAAGGTCATCCTCGATCCCTTCCAGCCGGAAAAAGAGGGCGACATCGAATATCTGAAGTCGCTTCAGGTCGAAATCCACAATGTTTTCATCGATATGGTCAAGATGCGCCGCGGTGCAAAATTGAAGGGCGATGAGACGATCTTCTCCGGCCTGTTCTGGACCGGTATGCGTGGCCTTGATCTCGGCCTGATCGACGGCTTGGGCGACATGAGGGAGGTTCTTCGTCGCCGCTACGGGACGAAGGTGAAGCTTCAGCTCGTCACCGGTGGGCGCTCGCTGTTCGGCAAAAAAGTGCCGGGCGTGAATGCGGCACTCGGCCTCAATGCCGAAAGGCTTGCGGCAGGCGCCGTCTCGGGACTTGCGGAAGTTGCCGAAGAAAAGGCATTGTGGTCGCGTTTCGGTCTATGATGTCGCAGGAATAGGGCCTTATGGCGCAGCTTATTACAATTGTTCTTCTGGTGGTGGGATCCGTCATCCTCTACCGCCGCTTCGTTCGCGATGCGGAAAAGCTTTCGGCAAAATCGAAGCAGCGCGAAAAGGAACGCGAAACCGGCGCCATCGGCACGCTGATCAAGGATCCCGAAACCGGCGAATACCGCGTGAAGCGTGAGGATGAGACGTAAGCCGGTGTCTCCACGCATAAATCCTTGACCCCTTCGCCATGCCGTGGCACCAGTCCGCATCCGAAGTAAGTCAGTGCTTACTTATCCTCACAACGCCGCGATGACTGCAATGACCGATATTCCAGACCATATGAACCCCAAGCGTTCCTTTCAGGCGCTGATCCTGACGCTGCACAATTACTGGGCCGACAAGGGCTGCGCGGTATTGCAACCCTATGATATGGAAGTGGGCGCTGGTACGTTTCATCCGGCAACGACGCTGCGCGCGCTGGGCCCGAAGCCATGGAAGGCTGCCTATGTGCAGCCCTCGCGCCGGCCTTCTGATGGTCGCTACGGTGAAAACCCCAACCGTTTGCAGCATTATTACCAGTATCAGGTCATTCTGAAGCCCAACCCTTCCAACCTTCAGGAACTGTATCTCGGTTCTCTGAAGGCCATCGGTCTCGATCCGCTGCTGCATGATGTGCGCTTCGTCGAAGACGACTGGGAAAGCCCGACGCTCGGCGCCTGGGGTCTCGGCTGGGAGTGCTGGTGCGACGGTATGGAAGTGTCGCAATTCACCTACTTCCAGCAGGTCTGCGGCATCGAATGCTCGCCGGTCGCTGGCGAACTGACCTACGGTCTGGAGCGTCTGGCCATGTATGTTCAGGGCGTCGACAATGTCTACGACCTCAACTTCAACGGCCGCGAGGGTGAAGAGAAGATCTCCTATGGTGACGTCTTCCTGCAGGCCGAGCAGGAATACTCCCGCCATAATTTCGAATTTGCCGACACCGGCATGCTGCATCGCCATTTCATCGACGCGGAAAAGGAATGCCTGGCGCTTCTCGCCGCGGGCGCGCCGGGTGATGATGATAATCAGCGCCTGCATAAATGCGTGTTCCCGGCCTATGACCAGTGCATCAAGGCAAGCCATGTCTTCAACCTGCTGGATGCGCGCGGCGTGATCTCGGTGACGGAACGCCAGAGCTATATCCTGCGCGTGCGCACGCTGGCAAAAGCCTGCGGCGAAGCCTTCCTGCTCACGGATGCGGGCGGGTTGAACTGGAACAGGGCCGCCTGAACCTTTATGTAAGGCGGGGCAACAGTCTAACGTGCGGGTGCCGTTGCGGCGCTTGCGCCTCTTGAGGAGGGGTCGGGAATGTTCATCACGCTGGTAATCGTCGCGGCAATCGCGCTCTATGTCGTCTTCATCTATAACGGCCTCGTCAAGGCGAGGCAGATGAAGGAGGAGGCGTGGTCGGGCATCGACGTGCAGTTGAAACGCCGCGCCGATCTCATTCCCAATCTCATCGAGACCGTGAAGGGCTACGCGGCGCATGAAAAAAGCACCTTCGAAGAGGTGATTGCCATGCGCAACCGGGCCCAAGCCGTGCCGGTTGGCGATGTCGAAGGCCGCGCCCAGGCGGAAGGCATGCTGTCGCAGGCGCTCGGTAAGCTCTTTGCGCTCGCTGAAGCCTATCCTGATCTGAAAGCCAACACGAACTTTCTGGAATTGCAGCGCTCGCTGGAAACAATCGAGGGCGAACTGCAGATGTCGCGCCGTTATTACAATGGCGCCGCGCGCGATCTGAACGTCAGGGTGGAAAGCTTTCCATCCAATCTGATCGCCGGCCAGTTCGGTTTTGCCAAGGCACCTTATTTCGAGATCGACAACCCGGCCGACCGCGCCGTGCCGACCGTGAAATTCTAAGGCCACCGTTCCCAGGGTCCAAATCCTCCCGCCGACATTCCTGTATTCCGGCTCTCTGCCGCATTCTTTGACAAGACGACGATCATGATCGAACTGACCATCACCCCGCCCGGCCACCCGCTTTCCGGCAAGGTAGAGCCACCCGGCTCCAAATCCATCACCAACCGCGCGCTTCTGCTGGCTGGCCTCGCCAAGGGAAAAAGCCGCCTAACCGGCGCGTTGAAGAGCGATGATACGCTCTATATGGCCGAAGCCCTGCGCGCCATGGGCGTTAAGGTGACAGAACCTGACGCCACGACCTTCGTGGTGGATGGTACAGGCGTGCTTCAACAGCCGGAAAAGCCGCTTTTTCTTGGCAATGCCGGCACAGCCACGCGGTTCCTGACTGCGGCTGCAGCGCTGGTGGATGGCGCCGTTATCATCGATGGCGACGAGCACATGCGCAAACGCCCGATCATGCCGCTGGTGGAAGCGCTGCGCGCCCTCGGCGTCGAAGCGGATGCGCCGACCGGCTGCCCGCCAGTTACCGTGCGGGGCAAGGGCATGGGTTTCCCGAAGGGCAGCGTCACCATCGATGCCAACCTCTCCAGCCAATATGTGTCGGCACTTCTGATGGCGGCCGCCTGCGGCGACAAGCCTGTCGATATCATCCTCAAGGGCGAGGAAATCGGCGCGAAGGGTTATATCGATCTCACAACATCAGCCATGGAAGCCTTCGGCGCAAAGGTGGAGCGGGTCAGCAACGCCATCTGGCGCGTGCATCCGACCGGCTACACCGCGACCGATTTCCACATCGAACCGGATGCATCCGCCGCCACGTATCTCTGGGGCGCGGAACTTCTGACCGGCGGTGCGATCGACATCGGCACGCCCGCCGACAAGTTCACCCAGCCGGATGCCAAGGCCTATGAGGTCATGGCGCAGTTTCCGCATCTGCCCGCTGAAATCGACGGTTCGCAGATGCAGGACGCCATTCCGACCATCGCCGTTCTCGCCGCGTTCAACGAAACGCCAGTACGTTTCGTCGGCATTGCCAATCTGCGTGTGAAGGAATGCGACCGCATCCGCGCCGTCTCGCTCGGCCTCAACGAAATCCGCAACGGTCTGGCGCATGAGGAAGGCGACGACCTGATCGTGCATGCCGACCCGGCGCTGGCGGGCCAGACGGTCGATGCCTCCATCGATACTTTTGCCGATCACCGCATCGCCATGAGCTTTGCGCTCGCGGCTCTGAAGATCGGCGGCATCGCCATCCAGAACCCTGCCTGCGTTGGCAAGACCTATCCGGGCTACTGGAAGGCGCTCGCCTCGCTCGGCGTCGACTATACCGAAAAGGAAAGTGCTGCCGAGCCGCAGCACTGAAACCGGCTGGAGGAGACCGCCCCGTGAAGACCATCGCCGCAAGACTTCTCGCGCTGCTTGTCTTCCTGGGCGCGACCTGCCCGGCCTTTGCGGAAGAATTCATCCGCTCCTATCATTCCGTGGTCGAGGTTGCGAAGAGTGGCGAACTGACGGTGACGGAAACCATCACCGCCCGTGCTGAAGGTCAGAACATCAAGCGCGGCATCTTCCGCGATTTCCCGCTTTATGCGCTGGATGCAAATGACCGACGCACCAAGGTGGATTTTAACGTCGTTTCCGTGGAGCGCGATGGCGCGCCGGAGAACTGGCGCACCGAGAATATCGATGGCGGCATCCGCATTTATACCGGCAGCGCCGATCGTTTTCTTCCGACCGGTGAGCATATCTTCCAGATCACCTACACCACCGCCCGGCAGATCCGTTATTTCAGCGACTATGACGAACTCACCTGGAATGTCACCGGCAATGGCTGGCAGTTTCCGATGGGTGAGATTTCCGCCACCATCACTTTGCCACAAGGCGTGAAGGCCACCGATACTGCCGTTTTCACCGGTCCACTCGGTGCCAAGGGCAAGGATGCGCGTATTTTGAGCGAAGGCAACGAGGTGTTTTTTGCCTCTACCCGCCCGTTTTCAGTGGGCGAGGGCATGACAGTTGCCGTGAAGTTACCGAAGGGCGCCATTGCCGCCCCCGACTCCTCCCAGGAGGCAGGTTGGTGGCTACGTGACAATCTCGCCATCCTGCTTTCGGGCGGCGGGCTTTTCGCAGTGCTGCTCTATTATCTGCGAGCATGGTTCGCGGTCGGCCGTGATCCGGCCAAGGGTGTAGTCGTGCCGCGCTGGGATGCACCGGAGGGGCTTTCGCCGGCTCTGGTCAATTACGTTGATAACAGGGGTTTTTCCGGCGCAGGCTGGACAGCGCTGTCCGCCTCCGCCCTTGATCTGGCGGTCAAGGGTTATGTCGTTCTGGAGGATCTGAAGAACTCCATCGTCATCCGCCGCACGCAAAAGCAGGCTGGGGCGGAGTTGCCGAGTGGGCAGAAGACGCTGTTGTCCTCCATCGGTGGTCCGGGCGAGACGCTCACCATCGACAAGGCGCATGGAACGGAAGTCGAAAAGGTCGGCAAGCAGTTTCGCGCGGCGATAGAAAAAGAGCACCGCGGCAAATATTACCGCAGCAATGCCGGTTACATCGTTTTCGGCATCTTCTTCAGCGTCGCCATAATCGTCGCGACGCTGGTGTTCGGTGATCTCGATGAAAGCGCCATTGCCGCCGTGCTGGTCTTCGGCTTTTTCGCCTTTTTCTTCAGCATCCTGTCGATCGGCATCGGCCGACAGTTCTCGCGTGGCGCGTCGTTGAGCAAGCGCATCGGCGGCATCGTTATGCTGGCCTTTGCCGGTTTTGTGGCTTTCTCGGTCATTGGCGGCATTGCCACGCAGATCCTGCTGGATGTGACGCATGACACCAAGTCGCTGGCGCTGGCCGCCATCGGCGGCATCGTGCTTACCAACGCGCTGTTCCTGTTCCTGATGGGTGCGCCGACGCCGCTCGGCCGCAAGCTGATGGACGGCATCGAGGGCCTCAGAACCTATCTGACGCTGGCGGAAAAGGACCGGATGAATATGGCGGATGCCCCCGCCATGTCGCCGCAGCATTTTGAGACATTGCTGCCCTATGCGGTCGCGCTCGGCGTGGAAAAACCCTGGAGCCGCACCTTCGAGACCTGGCTTGCCACGGCTGCTGCCGGTGCTGCCGCGGCGAGTTATGCGCCCGGCTGGTATTTGGGCAGCAATTACGGCAGCTTCGGAGACCGGATTGGTGGGTTCTCCACTTCCATGGCGAATACAATAGCTTCCACCATTCCCCAGCCTGTCAGCTCATCTTCCTCCAGCTTTTCAGGTGGCGGTGGTGGTGGTTCTTCCGGTTCGGGCGGTGGCGGTGGTGGTGGTGGCGGCTGGTAACGTCCACCGGCGGTAATTTAACCGATAGCTGATGACTTTTGCCGCTGGTCTTGCTAAGTCCGCGACACTCTTTTGCAACAGATTAAAGTCCTTATCCCATGCCCGATCTTCTGCTTGAACTTCGCTCCGAGGAAATCCCCGCACGCATGCAGCGCAAGGCGGCGGGCGATCTGAAGAAACTCGTCACTGACGCCTTGGTGGAGAGAGGGCTGACCTATGAGGGTGCGCGCGAATATTGGACGCCGCGCCGCCTCACGCTGGATATTCGCGGCCTCAACGCCCGCTCCGCCGATGTGCGTGAGGAAAAGAAGGGTCCGCGCACCGATGCCAACGAAAAGGCGATTGAGGGCTTTCTACGCGGCGCTGGCCTTAATGATGTCTCCGAGGCTCAGGTCGTTTCCGATCCGAAGAAAGGCGATTTCTACATCGCCATCATCAACAAGCCCGGCCGCCCGGCGGAAGAGATTATCGCCGAAGTGATGCCCGGCATCATCCGCTCCTTCCCCTGGCCGAAATCCATGCGCTCCGGCCCGGCCTCCATGCCGAAGGGTTCCAGCTATGCCGGCATCGAAGGCAAGGGCTCGGAGAGCCTGCGCTGGGTGCGCCCGCTGCAATCCATCGTCTGCCTGTTCGGCCCCGAACATGACGAAACCCAGGTCATTCCCTTTGTCATCGACGGCATCGTCGCTGGCAACGTCACCTATGGCCACCGTTTCCATGCGCCGGGTCCGATCACCGTGCGCCGTTTCGAGGATTATGTCTCGAGCCTTGAAAAGGCGAAGGTCATTCTCGATGCCGACCGCCGCAAGGATATCATCCTGCACGATGCCAAGGATCTGGCATTTGCCAACGGCCTTGAGCTGGTGGAAGACGAAGGCCTGCTGGAAGAAGTCTCCGGCCTTGTTGAATGGCCGCAGGTGCTGATGGGCACTTTCGAGGAGGATTACCTGCAAATCCCGGCGGAAATCATCCGGCTGACCATCAAGACCAACCAGAAGTGTTTCGTCACCCGCAATCAGGGTGCGGAAGAGGGTCTTTCCAACCGCTTCATCCTGATCTCGAACATCGAGGCAAGCGACGGCGGCAAGGAAATCATCCATGGCAACGGCAAGGTCGTCCGCGCCCGCCTGTCGGATGCCCGCCATTTCTGGAACCGTGACCAGGGCGATCTGCCCGATCTGGAGACACTCAAGGATTCGGCTGCGAAATTTGGCCTCGATCTCAAGAAGCCGCTCGACCAGCGCATGGCGAAGCTCGATGCGCTGAACGTTACCTTCCATGCCAAGCTCGGCACGCAGGGTGAGCGTGTGGCGCGCATTCGCGAACTGGCCAAGGCTCTGGCCGCCGTCGTCGGTGCCGATGCTGCTCTGGTGGACCGCGCCGTGGTGCTGGCGAAAGCCGACCTGCGCACCGAAGCTGTCGGCGAATTCCCCGAACTTCAGGGCCTGATGGGCCGAAAATACGCAACCTTGCAGGGCGAAAACGAAAGTGTCGCCGCGGCGATCGAGGATCACTACAAGCCGCAGGGTCCCTCCGACCGCCTGCCCGCCGACAAGGTGGCGATCACGGTTGCTCTCGCCGACAAGCTCGACACGCTCGTCGGCTTCTGGGCTATCGATGAAAAGCCTACCGGTTCGAAGGATCCCTTCGCACTGCGCCGTGCGGCGCTGGGCGTGGTTCGCATTCTGCTTGAAAAGAACGTGCGCCTGCCGCTCTTGAGCGTCGCGAAGGATACTGACCTCCTATCCTTCTTCCACGACCGCCTGAAGGTCTATCTGCGCGATCTTGGCGCCCGCTACGATCTGATCGACGCCGTCCTGACACCGGAGTCTGACGATCTGCTGATGATCGCCCGCCGTGTCGAGGCGCTGACCGCCTTCATCACCGGCGAAGATGGCCGGAACCTGCTGGCCGGTGCAAAGCGCGCCACCCAGCTTCTGGCCGCAGAGGAAAAGAAGGGCACCGTGGTTGCGAACAGCGTTTCAGAAGAACTGCTGAAGCTCGACGCCGAAAAGGCGCTTTACGCGGCGATCAAGACCGCTTCCGCCGATGCCGCAAAGGCCGTCGAGACGGAAGATTTCCGCTCCGCCATGCAGGCGCTTTCGACGCTTCGCGCGCCCGTCGACAAGTTTTTCGAGGATGTTCTCGTCAACGATGAGGACGCGGCCATCCGCGCAAACCGTCTGGCGCTGTTGAAAGCCATTCGTGAAGCCACCGGAACGGTTGCGGATTTCTCGAAGATTACGGGGTGAGGAGTTTCGGGGTAGCTGCGACGTAGCGTGCGCGGTTCACCCCCTCTGGCCTGCCGGACATCCTCCCCTCAAGGGGGAGATCGGCAAGACGGTCGCTCCCCGCAAAAATTTGCAACGTCGAAGATGATCGGCACGTTGTCACGATTCGATCTCCCCCTTGAGGGGAAGATGCCCGGCAGGGCAGAGGGGGGTAAGCTACAGCCGCGACTCCCACAGGATGTTTTTCCAATGACCCACACGCCCCGCAAAATCCTCATCAGCGCCTGCCTTCTCGGTCAGCCGGTCAGATATGACGGCAAAGGCAAACCTCTCGTCCACCCGGCGATAGACCGTTGGCGGGATGAAGGCAGGCTGGTGGCGATCTGTCCGGAAATGGCGGGCGGCATGTCCGTGCCGCGCCCGCCGGCAGAGATCGAGAATAGCGCTTCCGGTCTCGATGTGCTGGAAGGTCACGCCCGGGTGCTGGAAGTAACCGGCGGCGATGTCACGGCGGAATTTATTGCCGGTGCGGAAAAGGCGTTGGCCCTTGCTAAAGCCAATGGCTGCACGCACGCGCTATTGATCGACGGCAGTCCGTCCTGCGGATCGGTCGCAATCTATGACGGCTCGTTCTCCGGCATCAAACATGCGGGCAATGGCGTGACGGCGGCGCTGCTTGAAAGAGCGGGAATTACGGTCTTTTCGCCTGTCGATATCGACCGGCTGGATACTCTGACACGTTGAAACAAAAAACGCCGGAGTTTCCTCCGGCGTTTTCGTTTATCCATCACCTCAGCGTCTATCACCCCGCCATGCGCATCTGCTCTGCCATGCCGTGGAATTGGTTGCCGGAGGAGACGCGGAAGCCGCGGATGAGGTTCAGCAGCTCTTCGGTATCGACGGCCAGCGCTTCCGCCGAAGCCGTGGTCTCTTCCGCCATCGCCGCATTGTGCTGGGTGGCGACGTCGAGCTGGTTGAGCGATGTGGAGATAGAGCGCAGCGTCGTGTCCTGTTCGGCCGCTGAATGGGCGATCTTGCCGACGATCTCGTTGGCGGATTTGATCTGGTCCGAGATGCGTTTCAGCGCGTCACCGGCTTCGCCGACAAGACGCACGCCGTTTTCCACCTGGTTGGAAGAGCGGGCGATCTGGTCCTTGATCTCCTTGGCGGCGGCGGCAGATTTCTGCGCCAGTTCGCGCACTTCCTGTGCCACCACGGCAAAGCCCTTGCCCGCTTCCCCGGCACGCGCCGCTTCCACGCCCGCATTCAGTGCCAGAAGATTGGTCTGGAAAGCGATGTCGTCAATCACGCCGATGATGTTCGAAATCTGATCGGAAGATTGTTCGATGCCGCTCATCGCCGCAATCGCTTCTTCCACCACCCGGTCGCTGCGCATCGCTTCGGAGCTGACTGTCGTGACGCGTTTGGCGGCGTCGGCTGCACCTTCAGCCGTCTGGCGTACCGCAACCGTCAACTCGTCGAGCGCGGCAGAGGTTTCCTCGAGATTTGCCGCCTGCCGTTCGGTGCGCTGCGAAAGCTCGTTGGAAGCCTTGCGGATTTCTTCCTTCGAGCCGCCGATATCGATGCTCTTGGAATTCACCTTGGCCATGGCGGCGTCGAGATGGGTCAATGCCTCGTTGAAGTTGTCGCGCAGCGCGGCGTAACGGTTGCCGAGATCGGCGCAACGCACGGTCAGATCACCGCCGGCGAGTTTTTCCAGCGCCTCGCCAATGGTGGTGACGACACGTGCCTGCAATGCGGCCTCGTCGCGCTGCATGTCGAGGTTGTTCTGGCGCTCGGCGTTGAGCTGCTGCTGCTGTTCTTCCTCTCGGCGCTGCATGGCGTGGCGCTCCCGCACCTTGTCCTGAAGCGAGGCCGTGGCCTTCGCCATCATGCCCACCTCGTTGGTCAGCCCGGTATGGGGTATGGTGAGCGAGACGTTCTCATTGGCGACTTCACCCAGCGCCCTGTGAATGTCGCCGAGCGGCTTCGAGATCCCCCGGATAACGTAGAAGGCGGCGGCAAGTGCCAGCACGAAGATGGCGGCACCGATGGACAGCGCCCTCATCACCTCGCCACGAACCTGGGCATTCAGATCATCGATGTAAACGCCGGTCACGACCACCACCTGCCAGGGCTCAAAAGCAAGGGCGTAGGAGCTTTTGGCGTAGTCATTGCCTTCCATGCCGGGCTTCGGACCGTAGAAATCCGTCTGGCCGCCGCCGTTGCGGCCAAGCCGTACGAGCTCGTCACGATACTGGAAGCCCTTGCTGTCCGGCTTGCCCTTGTAGTTCTCGCCGACACGCTTCGCGTCGGGATGGAATTTCATCGTCACGTCGTAGTCGTAACCGAACAGATAGCCATCTGGGGTGAACCGCATGGCGCTGACGGTGGCGAAGGCCTGCTTCATGGCGTCTTCGTGTGAAAGCGTCCCGGCCTTTTCCTTGTCGTGGAAGGATTGCAGGATGGAAATGGCGGATTGCACCTGTGTCCGCAGCATGCCGTAGCGTTCTTCATAGATCGCGTCGGTGGCAGATTTCAGCTGGTAAAACGTTGCTGCTGCGAAGGCGGCCATGAGGGCCACCACGAGCACGATCAGCTGACGGGAAATGGAAAGATTCTTCATGGGCGCTCACAAGCTTTTGCGTCGCGAGCCAGAAAAAGCCGCGCGCTGCCGAAGTTTCGAAAATGGGAAGGCGCCTGATGCGCTGTGATCAGCCTGAAAGCGAAAGTCCGCTCCAAGCCCTCATGTCGTGCTGCATCGCACTATGAGGTCACTTAGCGGCAAAAAATTTGAATAAATATTTAATTAGCAAAAGCTTTATGAGCGTGCTTGGCAGAATAATGGATGCATAATTTATTATTCACCGGATGGTTGCCGTGCACTTCGAAAAATGCAGCGATGACGCGATTATTTGACTTTTGTCATCAAAGACGCCGCCGACACTGTCGGTCAATTGCCGCGCAATTTGAAATCCTGGAAATCGGGTGCCGCCATTGCTGATGCGCTTGACGGTGCCGTGGCATTGGCCGCCGAAATTGTCTTCGTCGCTGCCGTGGTCGCGGTCATGTCTATGCCTGCTGGCGTGGCTGCCGTTTCCTCGGGGGGAGTGCCAGCTTCACCCTCATCATAGGTGGCAATTGCGGTGCCGGGGGTTTCCTGCGGCATCCAAGCGGGATTGGTGCTGACGAAGGTGACGGGCGCGCCGCCAAGCCAGGCTTCGGTGCGCACCAGCGTGCGCTTACCCTCGATTTCACGCATTTCCGTGTGCTGCGTGCCCGGCTCGATGGAGGGGATGGCAAAGCCCTCGGGGGCAGTGTTGTCCTTCACGGGCTGGCAGCGGGCGCAGTCGAGACGAACGAAGCTGCCATTGCTGGTGTGGGTGCCGTTTACATATTCGATGGAAGACGCCATCGCAGACCCGCCGGTCAGCGCGACAACCGCTGTCAAAAGAAGACGACGCATCGAAAAACCCCCAAAATGACGGCGCAGCCTCACGATCAAGACAGAATGCGCCCTTCAATGTTCGGCAGATATTATCGGTCTTTCGTTTCCATCAGGTCAGCAAACTTGGTAAAAATTGAGCGAAATCTGCGCTCCGGCCGCTGTATGCCTTGAATGGTCAGACTTTTTCGCGCGCCACGGCCTGCCAGCCGATATCGCGACGGCAGAAGCCGTTTTCCCATTCCACCTTGGCCGCCAGCGCATAGGCGCGCGCCTGTGCTTCCGTCACGTTCTTGCCAAAGGCGGTGACGTTCAGCACACGTCCGCCCGTCGCCACCAGTCTGCCGTCCTTCAGCGCCGTCCCGGCATGGAACACCTTTGCCTCTTCGCTGGCATCGGGAATATGGGCGATGGGCGTGTTCTTGTCGTAGGCACCGGGGTAACCCTTGGAAGCTAGAACAACGGTCAGCGCCGCATCGTCGCGCCATTCCGCTTCTACCTTGTCCAGCGTGCCGGTAGCAGTGGCGTAGAGGATCGGCAGCAGGTCGCTCTTGAGGCGCATCATCAGCACCTGACATTCCGGATCGCCGAAACGCACATTGTATTCGATCAACTCGGGGCCTTTGGCGGTGATCATCAGACCGGCGAAAAATACGCCTGAGAAGGGATTGCCGTCTTTCGCCATGCCAGAAATCGTCGGCTCGATGATTTCTTTCATGGTGCGCTCCACCATGGCCGGTGTCATCACCGGGGCGGGGGAATAGGCGCCCATGCCGCCGGTGTTGGGGCCGGTGTCGCCATCACCCACGCGCTTGTGGTCCTGGGCTGTTGCCAACGCCAGCGCGGTTTTGCCATCGGAAAGGCAGAAGAAACTGGCTTCCTCACCGTCGAGGAAAGCTTCCACCACAACCTCGGCGCCGGCAGCGCCAAAAGCGCCGTCGAAACAGTCGTCGATGGCGGCAAGCGCTTCCGCCTCGCTCATGGCAACCGTTACGCCCTTGCCGGCGGCAAGCCCGTCGGCCTTGATGACGATGGGTGCGCCCTGTTCACGGACATATTGCTTTGCCGGTTCGGCGGTCTTGAAACGCTGGTAAGCCCCGGTTGGAATATCGTAACGGGCGCATAGATCCTTCGTGAACCCCTTGGAACCCTCAAGCTGAGCGGCTGCTTTCGAAGGCCCGAAGGTGGCAATACCAGCCGCACGCAGATCATCTGCCAGACCCGCAACCAGCGGCGCTTCCGGTCCGACGACGACGAAGTCAATCGCCTTTTCCCTGGCAAAGGCGATAACGGTGGCGTGGTCTTCCACGTCAAGCGAAACGAGTGTCGCATGGTCGGCGATGCCGGGATTGCCGGGAGCGGCATAAAGTTCATCGAGCAGGGGAGACTGGGCGATTTTCCACGCCAGCGCATGTTCGCGTCCGCCGGAACCGATCAACAGAACTTTCATGGTCAACACCCCTGCAAATTCGCCTGTAACCTTGTTTGAGGGGCGTTAAGGGCAGGGGGGCGAAAGGTCAAGGAGAAAGCGCCTCAAATGCCCGTCTTTCCCTCGAACTCAGCCTTTCCTGTGGAATCGTTGCCGCCTCTTGTTGTCACGCCACAATCAGACATTATGTTCGCCGCTCCAGATGTGACATCAGAGAACCCCATGACCGCAGATAATGCCCGCCTCGCCACGCTCATCGCCTCCGAAATCAACGCCCGCGCCGATCAGGTGAAGGCGGCAGTGGCGTTGCTGGACGAGGGAGCGACCGTGCCCTTCATCGCCCGTTACCGCAAGGAAGCGACGGGAGGGCTGGATGATACCCAGCTTCGAACGCTTGCCGAACGCCTCGTCTATCTGCGTGAACTCAATGCGCGCCGTGCCTCCATTGTTGATACCATCAACAGTCAGGGCAAGATGACGGACGCCCTGATGGTCAAGATCATGCAGGCGGGCACCAAGGCGGAGCTGGAAGACCTTTATCTGCCCTACAAGCCGAAGCGCCGCACCCGCGCCGAAATCGCCCGCGAGCGCGGTCTCGGTCCGCTGGCCGAAGCGATCTGGGCAAACCGCGCAGCCGATCCGGCAAAGCTTGGCGAGGCCTATGTGCAGGGCGAGGTGGCGGATGTGAAGGCAGCGCTTGAAGGCGCGCGTGACATCGTGGCGGAAACCATGACGGAAAACGCCGATCTTCTTGGACGCCTGCGCGACTATATGCGCCAGAACGCCATTTTCCGCGCCAAGGTGGTCGACGGCAAGCAGGCGGCAGGCGAAAAATTCTCCGATTATTTCGATCATTTCGAGCGCTGGGCGACAGTGCCGGGACACCGCGCGCTGGCCATGCTGCGCGGCTGGAACGAGGAGATTCTGACGCTGACCATCGATGTCGATGCGGATGATCCCTCTCCGGTCAAACCCGCGCAGCGTACCGTCGCGGCCGCCTTCGATATCCGCAATGCCGGCCCCGCCGATCAATGGTTGATGGAAGTGGCAGGCTGGACCTGGCGGGTGAAGCTCTCCATGTCGCTTTCGCTCGATCTCATGCGCGAATTGCGCGAACGTGCGGAAGAAGAGGCGATCAATGTTTTCGCCCGCAATCTCAAGGATTTGCTGCTGGCCGCACCGGCGGGCTCACGCGCCACCATGGGGCTCGATCCGGGCATCCGCACCGGCGTCAAGGTAGCCGTGGTGGATGGCACCGGCAAGCTGCTCGACACCACGACGGTCTATCCCTTCCAGCCGAGGAACGACGTGCGCGGCGCGCAGGCGGAACTCGCCATGCTCATCCGCAAGCACAATGTCGAGCTGATCGCCATCGGCAACGGCACGGGCAGCCGTGAGACGGAAAAGCTGGTCGCCGATCTGCTGACACAGATGCCGGCTTTGGCTTCCGGCGCAAAGCCCACTAAGGTCATCGTTTCGGAGGCGGGCGCGTCAGTCTATTCCGCGTCGGAACGGGCGGCGGCGGAATTCCCCAATCTCGACGTGTCCCTGCGTGGCGCGGTGTCCATCGCCCGCCGCCTTCAGGACCCGCTGGCCGAACTGGTGAAGATCGAGCCGAAATCCATCGGCGTCGGGCAGTATCAGCACGATGTCGATCAGGGCCGTCTTAGCCGTTCACTCGACGCGGTCGTGGAAGATGCGGTGAATGCCGTCGGTGTCGATCTCAATACCGCCTCCTCGCCGCTTCTGGCGCGGGTTTCCGGCCTCGGTGCTTCGATTGCCGATGCCATCGTCGCACACCGCGACCAGACCGGCCCCTTTGCCAGCCGCAAGGAGCTGTTGAAGGTGCCGCGCCTTGGCCAGCGCACCTTCGAGCAATGCGCCGGCTTCCTGCGTATTCCAAACGGCAAGGAACCGCTGGATTCGTCCTCCGTGCACCCCGAAGCCTATGGCGTTGCGAAAAAGATCGTTGCCGCCTGCGGTCGCGACCTGCGCACGCTGATGGGTGACAGCGCCACGCTGAAGGGGCTCGATCCGAAGCGCTTCATCGACGAGCAATTCGGCCTGCCCACCGTCAAGGACATCATCGCCGAACTGGAAAAGCCCGGCCGAGACCCGCGCCCAAGCTTCAAGACGGCGACCTTTGCTGACGGCGTGGACGAGATCACCGATCTGAAACCGGGCATGTTGCTGGAAGGTACCGTCACCAATGTCGCCGCCTTCGGCGCTTTCGTGGATATCGGTGTGCATCAGGACGGGCTCGTGCATGTCTCGCAGCTGGCCGACCGTTTCGTGAAAGACCCGCATGAGGTCGTGAAAGCGGGTGATGTCGTCAAGGTCCGTGTCGTGGAAGTGGATGTGAAGCGCAAGCGTATTGCCCTCACCATGCGCAAGGACGGTGGCGAGGCGGCACCCCAGCCAATGCGCGAAAAGGGCAATGCGGGCGCCATGCGCCACGCGAATTCCAAACCGCAGGGACACAACGAAGGGTCGCAATCGGGTGGTGCTCTTGCTGCGGCTATGGCCGAAGCGATGAAGCGACGCTGACCTCCGGTTGAAATAATTTCTATGGAAAAGCCCTGCCGGAAACCCCGGTGGGGCTTTTTGCTTGATGAAATCGTTCAATTTTTTTGAAATAAGACTATCTTGAAACTTGTGCCGAAAGGAATACGGTCAGAAAAATTGATAAGTGAGACTTAGCAATTGGGGGTGCCATGGCGTCGTCTCTGCATGTTCTTCTCGAAAAGATAATCAAGAACGGTAATCTTGTCGTCAATAGCCCGGGTGGTAGCCGTACATTTGGTAACGGTACCGGAACAAGGGTGGTTCTGAATTTCACCGACGAAGCTGCCATGCAGGAGATCGCTGCCGATCCTGCGCTGAAACTCGCCGAAATTTATATGGAAGGCCGTATGCAGGTCGTCGAGGGCGACATCTACGACTTTCTGGCGCTGGTTAAAAGCAACACGCTAAGCGAGGCGCTGTCCTTCGGCATGGTGTGGCGTGGTATGGCCCGCATCATCGCCGCCCGCATCAGGATGCATCTGCCGGTAAACCACAACAAGAGCAACGTCGCCCATCACTATGATCTGAGCGCCAAGCTGTTCGACATCTTCCTTGATGAGGACTGGCAATATTCCTGCGCCTATTTCAATCCGCCGGGCATCAGCCTTTATGAGGCGCAGGTCGCCAAGAAGCGGCACATCGCCGCCAAGCTGATGACGGAGCCGGGCCAGAGCGTACTGGAGATCGGATCCGGCTGGGGCGGCATGGCGATGTATATTGCCGAAAGTGCAGGTGCCGATGTGACCGGCATCACGCTCAGCGAGGAGCAACTGCGCGTTTCCCGCGACCGTGCAGCAAAACGTGGGCTTGCCGGCAATGTTCGTTTCGAATTGCAGGACTACCGTTACCTGCCTGCCTCGAAGAAATTCGACCGTATCGTCTCAGTCGGCATGTTCGAACATGTCGGGCCGACCCATTACCGCGATTATTTCGACAAGGTGGCGGAGGTTCTGGACGACAAGGGCGTAATGGTGCTGCATTCCATCGGCCAGCCCAGTCCGGCACTTGCAACCAATCCCTTCATCGAAAAATATATTTTCCCCGGTGGTTACATCCCCTCGCTTGCCGAGGTGCTGCCGGCCATCCAGAAGTCTGGGCTGCTGGTGAAGGATATCGAAATCCTGCCCATGCATTATGCGCATACGCTGCGGCACTGGCGCGAACGTTTCGTGGCGCGCAAGGCAGAGGCGGTAGCACTTTATGACGAACGTTTCTTCCGCATGTGGGAATTTTATCTGGCGGGGTCCGAAATGGCCTTTACCCACGAAAATTTCCATATTTTCCAGATCCAGCTCGCCAAGGATCGCGACGCCGTTCCGCATAATCGCGACTACATTGCCCGCAACGAGGAAAAACTGCTGGAGTTCGAAAAGACGCGGCCGCCGCTTGCGAAGGTTATGTTCTAAGGCTTGTCCATTCGCCATCGTCAAGCCGGACCTGATCTGGCATCCAGTCGGCCCAAGTCCTTGGGCTGAAAGAAGGCTTCCTGCCGCGCAGACGCGCGACGTCTGAATTCCGGCTCAGGGCCGGAATGACGGAAGAGCTAATCGCCGCCTTCTCGCGCTGGTTAATGGAATGGAAACGGAATCCCTCTAATTCTACGCTTACCTGTTTGTATTGCGTTTCCTGGGGTTATTTTCATGTTCAAGCCATCAGCGGCCGTCGCCGCTTGTGTTTTATCGCTTTTTGCCGTCGGTAACGCCCATGCCGATGGCTGGTTTTCCGGCGACTGGTATTTGAAGCTCGGCGGTTCGGGTTTTTCTGCGCCGAAATATCAGGGCGACAACAAGAACGAATTCGGCTTTTCGCCCATCATTTCTCTCGGCCGTCAGGGTCAGGGCGCGCGTTTCACGTCGCGCAACGACAGCGCCTCGATCTCGCTGCTGGACAATGGCCCGATCAGTATGGGTCTTGCGGGAAAGCTGGTGTCTCCGCGTGACCAGAAGGATTCGGCCGATCTGAAAGGCATGACCCGCATCAAGCGCGGCGGCGAGCTTGGCGGTTTCGCCGAGGCTTATCCCACCGACTGGCTGCGTATTCGCGGCGAAGCCCGTCAGGGCATCCGCAGCCATAGCGGCGTGGTCGCCGACCTCTCGGCCGACGTCTTCACCGATATCGCCCCCGGTATCCAGATTTCCGCCGGCCCGCGCGCCACATGGGTCAGCAGCAAATACAATGAACGCTATTACGGCGTAAGCGCCGCGCAGACAGCGGCCGGCGCGCCATCGCCCTACAGCCCCGGCGGCGGCCTGCATTCCGCCGGCGTCGGCGCCGCCATTACGTGGAAGGTCACGGAAGCCGCTGAAGTTGGTTCCTTCGCCGAATATCGCCGCCTGACGGGCGATGCCGCCGACAGCTCGCTGGTGCGTGAGCGCGGCTCCAAGAACCAGTTCGTCGTCGGCGTCCAGGCAAGCTACAAATTCGGCTTCACGCTGCCCTGAGGCGAGGCGAATATGCCCACCCCAAGCCCCGCCGCGAAAGCGTTGCGGGGCTTTTTTGTGGCTACGGCCAAGTGCTGAAATCGATTCCGATTCGCCTGCCGATGCTGTAGAACCATCCCCATGGTTCACCACAGCGATTTGTCAGACCGCGTCTCCGACGCACCATCCAACAACTGGGTCTATCGGATTTTGCCGAGACCCCTCTGGCCCTATGCGCAGCTAGCAAGATGGGACCGCCCCATCGGCTGGCAATTGCTGATGTGGCCGTGTTTCTGGTCCGCAGCACTCGCGGCCAATGCCGCGGTAGCAAGCGGCGGTTTTTCCTGGGGCACGCTGATCTGGCATCTGGCGCTGTTTTTCATCGGATCGGTGGCGATGCGCGGCGCGGGCTGCACCTATAACGATCTTGCGGACCACAAGATCGACATGGCCGTTGCGCGCACTCGCTCGCGGCCGCTGCCATCTGGTCGCGTGAGCAGGGCGCAGGCGAAGGTCTTCATCGTGTTGCAGGCGCTCGCCGGACTCGTGGTGCTGTTGCAGTTCAACGGATTTGCGATTGCCACCGGCATATTCTCGCTGGTCTTCGTGGCAATCTATCCCTTCGCCAAGCGCTTCACCAACTGGCCGCAATTTTTTCTCGGCCTTGCCTTTTCCTGGGGTGCGCTGATGGGCTGGGCCGGGCAGTTCGGGTCCATCGCCTGGCCTGCTGTCCTGCTTTATGTCGGCTCCATCGCCTGGACGATCGGTTATGATACAATCTACGCCCATCAGGACAAGGAAGACGACACGGCAGTGGGCATCGGTTCAACTGCGCTGCTGTTTGGAGACAACACACATCGCTGGCTGGTTTTTCTTTATGGCACAGCCCTTGTCATGATCGCCCTGTCCTTCTGGGGAGCGGGCGTTAACCTGATCGCCTATAGCGGCCTTGCCGCCGCCGCCATCATGCTTTTCCGGCAGGTCTGGGTGCTCGATATCGACGACGTGGCGCAATGCCTTGTGCTGTTTAAATCCAACAACCGCGTCGGCGTGCTGATTTTCGCCGGTCTCATTCTGCCGCTTCTGTTGGCGTGAGGTTGTTGAAAGGTAGATGCAAAAAAGCCCGGCCGCGATATCCGCGCCGGGCTTTTTATTGTTTTGTCTGAAGATTATCAGCTGCGAGCGATGATTTCCTTGCCCTCGATCTTCATGCTCATGCCGAGAGAACCGGTGGAGCGGCGCACGAGGAAGCGCGGGCGACGATCCGCGAAATAGGAGTGCCGGCGACGGGGGCGGCTGTTCTTGGTGCGCACCTTGCCGAGATGTTCTTCCAGCGGACGGGCGACGCCATCGGCCTCCACCATCAGCATCGGAATGCGGTAGGCCTCGGACCAGCTGCGCCAGTCGGCGGCGATGTCGCAAAGATCATGGGCGACGAGAAGCGGAACGCAAAGTTCCGGATCGTCGTGGTGAAGCTCCAGCGTCACCGTCACCTGTCCATCACCATGGTCGATGGCGCGGGCGGCAACGCCCTTGAAAGCGCGGGCTGGCAGGGCGAAGGACAAAGGCAGGCCGGAAGAGGACAGGACCTTTCGCAGAACGGCGCCCCGTTCATCGAGCGTGACGGCAACATCGGTTGCGCCATTGCCCCTGCCATAGGTGACCTGTTGCGGAAAACGTGCCGGGTCGAGTCTGAGTGTGGCGACGGCCCAGTCGGGCTTCAGAACGGTCTTGGTCATGTTTATTCTACCCTTGTTTTACCTGAGAGCCGGTTTCCGGTCTTCTCATCGGGACTTTTCGTCCTCTGATGTCAGGAGAATATCCGCCGCATGTTCGAGACTGCTTAAAAATCGCGGTTAAGAAAACTTTGCATTCCCAAATGGTTAGCAAAACCCACCGTGGCATGGTTTCGCTGAGGTAAAGCCGATTGAGACAATGCGATTTTTCTCAGTCCCGAAACTGTGCTCTTTCAAGCTCCGGGCAAGGCGCGTCATGCACAGTCGCGCCAAGGCCTGCCGTGCGTCCGGATGGAGGTGTGGTGGGCGAATTCAAAACCGGAGCCGGCCGTATCCAGCGTGATGCGCGGTGCTCCAGGGGGCATTCGCATGGTATCGACTTTTCTGAGCTACGACCTCATCAACCGCGATATGAAGGCAAGCATTTCACGCGTGTCGCAGCAGGGGATCGTCGAGCGGCAGACGAAATATTACAAGGAAAACATCGGCAATGTAAAAAGCGTCGACGAGTTCCTCAATAACTACCAGCTCTATTCCTATGCCATGGATGCCTTCGGTCTCGGCGAGATGACCTACGCCAAGGCCTTCATGAAGAAGGTGCTGGAAAGCGACCTGAACGACCAGAACAGCTTTGCCAACAAGCTGACCGATGAACGTTATCGCGAATTTGCCGCATCCTTCAACTTCACGCAGTCCACCACCACGGTGCAGACGGAGGCGCAGCTCGACAAGATGATCGGGCTTTACGACACCTCGATCACCAACCTCGATGATAGCCTGTCCGAAGAAACCCGTTATTATAAGGCGATCATCGGAACGGTCACGAACGTGGACCAGCTGCTTCAGAACGATAGAACCCGCGCCTACATCTTCGAGGTCTTCAGCGTTGATGAGAAGACCTACAGCTATTCCCACATCAAGGGATTGATGACGAGCGATATCGATGACCCGAACAGCTATCTGAACCAGAAGTTCGGCGCGGCCTATTCCGCTGCCGTGGAAAAGCTTACGACCAAGGGCAATATCGAGTTGCATGGGGATGTGACGGATCGGATAAAGGCCATCGATACCGCGCTGGCTGATACCACGCTGACCGCCGAACAGCGAACCGCCCTTGAAACAGAGAAAACCACCCGGCAGGATCAGCTCACCCAGCTTGAAGCCGTGCTGCCGCCGAAGGACCAGTGGGCGGCGACCCTTGCCTCCATCACGGCGGAGCAGACCCAGCTCTCCAATACCGTCTCGCAATATAATACGATGGCGCAGATGGCCCAGGCTTTCGAATTTGCCAATGACGGTACCGTTGCGGCCGGCCAGGCGCAGACGGCCGACAACGTCAAGATCCTGACCCAGGCCTATGTCGGCAGTGCCCCGCGTGTGACCCCGACCGTTGCCACCCTGAACAGGGATTATTTCGAATCGAAGATCGGTTCGATCAAGACCGTCGATGAGTTAATGGCAGACCCGCGTCTGGTGAATTACATCAAGGTCGCATTCGACCTGAATGACTTGACCATAGTCAATGCGACGATCGAGAACATTTTGACCAGCGATCTCAGCGATCCGAACAACTATATCGCCAAGTTCGGCAATGGCGACAAACGTTACATCGCATTGCGCGAAGCGTTCAATTTCAAGGGGGATGGAACGCTGCCGGACGGTACGGCACCACAGACGACGACCCAGACCGTTACCACGACCAACGGGTACATGAACCATTATAACGACAAGGACGAAGCCGCTGACGAAAACGCTTTGAAGCTGTTCAAGAGCGATATTGCCAACGTCAAATCCGTTGCGGACTTCCTGGAAAGCAGCGCGGTTTACACCTATGCGCTCAAGGCGGTCGGCCTCGATCCGACGAAGGTGAATATTGCGGACGTTCGTAGAGCCTTGACCAGCGACCTGCTGGACAAGAAGAGCTACGTTTATGCGCTGAAAGACGACCGTTACGTCAAACTCGCGGAACTCTTCAACTTCAAGTCTGACGGATCGCCAGGCTCTCCGGTTCTTGCGCAGTCCGAACTTGAAATTCAGAGCATGTCGGTCGACTACATCAAGAAGAAATCAGCCTTCGGAACAGACCAGGAAAAGGAAGCCGCCAAGAAGGAGGCGGAATTTTTCCGTTCGGAGCTACAGAAGGTCAAGACGCTCAGCGATTTTCTGGGGAATGATCGCCTGACGAAATTCGCGATGGAATCGCTTGGCATCGACCCGACGAAGGTCACCAAGGACCAGCTGCAAAAAATGTTCACGTCCAATCTGGATGACAAGGACAGCTATCTCAACAAGGAGATGGACCCGGCTTTTCGCCGTCTCGTCACCGCGTTCAATTTCGATACGGACGGTAATATCCTGCGCGAGGATCGAAGCTCCATCCAGACTCGTCGCGGCCTCTACGAGACGCTGGACAATTATCTGACGCAGACGCTGGAGACGCAGGCAGGTGAAGAAAACGCGGGCGTGCGTCTGGCGCTCTATTTCAAGCGAATGGCGGCGGGAACAACGTCCTATTACTCCATTCTTGCCGACACCGCGATCCAGAACTTCATCACGACCACCTTTGGCATTCCCGATGAACTCGGCAATGCCGGGGTCGATACGCAGGTGGCGATGATGAAGAAATATTTCGACATCGAGGACTTTCAGGACCCCGATAAGGTCAAGAAGCTGATCGCCCGTTTTACCATCATGTACGACGACAAGCAGAACACCACCAACCCGATCATGATGCTGTTCAACGGCAGCGGCTCGGTGGGCATCAGCGGCGACACGCTGCTGGCTGTCGCATCGCTGCGTGCGCGGTAGGCTGGAAAGCGAAGACGGACGATGGAAAGGCCGAGCTTACCCGGTTAAGGCGTCTCACACGACCGCATTTGCGGACCCATTCACCAGCCCGGCAGCATGTGCCCGGCGCGCAGGCGCGGCATCTTCGGGTAGGTCTTCACATCGTTATCCAGCTCATCGGCGACGTTCATCGGAGAGATGTTGTCGAGGCAGGCGGTGATGTGGTCTGTGATGGCGTTTACCAGCGAGGGCGACAGGCCGGGCCGTTTCATCAGGCCGATCTGGACCGGCGGCAGCGGTGGGAAACCGTCCGAGGCGGTCAAAACCTTCATGCCGGTACGCAGCGCCGATTCCGGCAGCACGGAAACCGCCATACCTGCCAGCACGGCGGCGGCAACCACGGTGGAAGACCAGCTGGTGAACAGCACCTGATAATCCCGCCCGTCGGCATCGAGCGCCGAGCAGGCAAGTTGGCGCCAGTGACAGTCGCGCCGGCCGACAGCCAGCGGCACTGGCGCATCATCCTTCAGCGGATGGTTCGCGGAGGTGACCCAGCAGAGTGGCTCGGTGCGCACGACATCGGAGGAGCGGGCGCGGGGATTGTGGGTGACGAGTGCTATATCCAGCTCGCCGCGCGCCATTTTTTCGGCAAGGCTCACCGAAGGTTCGCAAACGATGTAAAGCTCGACATTCGGATGCGTCTTGGCGAAACGCCCGATGATCTCTGGCATGTAGCGGTCGGCATAGTCGTCCGGGGTGCCGATGCGCAACGTGCCCTCGAGCCTGTTGTCATCGAAGGCCGCAATCGCCTCGTTGTTAAGGCGAATGATGCGGCGGGCATAATTCATCAGTTTCTCGCCCTCGGCCGTCAGGCGGTTGCCGCGCCCGTCCTTTGCAAAGAGCTGTTTGCCGATCCGCTCCTCAAGTCGCCGCATCTGCATGGATACGGCGGATTGCGTCTTGAAAACGCGCTCAGCGGCCTTGGTAAAGCTGCCGGTATCGACAATGGCGATGAAGGTGTGCAGCTGGTCTATGTCGAGAGGTGCGGACATTGATACTCATCCATCAGAATGATTGATGTCTCACATTAGAAACATTCGTTGGACTGATCAATAGTCTTGCGACATTTTGACACCCAGCAAATCAATCTCAACCCCGGGGCGGGCACATCGTCAGGCCCCCAACCCAAGGCAGCTTCCCGCGCACGGTGCGTCGGGAGCGGTGCCGCATCGTGCCGTTACGGAAGGATCATTGTTATGCGCACGGCAGAACGGAAAATGGAACTGGAATTCGCAACCGGCCAGCAGAGCGACACCCTGCGTCGCATCGCTTTCGGTGTTGCTTCCACCGTGAAAACGTTTGTGCAGCGCATCTACAATCGTATCGTCGCAAATGGTCTCACGGAGCTTGACGATCGCCTGCTCGCCGATATCGGGCTGGCGCGCTCGGATGTGACCAACGCGCTCAATACCGGCTTGCTCGAAGATCCGACCGCCCATCTGACCCGCGCCGCACGCACGCGCTCAGTCACGCGGTTCAAGACGCTCTAGGCTTGTGTTCGTGCAATTCCGGCGTACCTCCAGACGCCGGGATTGCTTGCGAACCTATAAGGTTTTCCCCGCAGGGTGATTTGCCAATAACCCTGCCTTTGCCCGGTGTCAGGCCCCTCGGCCGCACCGGGTTTTTTTATGGCAACGCCTTGCCTGTTTTGCGCATTGTCCGGACGTAAAGCCGCTGCGCAGTTTCAGCGGAATGCTTCAATACTGATATTCATCGAATACTGGCAGCACCGATCCACCCCAGCGGCCGTTATAGAGCGCAAGCAGGTCTTCGGCGAGCGTGGTCTTCTTGGCAAGAACCTCGTCCAGCGAGGACAGGAACACGGTTTCGTCCTGGCCTTCGCCGTTCAGCCGGTTGCGGTTCTTGAGGCCGGTGCGGGAAATGTCGAGCACCTCGCGGGCGAAACCGAGAAGCGGCTTGCCGGCGATCTCCGCCGCCAGCCCCTTGGTCGGCACGGTATTGCGAAGGGCGATGACCTCATCGAAACTCCAGCCAGCTGTCAGCGCATCGGCTGCGTCAAGCGCTTCCTGATTATAGAGAAGGCCGACCCAGAAAGCGGGCAGGGCACAGATGCGTCTCCATGGGCCGCCATCGGCACCACGCATTTCCAGAAAGCGCTTCAGGCGCACATCGGGGAACAGCGTGGAGAGATGGTTCGTCCAGTCACCCATGGTCGGTTCCCATTCAGCGATTTCACCCTTTAACGCCCCGTTCATGAACTGGCGGAAGGTGACATGGGTGCAATCGTGATACTTGCCGTCGCGCACGATGAAATACATCGGCACATCCAGCGCCCATTCGACATAATCCTTGAAGCCGAAATCGTCATTGAAGGTGAAGGGCAGCACGCCGGAGCGGCGATTGTCGGTATCGCGCCAGATATCGCCGCGCCAGGAAAGCAGGCCGTTCGGCTTGCCTTCGGTAAAGGGCGAGGAAGCAAACAGTGCGGTTGCCAGCGACTGGAGCTTCATGGAAACGCGCATCTTCTGGCGCATATCCGCTTCGGAAGAGAAGTCGAGGTTAACTTGAATGGTGCAGGTACGGTACATCATGTCGAGACCCTTGGTCCCGACCTTCGGCATGTAGCGCGTCATGATCGCGTAGCGCGATTTCGGCATGCGCGGTGTTTCGTCATAGCTCCACAGCGGGCTGCCGCCTATGCCGAGAAAACGGATGCCCATCGGCTCCGCCACTTCGCGCAGGGTCGCCAGATGCTGGTTGGATTCCTTGCAGGTCTGATGCAGGTTCTCGAGCGGGGCACCTGACAGTTCGAACTGGCCGCCCGGCTCGATCGATATGGCGCCCATGCCGTGCTGTTCGCCAAGTCCGATGATGTTTTCACCATCCATGATCGGCTCCCAGCCGAGCTTTTCCTGCATGCCCTTCAGCAGAGCGGAAATGCTGGCCTCGCCGAAATAGGGAACCGGCCGGTTGCCCTCGCGGAAAAAGGCGAATTTCTCGTGCTCGGTGCCAATGCGGAAGTCGGCTTCAGCTCTGCAACCGCCGGCCAGATAATCTGTAAGCTCCGTGACGGAGGAGAGGGGTGTCTGGTCGGTCGTATCGCGTGCCATGGCTTACCTTGTTATGACGTCTCTGTTGCGGCGAGGCATATGTGTGGCAGATAGAGCCGGATCGTATCCGGAGGCAAATGAATTTCTTTTAAAGATGCATGAAGCGCAATGGTCCAGCGCATGTCGTGTAAAACTGTGCAGCGGTTTTGCGATAAAGACATGTGCCAGATAGGTCAATTCCAGTCGCCGATCGATGCCTGAATGACCGCAAGGGCTGCGACCGCAGCCGTATCGGCCCTGAGGATACGCGGCCCGAGCGGGATGGGGGTGACGAAGGCAAGGCTGCGCAGCAGCTCTCTTTCCTCTTCGGAAAACCCGCCTTCCGGGCCGACCAGAAGAGCGATTTTGCGTTCCTTGATGGATTGCAGGACAGGCAGCGGATTTTGGCCCGCGTCGCCCTCGTCGCAATAGATGATCCGTCGATCCTGGGGCCAGGTCTGGAGCATGTCTTTCAGTTTCACCGGCTCGGCCACGTCAGGCAACGACAGGATGCCGCATTGCTCGGCGGCCTCGATGGCATTGGCGCGCAGCTTTTCGGTATTGTGGATCTTGCCCTGCACATGCTGTGTCATCACCGGCTGCAAAAGACCGGCCCCCATTTCGACCGCCTTCTGCACCAGATAATCCATGCGTCCGACTTTCAGCGGCGCAAACAGGTAGTACAGATCCGATGACGGCGGCTGGGGCCGTGTCTGTTCCAGAGGGATGAGGGTGATCTTCTTGCGGCTCGGAAAGGAGAGCCTCGCCTTCCATTCGCCGTCGCGGCCGTTGAACAGCAGGATTTCCGCGCCATCGGTCATGCGCAGCACATTGGCGAGATAATTGAACTGTTCGGTCGTCGCTTCCTGCGCCGCGCCCGCAACAAGCGGGGTTTCGACGAACAGGCGTTGCATCCGGAAATTTGCGCGCATGGGACTTTTCTGTTTCAGCGTCAGAGAAAGAGGAAGGACATAAGCCAATATAACAGTGCTGCAAGCGTAGCACTTGCGGGAACGGTCACCAGCCAGGCGGCGATGATGGTCATGAAGTGGGATCGCCGGACGAGATAACGGCGGCGTATCTCGGAAGGATTGTCCAGATATCGATCGGCCCGGCGGATTTGACTGGTGCCGGCCTGGACGAGTTCCTGCCGCCGTCGAGACGCCTGCGTGTACCATTCGCGGAAGAAGCCGACGCCGAACACGGCGCCGATCGCCGTATGGGTGGTGCTGACCGGCAGGCCGAAGCGTGATGCGACGAGAACCGTCAGAGCCGTAGCCACGGAAACGCAGAAAGCGCGCATCGGGTTAAGCTTGGTGATCTGTTCACCGACAAGGCGGATGAGGCGCGGGCCATAGAGAAGAATACCGCAGGAAAGCCCGAATGCGCCCACCAGCATCACCCAGAGCGGCGCGCGGGCGGACGTCTCCACTGCCTCGTCGTGCAGTGCTCGCACGATTGCCACCACCGGGCCGATGGCGTTCGAAACGTCATTTGCCCCATGCGCGAAGGACATGAGGCCAGCCGCAAGAACGAGCGGCCACTGAAACAGCGTTCGAAGCGACTGGTTGCGGTTTTCCAATCCCACCGATTGTTTGCGGATGATCGGCACGCACAGCCGCCAGGCGACGAGGCCGGTCAAAAGCCCGATGCCGCTTGCATGGCCAAGCGAGACATGCACGATCTGCCTCAGCCCAACCCAGATGAGATAAGCGGTGAAGACCCCGGTCATGATGCCGATCAGAACAGGAACCCAACGCTTCGCGGCGTCGATCTTGTCCTCCCGGTAGATGATGAATTCCTTGATGAATGCAAGGAGGGCGATGGCGATGGCCGCGCTTATAAAGGGCGCTAGAACCCAGGCAAAGGCGATGCTGCCAAGCGACAGCCAGTCGACTGCCCGGATGCCATAGGCCGCCATTCCAGCCCCCGCAACGCCGCCAACCACCGTGTGGGTGGTGGAAATCGGCGCTTTCGTCCAGGTCGAGATATTGACGAGAAGACCGGCGGCGAGAAGGGCCGACAACATAGCCCAGGAAAACACGGTGCGGTCGGGAATGGTCTGGATGTTGATGATGCCGCTGGAAATGGTCTCGACGACGTTGCCGCCGGTGATCAAGGCACCCGCGATTTCGCAGATGGCGGCGATGATGAGTGCCGCTGCAAGCGGCATCGCCTTGGCGCCGACCGCCGGGCCGACATTGTTTGTCACATCGTTCGCGCCGATGTTGATTGCCATATAGGCGCCGATGGCAACGGCTGCGATGATGATGACGGCGCCCGCCGTGCCCGTGACGAAGGCGCCCGCAAATATCGCCGCCAGAACAACGAACATCACCCCCGCACCAAGGCCGGCAAGCTGCTGCGTGACGTGCAGCGTCGCCTCTTCGACACGGGTGATCTTCTCGAGATCCTTGTCGAGCGTCGGCTTCATGTTCGGTGGCGGCTTTATTGCCATTCAGACCTCGTTCGCCAGCATTCCCATTCGTCCGGCAATGTCGCGGGCTGAAGGCAATTTACAGAAAGACTGTTACATCTCGCACATCTTTCCAAAATGAAAGACAGTAAAAGCCATGTTGGAAAAACAAACTGCAGATTGCCACTATTCGGGCGAGGACGCTATTTCGAAAGCGCCATCCGCTTGTCGAAAGTGAGCATGAGCGCTTTCAGTTCCGGCTCGTTGACCCGTTTGGCGGCCTCTTCGGGAGTAACCCATTCAAGCCGTCTGGAATCCTTCTCGGGAAAGCTGTCCTGCAACTCCGCCACTTCGAGCAGATGTACCTGAACCTTGCACAGCACATTGATGCCGCTGTTCAGCTTTTTCTCATACTCATAAAAGCCGAACGGGGCCTTATCCACCCTGCCTTTGACACCGGCTTCCTCGTAGGCTTCCTGTTCGGCAACGGCATGCGCCTTCTTGTTGGCCATGGGCCAGCCTTTGGGAATGACCCAGCGCCCCGTATCCCTGCTTGTCAGCAACAGGACTTCCGGCTCATGATGTTTTTTGGACGATCGATAGCACAGCGCTGCGTATTGCTGTCGCGGCGGTCTGCGCAACATCAAGCCTACATCTGTCGCCAATCGATTCAAAATCTTCAATCCGTGTGGATCCTTCTTCGCCTGTTAGTCGTAACTGCTAATATAGATATCCTTTATGTCCCGCCAATCCCCTCTCACGCATAACCGACGATTGTCTTCATGCCGTTGAAGATCGTAGGCAGCAGGGGATGTGGCAGGGGTGCGAACGAAGGCTTTGCCCGGTACGTAACCGTCAGCGACCGATCGCGGAAATACTGCATTTTTTCTGTTTTACGCTATTCAGAACGCAAAACCGCTATGAATTATTGCCGGAACTGCGTTGGCCAGCGTGCAATCCCCAATTCTGGAGACCTTCGATCACACCGTCAGCTTCGGTCGCGCGCGAGAGGAAAAAACGGCTGTCATTGTTCGCCAGCGAAAGAAGCTCCGGCAAGGCATTGCCAACGATCACACCGCGAATACCATTCAACTCGAACATCGCCCGATCGTTGCCAGTATCGCCCGCAACCACTGATTCGTCGAGACCAATGTGCAGTTGTCCACATAACCACGCCAATGCCGCACCCTTGTCCGCGGCCTTGGGTAATATGTCGAGGTCGCGGTTGCTGGAATAGACGATCCGGGCATCGATATCCGCCGCAACGAGCGTGGCTTCGATATCACTGAGCATCTTCTCATCCGCACCATGCAGGAACCAGCTGGATTTGAGGCCATGCTGATAGCGTTCCGCCTGCATGGTCACACCCGGCAGGCCGGCCATGACATCGGCGATCTTTTTCCGGTCGAAACCCGTACCGAGCGAATGCGTATAGGCGCTTTCAAGCTCGCCCCGCTCTCTTGCGTGCAGCATGGTGCCGACCCCGCCGATAATGTAGTCGGGCCTCGGCAAAGGGACGTCTTCCAAGAGGGCGAGCTGGTCATCGACCAGCCTGCCGCTATTGAAGACCAGAACCGGGCGAAGATCGTCCGGCAGCGAATGCCAGAAATCGCGGAACCGGCGCGTAGCGGCGTTATCGCCGACGACGGTTCCGTCGAGATCGGTGGAAAACAGGCGAAGCGGTTTCAATCGCCGTCGTTCCATGGCTCTGCCCAATCGGATTCTTCCAGAACCGGCATCAGCGGCCTGCCTTCCACCAGCGCCAGCAATTGCTGCGCGATTCCCGTCCAGGTGAACAGGCTGCGCGCCTTGTGCGCCCCCATGCGGGAAAGCCGCCCATACAGCCGCTCGTGCTTGAACGGCTTCATCATGGTGATGCCAAGGTCTTCCTTATCGAAAGGATCGGCAAACAGCGCGTGGCGGCCGTAGCTGACGGCGCGGAACAGCCCGCCGTGGATGGTTACCACGGTTGGAGTTCCGCTCGCCATCGCCTCGATTGCGGTCATGCCGAATGGCTCGTAACGGCTCGAAAGAACGAAAAGATCGGCTGCCCGGTAGATATCAGGCAAATCCTCGTCCTCGACATAGCCGGAAAACGCCACCTTGTCCTCCAGCCCGAGCGATTTGACTCGCTCTTTCAGCTGATTGAGAATGGTGGTTTCCTGCTCGTCCATATTCTCGCCGCCGACGGCCAGATGAAGGCGGGCTTCCGGTTCGCGCGCCGCAAGAACCGAGAAGCCGTCGATCAAAAGGTCGTAACCCTTGTTGGTGGCAAGGCGTCCAAGCGCCAGCACCACCTTGCCCTCGAAACCGAAACGCTGCCGGATCATTTGCCGCGTCGCATCCGAGACGGGGAAGAAGCGGTTGTCGTCATAACCCGGCGGGATCATGTGGATGTGCTTGCGCTTCAGACCGTAATCTTCGATCAGCACGTCGAGTTGCACCGGCGTCGTCGCAATCACCATGTCGCAACTGCGATAGATGATGAGTTCGTGCTGGATACGTTCCTTGAAATTGAACTCAAGTTCGAAGGTATCGGCCTTTTCCGGGTAATCGGTTTCCATCTGGCGTTTTTTCCAGAGGCCGAGCGAATGCGGCGTGTGCAGATGCGGGACTTTCAGCGCCTCGGAAAGCCGCTGCCCGGCAACGCCCGCATCCCAGTAGTGGCTGTTGATGAAAGAGTAGTTGAGGTTGTTTTTCTTGATGAAGCGCAACGCGTTTTCGCACCATTCCATCAGGTGGCGGTGCAGATATTCCTTGGGAATGAAATCGCGCCCGCCGCAGGGAATGCGCACCACACGGACGCGCTCGTCAACCTCGTCGAATTCCGGCTGGTCTTCGAAGCGGCGGGTATAGAGATCAACGGTGTAACCGAGCTGGCCGAGTTTGCGTGCAAGCTCAAGCACATAAACCACTTGTCCCCCGGTGTCCGCTGCGCCGAGTGGCGGGTGCGCGGCGACATAGCCATGCGTCGATATGAGAGCTATCCTTGGATAGCGTTCAGTTTCGCTCGTGGTCGTCATGGGTCCCATCTTGGTAAATTTTTCCAATTAACCCCAGAAAAAGACCAAAGAGGACAAAAGGTTCCATAAAATCTGAAGAAAAGCGATGCCGCATTTCGTCTGAAGCTGTTTTCAGGCGTTGCGCTGCTGTTGTCGCAGGCGTGAAATCCGGTCCCATTCCCTTGCCTGATGCGCCTTTGATGTGGTGTCCACGATAAAATCGATATGGGTTTCCGCCGCAGCCCTTGCCCCTGCCGCATTACTGCCCGCAATGGCCTCGTGGATGGCGATATGCTGTCTCAACACCTCGTCATGCGCACCTGCGACGCTGAATATGAGATGGCGGTTATAGAAGATGTCGTCGCTCAGGAGCCGGTAGCAGGACCGCAATGTGTGCATCAGCACGATATTATGTGCCGCCTCGCCGATGGCGTTGTGAAATTCCACATCGCTTGCAAGTTCTTCTTCGAAGCGGCCAGCCTCATGGGCCTCCCGCATTTTTTCGACGATAGCCGCAAGGTTGCGCCTGTCCGGTTCCGTCGCCCGCTGTGCCGCAAGTTCGGCGGTCATGCCTTCGATATATCGGCGATATTCCAGAAAATCCCGCGTTGCGCGGCTGTGGCGTGTGATCAGCGCGCTCAAGGGATCGGAAAAGACCGGACCGACAATATCGGCCACATAAGTCCCACCGCCGTGCCGGCTGGTGAGAAGGCCGCGCGTTTCGAGTTCCTTCAGCGCTTCCCGCAGGATTGGCCGCGATACATCGAGCTTCTGCGCCAGTTCACGCTCGCCGGGCAGCCGGTCGCCATCCCGCAATATGCCGTCGAGGATGAGCTCCTCGAAACGTAAGATCACCTCCTGCGATGTGCGGCTGTGCTCTATTCGGGCGAACAGTGTTTCGTCCATCGCAACATTCTCCGGCGAAGTCCCGCCCCGTATTCGATGGGGCAAATTATCAGCGAAGCATCGCACTGGTCAAATATTCTGTCCAGTTCTGCCGTAAGCTCTGCGCCATGCCTGCGGCAACACGGCACCTGCCTTTTTAAACTGGCTTTTGTTAAAGCACCCGCACAGGGTGGTAATGGCGGGTTTTCTCCGTCAGGTGCATCAAAACAATTACATATGCTTCGATTGCGGTGTCGTCATCGCGATGGATGTTCTAGAAAACCGGCGAAACAGGCGGGGACGATATCGCTATGGCCAAGGGTAGATTTGCTTTCGCAAGCGCGCCGGAAAGATCGCTGGCTCTCGGCGAGGTTCATGCGCGGCCGACCGTGCTTCTCGCGCCGTCGCGCATCATCGTCCAGCTTGCCTTCATGATGGATGGCGGTTCTGCCGTGCATCACTCGGTCATTGCGGAGATGTCGCGCAGCCGGGGTGTCGCGCCGCCGGAACGGGATGCCCGCCACCATGCCATGCCCTGGGGGCAGGGCACGCTGCGCTGGGAGCGGCATACCGAATTCTCGACATGGTTCTGGGATGGCCCCGCGCCGGAAAAATTCGGCGGCGATATTGTCGGCGACCCGTTCGGCGACGGTTTTTCACCACCCGGCTCCCTGATATCAGGCATACGGCTGGAAATCCGTCCAGATGGCGCAACGGCCCCCAACGCGGAGACCATGTTCGAGCCGACGAGCCTCTGTTACAGCGACGTGCGCGACGGGCAGGCGGCGATCCTCACCGATTTCCGTCAGGATCGCGACGGGTTGACGCAGATATTGGTGATCGACCGTGGCTTGAGCGATTACAGCCGCGGTGCGCTGGTGCAGCGGCTGCTGGATATCGAGACCTATCGCACGCTCGCCATGCTCGGACTGCCGATGGCGCAGACGCTGTCGCCGGAAATCCGTCGCATCGAAGATGGCCTGACGGGAATCACCCAGCGCATGAAAAACGGCGCGCGCGACGAGGCCGATGCGCTGCTGGCGGAGATGACCCGGCTTGCGGCGGAACTGGAAGCCAATGCCGCGCTCAGCCTCTATCGTTTTGGCGCCAGCCGCGCCTATGACGGCATCGTGCGTGAACGTATTCGCGCGCTTGCGGAAACGCCGGTTCAGGGGCACGAGACCATGGGCAGCTTTCTGGAAAGGCGTCTGGCGCCCGCCATGCGCACCTGCCAGTCGGTCGAGGAGCGGCAGGCCAACCTGTCGCGCAAGCTCTATCGCGCCACGGCACTCGTCAGAAGCTGGATCGACGTGGAACTGGAACGGCAGAACACGGTGCTCCTGAACACCATGAACAAGCGCGCCGCCATGCAGCTTCGCCTGCAGCAGACGGTGGAAGGCCTGTCGGTCGCCGCCATCTCCTATTATGTCGTCGGATTGATCGGTTATCTCACCAAGGCGATCAGCCACGACGTGCTGCCGGTTGATCCCGCCGTGGTCACCGGTCTTTCCGTTCCCTTTGCCGTGCTCGGCGTCTGGTGGGTGGTGCGCCGCATTCGCCGCTCCCATGTCGAGGGCGGGCACTGAATACCGGCGTCAATCATGCTCCCAATAGGGTGAGGGGCCGTAAAGTCCGGCGAGATAGTCGATGAACAGCCGCACTTTCGCGGGCAGGAACTGGCGGCTTGGATAGACCGCCGACAGCGTGACGTTTCGCGATCCCCCATAGCTGGGTAGAACCTGCACCAGCCGGCCGGCGCGCAATTCGTGGCCGATATCCCAGGTGGAGCGCAACGCAATTCCCAGTCCCGATATCACCGCCTCGCGGATCACTTCGCTGGAATTGGTGACCAGCATGCCTTCCGGGCGGATGCTGAGCGCCCCGCCCGGTCCTTCCAGTCGCCAGATATCGTTGTTGTGGGCCGGCAGGCAGCGGTGCTTCTTAAGGTCCTCGATCGTCGCCGGCATGCCGTGGGCAGTGACATATTCCGCCGAGGCGCATAGCACGCGGCGCACCGGCGCCAGCCGGCGGGCGACGAGGCTGGAGGAATTGAGATCAGCGATGCGGATCGCCAGATCGTAACCGCCTTCGATGATATCGATGAATTCGTCGCTGAGCACCAGATTGACCGACAGGTCCGGGTGGCGCTCCATGAACGTCTTCAGATGCGGCGCGATATGCATGCGACCGAAGGAGGTGGGAGCTGAGATTTTCAGCGTGCCGTTGACGGTGTTGGCGCGCCCAGACACGAAATCCTCGGCATCCTCCAGCCCTTCCAACACGGCAAGTACCCGTTCGTAAAAGCCCTGGCCCGCTTCGGTCAGTGAGATCTGCCTTGTCGTGCGCTGGAACAGCCGTGCGCCGAGCTTTTCTTCCAGCCGCTTGATGCGCTTGGAAATAACAGCGGGCGAATAACCAAGCTCCTTGGCGGCAAGCGACATGCTGCCGGAGGCGGCAACGGTTGCGAAGACCTCCAGGTCGCCCAGATTTGTCACAGTTGCCTCCCGATTATTTCCAGAACGGAAAAAATCCTTAGCATTTGATTGCGCTCCTTCAAAGTGGTAAAGAAACAATACCACTTGGCAAGACGTGCATGGAGGAGGGGGGCGGTGACGCAGCCGATCAAGTTTCTGGAGCCGCGTGCGGCGGTTTTATTGAGCCGTGACCGCATCATATCCGATCTGAAGGATATCCTGGACGAAGACTGTCTCGTGCACGAGCCGCGTGAGCTCGTGCCTTTCGAGACCGACGCTTTCGTCTCCTACCGCCGCCTGCCGCTGGCCGTCGCCTTGCCGAAGACCACCGAAGAGGTCGCAGCGGTGCTGAAATATTGTCACCGTTACGGCATTCCTGTCGTGCCGCGCGGCGCGGGCACCTCGCTTTCCGGCGGCGCCATTCCGCAGGAAGATGCGGTGGTGATCGGCCTTTCGAAGATGTCCGCGATCCTCGAACTCGATTTTTACAATCGCACGGCAAGGGTACAGGCGGGCGTCACCAATCTCTCCATTTCCGATGCGGCCGGTGCGGAAGGCTTCTTTTATGCGCCGGACCCAAGCTCCCAGCTTGCCTGCACCATCGGCGGCAATGTCGGCATGAATTCCGGCGGCGCTCACTGCCTGAAATACGGTGTCACCACCAATAATCTGCTCGGCGTAAAAATGGTGCTTGTCGATGGCACGGTGATGGAGCTGGGCGGCAAGCATCTTGACGCCGCCGGTTACGATCTTCTCGCCCTCGTTTGCGGTTCGGAAGGCCAGCTCGGCATCGTCACAGAGGCGACGGTGCGGCTGATTGCCAAGCCGGAGGGCGCGCGCCCGGTGCTGTTTGGTTTCGAAACTTCCGAAGAAGCTGGCTCCTGCGTGGCCGATATCATCGGCGCGGGCATCATTCCTGTCGCCATCGAATTCATGGACAAGCCGGCAATCGAGATTTGCGAGGCCTTCGCCAAGGCCGGATATCCGCTGGATGTCGGCGCGCTGCTGATCGTCGAGGTCGAAGGCTCGGAGGCGGAAATGGACGCCATGCTGGCCGATATTGTCGCCATTGCGAAAAAACACGGCGTGAAGACGGTCAGGGAATGCCAGTCGGCCATGGAGGCCGCGGCGATCTGGAAGGGCCGGAAATCCGCTTTCGGCGCAACGGGCCGCATCGCGGACTATATCTGCATGGATGGCACGGTGCCGCTTTCCCAGCTTTCCTATGTGCTGAAAAAAACAAGCGAAATCACCGACCGCCTCGGCCTTCGCGTCGCTAATGTCTTTCATGCGGGCGATGGCAACATGCATCCGCTGATCCTGTTCAACGCCAACGATCCGCAAGACGCCGCCCGGGCCGAAGAGGCGGGCAATGAAATCCTGAAGCTGTGCGTCGATGCGGGCGGTTGCCTCACCGGCGAACACGGTGTCGGCATCGAAAAACGCGACCTGATGCGGCACCAATATGCCGAGGCTGATCTTGCCCAGCAGATGGCGGTTCGTGCTGCTTTTGACGAGGGCTGGCTGATGAACCCTTCCAAGGTGTTTCCGCTGGAGGGGAGGGGATGATGTATTTTAGCTTTGTAGCCTTGGTGGGTGCGGCTCACCCCTCCGTGCCCGGCAGGGCAGAGGAGGGTATCTCTTGCTCGGAGCGCACCCCATGCTGACCCCTTATGCAGAAACCCAGGTCGCCGACATCATCCGCGACCACACAACCCGAAAAACCCCGCTGAAAATCATCGGCGGCAACACCCGCTCCGGTTTCGGCAATGCGGTCGAGGCAGATGAAACGCTTTCCTCCCGCGCAATGTCTGGCATCATCGCCTACAACCCCGCAGAAATGGTCATGACGGTCAAAGCAGGCACACCGCTCGCCACCGTCGAGGCCGCCCTTGCGGAAAACCGGCAGATGATGGCCTTCGAGCCGATGGACCACCGCCCGATCATGGGAACCACAGGCGAGCCGACCATCGGCGGCGTCTTTGCTGCTAATGTTTCCGGCCCGCGCCGTTATGTGGCTGGTGCGGCGCGTGACAGCCTGCTCGGCATCCGTTTCGTCAATGGAAAGGCGGAAGTCATCAAGGCGGGTGGCCGGGTGATGAAGAATGTCACCGGGCTAGATCTCTCGAAGCTTCTGGCGGGTTCACACGGCACGCTCGGTTTTCTCACGGAAGTAACCTTCCGCGTGTTGCCGAAACCGCCAGCGGAAAAAACCGTGGTTGTCTGCGGTCTGGACGACGAGGCCGCGACGCGGATCATGGCGGCAGCGATGGCGATGAGCGTCGAGGTTTCCGGTGCGGCCCATCTGCCGGAAAGCGTTCGCTCCCATTTCATCGCAGGCGCGCTGCCGGAAGGTCCGGCGACAATCCTGCGGTTGGAAGGGCTCGGGGCTTCCGTCGAGGCGCGCGCGGCGAAACTCCTTTCCGTCATGGATCGGGTTGGCCCATGGGCGCTGCTGGAAGGCGAGGAGAGTGCTGTTTTATGGCGGCAGGTGCGGAATGTCGCGCCCTATGCCGGGCAAGATGCCAAACCGCTCTGGAAAGTCTCGGTCGCGCCGAGCGAAGGCCACAGGCTGGTTGCTGCCTTGCGCATGGAAGCGGGTATCGATGCCTTTTACGACTGGCAGGGTGGTCTCATCTGGATGCAGATGGAGGCGGACCCCGAAGCGGAATTGCTGCGCGGTGCCATCCGCGCGCTCGGCGGCGGGCACGCCACCTTGATGCGGGCGAGCGACACGGTGCGCGCCACCGTGCCGGCATTCGAACCGCGCCCGACGGCGGAGGCCATATTGTCTGCGCGCATCAGGGAAAAGCTCGATCCGGCGGGCATCTTCAATCCTGGCAAGATGGGAAGGGCCGTCTGAACCATGCAAACATCCTTCACGCCCGAGCAGCTGGCTGATCCGCATGTGGCGGAATCAGAAAAAATCCTGCGCAAATGTGTGCATTGCGGCTTCTGCACCGCCACCTGTCCCACCTATGTCACGCTTGGCAATGAGCTGGACAGTCCGCGCGGCCGCATTTACCTCATCAAGGACATGCTGGAAAATAGCCGCCCGGCGGACCGCGAAGTCGTCACCCATATCGACCGCTGCCTGTCCTGCCTTGCCTGCACCACCACCTGTCCGTCCGGCGTCGATTACATGCATCTTGTCGATCACGCCCGCGCCCATATCGAACAAACCTATAAACGTCCCTTCATGGACCGCCTGACCCGCAATCTTCTGGCTGCAGTTCTGCCTTATCCCGGTCGCTTCCGGATGGCCTTGCATCTGGCACGGATCACGCGACCCTTCGCCGGTGTGCTCGCGAAGTTTCCCGCGCTGAAACCGCTGCAATCCATGCTCGCTCTCGCCCCGGCTTCCGTGCCCGCCGTTTCAGCTTCTGCCCGTCCGGGTGAACGGTCAGCCGAAGGTGAAAAGCGGGGACGTGTCGCCATTCTTACCGGCTGCGCCCAGCCGGTGCTTGACCCTGGTATCAACGAGGCGACGCTGCGTCTTCTGGCGCGGCTTGGCGTCGAGGTTGTCGTGCCGAAGGGGGAAGGCTGCTGCGGATCGCTGGTGCATCATATGGGGCGCGAGGCTGAGGCGCTCGCCGCCGCCCGCCGCAATGTCGATGTATGGATGCGTGAAATGGAAAATGGCGGCCTCGATGCCGTCATCATCACCGCATCCGGCTGCGGCACGACCATCAAGGACTACGGCCATATGCTACGGCTTGATCCGGCCTATGCGGACAAAGCCGCACGGGTATCGGCACTCGCGAAGGACATCACCGAATATCTTGCCACGCTCGACCTGCCGCAAAAGGAAAGCCAGGGCCTAACGGTTGCCTATCATTCGGCCTGCTCCATGCAGCATGGCCAGAAGATCACCATGGCACCGAAGCAATTGCTGAAAGCGGCTGGTTTTACCGTCCGCGATCCGGCGGAAGGGCACCTCTGCTGCGGGTCGGCCGGAACCTATAACATCATGCAGCCGGAGATCTCAGGAAAGCTGAAGGCGCGCAAGGTGAGGAACATCGAGGCCACACGCGCGGATGTCATTGCCACCGGCAATATCGGCTGCATCACGCAGATCGCGACTGGCACGGAAATGCCGATCCTGCACACGGTCGAGCTGCTGGACTGGGCTTATGGCGGACCGAAACCCGCGAGGCTTTTGGCTTAGAGCGCCGTTCGCTTGTAAGGGCCATGGGACCCGACACAAGTTTCGGGCCGGTGCGTCGTTCGCTCTGCTCATCCTGTGTTTGTCACAGGATCCAGTCAGCCCAAGTTTTGGGCTTGAAGGCCTCTTCTCGCCGCGCAGACGCGTGTCGGATGGATCTCTGTGACAAGCACAGGAGTGAGGTTTGAGGGTAGCTTGGCACCTGTCGGAAAGCGCCCTCTATTGCCATCCCAGCTTTAGAACTTGTAGGCCACGCCGAAGTTCACCGCATTGGTCATGATATCGGTTTTCAGCTTGCCGCCATTGTCGATATCCACGTCGATAAAGGAGTAGGTGCCTTTATATTCCACGAAGGTCGACCAGTTGTCGGTTATGCGGTAGCTGAGGCCGGCCTGCGCCTGCAGGGTTGCGCCACCGAGCTGGTATTCGAAGGTTTTGCCGGAAGCCCGGGTAACCTCCACATGCGGCACGTTGATGCCAACGCCCGCGCCCACGTAAGGCGTCAGGCGCCAGGTCTCCAGCGGGAAACGATAGAGCGCGTTCAGCGTCAAAAGGTTCAGGCCGTCGGTGAACTCGAAATGCGACCAGCCGGAACGCGCCAGCGTCTGGTCGTCGGCATAGACCTTGTCATGGGTGTAATCGAGCGAGATGCCGAGATTGTTGAGCTGGCCTTCCTCGAACCAGTACGTGCCGCGCACCCCCCAATAGGCCGGGCTCGAAAATGACTTGCCTTCCCACCCCGCCCGGAAGTCCGTTCCGTCCGAAACCGTGACATCGCTGTGCGGGGCGCTTTGCCAGCCGCCGTAACCGGAAAATTCAAATTCCCCCGCGATTGCGGAAGAGAAGGAAACGCCGCTGAGCAGCAGGGCGCAAAGAATGGAAACGTGGCGCAGCATGGGGAGAATCCAGTTTGGTGTTGAGGACACACCAAACCGCTTTTTAGTAACATTTAAATGACAGAAACGAAAAACGGGCGGTCAGCTGACCACCCGTTTCAAGGCCGTTCCATCATCCCCCTGAGAGAGGTCCGGCGCCTGGCGTCCCCCGCCAAGTCTCCTTCAATCAATCTAGTAGCGATTGTACCGCTGCGGGACATCAATTCAAGCGCGATCTGCCGCGGTGTGGGCTGCAAAGTCCGCGTATTAGCGGCACCGTTGCCGTCATATCACAATGACGGTTGTTCCGACGTTCACACGCTCGTAAAGATCGGTGACATCCTCGTTGCGCATGCGGATGCAGCCTGAGGAATTGTTGCTGCCGATCGTCCAGGGCTGGTTGGTACCGTGGATGCGGTAAAGCGTGGAGCCGAGATACATGGCGCGCGCGCCCATCGGATTGGCAGGTCCGCCTTCCATGAAGGCCGGAAGGTAGTGCCCCTTCGTCGCTTCGCGGCTGATCATTTCTTTCGGGGGCGTCCAGCTCGGCCATTCCGCCTTGCGGGTCACCTTGTGCGTTCCGGCCCATTCGAAACCGGGCTTGCCGACACCGACGCCATAACGACGGGCCTTGCCATCCGCCATGACGAGATAGAGGAAGCGGTTCGGCGTATCGATGACGATGGTGCCGGGCTTCTGAGTGGTCTGGTAGCTCACGATCTGGGGCAGGAATTGCGGGGCGATCTGCGTGCGCACTGGCGCATTCGGGCGAACGGCGGCGTTCTGTACCCGGGCCGGGCGCTGCGAGGTGACGCCGGAGCTTGGGCGCTGTGGCATGGCGGCCTGGCGCTGCTGGAAGAAAGGCTGGCGGGCTGCTGGCGCGCGCGGGTAAACCACGGGCCGCACATTGCCGCCACCAAGCTGCGTTACCCAGGGGGCGGAAAGGTCTGGACTGACGACGACAGGCGGGCGCTCCCGGTAACGGTCACCAGCTGCGGCGGCCGGGGCGGCGAAGGTGGAAACGAGGCTCAGCGCCAGAAAAACGGACTTCATCGTCATCGGGTGGACTCTCTCTGCGGTATGTCGCAACAATAGCAATTGCGGGATCATTCGCCCGCCTTGCCGGCTACGTTCGCACCTTGACGCCAGCGAATCGTAAATGGCTGTTCATTAAAAAGCGCTTGATTAGAAAAAGCTGGATTTAAGGTTAGCGACCCGTTTTGAAACGTGGTGAATGAGTGGTAAGTGCGCGCATCACGCCGGTCACGGGCGGGAGCGAAAAAGGGTGGTTGCGGTATGAACGAGGCGGGACTTGAAACGGGCGCGGATGGCCGCGTGCGGTGTTTCTGGCAGCAGGGACTTGAGGATTACAGCCGCTACCATGACGGAGAATGGGGTTATCCCGTCACCGACGATCGCCGCCTGTTCGAGAAGATATGTCTCGAGGGCTTCCAGTCCGGCCTCTCTTGGCTGACGGTGTTGCGCAAGCGCGAGGCTTTCCGTCTTGCCTTTGCCAATTTCGAATTCGAAAAAGTTGCGGAGTTCGGTGAAGCCGACATTGAGCGCTGTGTTGCGGACAAGGGCATCATCCGCCATCGAGGCAAGATCGTGTCGACCATCAACAATGCCCGTCGCGCCATAGCGCTCCGGGACGAATTCGGTTCGCTTGCCCATTATTTCTGGGGGTTCGAGCCTTCCGCCGCAGAAAGGCCGCAAAGGCTGGACTATGCGACGTTAAGGGCCAACCCCACCAGCGACGCGTCCATTCGTCTTTCCAGGGATTTGAAAAAGCGCGGCTGGACCTTCGTCGGCCCGACGACCGTCTATGCATTCATGCAGGCCATGGGTATGGTCAACGATCATATCGAAGGCTGTCATTGCCGTGAGCCGATCGAGGCCATGCGGCGGGAGTTTGTACGTCCATGAAAGCAAAGTCCCTTCTTCTGGCTTTTGCCATGGCCGTGGCGGCCGTGCCGCATCCATCCCTTGCGGAAAGCCGCAACGTCGACGGCATCTGGCTGGACGACGGCGAAAGGCTCAAGGAAGTTGCCCTGCCGCCCACCGGGCCGTTGAAACTAGATGGCTGGACACGGCGCGGCCGTGGCGATGTCTACCGCCTGAAGGTCAAGGCCGGGCAGACGATGAAGGTCGAGCTTACCTCTTCCAGCGAATTCGTCCTGATGGCGATCTTTGATTTTTCGACGCCGGATCAGGACGCGATCTTTTTCAGCGACTCCGAAGGTAAAATCGCCACGTTGACGCCGAAGGCGGATACCGAATGGCTGATCCGCCCGACGCTTATCCTGGGATCACCGCGTCGCGGGCTCGGTGCGCATTATATCCTGACGGTCAGCACTCAGAAATAACGGCCCGCCGCACCTTCAGGCCGTTTGCGTCAGCGCGATCAGGCCGAAGCTCAAGATTCCAAGCAGCACGAGCGAGAGGCTGGCGGCGACGATGACTTTGCCCCCGGCATGGCGAAGGCTGCGAATGTCGACCGACAGACCAAGTGCCGCCATCGACATGATGGTGAGGATGTTGGAGAGCGAGGCGAGGGGTCCGAGCAGAACCTCGGGAATGAGGCCGAAGGAACGGGCCATGATCATCAGCACGAAGCAGATGATGAACCACGGAACCATCTGCTGCAACTTCAGCCGGCCCTTGCCGGACTGGCCGTGGATGACGGAGAGGGCAGCAATGACCGGCCCCAGCATCAGGACGCGTATGAGCTTGACGATTGTCCCAGTCTGCACCGCAACGGCGCCGAGCGGGGCGGTGGCGGCTAGCACCTGCGGTACGGCATAGACCGTCAGGCCAGCGAAGATGCCATATTGGGTGGCATCAAGACCGAGAAGCTGCGGCAGAAACGGCATCAGCAGAACGGCGGCGACACCGAGAACGGCTGTAAAAGCAATCGAGGCGGCGACATCTTCTGGCTTGGCGCCAATGGCGGGCGCTGCCGCCGCGATCGCCGAATTGCCGCAGATGGAATTGCCGCAGGCGATAAGGGTTGCGAGTTTGGGTGGCAGCCCCAGCATCCGCCCGGCGGCATAGCTGAAGATCAGCGACAGGGCGACGATGACAGCGATGCCGCCGATCAGCAAACCGCCGGCGCCTTTTAGAATGGCAAGGCTCAAGGATGCGCCAAGAAGCGCCACCGCAATCTCGAGCAGGGTCTTGGCACTGAACTTGATGCCAGCCGAAGCAACCGCTGGCAGCGACACGAGCGAACGCAAAAGCGTACCGATCAGAATAGCCAGCACCAGATCGCCGAGCCATGCATGTCCGGCAAGCCGCACCTGAAATCGTTCCGCCAGAATGGCAGCGCAACTGACCGCCGCGCAAAGCAGAATGCCCGGCAGAAGCGGGGTCAGCGAACGAAAAGAAGACTGGAAGGGATGAGTGAGGGTGCGATGCTGTGCCATGGACAGACAATACCGGAATGGCCTGTTTTATTCTATCAAATAATATGGCATATATTATTCGATAAAATCGAATGAAAAAGCCATGACCTTCGAACAACTCCGCATTTTCATCGCCGTCGCCGAACGCGAGCACCTGACAAGGGCCGCGCAGGCAATCGGTTTGACCGCCTCGGCTGTCAGTTCCGCTATCAAGAACCTCGAGGCATTTTACAATGTCGAGCTGTTCCATCGCGTCGGCCGCAATATCGAATTGACCGAAAGCGGCCGGGTGTTTCTGGGTGAGGCCAGGGCGACGCTGGCGCGTGTGCGCAGCGCCGAACTGATTCTCTCCGAAATGGGCGGTCTGACGCGCGGCGAAATCACTGTCTGCGCCAGCCAGACCATTGCCAGCTACTGGCTGCCGCCGATCCTCATGCAATTCAAGAAGCTTTATCCGGGTGTTACGCTGAAACTCGATATCGGCAATACGAAAACGGTAACGCAGGCCGTGCTCGATGGGCTGGCTGAGGTCGGCTTCATCGAGGGCAAGATCGACGAGCCGGCGCTGATGGTGCAGCCCGTGGTATCCGACAAGCTTCTGGTCGTCACCGGCTCCGCCCACCCCTTCGCCGACGGCCGTTATCTTACCGCCCTCGATATTCTATACGGAACGTCCTGGGTGTTGCGCGAACAGGGTTCCGGCACCCGCTCCGCCTTCGAGGCGGCGGTGCGGCAGATGGGGGTCGACCCGGCAGATCTTTCCGTTATGCTGGAATTGCCCTCCAACGAGGCCGTGGTGATGGCGGCACGCTCCGGCGGCGCGGCGACGGCGGTTTCCGCTTCCGTCGCCTCCCTCTTCTTACGCCAGGGATTGTTGGTCCGCGCCGGCATCGATCTGCCCGCCCGCAATTTTGCTCTGTTGCGCCACAAGGAACGTCACACCAGCCGTGCCGCCATGGAACTGGAACGCCTCAGCCGTGCCGCCTCGGAGGACTACAAGGCCGGTCTTGCCGGTTTGTAGGTCGAAAGGCCGCGCGGCATTATCGGGATCGCGGTGCGCGGGCAGAGCCTCTCACGTCAGCTCATGCGCAACGACGTGATGAACGATTCGATAGTCCCTGCTTTCCTCTCCCAACGGAGCGAGTGGCCATTCCCATGCGGCGGCCGGCGCGGACAGATCAGCGCCATGCAGCAAGTCCTCGTGCTGGTGCAGGCTGCCGTCTTCGCCGATAACGTCAAAGGATGTGTCCGTTACTAGGCACACCTTGCAGGGAAGGGCGGCCAGCGCATCCAGATGCGTCTGAATGAGCCTCGGCAAAAGGTCATCAGGCGCGCCGGCAATCTTCTCCCGCTCCAGCCGATGCCGCGCGCCGGTGCCGATCTGTGACAGGAGGTTGGCCGAGACGACGAAATCCAGATAGGGCACCCGCCGCAGGAACTCGAGCGGTTCCGGTTCTTTACCGGCAACGATATCGTCAAAACCGGAAAGATCGCGGTTGACGATGCGCACATTCTTTTTGGAATTGAAGCGCAGTTTCGCCTGCACGCTGGCAAGATGCACCAGATCGACCAGAACTACGGTATCGAACATCGCCACCAGCGCATCGTATGGCACGTCGCGCAGCAGACCCGACCCGAGCACCACCGCCGTCCGCCTCTGTTTGAGTTTTCTCACCGATTGCAGCACAAATTGCTGGCTGTTGTTTTCATGCTCCGCCCATGCTGTTGCGCAGCGATTGGCGCGCGCCCATAGATTGACGGAATAGCGGATATGCGGCCGGAATGGGTTCGGCGTGGCCGCACGCGTGGCGGCATATTGCAGGGCTTCGAGGATCATTGATGCCTAACGGTAAATTTCGCGGCGATGGCCAATTTCCACCACCAGCACGACAAGCTTGTTGTCCTGTATATCGCAGATGATACGGTAATCGCCTACCCGGTAACGCCAGAAGCTGCCGAGTTCTGAGCCTTGCAGGGCGGCACCTGTCTGGCGGGGATTGTCGTCCTGGACGACCCGGTCCGCCAGAAAAGAAACGATGCGGTTCGCGTCCTGCTTTGCCAACTTTCCAAGCTGTTTGACGGCTCGGTGCTGAAATTCAATTTTCCAGGTCAAGATCGCGCATCACTTCTTCCAGATTATAGGTGCGCTCTTTATTGGCAATGCGCTGTCGCGTCGCCTCTTCGGCTAAATAGAGATCTTCCATATCCTCAATATGTTTCTCAATCGCCTCGCGGATATAGTATGCGGACGTACGGCCCGTGCGCTCGGAAAGCGCTTTCAGCCGTTCATAGGTCTCGTCCGGCAGGCGGATGGCAGTCTGTTTGCTCATTGCTTGCGCCCTTTTCGACTAAAATGGGATACATGCATCCCATATAGCATTGTTTGCCCCGTGCGGCCAGTAGAACCAGAGGCTTTGCGGCTTGCCGCACCGGGCTTCATCATCTAATACACCGGCATAATTTCAGGAAAATATCGGATCGGCATCATGAGCGAAAAAGCAAAAAAGCCTCAGAAACTGAAAGCCCGCCTGCCGCGTGGCTTCGTGGACCGTTCTGCTGCCGATATCCATGCCACCAATGAAATGATCGACAAGATCCGCAAGGTCTACGAGCTTTACGGCTTCGATCCGGTGGAAACACCGCTGTTTGAATATACCGATGCGCTCGGCAAATTCCTGCCTGATAGCGACCGTCCGAACGAGGGCGTATTTTCGCTGCAGGATGACGACGACCAGTGGATGAGCCTGCGTTACGATCTCACTGCACCGCTTGCCCGCCATGTCGCGGAAAATTTCAACGAAATCCAGCTGCCCTACCGTACCTATCGCGCCGGTTATGTGTTTCGCAATGAAAAGCCCGGCCCCGGCCGCTTCCGCCAGTTCATGCAGTTCGATGCCGATACGGTCGGTGCTGCCGGTGTGCAGGCCGATGCCGAAATGTGCATGATGATGGCCGATACGCTGGAAGCGCTTGGCATTGCGCGCGGTGATTATGTCATCCGCGTCAACAACCGCAAGGTGCTGGACGGCGTCATGGAGGCCATCGGCCTTGGTGGCGAGGAAAATGCCGGTCGTCGCCTGAACGTGCTGCGCGCCATCGACAAGCTCGACAAGTTCGGCCCTGATGGTGTGAAGCTGCTGCTCGGTCCCGGCCGCAAGGATGAGTCCGGCGATTTCACCAAGGGTGCGGGTCTCGGTGAAGAGCAGATCGAAAAGGTTCTGTTTTTCGTCGGCATCAAGGATTATGCGGAAAGCGCCGATGATCTCGCACAACTGGTTGCGGGCACATCCAAAGGCGCGGAAGGCGTCGATGAACTGAACATCATCGGCTCTCTGGTTTCCGGTGCCGGTTACGATGCGACGCGTATCAAGATCGATCCCTCCGTCGTGCGCGGTCTCGAATATTACACCGGCCCTGTCTATGAGGCCGAACTGACCTTCGACGTCACCAACGAAAAGGGCGAAAAGGTCGTCTTTGGCTCGGTCGGCGGTGGCGGCCGTTATGATGGTCTCGTCTCTCGCTTCATGGGTCAGCCAGTTCCGGCAACAGGCTTCTCCATCGGCGTTTCCCGTCTGATGACGGCCTTGAAGAACCTCGGCAAACTCGGTCAGGTCAAGCCGCTCGCCCCGGTTCTCATCACCGTCATGGATGGCGATGTGGACAGCATGGGCCGCTACCAGCGCTTCACGCAGGCGCTGCGTGCCGAGGGTATCCGCGCCGAAATGTACCAGGGCAACTGGAAGAAATTCGGCAATCAGCTGAAATATGCCGACCGTCTCGGCTCCCCCATCGCCATCATCCAGGGCGGTGACGAGCGCGCCGAAGGCGTCGTGCAGATCAAGGATCTAATCGAAGGCAAGCGCCTCTCCGGCGAGATCGAGGACAATGCCAGCTGGCGCGAAGCGCGGGTGGCACAGATCACCGCGCCGGAGACGGAACTGGTGGCGAAGGTTCGCGAGATTCTGGAGCATCATGCAGAGGACGTTCGCCGCGCCGCTGAAGGGCGCTGAGGCGATGGCGATCCTCGCGCTCGATCACCTTCAACTGGCGATGCCCGTCGGCCGGGAAGACGAGGCGCGCGCCTTTTATGGCGACCTGCTCGGCTTTGCGGAGCAGGCGAAACCCGCCAATCTGGCGGCGCGGGGCGGATGCTGGTTCTCATCTGGACCGATAAAACTCCACCTCGGCATCGATCAGGATTTCAGACCTGCCAGGAAAGCCCATCCTGCCTTTCTGGTAGACGATCTCAGTATCTTGCGAAAAACACTTGAAACTGCAGGCTACCATGTGGTTGAGGATGAGCCGCTCGAAGGATATCACCGGTTTTATGTCCTTGATCCCTTCGGAAACCGCATCGAAATGATGCAGCCGCTCGAACCGTGACGAAAAGTACCGTTCCATGCCCCTGATCGACATGCCGGAATTTTCCGGAGAGCTACTGGAAGAATTCGCCGCGCGGCGCACAAGTCGTGTGAATACGCCTGTCATCCAGCCTGCCGAACCGTTTCTGGATATGGCGGGCGAGGATTTGCGCCGGCGTATTTTCATGACGGAGAGCGAGACAGGCGAAAGCCTGTGCCTGCGCCCCGAATTCACTATTCCCGTCTGCCTGCGCCATATCGAGACAGCGACGGGTACGCCGAAGCGTTACTCCTATCTGGGCGAGGTCTTCCGCCAGCGCCGGGAGGGTGCGAACGAGTTTTATCAGGCCGGCATCGAGGATCTTGGCGATACCGATATCGCCGCCGCCGATGCCCGCGCCGTGATTGATGCAACCGCCATTCTGAAACGCCTTTTGCCTGGCCGTTCGCTCGCCGTCACGCTGGGCGACCAGCAGGTGTTCGAGGCGGTCGTTGCAGCGCTCGGCCTGCCGCTCGGTTGGCAGAAACGGCTGGTGCAGGCTTTCGGCGATATGGCGCAGCTCGACGCGCTGCTGGAAAGCCTCGTGCACCCCAAGCCCATGACCGGCCTTGACGCGCGGGTCGCTGGACTTCTGGCAACGGGCGAAGAGGCGGTGCTGGTCGATTATCTCGACACGGTAATGCAGGAAACCGGCTATTCCACCAATGCCAGCCGCTCGCCGCAGGAAATAGCCCGCCGTCTGCGGGAAAAGCTGGCGCTTGCCGCCACGCGTCTGCCGGATGAGAGTTTCGAACTGCTCAAGCAGTTCCTGGCCCTGCAGGCGCCCTTGCCGCAGGCCTCGCAAGTTCTGGCCGATTTTGCCGCAAAGGCGAAGCTGAAGCTGGACGGTGCGCTTTCCGCTTTCGATAAGCGTGTCGCGGCCCTTGCCAATGCCGGGGTCGATCTCGAAACAGTCAGCTACGGCGCGGCCTTCGGCCGTCCGCTCGATTATTATACTGGCCTCGTTTTCGAGGTGATGGAAGAAGGTAGCGATAGCGTTTTGGCCGGTGGTGGCCGTTTTGACCGGCTGCTGACGCTGCTTGGCGCGCAGGAAAAAATACCGGCCGTGGGCTTTTCCCTCTGGCTGGATCGCATCGAAACGGTGCGCGGGAGCGATAAGCCATGATCACCATTGCCTTGCCCTCAAAGGGCCGGATGAAGGAAGACGCCTCCGCCGTTCTGGAACGCGCCGGGCTGAAGGTCGCAGCTGTCGGTAACGACCGGTCCTATCGCGGCCGCATCGAAGGGCGCGACGATATCGAGATTGCCTATCTCTCAGCCTCCGAGATCGCCCGCGAAATTGGTGCTGGCAGCGTGGATTTCGGCGTGACGGGTGAAGACCTGGTGCGAGAGGGGCTGACCAACGCCGATGCGCAGGTGGAATTCTGCGCCCGCCTCGGTTTCGGCCATGCCGATGTCGTTGTCGCCGTGCCGGAAATCTGGCTGGATGTGGACAGCATGGCCGATCTCGGCGATGTGGCCTCGGAATTCCGTGCCCGTCATGGTCGCCGTTTGGCAATCGCAACCAAATACTGGCGGCTGACGCAGCAGTTCTTTTCGCGCCAGCATGGCATTCAGCTTTACCGTATTGTCGAAAGCCTTGGCGCCACCGAAGGTGCGCCGGCGGCAGGGCAGGCGGATATCATCGTCGATATCACCTCCACCGGCTCGACGCTGAAAGCTAACCACCTGAAAATTCTCTCCGACGGCATCATCGTCCGCTCGGAAGCCTGTTTCGTGCGCGCCCGCAAGCCGGAGCACGAAGGTGATCCGGCGGTTCATGAGATCGCGGCGCGAATAAAAGCGGCTGTCTGAAAGCACAAAAGAAAAAAGCCGCCGGATCGCTCCGGCGGCTTTTTTCTTGGTCAGCCTATGGATTCAGGCGCGGGCGGTAACGAAGCCGCGCTTTGCATCGACGGAGTAGGCGCCTGCACCGAAGGTTGCGAGCAGGATATAGGCGCCGGCAAGGGTGATGTTCTTCATCAGCATGATGCCGTTCAGCGTGTTGATCCAGCCGAGAGCAGGCTCAGGCCAACCGGGAACGGCAACGGTGCCGCTGTGGAATACGAGGCCGGTGAACACGCAGAATGCTGCAAGCGCCCATGCGGCGATCTTCGTCTGGAAACCGGCGAGAATGGCAAGACCGGCAACGAGTTCGAACAGGCCGGCAAGATAGGCAAGCGCGGTTGCGCCAGGCATGCCGGCGCCCGAGATCATGCCGGCAGTGCCAGCCGGATCAGTGAGTTTGCCGAAGCCGGAATAGATGAAGATGAAGGAAAGCAGAATGCGGGCGATGAGAACGAGAGCGTTCTGGCTGCTGGACATGGAGTATCTCCGGTAAGTGATCGGCGTGTCGCCGGTTAAACTGCAAGGTGATGTCTGGAGATATCAATGACCGAAAATCATGCATCTATAAAGATGAACAATATAAGACAAATTGTCTTCATTTTGTGAACGACCAACAATGTCGTTCAATGACATAGAGCGCGCATCCCGTTTGAACGGGACCATTCGACTCGATCTATCTAATTGTTTTAACAAATTTTCCTGACATAAAGCCGCTGCGCAGTTTCACTGGAAACGCTCTAGGCGGCGAAGCGCATATCCTCGAAACGCGGAAACAGGAAGAGCCCCGAAATGCGCCCTTGCTGGCCGATCTCGAAACCCGAGGATTCGCCCATGCAAATAAGCGGCTGCCGCATTGCCGGCAGGGTGAACAGGCCGGTGGAAAAGCAGAAGCGTGAGGGTGCGGCGGAAGCCTGTTCGAAAATTTCGAGCACGCGGTCGTGGTGACCCCGATCGTAACAGCGGATCAGGCTGAGCAGGCCGCACTCACCCTGCGGCAGCCCATGCATGAAAGATGCATGTTCGCCAAGCTTGATGACGCCGCTCGAAAGATCGCCGCTCCATTCCTCCGAAATGAAGAAATGCGAGAGGGTCTGAGTATCCGGCATGGTTGTCGCGGCCGCAGGCAGAGCATCGTTGCGTCTTGATATTTCGAACAAATCGCGCCCCCGCATGAACATCGTACCAGCGCTGCAATCTCAAGCGTCGCTGCCAAGTTGATTTTTCATCGCCATCCGCATTCGAGCGTGCTTGCCAAGCATCGAACCCCTTCAATGCTTGCATCCCGCCGCGGCACCCTCACGGGCGCTGACTTATAGTTTATTTTCTTCTACCGACAACAACCTGTCAGAGAGAAAATCAAAAATAATATGTATTCCTTCATCGTAATCGCGAAATATATGAAAAAAAGACAACTAAATGTCGTGCTTATAAACTGAAGAGGGCGAAAATCCGCCCCATCGGCAATTGTGATTCGCCTCTATCGGCACCCGATTATTGCACGCGCTGCCAAAAACAAGCTGACTAAAGTTATCGCTGTTTCAAAAAGAGACAATATTTTTTAAGCCCGATCCCGGCAAGTGAAGATATCGCGCCAGCTGTCCCAAGGGGCATGGGCGGCAACGAAAAAGGGCGATCCGAAGACCGCCCTTTCGTATTC